>NZ_JASJOY010000043.1:0-173046 GCF_031426985.1 Hydrogenophaga sp.
TCACCAGCATGAGCTCACGCTCGGTGTAGGCGCCCTCGGTCAGGTCCACCACCTTCACGACTTCGATCAGGCGGTTCAGGTGCTTGGTGATCTGCTCGATGACGTCATCCGACCCCGTGGTCTGGATAGTCATGCGCGAGAGCGACGGGTCTTCCGTCGGCGCCACGGTGAGCGATTCGATGTTGTAACCACGGGCAGAAAACAGGCCCACAACGCGCGAAAGTGCGCCGGCTTCGTTTTCGAGCAGGACTGCGATGATGTGTTTCATGATGAGGATTCCTCTTTTCTGAGCCCTCCCCTGCGCACGGTAATGCGCAGGCTCGGCTGCAGATAGATTCGTCGAAGGGATGCACCAGAGCGTTGCGCACTGTCTCGCGCGCGGCGCCCGGTGCGGGGTGACTCAGAGCTCTTCGGAGCCCAGCAGCATTTCGGTGATGCCCTTGCCGGCCTCCACCATCGGCCAGACGTTCTCGGTCGGATCGGTGCGCACATCGATGAAGACGCAGCGATCCTTGATGGCCCGTGCTTCGCGCAGCGCGGCCTCGACGTCTTGTGGACGCTCGACCAGGATACCGACGTGACCATAGGCCTCGGCCAGCTTCACGAAGTTCGGCAGCGCATCCATGTAGCTGTGGCTGTACCGGCCCTGATAAATCAGTTCCTGCCACTGGCGCACCATGCCCAAGTAGCGGTTGTTCAGCGCCAGAATTTTCACTGGCGTGCCGTACTGCTGGCAGGTGGACAGCTCCTGGATGTTCATCTGGATCGAGCCTTCACCGGTGATGCACCAGCAATCGGCATCGGGCTTGGCCAGCTTGATGCCCATGGCGTAGGGCAAGCCCACGCCCATGGTGCCCAGGCCGCCCGAATTAATCCAGCGGCGCGGCTCGTTGAACTTGTAGAACTGCGCGGCGAACATCTGGTGCTGGCCCACGTCGGACGTGATGTAGCAATCGTCGTCCTTGGTCAGGTTCCAGAGCTGCTCCACCACCGCCTGCGGCTTGATGACCTGGGTGTTGGAACGGTCGAAGCGCAGGCAGTCTCGCGAGCGCCAGCCTTCGATCGTGTCCCACCAGGACGACAACGCCTTTTCGTCGGGCTTGGTCTGGCTTTCCTTGATCATGTTGATCAGCTCCGTCAGCACATCCTTGACGTCGCCGACGATGGGCACGTCGACCTTGACGCGCTTGGCGATGCTCGACGGATCGATGTCGATATGGATGATCTTGCGTTCGACGGACGCGAAGTGCTTGGGGTTGCCGATCACACGGTCATCAAATCGCGCACCCACGGCCAGCAGCACGTCGCAGTTCTGCATGGTGTGGTTGGCCTCGACCGTGCCGTGCATGCCCAACATGCCCAGGAACTTGCGGTCGGTCGCCGGGTAAGCGCCCAGGCCCATCAGCGTGTGGGTCACGGGGTAGCCCAGCAGGTCCACCAGCGTGCGCAGCTCGGGCACGGCGTTGCCCAACAACACGCCACCACCGGTGTAGATGTAGGGACGCTTGGCCGCCAGCAGCAGCTGCAGGGCCTTGCGAATCTGGCCACCGTGACCCTTGCGCACCGGGTTGTAAGAGCGCATTTCGACCGTCTCGGGATACCCCGTCCAGGCGGTCTTGTTGAACGAAATGTCCTTGGGAATGTCCACCACCACAGGGCCCGGACGGCCAGTGCGGGCGATGTGGAAAGCCTTTTTCATCACCATGGCCATGTCGCGCACATCCTTCACCAGGAAGTTGTGTTTGACGACGGGTCGTGTGATGCCGACGGTGTCGCACTCCTGGAAGGCATCCGAGCCGATGGCGGCCGAAGGCACCTGGCCGGTGATGATGACCATCGGAATGCTGTCGGTGTAGGCGGTGGCGATGCCGGTGATGGCATTGGTCACGCCAGGGCCCGAGGTGACGAGGGCCACACCGACGTCACCAGTGGCACGTGCGTAGCCGTCGGCCGCGTGCACCGCCGCCTGCTCGTGGCGCACCAGCACGTGCTGCATGGTGTCCTGCTTGTACAGGGCATCGTAGATGTAGAGCACCGCACCGCCCGGGTAGCCCCAGATGTACTTGACACCTTCGGATTGCAGGGCGCGCACCATGATCTCGGCGCCATTGAGCTGCTCGGGAGCGGGGGATTGCGTGGCAGCAGCGGCTGCAGAAGCCATTTCGGCCTTGGTGATTTCCATGATGAACCTTTCGAGAATTTCTCTGACGAAATACCTTGGGTGCTCCTTCACCCACCCTTGTGGGGCGGCGTTGGAACTTGAGGCCAAAGGACATGAGCGGACACATACCCCGCCGGACCTAGACCCGTTTGCTTTTTTGAATTGCAGCCCAATATTATTGCACTGCCGCATGGGTTTGGTGCAGACGCGGTGGTGGAAAACCGGCCGACTTCGCCGCGATGCGACAATTCCGGGCCTTTGCAGACGCCCAGACATGACCGCCACACAGCACACTACAGCCGCACAAGCGTCTGCTCCCGCCCCACTCACCGCCCCGCCCATCGCCCGCCGCATGGCCTGCTGGCTCTACGAGGGCATGCTGATGTTCGGCGTGGTGTTCATCTCGGGCTACCTGTTTTCCACCCTCACCCAGACGCGCCACGCGCTGGACAACCGGCACATGCAGCAGGCCTTCCTGTTCGTGGTGTTCGGCATCTACTTCACCTGGTTCTGGGCCAAGGGCCAGACACTGGCCATGAAGACCTGGCACATCCGCGTGGTGGACCGCCATGGCGCGGCCCTGACCCAGCCGCGTGCCCTGCTGCGCTACACGCTCTCGTGGCTGTGGTTTCTGCCGCCGCTGGCGGTGGGGGGGCTGTACGGCCTGCCGGGTGGTGAACTCGCGGTGATTGTGATCGGCTGGGTGGCCATCTGGGCCACCTTGTCGCGTTTCCATCCGCAACACCAGTTCCTGCACGACGTCCTGGCTGGCACGCGTCTGGTGCACCACAAACCCGCCGAGCCCACCAAGCGCAGAAAGTTCTGGCACCCATGAGCTCACGCGAACCCGTCAACGCCCAGAAGCAACGCACCGGGCTGTCCCGCATGGCGCACGCCTTTGGCTATTCCGTGGCCGGGCTGCGCGCCGGCTGGGGTGAAACCGCTTTCCGGCAGGAGGCCATCGCCGCGATGGTGATGCTGCCGCTGGCGTTCTGGCTCGGCCAGAGCTGGGTGGAAGTCGCCTTGCTGGCCGGCTCGGTGGTCATGGTCATGGTGGTGGAACTGCTCAACACCGGCGTGGAGAGCGCGATCGATCGCATCGGCCCCGAATGGCACGATCTGTCCAAGCGGGCCAAAGACATGGGCAGCGCGGCGGTGCTGCTGAGCTTGCTGGTGTGCGCCGGCATCTGGGGTGCCGCCCTGTGGGCTCGCCTGAGCTGAAACCAACACACGCCCGTTCGACATGACCTCCCCCGCCTTCTCTGTTTGCGTCTACTGCGGCTCACGCCCGGGCGCCGAGCCGCACCACACCGATGCCGCCGAACGTGTCGGCCGGTGGATCGGTGAGCACGGCGGTCAACTCGTATACGGCGGCGGCTGCAATGGCCTGATGGGCACCGTCGCACAGGCCACGCTGGCTGCGGGTGGCCGGGTGGTCGGCGTGATTCCCCAGGCGTTGGTCGAAAAGGAATGGGCCAACCACAACTGCACCGAACTGCACGTGGTGGACACGATGCACGAGCGCAAACGGCTGATGGCCGAGCACGCCGACGCGTTTCTCGCGCTGCCGGGCGGCATCGGTACGTTTGAAGAGTTTTTTGAGGTCTGGACCTGGCGCCAGCTGGGCTACCACGACAAGCCCATCGGCCTGCTCAACCTCGGGGGCTACTACGACGGGCTGCTGCAATTCCTGCGCGGCGCGGTGCAGCAGCAGTTCATGGGCGAGTGGCAGATGGACCTGGTGCGCGTGGACAGCAACGCCACGCGCCTGCTGCCCGACCTGGTGCAGGCCGCGGGGCTGTCACCCGCGGCGCGGCTGGACGCGATCTGAGTCTGAGCGAACCTGCGAAGCGCGCCTGAGCAGTGCGTCAGACCGCGGTTTCGTCCTGCTCGCCGGTGCGGATGCGCACCACGCGCTCGACCGGCGTCACGAAGATCTTGCCATCACCGATCTTGCCGGTGCGTGCGGCGCGGATGATGGCGTCGACGCAGCGGTCCACGTCGTCGGTCTTGACCACCACCTCCACCTTAACCTTGGGCAGGAAGTCCACCACGTACTCGGCGCCGCGGTAGAGCTCGGTGTGGCCCTTCTGGCGCCCGAAGCCCTTGACCTCGGTCACCGTCAGACCGGTCACGCCCTGCTCGGCCAGGGCCTCGCGCACTTCTTCGAGCTTGAACGGTTTGATGACGGCGGTGATCTGCTTCATGGGGGTCTCCAATGCGGGGGATGGCGTGAGCCGTCGATTATGCCCAAGGGTCTCGCGCCAGACCGTCTGCCCGCCGCATGACCCCGCGCCTTTCAGGCACGGTATTGGCTCGTGATGGGATAGCGCCAGTCCTTGCCGAAGCTGCGGTGCGTCACGCGGATGCCCACCGGCGCCTGACGGCGCTTGTATTCGTTGATGCGGATCAGCCGCACCACCTTGTCCACATCGGCTTTGGCAAAACCCTCGGCCACGATCTGCGCCGGGCTGAGGTCGTTCTCCATGTAGCGCTCGATGATGGCGTCCAGCACGGCGTACTCGGGCAGGCTGTCCTGGTCCTTCTGGTCCGGCCGCAATTCGGCGCTGGGCGGGCGCGTGATGATGCGCTCGGGGATCGGGTTCGCGCCGGTGCCATACGGGTCGTGCGCGTTGCGCCAGCGCGCCAGGCGGAACACCATGGTCTTGGCCACATCCTTGATGACCGCAAAACCGCCGGCCATGTCGCCGTACAGCGTGCAGTACCCGGTGGCCATCTCGCTCTTGTTGCCGGTGGTCAGCACGATGGAGCCGAACTTGTTGGACAGCGCCATCAGCAACGTGCCGCGGATGCGCGCCTGCAGGTTCTCTTCGGTGGTGTCTTCGGGGCGCCCCTCGAACAGCGGCGCCAGCGAGCCCTTGAAAGCCTCGAACTCGGGCGCGATAGCGATCTCGTCGTACCGCACCCCCATGCGCGCGGCCATGTCGCGCGCGTCGATCCACGAAATGTCGGCCGTGTAGGGCGAGGGCATCATCACCGCGCGCACCCGGTCCTTGCCCAGCGCGTCCACCGCGATGGCCAGCACCAGGGCCGAATCGATACCGCCCGACAGGCCCAGCAGCGCACCGGGAAAACCGTTCTTGCCCAGGTAGTCACGCACTCCGAGCACCAGCGCGTGCCACAGGTCCGCCTCCTGGCTGTGCGCCCGGTCGGTCTCGGCGGTGATGCGCCAGCCCCCGCCTTCGCGCGCGAACACGGCATCGAACCGCGCCTCTTCGAAACTGATGGCGCGGCCGGCCAGCACACCGTCGGCGTTCAGCACAAAACTGCGGCCCTCGAACACGATCTCGTCCTGCCCGCCCACCAGGTGGGCATAGACCAGGGGCAGCCCGACGGCACGGGCGCGTTCGCGCATGGTGGCCTCGCGCTCACCGCCCTTGCCGGTGTGGAACGGCGAGGCATTGATGACCGCCAACACCTCGGCGCCCGCGGCTTTGGCATCCGCCGCCGGCGTGTCGAACCAGGCGTCTTCGCAGATCAGCAGGCCCAGGCGCACCGGCTGTCCGTCGTCGCCCAGCACGTCGAACACGCAGGGCTGATGGCCCGGAACGAAATAGCGCCGCTCGTCGAACACCTGGTAGTTGGGCAACTCGCGCTTGGCGTAGGTGTGCGTGATGCGGCCTTCGCACAGCACGCTGGCCGCGTTGTGCAGACTGGCCACCGACACGCTGCGCTCGCGCCGCCCCGAGGCGTCCAGCCGGGCCGGATGCCCCACCACGATGTGCAGGTCTTTCAGATCGGCCGTCTCGGCCGCCAGCGCTTTGAGCGCATCATCACAGGCGTCGATGAAGGCCGGTCGCAGGAACAGGTCTTCGGCCGCGTAGCCGCACAGCGCCAGTTCGGGCGTGAGCAACACGCGCACACCGCGGGCCTGCGCCTCGCGTGCGGCCTGGGCGATGCGACGGGCGTTGCCCGCCATGTCGCCCACCACAAAATTGAGCTGGGCCACACTGATTTTGAGCGTCATGGATTCGGAACAACGAGGGAAACAAATGGGGGTCAGCGCAGTGCCGTCCAGCGGCGAAAGCAGCATCGCGCCAGAGCCAAACGATTATGTCATCCGGGTGTTCGACCACCCCGGCAACATCCCTGCGGCCGCGTGGAACGCCCTGCTCGCCCACGAAGCCGATCCCAGCCCTTTCATGCGGCACGAATACCTGTGCGCCTTGCACGACAGCGGCAGCGCCTGCGCCGACACGGGCTGGCAACCCGGCTTCGTGACGCTCTGGCAGGCCGGGGCGCTGCAGGCGGCCTGCCCGTTCTATCGCAAGCAGCACTCTTACGGTGAATACGTGTTCGACTGGTCCTGGGCCAACGCCTACGAACAGCACGGGCTTCGCTACTACCCCAAAGGCCTGGTGGCCGTTCCCTTCACACCCGTGCCCGGCGCGCGACTGCTGGCCGTGGACGGCGCCGCGCGCGCTGCGCTGGTGCAGGCGCTGCTGCAACGGGCGCGGGCTGAAGATCTGTCGTCGCTGCATCTGCTGTTCCTGCAGGAACACGATGTGGCGGCCTGTGCCGACGCCGGCCTGATGCTGCGCCACACCGTGCAGTTCCATTGGCACAACCACGCACCCGGCAATCCCGCTTCGGATGGCGGGCGCGCCGAGACCCCCTTCCACGATTTCGATCATTTCCTGGGCAGTCTGCAGCAGGACAAGCGCAAGAAGATCCGGCAAGAGCGGCGCAAGGTGGCCGAGGCCGGTGTGGTCTTTCGCCACGCGCAGGGAGCGGCCATCACCCCGGACGACTGGGACTTTTTTTACCGCTGTTACGAACGCACCTACCTGGAACACGGGAACGCGCCCTACCTCAGCCGTGACACCTTTGCCCGGTTGGCCCGCACCCTGCCCGAGCACTGGCTGCTGTTCATCGCCGAGCGCAACGGCCAGCCCATCGCCAGCAGCCTGATCGGCCTCGACGCCCCGCACGGCGTGGCCTATGGCCGCTACTGGGGGGCGCTGGAACGGGTGGACTGCCTGCACTTCGAAGCCTGCTACTACCAGCCCATCCAGTGGTGCATTGCGCAGGGGTTCCGGCGCTTCGAGGGCGGCGCCCAGGGCGAACACAAAATGGCCCGGGCCCTGCTGCCCGTGCGCACCACCAGCGCCCACTGGCTCGCGCACCCGGCCTTCGCCGACGCGGTGGAGCGTTTTCTGGCGCGCGAAGGCGCGGGCATGGACGACTACCTGCGCGAACTGGCGCAACGCAACCCGCTCAAAGCACCGGGCGAAACCCCTATGTCATTGCCGCACAATCGGCCATGACCCGTTGCGCGGCGCCTGCCATGGCGTGACATGCGTCATGGACCGCAGCCGCCGGCTGTAATCATTAGTTACACACTCTGTACACTCCGCCCCCATGGATGAGACCGACGCCTTTTTCACCCACACCATCGTGGGAGCCCCGCTCTCGGTGTTGCTGGGCCGGCGTCAGGCACATCCCAACACCCAGGCCTCGGGCCTGAAGGTGGACCTCGGCACCGGAGAGACCCGCCTCAGCCGCCTCTGGCAGGAATGGGTGGTGCTCAGCCATGCCTGCGATCCGGTTGGCCAGCCGCGCCTGCGACCCGGTCGCTTGCGCCGCGCACTGGAACGCCACGCACTGTGGATCGCCCTGGCCGGTGCGCTGGCCCTGGTCGGCACGGCCGTGTTCTGGGGGGTCTGGCTGTGGAGCTGAAAACCCCACAGGACACCCTGACCCTGGACCCGATCGCCATGAACGTGGTCAACCGCGTGGCGGCGGGCACGGTGCTCGACGGCGACCTGATGTTCGATGGCGGCCTGCTGGTGCAGGGAGAAATTTCGGGTCAGGTGCGGGTCAACGGGCGCCTCATCGTCTGGACCGGCGGCGTGGTCCGTGGGCGCATCCGCGTCAATGGTGACCTTTACCTCTTCGGCCAGCTGGGGGCGGTGGGCGGCAACCCGCACGACACCAGCCTGGAATGCCAGGGCATGGCCTATGTGTCCAAAACCGGCGTGTCCACCGGAACGCTCATGGCGCGGCGCCTGCAGCTCTACGAAGGCGCCGACTTGCAGGGCCCGTTCAAGACGCTCAAACTGGGGGACAACCTGCCGGTGCTGCACGACGTGCACGCCGGGCCGACCTGAAGCCCCCAACCGCCGAGCGTCGCCATGAAAGCCCACCGCTACCAGCACCCGGACCGACACCTCGAACAAGACATGGGAACACCCGACATGAACGACCAGGGATCGCCTGAGAACGGCTACAGCAACGATTTCGCCAACCCGAGCACGCTCGAAGTGGACGTGGGCCGTTCCATGCCGCCCAGCCAGGCCGCCACGCTGCCCACATTGCACACCGAAGTGCAGGCGCTGACCACCGCCAGCGGGCACGACAGCGGCGCCAGCCGCAGCATGGTGGCCGAGGGCATGCACTTTGTGGGCAACGCCTGGCTGCGCAGCCCCTGCAGCGTGGCCGGGCTGGTGGAGGGCAACCTCACCCAGGCCGACGGCGTGGAGGTGTCGGTGGTGGTGACCGAGACCGGGCACGTCAAAGGCGACATCACCGCTCAGAAGATTTCCGTGATGGGCCGTACCGAAGGCATCCTCGATTCCGGACAGGGCGAAGTGGCCCTGCACGACACCGCCAGCGTGCACGGTCTGGTGCGCTATGGGCGCATCCAGGTCAACGGAGCCGACCTCAACGCCACGCTCGAACGCGTGGCCCCCCAGAAGACCGGGGCCTGACGTCTGTCCATGCTGTGGCGCCGATCCGCATCGCACCTGACGATTCCACCCGTGGCGCCCGTTCCGGACGCCGAGTCCTTGCGCCGCGCCGCGCTGCAGGCGAGCTGGGCGCGTGGCCGCTGGGTGGCCCGGCGCCGCGTGGCCCTGCGCTGGGCGCTGTGGGCATCGGCGCGCTACCTCATGCCGGCGCTGGCGGTGTTCGGGATGGCGGCCTGGCTGTGGCTGGGTGTGCTGCCCGGCGTGCGCAACCCGTGGCCGCAGTTGCAGCAGTGGGCGGGATGGTCACCAGCCCCGGCGGTCGTCCCTTCGGCGCCCGTTGCACCCGTTACCCCCGCATTGCCTGCGCCGGCGGTCACCACGCCCAGCGAACCGCCTGCCGCCGTCGAATTCAGTCCGGAAGGCGAGGAGCTGCCCCGGCCCCTGGCGCTGAAGTTCGAAGCCCGCTGGGCTTCGGCGGCCCGGACGTCGCCACCCAGCGCAACGCCCACCTCCGCCGCGGCTGACCCCGAACCCTCCCCCCCTCTGAAACCCGAAAACTGGTTGCATAGCAAGGAACCCTGACCATGAACACACCCGCCTCCACCCGCCTCGTCCCGGCCGAACGCCTTTCGGCCATCACCAGCCTGATCGCCGAAGGGGCCGTGTTCGATGGCAACTTCCACACCACGCGCGATCAGGGCATCAAGGTCGACGGCCAGCTCAAAGGCAACATCACGTTCGAGAACGGCGGCACCCTGCACGTGGGCGCCACGGGCGTGATCGAGAACACCCGCCTGGAGGCCGACTACGTGTTCATCGAGGGCAAGGTGATCGGTACCGTGATCGCGCGCAAGGCGCTGGAGATCACCGGCTCGGCCACCCTGATCGGTGACGCCAGCTACGACGAACTGATCGACATGCACCCGCGTGCCCGCGTGCGCGGCAAGATCGAATACCGCGGCGACATCGACGCCGCACAGTCCTGATCGCCACCTCTGGCGTCCAGCAAAAAGGGCCTACCGGGTTGCCCCGGCAGGCCCTTTTTTCAAGGTCGGCTGAAGATCAGCTGTTGGCCTTGTTGTAGGCGGCGATGCCGTCCAGGATTTCCTTGTGGGCGGAGTCCTTGCCTTCCCAGCCCTGCACCTTGACCCACTTGCCCGGCTCCAGGTCCTTGTAGTGCTCGAAGAAATGCTCGATGGCCTTCAGGCGCATCGGGTTCAGATCGTCCGGCTTTTGCCAGCGGCTGTAGAGCGACAGGATCTTGTCGGTCGGCACGGCCAGCACCTTGCCGTCTTCGCCGGCTTCGTCGGTCATCTTCAGGATGCCGATGGCACGGCAGGGCACCACCACGCCGGGGATCAGCGGCACGGGCGTGATCACCAGCACATCCACCGGGTCGCCGTCGCCCGACAAGGTCTTGGGCACATAGCCGTAGTTGGTCGGGTAGTGCATGGCGGTGCTCATGAAGCGGTCCACGAAGATCGCGCCGGTTTCTTTGTCCACCTCGTACTTGATCGGGTCAGCGTTCATCGGGATTTCGATGATCACGTTGAACGCTTCGGGAACCTTGCTGCCAGGGGTGACGTTGTCGAGGGACATAGCTTCTTCTGAGAGTTGATGGAAAAGGGAGGCGGTCCTCGGGACACCACAGGTGTCACGGACCAGACATGGAACGCTGCGATCGTGAGCGCCAGCGCTGGGGATTAACCCTGATTTTACTGATTCCAGCCTGACTTCCTGACACAGATCAGTTCGCGGCCGAAGCAATTCCCGCTACATTGGGCCCGTTGGCCAATCGCCCTGCCCCACCCACCTTCGGGTGTGCGACGGACGCGAGGAAGCAACGCAGCGGGGGCCTCCCTCACAGCGTTGCCCCCTCCAAGTCAAACGCATTTCGAGCAGGAGTAAACGATGGTTGGACAATCTGCGCTGATCTTTGCGCTGGTGTGCGGGCTGGTGGCCGTGGTCTACGGTTTCTGGTCCCGCAGCTGGATTCTTTCTCAAGACCCGGGCAACGCCCGCATGCAGGAAATCGCCGGCGCGATCCAGGCCGGTGCTGCGGCCTATCTCGCCAAGCAATACACCACGATCGGCATCGTCGGCGTGGTGCTCGCCATTCTCATCGGGGTGTTTCTGGACGGAGCCACCGCCATCGGCTTCGTGCTGGGTGCGGTGCTCTCGGGCGCCTGCGGCTTCATCGGCATGAACATCTCGGTGCGCGCCAACGTGCGCACCGCGCAGGCGGCCACCCGGGGCATCGGCCCGGCGCTGGACGTCGCCTTCCGCGGCGGCGCCATCACCGGCATGCTGGTGGTGGGGCTGGGCCTGCTGGGTGTGGCCGGCTTCTTCTGGTTCCTGGTCGGCAACGGCAACCTCACGCCCGACAAGGACCTGGCCAAGCTGCTCAACCCGCTGATCGGTTTTGCCTTCGGCTCCTCGCTGATTTCCATCTTCGCGCGCCTGGGCGGCGGCATCTTCACCAAGGGCGCTGACGTCGGCGCCGACCTGGTGGGCAAGGTCGAAGCCGGCATTCCCGAAGACGACCCGCGCAACCCGGCGGTGATCGCCGACAACGTGGGCGACAACGTGGGCGACTGCGCCGGCATGGCGGCCGACCTGTTCGAGACCTACGCGGTGACGCTGATCGCCACCATGGTGCTGGGCGCGCTGATGGTGACCGCAGCGCCGATGCAGGCGGTGCTGTACCCGCTGGTGCTGGGTGGCGTGTCCATCATCGCCTCCATCATCGGCTGCTTCTTCGTCAAGGCCAGCCCGGGCATGAAGAACGTGATGCCCGCGCTCTACAAGGGCCTGGCCATCGCCGGTGTGCTGTCGCTGATCGCGTTCTATTTCGTGACCACGGCGATCATGCCGGACAACGCGATCGCGGCCGCCGGCAGCCAGATGAAGCTGTTCGGCGCCTGCGCCGTGGGCCTGGTGTTGACGGCCGCACTGGTCTGGATCACCGAGTTCTACACCGGCACGCAGTACGCGCCGGTGCGCCACATCGCACAGGCATCGACCACCGGCCACGGCACCAACATCATCGCGGGCCTGGGCGTTTCCATGCGTTCGACCGCCTGGCCGGTGCTCTTCGTCTGCGTGGCCATCATGGTGGCCTACTCGCTGGCCGGTCTGTACGGCATTGCGGTGGCTGCCACGTCCATGCTGAGCATGGCCGGCATCGTGGTCGCACTGGACGCCTACGGCCCCATCACCGACAACGCCGGCGGCATTGCCGAGATGGCCGAACTGCCCAGCAGCGTGCGCGACATCACCGACCCGCTGGACGCCGTGGGCAACACCACCAAGGCCGTGACCAAGGGTTATGCCATCGGCTCGGCCGGCCTGGCCTCGCTGGTGCTGTTCGCCGACTACACCCACAAGCTGGAGACCTATGGCCAGCACGTCACCTTCGACCTGAGCGACCCGATGGTCATCATCGGTCTGTTCATCGGCGGCCTGATTCCCTATCTGTTCGGCGCGATGGCCATGGAAGCGGTGGGCCGTGCGGCCGGTGCGGTGGTGGTGGAAGTGCGCCGCCAGTTCAAGGAGATCCCCGGCATCATGGAAGGCACGGCCAAGCCAGAGTACGGCAAGGCCGTGAGCATGCTGACCGGTGCGGCCATCAAGGAAATGATCGTGCCCAGTCTGCTGCCGGTGGTGGTGCCGATTCTGGTGGGCGTGCTCCTGGGCCCCAAGGCGCTGGGCGGCCTGCTCATGGGCACCATCGTGACCGGCCTGTTCGTGGCCATTTCCATGTGCACCGGTGGCGGTGCCTGGGACAACGCCAAGAAGTACATCGAAGACGGCAACCACGGCGGCAAGGGCAGTGAAGCCCACAAGGCGGCCGTGACCGGTGACACCGTGGGCGACCCCTACAAGGACACCGCCGGCCCGGCCGTGAACCCGCTGATCAAGATCATCAACATCGTGGCGCTGCTGATCGTGCCGCTGCTGCCGATGGCGACCTGAACAGCCCCACGCCCAAACAAAGGCCCGCTTCGGCGGGCCTTTTTTCATGGGGATGGGTCAGTGTTCGGGCGGCACATGCGCCAGCGCCCGCACGATCTCGCTGGCCGCCGGGGTCAGGCGGGTCAGCTGTTCGGCCTCGCCGCGCTCGATGGCCATCAGCACCAGTTCGTTGATGCCCCCCACCGCGGCCATGGCCATGGTGGGCGAGAGCGCGGGTGATGTGGTCGCGGCACCGGCGGGGCGGTTGACCGTCTCCAGCAGAAAGTCGGCCAGGTGCTGCATCACCTCGCGGCGCACCGCCGCCCCCTCGTCGCCCAGGTGGTGCACTTCCACGAACAGGGTGCGCAGCAGGCGCGGGCCGGCTGACAGTTGCCCAAAGTAGGCGTTCAGGGCGGCTTCGATCTGGTGGTGCCAGGGTTTTTCGGCCCGAACCGATTCGCTGAGCGTGCGCAGCGCCGAGGCGCTGAGCCCGCGGTACAGCGCCAGGAAGCAGGCTTCCTTGCTGGCGAAGTGTTCGTAGAAGGTGCGCTTGGACACCCCGGCTTCGCGCACGATGTCGGCGATGGTTGTGCCCGCGAAACCGCGGTCGGCCGCGCTGCTGCCCATGGCCTGCAGCAGCCGCGTGCGGTGTTCGGGCACCGGCTCGGCGGTTTCTGAAGAGGGTGGGCTGAGGGTGAACATGGTGCAGAGATGTTAGCCGCCGTACCCTGCCATCGGCTGACAAGCCTGGCCGCTCATGGCAAGCACCGGTTGACACCTGCTCGCGCAGCCGACACCATGCGCACAGGTACCAACAAGTACCAACCCCTTTGCCACACCATGACCGAACTGACCGTCCGCCGCCTGCTGATCGACCTGGAGCAACCCGTGGCCCGCCACTGGTGCAACGACGACGCCTTCCTCACCGCCTGGTTCAACGCCCTGTCCATGAGCTTTCCGGTCGGGGAGCAGTTCTTCATCGACGCGGTGCGCCGCGGCCACCAGGCCCTGCCGGCGGCCGAGCGGGGACGGCTGACACCGGAGATACAAGGTTTCATTGGTCAGGAGGCCACGCACCGCCGCATCCATGCCCTGTTCAACGCGCAGATCCAGCAACACGGGCTGGTCAATGAATGGGAACCGCGTGCGCGCCGGCGGCTGCAATGGATGGAAGGCAGCGACCTGCGCCACGGCCTGGCCATCACGGCGGCCAACGAGCACTTCACTGCGCTGTTTGCCGAATGGATGCTGGCCCACCCGGACCGGCTGGACGGTTGCGAGCCACGCCTGAAGGCCCTGTGGCTGTGGCACAGCGCCGAAGAAGCCGAACACAAGAGCACCGCGTTCGACCTCTACAAGGCGCTGGGCGGCAACCACGCCTGGCGGGTGAAGTGGATGCGGCGCGTGACCCTCATCTTCCTGAGCGACACCCTGCGCCAGACCGCCCACAACCTGCGACGCGACGGCACGCTCTGGCGCTGGAGCACCTGGCGCAGCGGCTGGCACCACCTGCTGGGCCACGACGGCCTGCTGCGCGCCAGCGCCCGCCCCTGGCGGGCCTATTTCAAACCCGACTTTCACCCCAGCCAGCAACACAGCGAGCGGTCGGCACAGTGGCTGGACGACAACCGCGCGCTCTACACCCGTGTGGGCGCCTGAGCACCGATCGGCGCGCAACATCCCCGCCGGGTCACAAGGTCGTGACGCCTCGTGCACCATGGGCTCGCCGATAATCCGCCCATGTCCGAACGCGTCATTCCCCTGATCGATCAACGCCTGCGCTCGCTGACCGCGCAGGTCCCGACCCAGGCCATCCCCGCCACGGGTTTGCTGGGCGACGCCCTGGGCCGGCCGCTGCGCGACCTGCGCATCAGCGTGACCGACCGCTGCAATTTCCGCTGCAGCTACTGCATGCCCAAGGAAATTTTCGACAAGGACTACGCCTACCTGCCCCACAGCGCTCTGCTCTCGTTCGAGGAAATCACCCGTGTGGCGCGCGTCTTCGTGGCACACGGCGTGCAGAAAATCCGCCTGACCGGTGGCGAGCCGCTGCTGCGCAAGAACATCGAAATCCTGATCGAACAGCTGGCCGCGCTGCGCACCACCGAAGGCCGGCCGCTGGACATCACGCTCACCACCAACGGCTCACTGCTCGAACGCAAGGCCGCCAGCCTCAAGGCCGCCGGCCTGCAGCGCGTGACGGTGAGCCTGGACGGACTGGACGACGCCATCTTCCGCACCATGAACGACGTGGACTTCCCGGTGGCCGACGTGCTGCGCGGCATCGAAGCCGCCCAGGCCGCTGGCCTGGGCCCGATCAAGGTCAACATGGTGGTCAAGCGCGGCACCAACGACCACCAGATCCTGCCCATGGCGCGCCATTTCCAGGGCAGCGGCATCGTGCTGCGCTTCATCGAGTACATGGACGTGGGCGCCACCAACGGCTGGCGCATGGACGAGGTGCTGCCCAGCGCAGAGGTGGTGCAACGCGTCCACGCCGAACTGCCGCTGGTGCAGCTGGAGCCATCGGCCCCGGGCGAGACCGCCGAGCGCTGGGGCTATGCCGACGGCTCGGGAGAGATCGGCGTCATCAGCAGCGTGACGCAGGCCTTCTGCGGCGACTGCAACCGCGCCCGCCTCTCCACCGAAGGTCAGCTCTACCTATGCCTGTTCGCCACCCATGGCCACGACCTGCGCCACCTCATCCGCGGCAGCGCGAGCGACGCCGAGCTGGCCAGCGCGATCGGCGCGATCTGGCAGGGCCGCAGCGACCGCTATTCGCAGCTGCGCGCGAGCATGCCGCCCGACCAGTCCACCGGCGGTCGCCGCGTGGAGATGAGCTACATCGGAGGCTAGATGACCCACCCCTGCGCCGCCTGCGGCGTCACCCCCTCAAGGGGGCGATGCGTGCGGCCCGGCAAAGCCGGTTCCGCCGCATCCTGGGTTTCGGTCACCTCGCGCCGAACACATCGATTGCGCCACCTGTTGCCCCATGCATCCCGTTCGCGAGGTCTCGCTTGATCCAATCTTCTGAAATCACCGCTCTGGTCCTGGCCGGAGGCCGAGGCTCGCGCATGGGCGGGGTCGACAAGGGCTTGCAGAAATTCCGCGACACGCCGCTGGCGCTCAACGCCCTGCTGCGCCTGCAACTGCAGGAAGGCGGTCTGATCGGCGACCTGATGGTCAACGCCAACCGCAACCTCGCCGCCTACGAAGCCTTCGGCCACCCGGTCTGGCCCGACAGCCTGCCCGACTACGCCGGGCCGCTGGCGGGTTTCCTGACCGGGCTCGCGCACTGCGAAACGCCCTACCTGCTCACCGTGCCCTGCGACACGCCGCTGTTCCCGCTGGACCTGGCACAACGTCTGGCCGCGGCCTTTGACGACCCGGCGACCGACATCGCCATGGTTTCAGCCCGCGAAGGCGGCGACGACACGGCCAGCGACCTGCGCACGCAGCCCGTGTTCTGCCTGCTGCGCGCCGACCTGCTGCCCAGCCTGACGGCCTTCACCCAGGCCGGCGGCCGCAAGATCGACCGCTGGACCGACCAGCACCGCACCGTGGTCGTGCCCTTCGACCGGCCGGGCGACGACCCGCAAGCCTTCTTCAACGCCAACACCCTCGCGGAACTGCAGTCGCTCGAAGGCGGCTGAGTTCGCGTTTTTTCCCTTTTTCGCCATGTCATCGATCGACCAGATCGCCGCCGCCCTGCAGGGCTACGACCCCAAGGCCCTGCCCGCCGAGCAGGTCAACCAGTTCCTCGCCCGCCTGGTCGAACCGGTGAGCGGCACCGACACCCTGGGGGTGTTCGACGCGCTGGGCCGCGTGCTGGCCGAGGACGTGGTCTCGCCCATCAGCGTGCCGCCGCACGACAACTCGGCCATGGACGGCTTTGCGTTCGACGGTGGCCAGCTGCGCGCCGGCGAGCCGCTGACGCTGCAACTGGCCGAGGGCACCGCCTTTGCCGGCACCGCCTGGGCCGGCACCGCACAGCCCGGCCAGTGCGTGAAGATCATGACCGGCGCCATCATGCCCAGCGGGCTGGACACGGTGGTGCCGCTGGAATTCGTGAACATCACGGCGGACCAGGTCACCATCCCGGCCAACGTGCTGCAACAGGGCGACAACCGCCGCCTGCTGGGCGAAGACCTGATGGCGGGCCAGGCCGCGCTGCGACGGGGCCAGACGCTCGGCCCCGCCGCGCTGGGCCTGATCGCCAGCCTGGGACTGCCCCAGGTGCCGGTGTGCCGGCGCCTGAAGGTGGCCTATTTCTCCACCGGCGACGAAATCCTCAGCCTGGGCGAGACGCCACGCGAAGGCGCGGTGTACGACAGCAACCGCTACACCGTGTTCGGCCTGCTCACGCGCATGGGCGTGGAAGTGATCGACATGGGCGTGGTCAAAGACGAACCCGCCGCGCTGGAAACCGCCTTCCGCACGGCCGCGGCCAAGGCCGACGCCATCATCACCAGCGGTGGCGTCAGCATGGGCGAGGCCGACCACACCAAGGCCATGATGAAGCAGCTCGGCGACGTCGCCTTCTGGCGCATCGCGATGCGACCCGGCCGGCCCATGGCCGTGGGGAAGATCGAACAAGGTGGTCAGTCGGCGGTGCTGTTCGGTCTGCCGGGCAACCCGGTGGCCGTGATGGTCACCTTCCTCGCCTTCGTGCGCCCTGCCCTGCAGCGCATGATGGGCTGCACGGCCTGTGAGCCGGTGCTGCTCAAGGCCCACAGCGCCGAAACCCTGCGCAAGAAACCCGGCCGCACCGAATACCAGCGCGGCACGGTCACGCGCGCGGCCGACGGGGCGCTGCAGGTGCGCACCACCGGCAACCAGGGCTCGGGCGTGCTCAGCTCCATGGTGCAGGCCAACGGCCTGATCGTGCTGCACCACGGCCAAGGCAGCGTGGCGGTGGGCGACGAGGTGGACGTGATGATGTTCGACGGGGCGATCTGAGGTCGACAGCCTCCGAACAGCAGACCGCAGGGGCTCATGCGACCCCGTGGCCACCGGTAGCGATCAAGGGACATCCGACCAGATCGCGCGAATGACGCCTGCTGCCCCGGTCCACCGGCAAACCCCACCCATGGCTGACGTTGACCTGCGGCCAACAGAAGCGTCAAGGGCTGGTGCAGCCCACCAGAATCAAAGCCTGCCCCCGCTTGTTCGAGATACCGACCTTTCATCATGGATAAATTTTTGCTGCAGCAGCAGGTGCTGGAACGGCTTGCCGCAGACCTGCTGCAGGCCGAACAGGCCGTTCGGGTGGCCCATGAAACGGCGACTCACGAAGAAAACATCGCCGAAAACAAATACGACACGTTGGGACTCGAAGCCGCCTACCTGGCCACCGGCCAGGCGCGTCGCGCCGCAGCCATCCGCCAGGCCATGGCAAATTGGCGCCAATTCCGCCCGAGCCCCTACGACGCGGGCAAAGGGATACAGCTCGGCGCGCTGGTCTGCCTGGTCGATGCCGACGACAAGCAGCAACTGCTCTTCCTCGGCCCGGTTGGGGGCAGCATGAAGTTGGTCAGCGGCGATCAACTCGTTCAGGTCATCAGCAACGAATCCCCTTTGGGCAGGGCCATGCTGGGTAAATGCGAAGGTGATGAGGTGTCGATACAGGTCGCGCCAATCCGACAGCAGTTTGAGGTGCTGCGGGTTCATTGAGCCGCGAGGATGCCGCTGTGAGGCCAAACCGTGAATGCACGGGGACACAACATCAAAGGCTGCAACCGTTCAGGTTTGTTCACCGACCCGTTGCGGTCATGGCGCCCCGTCAAACGGCCGCCTGGCTGCCGGCGTTCATCGGCTTGTGCGCAGACGTCGCATGAATGCTTCCGGGGCGTTTCAATCTCCAAGTTGACTTCGCCTGATGAGCCAGGAACAGGTCTTCAAAACCGCCAGCCCATTGAAATTCAACCTACAGTTTTCACTGAAGAAGGATCGGCGAGTTCTACCTGAGTGACAGAGAGATGAAAGGGAACCTACACGTCCGCCGTGCCATTCGAACGCCGGCCTTGCGCCCGGACATTGCGCGGACTCGTGCCTGCCCAACGACGGTAGGCTGCCGAAAATGCACTCTGGTTGGCGTAGCCCAGCATCAGGCCGATCTGTGTCAGTGAAAAGTTGTTTCCGCTGACCCATTCGGTGGCTCTGGTTCGTCGGTATTCGTCCTGAAGGTCGGCAAACGAAGTCCCCTGCTCCAGCAGCCGCCGGTGCAGGGTTCGGGGGTGGATGTGCAAAAACGCCGCCACGCTGTCGCGTGTGCAGCGCCCCGTGGACAGCAATTGTGCGATCAGGCGCCGGGTGACCATCACCACATCTGAGTCGGCTTGCAGGCGCTCCTGCTGGAGATAGGCCTGGACCAGCGGTGCATAGGCGTTGTCACGCACCACCGTGGGAGCCTCGAGCAGCTGTGGGGAAAAACAGATGGCATTGCGCACGCCCCGGTAATGCAGCGGGCAGTCAAAAAACTGTTGTGCCGACTTCGATGAACCCACAGGCGCATGCTGGAACGTCACCTCCCGAATCTTCACCCGATCGGCGCCCGACGTCAGCGCCAGAAACTGGTAAATGCGGCACAGACTCAGCTCCACCATTTGGGGGCCGCACCCGGAGCCGGGCTTGGGGGTATAGGCGATGCTGGCCGATTCACCAGTGATGCTGTCGCCGGGCTCGATATCCAGGCTGTAGCCGTTGGAATGGATCGATATGTTCATCTGGATGGCGTGGCAGGCCTCGCCCACGGTGTCGCTGAGCCGTGCCACCAGCCCCACAGCGCCCATGTAGTCCAGCGTTTTGACATGGCCCATTTGAATACCCAGGTCCGGGCATTTCCACTGCCGCGCGCAGGCCTCCAGAACCCCCACCGCAGCGGTATAGGAAATGAGGGCCTGCGGATCGTTGAGCAGCTCCAGCGTCAGCCCAAAACGCGCCAGCATCGGCGCCAGGGGTTGGTGGATGGACTGCGCAAACGACTCCAGCCCTGTCAGCGTTCTGGGGTGGGTGTAGTAGCCAGGGCTGGCGGTTTTCTTCATCGCAGGCCGTCCACTTCGGTTCATGGGGTTGGCAAATTATGTCCTCAATTCATAAGTACTTGTCCTGCATTCATAAGTCAAAGCAGCCGCCTATCTCTACCATCGGGGAACAAATAGAGCAGGAGACGCGCATGGGGTGCCCAACGGGCCAGTGCCACTCCGCCCCCGTTCGTACCCAACGACAGGAGACAAGCATGCACTTTCCCCGGACCACTCCCATTGGCACAGCCATCGCCAGCTGCCGCATCGGCACCGCGCTGGCACCGAGTACGCCAGTGAACACCGCCCAGTAAGCCGCGCCCTGCCGCGCAGCTGCACCACCAGCGCGGCAGGCTGTCGCGCACCTCACAACACCGGGACTTGCCAGCGCACCGCCCACGTCGCTGCGGATGCCCGCGGCTGCACAACCCACTTTTGAACAGAGAAACCTCATCATGCAAGCTGACATTGTTTCGTCCGTACTGCTGCCAGCCATCCTGGCATTCATCATGTTTTCGCTCGGCCTGGGCCTCACGACCGGCGATTTCCGGCGCATCGTGGCGCAACCGCGTGCATTGCTGGTGGGCGTGTTTTGCCATTTCGTGCTGCTGCCACTGGTGTGCTACCTGATGGTGCGCGCCTTTGGCATCACAGGCGCGTTTGCCGTCGGTTTCATGATCATTGCCTCCTGCCCGACGGGCAGCACCTCCAACATACTGACCTACCTGGCGCGTGGCGACGTGGCACTGGCCGTGAGCTTCACCGCCGTGGCCAGTGTGATGACCATGTTCACCCTGCCGTTCATCGTCGCCTGGTCGCTGGCCGAATTCATGGGCGCCCAGCAGACCGTTGCGGTGCCTGTGACCCTGATGATGGGGCAGATCTTCATGATGCTGGCCGTACCCGTGGCTGCCGGCATGCTGGTGCGCCACAAGTGGCCCGCCGCAACACAGCGCCGCGAGCCGGTGGCGACCCGCATTGCCACCGTGCTTTTCATCATCATTCTGGCGCTGGCCGTCGTCAAAAACTGGGCCTTGCTGCGCGACAACTTCACCACGCTGGCACCGTTTGCCATGGGCCTGAACCTGGTCATGCTGGCCGTGGGCTTCCTGGTGGCCTGGATGGCGCGCCTGTCGCGTCGACAGTCTGTCACATTGGGCATTGAGACCGCCGTTCAGAACGCCACGCTGGCCCTGGTGATTGCCAGCAGCGTGCTCAAGCAGGACGCCATGGCCGTCCCGGGCGCACTGTACGGCGTGCTGATGTACGCAGGCGGCCTGCTGTTTGCCAGCCTGATGCGACGTTTCACACAAGCGGACGCAACCCCAGCCTCCCAGCAGTCCTGTCCGGGTGCTGTCACCGCTGCTTCCGCCAAATAAGGAGACCCACCATGACTTCACGGCACTGGACCCAGAGCTACGGCAGCATGCCCCACGAGATCGACCCGGATCGCTACCCCAGCGTCACCGCCATGATGGACGAGGCCATGGCGCGCTATGCCGACAAGGTGGCCTTCAATTGCTTTGGCCAGACGCTGAGCTACGCGCAGGTGGACCAGCTCTCGGCCGCCTTCTGCGCTTACCTGCAGCACACCGTGGGCATCCAGAAGGGCGACCGCGTGGCGGTGATGTTGCCCAACCTGGCGGCCTTTCCGCTGGCCTTGCTGGGCATCATCCGCGCCGGTGCGGTGCAGGTGAATGTGAACCCGCTGTACACGCCACGCGAACTGGAGCACCAGCTCAACGACGCAGGCTGCAAAGCCATCGTCGTCTTCGGCGGCGCAACGCCCACGCTGGCCGAGGTCATCGCCCACACCCCCATCAAGTCCGTGATCACGGTGGGCCTGGGGGATGGTCTGGGTGCGCAGTTGCCCAGCCCGGCGGTGGATGCGCGCCTGACACAGGCCGTGCCCTTCACCAGCGCCCTGGCCGAAGGCGCCAAACTGGCGCGTGTGCCGGTGCAACTGAGCGGCGCTGACCCCTTGTTCCTGCAGTACACGGGCGGCACCACGGGCCTGTCCAAAGGCGCCACGCTCTCGCACCGCAACCTGGTGGCCAACACCGAGCAGTTCAAGGCCTTCATGGCCGGTGCCATGCGCGCGGGCGAAGAGGTGGTGGTCACGGCCGTGCCGCTTTACCACATCATGGCCCTGATGGTCAATTTCATCACCTACTTCTCCATCGGTGCTGAGAACTGGCTGGTGGCCAATCCGCGCGACATGGACGGCTTTGTGGCCACGCTCAAGGCCGCACGACCGAGCGTGTTCGTGGGCGTGAACACGCTCTACCAGGGCCTGACCCAGCACCCCGGACTCAAGGATGTGGACTGGTCGCGCCTGCGCCTGAGCGGAGGCGGGGGCGCCGCCGTGGTGGGTGTCACGTCCGACCGCTGGAAAGCCATCACCGGCAACTTCATTCGCGAAGGCTACGGCCTGTCGGAAACCAGCCCGGTGTTGTCTTTCAACCCCTTGTTCATCCACGACTTCTCCGGCTCCACCGGCTTGCCGATGCCGTCCACCGACATCAAGCTGCTCGACGAAGCCGGCCGCGAGGTGGCCCTGGGCGAGGCCGGTGAAGTGTGCGCCAAAGGCCCGCAGGTGATGAGCGGCTACTGGAACCAGCCCGAAGCCAACGCCGCCGCCTTCACCCCCGACGGCTACTTCAAGACCGGCGACGTGGGCGTGTTCGACGCGCGCGGCTTTCTCAAGATCGTCGACCGCAAGAAAGACATGATTCTGGTCTCGGGCTTCAACGTCTACCCCAACGACGTGGAAGCCGTGGCCAGCGCTTGCCCGGGCGTGGTCGAATGCGCCTGCATTGGCGTGCCGGATGAGCGAACCGGCGAAGCCGTCAAACTGGTTGTCGTCAAGGCTCCCAACTCGAATTTGACCGTTGAGGATGTCATCGACTACTGTCGAAAGGAGTTGACTGCCTACAAAGTACCCAAGCAGGTGGCATTTGCAGCAGCACTGCCCAAATCCTCCGTTGGCAAGATATTGCGACGGGATTTGCGCACAGCAGTCTGAATCATTCAAAACAGGGATTCCGCCATCAACAGCAAGGTCATTTCCTGAAAGGTCGCGCATGGATGAACGCTAACCACCTCAAGAGAATCAACCCAATTCAATGACTGAGCAGAGTGCAATTAACCTGGCACAACCTTCAAATTCCAGCCTGTCTTTGCCATCCACAACCACCTGTCAAAAACCCAATGAAACAAAAAATCACTTTGGCTGTCGTGACTGCAGTTCTCACCATGAACGTCGCGCATGCCCAGGCACAAAAAGCACCACTGACTGCAACCGAATCCGATCCGGTCAAGATGGGTTGGATGGTTGGTTCACCACCGCCCGCGGACAAACTGGTGCTGTTTTCGAACATGACGCACTACCGTTTTCCTCAGACGCGCTGGTCATTTGCGAATTTTCGCCAATTGGCTCCAACCAGCAACATTTCGCGCGGCGATGGCGTGGTGGCCGTGCTGCCGCGCGCGGAGCGCAGCGATATCGATGCGGTGACTTTCAAACCCATGGGGCGCAGCGAATCGATGACTTGGGCACAATCGCTGGAGGCCAATTACACCGACGCGATCGTGGTCCTGCACAAGGGGCGCATCGTTTACGAGCGCTACTCTGGCGTCATGAAGCCCAGCCAGCCGCACATGGCGATGTCGGTGACCAAGTCATTTTTCGGCACGCTGGGTGCGATGTTGGTTGCAGAGGGCAAGCTCGACGCCGATGCGCTGGTCAGCAAATACATTCCCGAACTGAAGGATTCCGCCTACGGCGATGCCACGGTGCGCCAAGTGCTGGACATGACCATCGGTGTCAAATACTCCGAAAACTACGCTGACCCAGGTGCTGAGGTCTGGCAGCATGCGCGCGCTGGTGGCGTCTTTCCGCGTCCGCCGGGCTATGCTGGCCCCACCACCTTCTACGAATTCCTTCAATCGCTGAAAAAGGAAGGCGAGCACGGTCAAGCCTTTGCATACAAAACCGTCAATTCCGACGTGCTGGGCTGGCTGATCCGCCGTGCCACGGGCCAAAACGTGGGCGAAGTCCTTAGCCAACGCATTTGGCAAAAACTCGGGACAGAGAATGACGCCTACATGCTCATCGACAGCGTGGGCACCGAGTTTGCCGGTGGTGGCTTCAACCCGACGCTGCGCGACATGGCGCGTTTCGGCGAAATGATGCGCCTGGATGGCCATTTCAACGGTCAGCAGATCGTTCCCAAGGCGGTCGTCGACGACATCCGAAACGGCGGTAACAAGTCAGACTTTGTGAAGGCCGGCTACGCCACGTTGCCGGGCTGGAGCTACCGCGACATGTGGTGGGTGTCTCACGACGATCACGGCGCTTATTCGGCCCGTGGCATCCACGGTCAGGCCATCTACATTGACCCGAAGGCCGAAATGGTGATCGCCCGCTTCGCATCATCCCCGCTCGCCGCAAATGCCCATCTGGATCCCACCTCGTTGCCGGCGTACCGCGCCTTGGCCGAGCACTTGATGCGCTAGTTAGGCACCAGGAACATCCGTGCAGTTCTTTCCCCGGGGCGGTTCACCGCTGCAAAGCGGTCCTCGACCCAATAGAACTGCGCGGATCTCGGTGGATCACCAGCCTCACGGCTGACTGCCATCAACGAACAAGGGCCCGCAGGCCCTTGTTCATTTCGCCACCAGCACATCCCCAGGCGCAGGCACCGGCGCCTCCGCCGGCAGCACCCGCGAGCCGTGCCTGGCCCGCGAAAGCAGCATGTACATGGTGGGCACCACAAAGAGGGTGAGCAGCGTGCCCAGGCTCATGCCGCCGACGATGACCCAGCCGATCTGCTGGCGGCTCTCGGCTCCGGCACCGGTGGCCAGCGCCAGCGGGATGGCGCCCAGCACCATGGCGCCGGTGGTCATGAGGATGGGGCGCAGGCGCAGCGCAGCGGACTCTTTCACCGCGTCGAGCTGGCTCTTGCCTTCTTCGCGCAGCTGGTTGGCGAACTCGACGATCAGGATGCCGTGTTTGGTGATCAGGCCCACCAGGGTGATGAGCCCGATCTGGCTGAACACGTTGAGCGTGCCCCCGGTGAACTTGAGCGCCAGCAGCGCGCCCAGCATGGACAGCGGCACGCTGAGCATGATGATGAAGGGGTCGACAAAGCTCTCGAACTGCGCGGCCAGCACGAGGTAGATGAACAGCAGCGAGAGCGCGAACACGATGGCCAGCGAACCCGAGGAGTTCTTGAACTCGCGGCTCTGGCCGTTGAGGTCGGTGGTGGTGCCCGGCGGCAGCACATCCTTGGCGATGGCGTCCATGATCTTGAGGGCATCGCCCAGCGCCAGTTCGGGCGCCAGGTTGGCGGTGATGGACGCGCTGCGGCGCTGACCGAAGTGGTTGAGGTCGCGCGGCACCACCACCTCGCGCAGCTGCACCAGCGAGGCCAGCGGGATCATGGCATCGCCCCGGCCGCGCACGAAGAGCTGGTCGATGTCCTCGGGCGCGCTGCGCTGCGTGCTGTTGGTCTGCACCACCACGTCGTACTGTTCGCCGCCCTGCTTGTAGCGGGTGACGATGCGACCGCCCAGCAGGGTTTCCACGGTGCGGGCAATGGCGTCCACGCTCACGCCCATGTCGATGGCGCGTTCGCGGTCCACGTCCATGCGGATCTCGGGTTTGTTCAGGCGCAGGTCGGTGTCCACCTGCACGAAGCCGGGGTGCTTGGCCATCTCGTCCTGGAAACGGCGTACCGTCTGCGAGAGATTCTGGTAGCTGTCGCTGGTGACGATCACGTAGTTGATCGGCCGCTCGCGAAAGCCCTGGCCCAGCGACGGCGGCGTGATGGGGAAGCCGCTGATGCCCGGCAACGCGCCGATGCGCGGCGCGATCTCGCGCGCGATCTGCTGCGTGCTGCGCGTGCGCTCTTCCCAGGGTATGGCGCGTAAAAACACCGTGCCTTGGGCCACCGTGGGGTTGCCGATGTTGCTGAAGACGCGGTCGAACTCGGGGTAGTCGGCACCGATGCGTTCGACCGCTTCGGCGTAGCGCCGGGTGTAGGCCAGGGTGGCGCCGTCGGGGCCGTTGATGTTCACCAGGATCACGCCCCGGTCTTCCAGCGGCGCCAGTTCCTGCTTGGTGGTTTGCAGCAGCCACCAGCTGCCCACGGCGCTGGCGACCATCACGCCCACCACCAGCCAGCGCAGGTTCAGGCCGACCGCCAGCAGCCGGCTGTAGCCCTTGGTGATGCCGACCAGCACCCGTTCCATGCCGCGGTCGAACCAGCCGGGGTGGGGGTTGTGGCGCAGCAGCTTGCTGCTCATCATGGGCGAGAGCGTGAGCGCCACAAAACCCGAGACCACCACCGCACCGGCCAGGGCCAGCGCGAATTCGGCGAACAGCCGGCCGGTGCGCCCGGGCGTGAAAGCCAGCGGCGCGTACACCGCCGCCAGCGTCAGCGTCATGGCCACGACGGCAAAGCCGATCTCTCTGGCGCCCTTGATGGCGGCCTCAAAAGGCGGCATGCCTTCTTCGATGTGGCGGTAGATGTTCTCCAGCACCACGATGGCGTCGTCCACCACCAGACCGATGGCCAGCACCAGCGCCAGCAAGGTGAGCGTGTTGATCGAAAAGCCGAACAACGCCATCAGCGCAAAGCTGCCGATCAGACTGACCGGAATGGTCACCAGCGGGATGATGGACGCGCGCACGGTGCGCAGGAACACGAAGATCACCAGCGCCACCAGCACCACCGCCTCGGCGATGGTGGTGTAGACCGCCTTGATCGAGCGGTCGATGAACACCGAGTTGTCGTTGGCGATGTCGACGTTGACGCCCGGCGGCAGATCGGTGCGCACCTTGTCGAGCAACTGGCGCACGCCGGCCGAGAGTTCCAGCGGGTTGGCCGTGGCCTGGCGGATCACGCCCAGCGAGATCGAATCGCGCCCGTTCAGGCGCACCGAGCTGCGCTCATCCTGCGGCCCCTGCTCCACCCGCGCCACGTCGCCCAGGCGCACCGGCAGACCGCCCACGTTGCGGACCGTGACCTCGCGAAACTGCTGCGGCGTCTGCAGGTCGGTCGCCGCGGTCACATTGAATTCGCGCTGACTGCTTTCGATGCGGCCAGCCGGCACTTCCAGGTTGGAGCGGCGCAGCGCATCCTCCACGTCCTGCACCGTCAGCTTGTAAGCGGCCAGTCGGTCCGGGTCGATCCAGATGCGCATGGAATAACGGCGCTCGCCATAGATGCGCACGTCGGCCGCGCCGGTGGCCGTCTGCAACACCGGCTTGGCGATGCGGTTGGCCAGGTCGGACAGCGCCAGTCGGTCGATGCGATCGGAATTCAATGAGATCCAGATCACCGGGAAGGCGTCGGCCTCGACCTTGGCGATGACCGGCTCGTCGATGCCCTGTGGCAGGCGCTGGCGCACGCGGCTGACCTTGTCGCGCACGTCGGCGGCGGCCGAGTCCGGGTCGCGCTCGAGCTTGAAGCGCACGGTGATGTTGCTTTGCTCCTGCCGGCTGGTGGAGGTGATGACGTCCACCCCCTCGATGCCGGCCAGCGAATCCTCCAGCGTCTTGGTGATCTGGGACTCCATCACCTCGCTGGACGCACCGGCAAAACGCGTCTGCACCGACACCGTGGGTTCGTCGATCTTGGGGTACTCGCGCACCGTCAGGCCCTGGAAGGACACCCAGCCGACCAACAGGATCAGCAGCGACAGCACGCTGGCAAAGACGGGACGGCGGATCGAGATTTCAGGCAGTTGCATGGCGCAGCTCCTGCGGGATCAACCGGCGTTCGGGGCTTTGGGGGCCGCCGGCGCACCCGTGGGCTTGCCGCCACCCTGCGGGCCGCCCGGCTGGCCGCCGGGGCGGTTCATGTCCACCATCCGCACCGGCGAACCGTCTTTCTGCAAGCGCTGCTGCCCCGCCACCACCACGGTGTCGCCCTCGGCCACGCCGCTGATCACCTGCACCTGCGCCCCGCGGCGCACGCCCAGCTGCACTTCGACACGGCGCGAGACCAGCTTGGCGCCATCGCCCTCGCCGTCCTTGACCAGCACCACCACGAACTGCTTGCCGCCCTGCGGCACGATGGCTTCTTCGGGCACCACCAGCGCCGCGTCGTTGGTCGCAAACACCGTGGTCACACGCGCGAACATGCCCGGGCGCAGCTCGCCGCCCGGTGCCGGCGGCAGCACCGCGCGCACGGCGATCGAACGGCCATTGGCGTCCAGCAGCGGGTCCACCGCCTGCACGCGGGCGTTGAAGGTCTTGTCCGGCAGCGCGTCCAGCGCCACCTTCACCGACTGCCCCGTCGCGATGCGGGTCTGGTAGCGCTCGGGCAGGCGGAAGTCCACCGTCAGCTGCGAGGTGTCTTCCAGGTTCACCAGGTCGGCGCCGTCCTTGACGTATTCGCCCAGGTTGATGTTGCGCAGGCCCACGGTGCCGTCGAACGGCGCCACCACCCGCATGCGCGCCAGCCGCGCCTGGGCCAGCGCCACCTGGGCATCGGCCACCTGCAGTGCGGCACGGCTTTCGTCCAGCACGCGCTGGGCCACAAAGGCCTGCGCCACCAGCTCTTCGTTGCGCTGGAGGTTGGTGCGCGCAATCGACCGCTGGGCCTGTGCCTGGCTGAGCTCGGCGCGCTGCAGCACGTCGTCCAGCTGCACCAGCAACTGCCCTTTGCGCACCCGCTGGCCTTCAGCGAAGCCGATCTGCGCGATGCGGCCGGCCACCTCCGGCCGCAGGATCACGCTCTGGCGCGAGCGCAGCGAGCCGACCGCCTGCGCGTCGTCCTGCAGCGCCATGGTCTTGACCTTGGCCACCTCGACGCTGACCGGGCCACCGCCTGCGCCGCCGGCACCCGGTCCACCGCCCCCCTGCCGCCCGCCCTGCCCGCCCGCTGCAGCCGGTTCGCCGGCCGGTCGGGCGGCACCGTTCTGGAACCACCAGGCCCCGCCAGAAGCCAGCGCGATGCCAGCGACGGCGACCCAGGTGTAAAGCGACTTGTTGGACATGTGGTGGGCGCGTGTGCGGAGGAAAACAAAGGATGACCGCCTCACACGGCGGTCATTTGTCAATCAATGTATCAGCGCAGATGCCGCTGCGCCCGCACAAGTTCCATGCACCTGTCACGCGCAGGGACGGCGCGGGATCAAGGCACGCCGCGGTTGGCCAGCGCATCGGCCCGTTCGTTGCCGGGGTCGCCCGCATGGCCCTTGACCCAGTGCCACTCGATGTGGTGCACCCCGTCGTGCACCAGGGCGTCCAGGCGCTGCCAGAGGTCGGCGTTTTTCACCGGCTGTTTGGCCGCGGTCTTCCAGCCCTTGGCCTTCCAGCCGTGGATCCACTCGGTGATGCCCTTGCGCACGTACTCGCTGTCCAGGTAGACGGACACCTTGCAGGGGCGCTTGAGCGCGCTCAGGCCCTCGATCACGGCCATCAGTTCCATGCGGTTGTTGGTGGTCCCGCGTTCACCACCCCACAGGTCTTTCTCGTGTCCATCGGACTGGAGAAAAACGCCCCAGCCACCCGGGCCGGGATTGCCCTTGCAGGCGCCATCGGTGTACATCACCACGTGGTTCAAATCAGATCACTCCAAAAGGTATGGGCAGGGCGCCAGCGGGGCCAGCACACCATGCGACGGGCTTGGCCAAGCCACTGTTGGGTCCCTTGAGGCCAGACGCGCGCTGGCGCCGAAGGCCTATTTCCGGTTCGCCACCGACACTGGCGCCACGGCCTTCATGCGGCGGGGTTTCCAGGACGGGCCCAGCAAGCGCACGCCGCGCACCCGCTTGACCGCCACAAAAAAATACACCGCGCCAAAAATGGACCACCAGCGGGCGCCGGCCGGGTCCATCCACGCGGTGCGCTGCAGCCACTTGTCGGTCCGCACAGCGGGCCGGTAGCAGCCAAAGCGCTCCGACTCTACTTCAAATCCCAGCAGCCGCAGCCAGTCGCGCAGGCGCCAGGGGCCGATGAATTCCCCCGCGTCGGGCAGGTACAGCGTGCCCATGCCCAGACCACCGAGGTGCAGCCGCTGCGCCAGGCGCGCACGCCCCTGGCGCAGACCCCAGAGGCTGGCCGGGTTCAGGCCGCAGATGACCACCCGCCCCTCGGGCACCAGCACGCGCTCGACCTCGCGCAGCACCTGGTGCGGGTCGGCGCTGAGCTCCAGCGTGTGGGGCAGCACGACCAGGTCCAGGCTGGCGGCGGGAAACGGCAGGGCCGCCGCGTCGGCGACCAGGGCCACGCGCGGGAGGTTCATGGCGGGGTGCACGGCGGCGTCTTCCGCCCTGGCGTCCCGGGATCGCGCAACGCCCGGGTGCACGTCCACGCTGTGGCGCCCTTCGCCGGTGAACAAGCCCTCGGTGGGCAGGCTCCAGGGCAAGGCCTCTTCGGGCAAGGCCACCCAGCGGTGCGGCATGCGGTTGGCCTGCAAAGCCTGCAGCTCCGGCAGGCCCAGCTGCAAGGCGTTGAAGCCAAACAGGTTGGCCACCGCCTGGTCCAGCCGTGCCTGTTCCCAGGCCAGCAAATAGCGCCCGGGCGCGGTGCCCAACCAGTGCTGCAAACTTATAATCGGAGGGTTCATGGACAGGGGGAAGCCCGACCCGGGCGGGTGATCTGCACAGGTCTTCGGCGACGCTGCCGCACTACTCTACACGCTCCCCCTCGCGCCCACTTCTTTCCTGCAAGGCCCCATGATTCTTCATCCCGTCCCCGCCTTCAACGACAACTACATCTGGGTGTTGCACGACGGCCAGCGTGCGCTGGCGGTGGACCCGGGCGAGGCCCATGGCCTGGCGCAGTGGCTGCAGCAGCAACGCCTGCAGCTGGACACCATCCTCATCACCCACCACCACCCCGACCACACGGGTGGCGTGGCGCAGTTGCGCGAGGCCACCGGTGCCCAGGTGTTCGGACCGCTGCGCGAGCGGGTGCCCGGCCCCTTCACAGGTGTCGAAGGGGGTGACGCCATCGAAGCATTGGGTCTGCGGCTGGAGGTGATCGATGTCCCCGGACACACCGCTGGCCACATCGCCTTTTTCGCCGCAGACGTGGACGGCGCGCCGCTGCTGTTCTGTGGCGACACGCTGTTTTCCGCCGGCTGCGGGCGCCTGTTCGAGGGCACGCCGGCGCAGATGCTGGAGTCGCTCACGCGGCTGGCCGCGCTGCCCGCCAACACCCGCGTGTGCTGCACACACGAGTACACCTTGTCCAACCTGCGGTTTGCCCTGGCGGTGGACCCTGGCAACCCGGTATTGGCCGAACACGCCAGCCGTTGCCAGGCCCTGCGCGAGCGGAACCTTCCCACCCTGCCCAGCTCCATTGGGCTGGAACGCCAGATCAACCCCTTTCTGCGCAGCCACGAGCCGGCCCTGGCCGCCGCTGCACAGGCCCACGACCCCTCGTCACCCGCCAACGCCCTGGGTGTGTTCACCACCCTGCGCGCCTGGAAAAACGTTTTCGCATGATCCCGACCCGACACCCCTTCACCCTGTGTGCGCTTGCACTGACCTTGCTGGTCGCCGGCTGTGCCAGCGCGCCGTCCAGCCCCTCCGTCGTGGCACCCGACGCCGCCGCGGTGGCGGTGCCCAAACCCTCCGCCCGCCCCAAGGCCAAGGCCGCACCGGTCACGAGCACCACCGACGCTGCGCTGAGCGCCATCACCACCGAAACCGCGACGACCGCCCCGGTGGTGTACCTGTCGGCGCCGGCCGACATCTGGGAACGCATCCGCCGCGGCTACGCCATGCCGGACCTGGACAACGAACTCGTGCGCGACCGCGAGCAGTGGTACGCCACGCGGCCCGACTACATCCAGCGCATGACCGAGCGCTCCGAACGCTACCTGTTCCACATCGTCGAAGAGATCGAACGCCGCAACATGCCGATGGAGCTGGCGCTGCTGCCCTTCATCGAAAGCGCGTTCAACCCGCAGGCGGTCTCCAGCGTCAAGGCCGCGGGCATGTGGCAGTTCATGCCCGCCACCGGCCAGTCCTTCGACCTCAAACAGAACGTCTTCCGCGACGACCGGCGCGACGTGCTCGCCTCCACCCGGGCCGCGCTGGACTACCTGCAGCAACTGCACGACCGTTTTGGCGACTGGCACCTCGCGCTGGCGGCCTACAACTGGGGCCAGGGCAACGTGAACCGCGCCCTCACCCGCAACCAGAAGGCCGGCCTGCCCACCGCCTACACCGACCTCACCATGCCGCTGGAGACGCGTCAGTACGTGCCCAAGCTGCAGGCGGTCAAAAACATCGTCGCGCGCCCCGAGGCCTTCGGCACCCAGCTGCCCCCCATCGGCAACCGGCCCTTTTTCGACACCATCACGCTCCAGCGCGACATGGACGTGGCGGTGATCGCCAGCCTGGCCGGCGTCAGCGAAAAGGACTTCCGGGCGCTCAACCCCTCGATCAAACAACCGGTGGTGATGGCCTCGGGCACGCCCAACATCTTGCTGCCCTGGGACAACGCGGTGGATTTCCAGCGCCAGTTGCAGTCGCACAAGGGCCAGCTGGCCAGCTGGACGGCCTGGATCGTGCCCAGCACCATGACCGCGGCACAAGCGGCCGACCGCGTGGGCATGAGCGAATCGGAACTGCGCAGCGTCAACAACATCCCGCCGCGCATGCTGGTGCGCGCCGGCTCCAGCCTGCTGGTGCCCCGCAGCGAGCACCGCGACGCCGACGTGCCCGAGCATGTGGCCGACAACGGCCAGCTGAGCCTGCAGCCCGAAATCATCCTCAAGCGCACCACGGTGAAAGCCCGCAAGGGCGACAACCTGGCACGCCTGGCCAGCCGCTACGGCGTGAACGCGGTGAGCGCCGCCGGCTGGAACAAGCTCGCCATCAACGCCCGACTCAAACCCGGCCAGCGCGTGACGCTGATGCTGCCGCAACGGGTGGCCCTGGCCAGCGCCAAGCCGTCGCGCAAAGCCGGTAAAACGCGCATCGAGGCGCGGCAGAGCCACCGTGCCGTCAAGGCCACCTCGGCAGGCGCCGGCAAAAAGGGCCAAACCGAGGCCGTGATCGCCCGGGCGGCGGTCAAAGGCAAGAAAACGGCGCGTCAGGCCCCGGCCAAAAAGTCGGCCCAGCTGGCCAAAACACCGATCACCAAGAAGGCCCGTGGCGACACCAAGGTCGCACTCGACAGCAAAACCGCCAAAAAACGCTGAGACCGGGCCGGCCGATCAGGCCCGAAAACGGGCCTTGGCCACGCGGGCGAACTCGTTGGTGAAGGTGCGCGCCAGGTCCACGCGCTGCAGCTGCGGCGCATCGCCAAACTGCGACAGCATGCGCACCACGGTCTGCGGTCCGTTCTCGGGCATCAGGCCGTCCGGCACCCACGACTCGCGCGCCCGGCTGAAGGCCGCCAGGTACAGGCTGCGGTCGCCCTCGAAATAGCTCTCGGGCACGGTCTTGTTCAGGTCGGACGGACCGGCCGTCTGCAACCACTTGAGTGCGCGCACCAAGGCACTGGCCATGGCCTGGCATTGTCTGGGGTGCTCGCCGACAAACCCGCTGCTGGCGCACAGGCTGCCGGCCGGCAGCGGGCCACCAAACACCTCCGCGTTGCCGCGCATGGTGCGCGTGTCGGCCACCACCCGCAGTTCGCCGCTTTGCTCCAGCTGGGTGATCAGGGGGTCGTGGTAACAGAGCGCATCCACCTGCCCGGAGCGGAACGCCGCCTCGGTGGCCGTCGCATGGGCAAAGACCTGGAAGTGCACATCCTGCGGACCAAGGCCTGCCCGGCCCAGCAGCAGGCGCGCGATGCGGTGGCTGGCCGAGCCCAGCGAGGTCACCGCCACACGGCGGCCACGCAGCTCACGCAGCTGGCGAAAGCCGCCCATGGTCTGCTGCGACACGCCCAGCACCAGCTGGGGTGTTCGCCCTTGCAGCACAAACGACCGCAACTGCTGCCCCCGCAGCTGCAAACCGATGGTGTGGCTGTACGGGCCCGACACCACATGCGCCGCCCCCGTGAGCACGGCCTGCAAGGCCTGGCCCGGCTCGCTGAAGTCGCGCACCAGCACGTCCAGCCCCTCGGCCGCGAAATAACCCAGGCGCTCGGCGATGGTGAGCGGCAGGTAACAGAACGAGGCTTTGTGGTCCACCGCCACGACCACCCGGCCCAGCGGCGCGCGCACGAGCGGGGGGGCGTTCACCGCGGCGGTGGGCGTTTGCGCTTTCACCGCAGGCAGGCCTGCGGTCAGCAACGCCGACGCGCACACACGACCCAGTCCCCGGCGACTCCACATGCTCTGCCCCACCTGCAAACAACTTGAATGCTTTGGAGCCTAGGCGCAAGGGTGGCCTGCCGCATCGGGACCACTCCCGAGCGGGTTTCCCCCAAGGGAACTTTTGAACGACGTCAGGCGAAGAGGATGGCGATGTTCACCGCCAGGGCCAGCGACCAGACGGCGCTGCGCGCGGTGGCCTGATCGGCCACGTAGAGCAGGATGTACACCAGCCGCAGCGTCACAAAAAGAAACGCCAGCAGGTCCAGCCGCGTCTGGTGGGCGCCCAGCTGGTGGGCGATGATGACCGCCCCCATGAACAGCGGCAGTGCCTCGAAGCTGTTGGCCTGGGCCGCGTTGGCGCGAGCGCGCCAGTCGCTCTGGCGCGCCAGCCAGGCGCGCGGGTGGTGGTTGTCGTATCCGCCTTCGCGGCGCGGCACAGCGAACATGCCCCACTTGGCCAGCCCGGCACAGCCGATGGGCAACAGCGCGGCCACCAACACGGCCCAATAGGCCACGGTCAGTCCGGCAAACGTCATTGAAAAACCCGTTTCAAAAAGTCACTTGGCCGGGTGCTGCGCTCAGCGCCGGTCCACCAGGGCGTGGGCGATGGTGCCCAGGTCCACATACTCCAGCTCGCTGCCCACCGGCACGCCACGGGCCAGGCGCGTGACGGTCACGCCGCGCTGTTTGAGCGCCTGCGCGATCACATGGGCCGTGGTTTCGCCTTCGGCGGTGAAGTTGGTGGCCAGGATCACCTCGCGCACCACCCGCTCACCGCCTTCGAGCGTGTCGATGCGCTCGAACAGCTTCTGCAACCCGATGTCGCGCGGCCCCACCCCGTCCAGCGGGCTGAGCTTGCCCATGAGCACGAAGTACAGACCTTTGTAGGCCCCGGTGCGCTCCATGGCCGCCTGGTCGGCGGGGGTTTCCACCACACACAGCTGGCCACGGTCGCGCCGCGGGTCCTCACAGGTCGGGCAGACCGGTGTTTCGGTGAAGGTGTGGCACATCGCGCAGTGCTGCACCGAAGTGCAGGCGTGCTGCAGCGCCTGCGACAGGCGCTGGGCCCCCTCGCGGTCGTGCTGCAGCAAATGAAACGCCATGCGCTGGGCCGACTTGATGCCCACCCCCGGCAGGCAGCGCAGCGCCTGCACCAGCAGTTCGAGCGAATGGGTTTCGGCCACGCGGGATCGGCCCGTGGTCAGAACGGGAACTTCATGCCACCGGGCAGACCCGGCATGCCGGCGGTGAGCTTGCCCATCTTTTCGTTGGACGTTTCTTCGGCCTTGCGCACGGCCGCGTTGAACGCCGCCGCCACCAGGTCTTCGAGCATGTCCTTGTCATCGGCCAGCAGGCTGGGGTCGATGGTCACGCGGCGCACGTCGTGCTTGCAGGTCATCAGCACCTTGACCAGACCGGCGCCGGATTCGCCCGTCACTTCGATGTTGCCCAGCTCGTCCTGGGCCTTCTTCATGTTTTCCTGCATCGCCTGCGCCTGCTTCATGAGGCCAGCGAGTTGTCCTTTGTTGAACATGGTGTTCCTTGGTGTCGTTTGTGAATGAATGGAATTCGATGCGGGCGCGAAGACCCGCGAAGCCGCAAGGCCAGGGGGCTAGGCCTTGAGCGTGCCGGGCACGATTTTGCCGCCAAAGTCGCGCATCATTTGCTGCACGAAGGGGTCGTCACGGATGATCTGCTCGGCTTCGCGCTGGCGCCGCGCCGCCTCGGCCGCCTGGCGCAAGGCCGTCGAATCGTCCACCGGACCGATCTCCACCGCCAGCCGCACGGCGTGCCCCAGGGTCTGCAGCGCCGTGGCCAGACGGTCCGGCGCGCTGCCCTGCTTGAGCGACTCGCGCTCCACACGCAGGACCCACTGGCCGGCATCGCGCGCCACCAGCTGCGACTGCAGGGCCAGTTCGCGCACCAGCGCCGTCACGGCTTCGGCACGCACCAGCTGCGTCACGGCATCGAACCAGAAGTCGCCTTCGGCACTGCGCACCGGCTCGCGCACCGGCGCGGCTTCGCCGGGGTCGCGCAAGCGGTCCAGCCGGCTCGACGGCCCCGGATCGCGCACCGGCACAGGCACCACACGGCGCGAGGTCATCACGCCTTCATCGGCCGGCGCCTCATCGGGCTCTTCGACCCAGGGGGCGTCTTCCGACTCGTCCAGTGGGACCAGTTCGTCGGGCGACGGCACCACACGGGCCGGCGGCACCGGGTGCGCCGGCGAGGCCACCGGTGATGCGGCGGGCGGGGGTGGCACCGCCGGGCGCACGGCGGGCGGCGGTGCCAACGTGGCCGGAGCAGCAACAGGTGCGGCGGGGGCAACAGCGATGGGCGCTGCGCCCGGGGCAGGCGCGCCGGTACTCGGCGGCACAGGCGCGGGCGGAGCCACAAGCGCGGCCGCCACCGGCGGTGCAACAGGGGCCTCAGCCCCGGTTTTCAGAGTTTTTTTTTCCGCCGCGGCGCCAGCCGCCGGCTTGAAGGCCAGCAAGCGCAACAGCACCATGGTCAGGGCGGCGTATTCGTCGGGCGCCAGGCCCAACTCGCCGCGCCCGTGCAGGCACAGGCTGTAGAGCAGCTGCGTCTCGTCGGCCGGCAAGGCATGGGCCAGTCGCACGATCTCGGGCGTGTCCGGGTCGTCCGACGCCATCAGCGCCTCGCGCTCGGGCACCGCCTGCAGCACCGCCATGCGCTGCAGCAGGCCGGTCATTTCTTCCAGCGTGGCGGCGGCGTTCAGGCCGTTGGCGCGCAGGGTGTCGATGGTGTCCACCACCGCAGCACCATCGGCCCGCGCCAGACCGTCGATCAGACGCAGCACATAGCTGCGGTCCACCGCGCCCAGCATCTGGCGCACGGTCGCTTCCTGCAGCTGGCCGCCACCGAAGGCGATGGCCTGGTCGGTCAGCGACAGCGCATCGCGCATGGAACCGCGCGCCGCGCGCGAGAGCAGGCGCAAGGCCAAGGGTTCGGAGGCCACGCTCTCGGCCTGCAGCACCCGGCCCAGGTGGTCGAACACGGTCTCGGGCGCCATCGGCCGCAGGTTGAACTGCAGGCAGCGCGAGAGCACGGTCACCGGCACCTTCTGCGGGTCGGTCGTGGCCAGCACGAACTTCAAATACTCGGGCGGCTCTTCGAGCGTCTTGAGCATCGCGTTGAAGGCGTGCCCGGTGAGCATGTGCACCTCGTCGATCATGAAGACCTTGAAACGCCCCTGCACCGGCTTGTAGACCGCCTGCTCCAGCAGCGACTGCACCTCGTCCACGCCGCGGTTGGATGCGGCGTCCAGCTCGGTGTAGTCCACGAAACGGCCCGAGTCGATGTCGGTGCAGGCCTGGCAGACGCCACAGGGCTCGGCGGTGATGCCGCCCTGCCCGTCGGTGCCCAGGCAGTTGAGCGACTTGGCCAGGATGCGCGAGACCGTGGTCTTGCCCACGCCGCGCGTGCCGGTGAACAGGTAGGCGTGGTGCAGGCGCTGCGTGGTCAACGCGTTCGACAGGGCCTGCACAACGTGCTCCTGCCCCACCATTTCGCTGAAATTGCGCGGACGGTATTTGCGGGCCAGGACGACGTAGGACATGGCGGCGATTCTAAGCGGCGCCCTCCCCCGCTCTGGCGGCAGCAGGCGGGTCTGGCATCGCCTACAATGCACCCCGACGGGCCTTCCCGCATGGCGAAGCGGCCAACCGGGTCAGGTGGGGAACCAAGCAGCCCTAACTGTGGAGTCAGTGCCGGGGTAGAGGCTCGTCACCTTATTCGTTCAGCGCCATCGGCGCACACCAAACAAAGGCCGCATCAGCGGCCTTTGTCGTTTCCGGGCTGGTCGTTCGCTTTCAGAACGCGTCGATCTTCAGGCCTTGCTGCTGCACCACGCGCTGCCAGCCTTCAAAGTCCTTCTGCAAAAACTGCCCCAGCTGTGCGGGCGTGCCGGTGGCGGGCTCCAGTGCGTCTTTGGCCAGGCGCTCTTTCACGTCGGGCATCTGCACCACCTGGGCCAGCGCAGCGTTGATCTGCCGCACCACGGCGTCGGGCGTGCCTTTCGGCGCCACCAGAGCGAAATAGTTGAGCACGTTGAAGTCGGGCATGCCAGCTTCCTGCATGCCGGGCACCTGCGGCAGCGCCGGGCTGCGGCCCGGGCTGGTGACGGCCAGCGCCTTGAGCTTGCCTTCGCGGATGTGCGGGGCCAGCGCCGGGATGGTGCCGGTGAGCAGCTGCAGCTGGCCGCTGATGGTGTCCAGCGTGGCCGGCGCGATGCCGCGGTAGGGAATGTGCGTGATGTAGGTGTGGGTGCGCGCCTTGAGCGATTCGAGCACCAGGTGGTTGACGCCACCGACACCGGCCGAGCCGTAGTTCAGCGCGCCCGGCTGCTGGCGCGCCAGCGTGACCAGCTCGGGCAGGGTGTTGGCGGGCACGTCCTTGTTGACCGCCCAGATCAGCGGCCCCTGGGCGATCATGCCGACGGGGGCAAAGCTGGCCAGCGGGTCGTAGCCGGCGCCGGGCAAGGCAGCGGGCACGGTGGTGAACGGCGCCGCGGCCAGCAGCAGGGTGTGGCCGTCGGGTGCGGCCTTGGCCACCTCTTGCGCGCCGATGGCGCCGGACGCGCCGGTGCGGTTCTCCACCACCACGCTGGCCTTGAACAGGTCCGACAGCTTGGCGGCCACCAGGCGGCCCATGGCGTCGGTGCCGGCGCCGGGCGCGAAGGGCACCACGATCTTGACCGGGCGGCTGGGCCAGCCGTCGGCCCAGCTCACGGGTGACGCGGCCACGCAGGCAGCGGCGACCAGGGCTTGCAGCAGCGGCCGGCGGCGCAGAGAACGAGAGGTGAAAGGACTCATGAAACGGCTCCGTGGAAAGGGGGATGACAGATCGGTGTCAAGCCTATGCCGGGCACATGAACCGCCTGTGACAAGCGCATCAGGTCCGCTGCAGCCAGGCCCGCACGCCCTGGCCGGCCCGCACGCCGCTGGCCAGGCAGGCGGTGAGCAGGTAGCCGCCGGTGGGGGCTTCCCAGTCCAGCATCTCGCCGGCGCAGAACACGCCCGGCGCGGCCTCGCACATCAGGTGCTCGTCCAGCACCTCGAACAGCACGCCGCCGGCGGTGCTGATGGCCTCGTCCAGCGGGCGTGCGGCCACCAGGTGCAGCGGCAGCGCCTTGATGGCAGCCGCCAGCTGGGCGGGGTTGTTCATTCCGTCCTTGCCCAGCACCTCGTACAGCACAGCGGTCTTGATGCCGTCCAGGCCCAAGCGGCTTTTGAGGTGGCTGGAGAGCGAACGCGAGCCGCGCGGGTGCGCCACTTCGCGCGCCACCCGTTCGGCGCTGAAGTCGGGCAGCAGGTCCAGCTGCAGCGTGGCGTGGCCGGTGCGGATGATCTCGTCGCGCAACAGGGCCGAGGCGGCGTAGATGAGGCTGCCTTCCACCCCGGTGGCCGTGGCCACGAATTCGCCCTTGCGTTCGAACGCCGCCCCCTGCGGCGGCTGGAAGCGGATGGCCACGCTCTTGAACGGCTGGCCGGCGTGGCGGTTGCTGAAGTGTTCGCTCCAGCCCACGGCGTGCGCGGGCACGGCCTGCACCGGCAGCGGCTGGCCGTCGCTCAACGGGGGGGCCTGCAAGGCCAGGTCGAAGCCGCAGTTGGCCGGCAGCAGCGGCGCCACCGCCACGCCGCGCGCGGCCAGCAGCGGCACCCAGGCGCCGTTGGACCCCAGGCGCGCCCAGCTGCCGCCGCCCAGGGCCAGCAGCACGGCGCGGGCACGCACCCGCACCTCGCCGGTGGGCGCGTCGAAGCGCAGGGCCTGTCCATCGGGTGTCCAGCCCAGCCAGCGGTGGCGCATGTGGAACTGCACCGCCGGGCCGCCACTGGCCGGGTGGCGCAGGCGCTGCAGCCAGGCGCGCAGCAGGGGTGCGGCCTTCATGTCGGTCGGGAACACGCGGCCCGACGAGCCGACAAAGGTCTCGACGCCCAGGCCCTGCGCCCAGGCGCGCACCTCGGCCGCACCGAAGGCGCGCAGCAGGGTTTCGATCTGCTGGCGGCGCTCGCCATAACGCTCGGCAAAGCGGTCGGCCGCTTCGGAATGGGTCAGGTTCAAGCCGCCCTTGCCAGCCAGCAGGAACTTGCGGCCCACCGATGGCATGGCGTCGAACAGGTGCACGGCGATGCCGGCGTGCGAGAGCACTTCGGCGGCCATGAGGCCGGCGGGTCCGCCGCCGATGATGGCCACCGGCAAATCGAGGGGTTCAGGGGAAACGGTGTCAGCGGTCACGTGGTTGCGGCGTCGGCCGGTATTTCAATGAGTTGCCCCAGCGGATTGATGAAGGCCAGGCGCACGGGCTCGCCCGGGTGCGCGAGGGAAAGCGCGCGATGGTAGCGCTGCAGCTGCGCGCGCAGTTCGGCCTGGCGCTCGGGGCGGGCGGCGCTCTTGTAGTCCAGCACCCACCAGCAGGCGGTGTCGGCGCGGCGCACCAGGCGGTCCAGCCGCTGCAGCTGGCCCTGGTCCCAGATGTCCACCTCGTTGCCCCAGTGGCTCAGCTGTGCAGCGTCCCAGGCCCAGGCGGCCTCGCCCCCCAGCATGGCCTGGGCCATCGCCAGGGCATCGCGGGCCTGGGCCGGCGTCAGGGCGAATTCGCGCGCCACCGCCTGCTGGTGCACATCGCCCCAGGCAAAACCGCCCAGCGGCGTGGGTACCCATTGCAGCAGGCGGTGCAGCGCCAGGCCGATGCGCGCGCGGGTGTCGTCTTCTGCCAGGCCCACTTCGACCGGGTTCGGCACGGGCGGCAGTGCGGTGCACACCGGCAGATCCAGCAGTTCGCACACCGAGGCTTCGGCGTCATCGCCCGTGGCGTCCACCGGTTCGGGCACCACCAGCGGCTGCGCCTGCGGTTCGATGCGCTGGCGCCAGCTGGGCGTGCTGGCGCTGCGGTGCGGCGTCACGCTGGAGATCACGATGCGCGCCTCGGCCCGCGTGAGGGCGACGTACAGCGCGTTCAGTTCTTCCAGGCCGCGGGCCTGCTGCTCGGCGGTCAGCAGCGCGGTGGCGCAGACCGGCGGAGCCTTTTCGCTGGCCAGGAAGATGAAGCGCTGGGGCCGTTCGGCCTCGCCGGGCCAGTCCACCAGCACGCCCATGCTCTCGGGCTTGGGCGGCTGGGCTTCGGTGTCGAGCATCAGCACGGTGTGGGCTTCCAGCCCCTTGGCGCCGTGGATGGTGAGCAGGCGCACCGCCCCGGTTTGCGCGGTCTGCGGCAGGCGGATGCCGCCGGCCTTGAGCGCGCGCACCAGGCGGTACGCCGTCAGGTAACGCCCGCCGTCCTGCGCCAGCGACTGGGCCAGCAGCGCGCGCAGCGAGGCCAGCACGGGCTCGCGCAGCCGCGGCGGCACGGCGGCGGCGTAGCGGGCCAGCAGGTCGCCGTCGCGGTAGATGGCGGCCAGGGCGTCGTGCGGCGGCAGCGTGCCCAGCCACTGCCGCCAGCGCGCCAGGCGTTGTGCGGCCTGCACCAGCCGGGCGTCGGTCGGCGCGTCGTCAGAGCCGTCCACGCTCAGCGTCTGCAGCAGGTCCCACCAGGCGGTGCGCGGCGGGGTTTCACCCGGCTGCGCAGCCGCCGCCAGGGCGGCGTCGGCCCGCCGGCACAGGCGAGCGATGCGGGCCAGCGCCGCGTCGTCCAGGCCCCCGATGGGGCTGCGCAGCGCCTGCGCCAGGCTCAGGTCGTGCGCGGGCGAGACCAGCGCGTCCAGCAGCGCCACCACGTCCTGCACGGCGGGGGCGTCGGCCAGGTCCTGCTTTTCGGGCTGTTCGGCGGCGATGCCGCGCTCGGCCAGCGCCTCGTGCAGCCAGCCCAGGCGTTCGCGCTTGCGCGAGAGCACCATCAGTTTGTCGGCCTTCACCGCGCCACTGGCGATCTGGGCCGCGATCCAGTCGGCCGCCCGCTCCGCCTCGCGCGCGCTCAGGCTGTCTTCGGGCTCCACGCGGGGCGTGTTCAGGCTGTCGCGCCAGACCGGCTCGCCCCCCCCCGTCGCCCCGTCGTCGCCACCATCGCGCGGCACCGGCGGCAGGGCCAGCACGGCGCCGGCCTCGTGGCTTTCGGTGGTGTGCTCACGGAACCCCGCGTAACCCGCGTCCAGCGCGGCACCGCCCATCACGGCGTTGAGCGCAGCGATCACGCCGGTGGCGCAGCGGCGTGTGTGGTCGCAGCTGAGCAACGCGCCCGACAGACCGTCGACCACAAAGGCCTGGGCGGCCTTGAAGACCTGCGGCTCGGCGCGGCGGAAGCGATAGATGGACTGTTTGGGGTCGCCCACCAGGAACACCGCCGGCGCCTCGCCCGAGCCGGCGCCGGCGTAGCCCGAAAGCCAGCCGTACAGTGCCTGCCATTGCAGGGGGTTGGTGTCCTGGAATTCGTCGATCAGCAGGTGGCGCACGCGCGCGTCCAGCCGCTGCTGCATCCAGCCCGAGAGTTCGGCGTCGCCCAGCAGACGGCGGGCCGCACCCTCGACGTCGTTCATGTCCACCCAGCCGCGCTCCTGCTTGAGCGTGCGGTAGGTGGCGATCAGCGTGCGCGCCAGGCGCGCCAGGCGCTGCTGGTGTTGCCAGGCCTGCTGCTGCACGCGCGCGGCCAGCACGCGCTGGCACAGGTCCTGGGCTTCGCGCACGGCTTCAATGCCGGCGAGCTTGTCGTTGAACTTGCGCGGCTCGTTCTTCTGCGTGAGCAGCGCGGTGATGGCGTCGTCGGGCCGGGCCGCGGTCACCGCGGTTTCCAGTTCCACGCCCTTGGCCGAGAAGGTGGGCGCGCTGGCCCGCCCCAGACAGGCCGCGGCCGCCAGCAGCAGAGCCCTGTGGTCGGCCAGCAGTGCCTGCGCCGGGTCGTCGTGCGCGGCCAGGTCCGGGTAGGCCACCGACAGCGGCTGCACCGACGCGTCCACGATGCCCTGTTCGTCGGCCAGCGCGAACTCCACCCGCTTGTTCAGCGCATTGCCCAAGGCCTTGAGGGTCTGGTGGCGACCGTGGCGCGCCACGCTGTCCATGAAGTCCTGCCGCAGGGCCGCGTCGGCCGCCACCGCGGCGTAAAAGCGCGGCCACACCAGGGCCACGGCTTCGCTGTCGTCTTCGAGCAGGTCGTGCTCGGCCGGCAGGCCCAGCTCCTGCAGCACCGCCAGCGGTGCGCTGCGCAGCAGCGATGCGAACCAGCTGTGGAAGGTGCGGATCTGCACCGGGCGGCCGGCGGCCAGCAGGCGGGCGTGCAGGTCGCGCAGGTCGGCGGCCCTTGCCTGTGCGGTCGCGGGGGCCATGCCGCGCAACACCAGCTCGGTCGCCAGTTCGGCGTCGGTCTTGTGGGCAAACACCCGCAGCCAGTCCTGCAGGCGCTGGCGCATTTCGCCCGCGGCCTTCTTGGTGAAGGTGATGGCCAGGATGTCCTGCGGCGCCGTGCCTTCCAGCAAAGCGCGCAGGATGCGCGAGACCAGCATCCATGTCTTGCCCGCGCCGGCGCAGGCCTCCACGGCCACGCTGCGCGCGGGGTCGCAGGCCACGGCATAGAACGCGGCGCGTTCAACCAGCGCGCCGTTGATGCGGTAGGCAGCCTGCGTCATGATCTGAAGTCCTTTCGGCACAGGCCGCGGGCGGCGCAGAAGTCGCACACCCGGCCCTCGCCCAGCGCCGGCAACGCGTGACCGGCGGCGACGCGTGAGAGGTCGTGCTGCAAACCCTCGATGAGCTGGTCGCGCGCCAGCGCGATCTCTTCCTGTTCGACCCAGCGGGTGGGCGTGTTGGCGCCATCGGTCTCGCGGGCGTCGGTGATGCTGAGGTAGGCGCCGCGCACGGTTTCTTCGCCCAGGAGCGCGGCGTAGAAGGCGATCTGCGTGTCCTCCAGCGGGTTTTTCACGCGCTCCAGCGTGGTCGCGCGCGGCTCGGTCTTGTAGTCGATCACCAGCGGAATGGGGCCTTCAGGGCTGGCCTGGCGGTCGATGCGGTCGAGCTGGCCGATCAGGCGCCAGGGGCCGACGCTGCGGGTCAGCGAAACCTCGGCCTGGTCGAACAGCGGCCCGCTGCCTTCGTGCGTGGCCAGCCAGGCGAGATAGCCCTCGCGCATCGCGGGCCAGGCGGCCATGAAGGGCAGGAAGCCGGCACCGGCCGCCCCTTCGTCCACCGACAGGCCCCGCGCTTGCACCTCGGCCTGGGCCAGGGCGTCCAGCCGCTGGCGATCATCCAGTCCGTCGGTGGGGTCGGCGGCCCGCGCTTCATGGAACGTCTTGAGCACCGCGTGCAGCCAGTTGCCCAGGTCGCGCTTATCGGGTTCGGCTTCGATCTCGTCGATCTGCTGCAGCCGCAGCTGGCGCAACGCAAAAAAGCGGTACGGGCAGTCGCGCAGGTCCTGGTAGGCACTGGCCGACAGGGCCTGGGGCAGCAGGTCGGCGGCGGTGGGCAGCGGATCGGCTTCGGGCACCACGGCCACGGTCCGGGGCACGCGGGGATCGGGCGCCACCAATGCACGCCCCTCGTTCTGCAAAGCCTGCACCCAGGGTGCGGCGGCCACCGCATCGCCCTGCTGCTGGCCGCGCCAGAGCAGTTGCAGGTGGGGCTGGGTCAGCAGATGCGCCCAGGCCGCCTGCCCGGCCAGCGCCAGGGCCTCGCGGCTGGGCAGGCCCAGCAGGGTGCGCTGCGCCGCGCTCCACTGGCCGGGGGGCTCCGGGCTGGGCGGCAGGTTCACCTCGTCACAGCCGGGGGCCACCACGGCGGCAAAGTCGCGGCCCAGCAGCTGCGCCATGGGCAACACCACCACCTGCGGCTCGGCGGGGTTGGCGGGCTGGAAGCTGGCCGCCTCCAGCGCGTCGCGCACCCAGGCACTGAACGCGGCCAGCGACCAGCGCCGGCCGGCCTTGCCCGGGGTGGGGGCATCCGCCGTGTCGACCTCCAGGGCCGCCAGCTCGTGGGCGGCGCCGTCCTGCAGCCGCAGCACGTCGATCACGCGCTGACCGGCGGCGTCCTGGCTGCAGGCAGACCACCAGCCATCGCGGCGCAGGGCTTCGGCCAGGTCCGTCAACCACTGCGGCAAAGGCCGCGGCGCCTGCAGACAGGCCAGCCCATCGGCCACGCCCGACGGCAGCAGCGGGCCGGTGGCCGGGTGGACCAGCACAGCCCCCCACGCGGCCAGGCCGTGGGCCCGGGCTTGGCGCTCGATGGCGGCGCTGGCGCCCGCGTGCGGCCCAGACTTGAGCCAGTCCAGCACGTCGTCGGTGCGCGCCCGGCGGTCGGCGGCGCGCAGCAGGCTCATCAGCCGGGCGGCGGCGTGGGTGGTCGAGAGTTTCCAGCCCGTCTCGTCGCGCACCGAGAGCCCGGCGCCATGCAGCAACGCGCCGATGCGGCGCGTCAGCGCCCGGTCCTGCGCCAGCAGTGCCACCGGGGTGTGCCCGGCATTGACCTGCGCCACCACGCAGGCGGCGGCGCGCTGGGCCTCGTCTTCGGCGTCGCTGCAGGCGTGCACCGCCACGGGGTCGGGCTGGGCATCGGCTGCGGCGAACGGCAGCAGCACACCGCGCTCGCCCCAGCGCAGCAGCAGCGCCTGGGCCAGCGGGTCGATTTGAAAACCGGGCACGACCAGCAGAGCGTCGGCCACCTGCCCCGGCGCGGCCAGGTCGGACCACAGCACATCGGTGGCGTAGGCCGACAGGCCGGCCCAGGTGAGCGCCAGCGTGGCGACCAGGCCTTCCCACTGCAGCGCCTGGCTGGCCGGCGCCACATCGGCGCGCAGGGCGTCGGCCCAGGCGGCGCGTTCGTGCGGCGGGCGGGCCGCGGCCAGCGGCGCCAGCTGGCGGGTGGCTTCCACCAGCCGCCCCACCAGCGTGGCGCGCAGGTCCGCGTCCAGCGACCGGCCCGCCACGCGGTCCAGCAGGCTGGCGGCGATCAGGCTGTCGCGCGCCATGTCGCCCGACCAGTCGGTGCTGCCCGGCACGAACGGCTGCAGCGACGCGGCCCAGTTGCGGGTCGATTCGAAGCGGGGGGTAAAGCCCGTGGGCGATCGCTGCGCCCAGGCCCGGCGCCCGGTGTCCATCATCTGGGCGTAGGGCACCAGCACCACCACGCGCGAGGCGTGCCAGCCCCGGGTGGTCATGTGTTCGCGCACCCAGTCCAGGCCGTGTGCCCACACCGGCGTGACCGTGTTTTCACTCTCGGCGCGGGCCGCCAGCTCGGCGAAGGGTTCAGGGCTGGCGGTCATCATGGCGCGGGCGTTTCTGTCACAATTGAAGTCGTTTTTCGGCATGTCGCGGCGCACACCGCCCCGACACCCGACGCCACTGTACCTTCCCCACCCTGACGCAACCCCTAGGACCGACCATGGCCAGCGACCTGATCAAACACGTTTCCGATGCTTCCTTCCAGGCCGATGTGCTGAACGCACCCGCGCCCGTGCTGGTGGATTTCTGGGCCGAATGGTGCGGCCCCTGCAAGATGATCGCCCCCATCCTCGACGAAGTGGCCGGCACCTACCAGGGCAAGCTGCAGGTGGCCAAGGTGAACGTGGACGAGAACAGCGAAGTGCCCGCCAAGTTCGGCATTCGCGGCATCCCCACGCTGATGCTGTTCAAGGATGGCCAGCTGGCCGCCACCAAGGTGGGCGCCCTGAGCAAGGCCCAGCTGACCGCCTTCATCGACCAGCAACTGGCCTGATCCCGCGCAGGCCTGGCCCGGGTGCAACGCCCGGGCCCGCTCAAAGCGGCTTTTTTTGCTGTCATAATCCGCCGCACCGCTGGCCACACACCGCCCAGCCTGTCTGCACCGCGCTCCGCCAACACCGCGGCACCAGCGCCCCTCCCCCGGTTCTGACAAGACTCCCTTTCGGAGCAATTTCCATGCACCTCAACGAACTCAAGGCACTGCACGTGTCTGAAGTCCTCAAGCAGGCCGAAGCGCTTGAGATCGAAAACACCGGCCGCATGCGCAAGCAGGAGCTGATGTTCGCCATCATCAAGAAGCGCGCCAAGGCCGGCGAGCAGGTGAACGCCGACGGCGTGCTGGAAGTGCTGCCCGACGGCTTCGGCTTCCTGCGCAACATGGACACCAGCTTCACGGCGTCCACCGACGACATCTACATCTCGCCCAGCCAGATCCGCCGCTTCAACCTGCACACCGGCGACATGATCGAGGGCGAGGTCCGCATCCCCAAGGATGGCGAACGCTACTTCGCGCTCAACAAGCTCGACGCCATCAACGGCCTGCCTCCCGAATCGAACAAGCACAAGGTGATGTTCGAGAACCTGACGCCGCTGTTCCCCAAGGAACAGATGCGCCTGGAACGCGACATCAAGACCGAAGAGAACATCACCGGTCGCGTCATCGACATCATCGCCCCCATCGGCAAAGGCCAGCGTGCCCTGATCGTTGCCCCGCCCAAGAGCGGCAAGACGGTCATGATGCAGCACATCTGCCATGCCATCACCGCCAACCACCCCGAGGTGGAACTGATGGTGCTGCTGGTGGACGAGCGTCCGGAAGAAGTGACCGAAATGCAGCGCACGGTGCGTGGCGACGTGATCGCCTCCACCTTCGACGAACCGGCCGCCCGCCACGTGCACGTCGCCGAAATGGTGATCGAGCGCGCCAAGCGCCTGGTCGAACTCGGCAAGGACGTGGTGATCCTGCTGGACTCGATCACCCGCCTGGCCCGTGCCTACAACAACGTGCTGCCCTCCTCCGGCAAGGTGCTGACCGGCGGTGTGGACGCCAACGCCCTGCAGCGCCCCAAGCGTTTCCTGGGCGCAGCCCGTAACGTGGAAGAAGGTGGCAGCCTGACCATCATCGCCACCGCGCTGGTCGACACCGGCAGCCGCATGGACGAGGTGATCTTTGAAGAGTTCAAGGGCACCGGCAACTGCGAAATCCACCTGGATCGCCGTCTGTACGAAAAACGCGTGTTCCCGTCGATCCAGCTCAACCGCAGCGGTACCCGCCGCGAGGAACTGCTGCTGGCGCCCGAGATCCTGCAGAAGACCCGCATCCTGCGCCAGTTCATGTACAACATGGACGAGATTGAGGCGATGGAAATGGTGCTCAAGAGCATGAAGGCGACCAAGAACAACTCCGAGTTCTTCGACATGATGAGAAGGGGCGGGTGAGTTCGGACTCCCCCCTGCGCCGCTGACGCGGCTTCCCCCCTCCGTGGCGCGCCGCTTTGCGGCGCTTCGAGGGGGGACAACACCAGCGGCCTGGCGAAGCCAGTTCCGCGGTGTTTCTGGATTGACTGCCCCTCACCTCCTGTACCCAGTTCGGTCCGCACCTCTACGGGGCGCGTGCCTGATTCAAGGATGCGGCGGAACTGGCTCCGCCAGGCCGCACGCATCGCCCCCTTGAGGGGGTGACGCCGAAGGCGGCGCAGGGGTGGAAGATAGCCCGCGCAGGGGTGGTACAATCGAAAGCTTTGCAACTTGCGGCAAGTACGAGAGAACGGTTCTTTCGCGGCTGTCGCACCTGACCTTAGGAATCGCCATGAAAGAAGGCATTCACCCCAACTACCGCGAAGTGTGCTTCGTGGACCTGTCGAACAACTTCAAGTTCGTGACCCGTTCCTGCGTGAACACCAAGGAAATGGTCAAGATGGACGACGGCCGCGAGCTGCCGCTGTTCAAGCTGGACACCTCCAGCGAGTCGCACCCGTTCTACACCGGCACGCAAAAGAGCGTGGACAACATGGGCGGCCGCGTCGAGAAATTCCGCAACCGCTACGGCAAGACCGCTGCCAAGTGATCTGGCCCGCGTTGTGCGTCAAGGCACAACCCACAAAAAAGCAGCCGCCTCGCCGGCTGCTTTTTTTTCGCCCGCCGATGGCTCCCGGCCCACAACGGGCCGGCCCCCGCCCTGCCCTGTATAGTCAGCCGCCGTGACCCAAACCACCCCCGCCATCGTGCCGCAATCGGCGGTGCGCCGCCTGCCCCGGCTGGCGCTCATCCTGTTTTGTGTGGCCTATGTGCTGCCCGGCTTTCTGGGCCGTGAGCCGTGGAAGCTGGCCGATGTGTCCGCCTTTGGTGTGATGCTGGAGATGGCCGCCGGCCACAGCAGCTGGTGGCAGCCGCAGGTGTTGGGCGAACTGGTGGACGAGCCCGGCCCGCTGCCCTACTGGTTGGGCGCGGCGTTCATCCGGCTGCTGCCCTTCCTGCCAGCCGACCTCGCGGTGCGCATCCCGTTCGGCGGTTTGCTGGCGCTCACGCTGTCCTGCACCTGGTACGCCGTCTACCACCTGGCACGCCAGCGTGGCGCGCAGCCGGTGGCGTTTGCCTTCGGCGGTGAGGCCCAGCCGGTGGACTACGCCCGCACCGTGGCCGACGCGGCCCTGCTGGCCCTGGTGGCCAGCCTGGGTCTGGCGCAGTTGTCACACGAAACCACACCCGACCTGGCCCGGCTCGCCGCCACCAGCGCCCTGCTGCTGGGCGCCGCGCGCCTGGCGCAAACCGATGACGCCCACCCCGCGCGCAGCCTGCTGCTCTGGGGCCTGGGAGCGGCCGGACTCGCGTTCAGTGGCGCGCCCTGGATCACCCTGGCCGCTGGCGCGGGCCTGCTGTTGTGGATCGGTTTGCCCCGCCCAGATGGCCCCGAAAACGGCGCCTTCCGCCGCCCCCTGGTCTGGGCGGCGGCCAGCCTGGCGGTGGTGATGCTCGCGGCTGCCGCGACCGGCCTGCTGCAGGGCCCGGCGCTGGACATGCCCGAGCGCTGGAGCGACTGGACGCGCTGGGGCCGGTTGCTGGTGTGGTTCACCTGGCCCGCCTGGCCGCTGGCGCTGTGGACGCTGTGGCGCTGGCGCCGCCAGCTGCGCCAGCCGCACGTGGCCCTGCCCTTGTGGATGGCCCTGGTCAGCGTTGTCAACAGCGCGGTCAACCCCGACTTCGACCGCGCCTTGCTGCTGGCCCTGCCCGCTCTGGCCACGCTGGCGGCCTTTGCCCTGCCCACGCTCAGCCGCAGTGTGTCGGCGCTGATCGACTGGTTCACGCTCATTTTTTTCACCGGCTGCGCGCTGATCGTCTGGACCGTGTGGGTGGCCATGATGACCGGCGTGCCCGCCAAACCGGCGGCCAACGTGGCCAAGCTGGCACCCGGCTTTGTGCCCGAGTTTTCCTTCCTGCTGTTCGCCGCAGCCGCGCTGGCCACACTGGCCTGGATCTGGCTGGTGGGCTGGCGCGTGGGCGCCCACCGCCAGGCGCTCTGGAAGAGTCTGGTGCTGCCCGCCGCAGGCGCCACGCTGTGCTGGCTGCTGCTGATGACGCTGTGGTTGCCCCTGCTGGATTTCGGGCGCAGCTACGGCCCGCTCTCGCGCCGTGTCGCCTCGCTGGTGCCGGCCGATGCCTGTGTGCTGGTGGACGGCCTGTCCAGCGCGCAGATCGCGGCTCTGCAGTACCACGGACGGCTCACGCTGGTGCGCACGCAGCGGCCCGAACACGCGGATGCACGGGCTTGTCACGCGCTGGTGGTGAACCCGAGCACCCAGGACACGCTGGACCAACGCGTGCAGCTGACCCAGTGGGCCTTCAAGGCCAGCGTCAGCCGTCTGACGGATCGCAAGGAGCGGCTGCTGGTGTACCAGCGCGTGGGCCAGTGAGCCAGGCCCTGGGCGCGATCAGTCGCCCGTGACCACCTCGCGCACCCGCGTGGGGGGCAGGCTCAGGATGAAGGTGGAGCCCTGCCCCTCCACGCTCTCGATCTGCACCTGCCCGCCGTGGCGCTGCACCACGTGCTTGACGATGGCCAGGCCCAGGCCCGTGCCACCGGTCTCGCGCGAACGGCTGCGGTCCACCCGGTAGAAGCGCTCGGTCAGGCGCGGCAGGTGTTCGGCCGCGATGCCCGGACCGCTGTCGGCCACAAAGAACTCGACGCCGCCTTCTGCGCGCGGACGCCAGCCCAGCCGGATGTGCCCGCCGCCCGGTGTGTAGCGCACCGCGTTGCTCGCCAGGTTGGACAGAGCGCTGAGCAACTCGCTGCGCACCCCCGACACCTGCACCGACAGACCGGGCTGCACTTCAATGGCGTGCGGCGGCTCGGCAATGGTGTGCGACAGGCCCTGCGCTTCCTGCACCACCTGGCGCAGCAGATCGTCGCCGTCCACCCACTCACCGGATCCCGGCGCCGGACTGCCCTCCAGGCGCGAGAGCGTGAGCAAATCGTTCACCAGCGTCTGCATGCGGTGGGCCTGCTGGCTCATCAACCCGAGGTAGCGGGCACGGTCCGCCTCTTCCAGCGGGATGCTCTGCATGGTCTCGACGAAACCGCTGAGCACCGTCAGGGGTGTGCGGATCTCGTGCGAGACGTTGGCCACAAAGTCGCGCCGCATGGTTTCGGCCAGCTGCACCGCCGTCACGTCGCGCGTGAGCATGAGCTTGCGCTTGTGGCCGTAGGCGTGGATCTGCAAGGAGATCTTGTTGGGCTGCGACGGTCGCTTGCCCGGGCCGTCGATCTGGATTTCGTGGCCGAAGTCGCCCTCGGCCAGGTAAGCCACAAAGGTCGGCGAACGCACCATGTTGCGGATCGCCTGCCCCAGGTCGCGCTGGGGGTCCAGCCCCAGGTGGGCGGCGGCGGTCTGGTTGCACCACTCGATCGCGCCGCTAGCGTCCAACAGCACCACGCCGTTGGGCGATGCCTGGATGGCCGACAGAAAATCCTCCAGCCGGGCGTCGCTGCTCTGCGCCTTTTTCTCCAGCTTCTTGAAGATCTTGCGGTTGCGGTCGAGCAGTTCACCCCACACCCCCGTCAGACGGGGTGTGCCGGTGACCTCGCCGTTGTTGAGCCAGCGCAACAGGCGCACGGCGCTGATGCCGTCCTGGATGCCCCAGGCCAGCGCGCCGAGCAAGGCGCCCACCAGCGTCCAGATGAGCGAGCCGCGGCTCCAGCCCCAGGCCGCTCCCAGCAGCACCAGGAACAGCAGGGTCAGTGTCCGGGCGATCATGAATGGGCGGTCTGCGTGCCTTGCGCGGTCAGGCGGTAACCGGCGCCGCGCACGGTTTCCACCATGCCGGCCGCATCGCCCAGCGACTCCCTCAGGCGTTTGACATGCACGTCCACGGTCCGCTCTTCGATGAAGACGTGGTCGCCCCAGATCTTGTCGAGCAGCGTCCCACGCGTGTGCACGCGCTCGGCGTGCTTCATGAGGTAGTGCAGCAGTTTGAATTCGGTCGGCCCGACCTTGAGTTCCTGGCCGCGGTAGCTGATGCGGTAAGTCCCCGCATCCAGCACCAGTTCACCGACCTGCACCGAGTCGTTGACGATCTCGGGCGCGCGACGGCGCAGCACGGCGCGGATGCGCGCCAGCAGTTCCTGGGTCGAGAACGGCTTGGTGATGTAGTCGTCGGCGCCGGCGTCCAGCCCCTGCACCTTGTCGCTTTCGTCGCTGCGCGCCGTCAGCATCAGGATGGGCACGGTCTTCGTGCGCTCGTGCTTGCGCCACTGGCGCGCCAGCGCGGCGCCGCTTTCGCCGGGCAGCATCCAGTCCAGCAGGATCACGTCGGGCAGCACAGCGTCCACCTCGCGCTGCGCGGCCTGGCCGTCGAACACCACGGTGGGCGCAAAGCCGTTGTGGCGCAGGTTGACGGCGATCAGTTCGGCGATCGCCGGCTCGTCCTCCACCACCAGCACACGGGGCAGCTTTCTCATGCTCGGGCCTCCAGTCTTGGCGAACGCTTCATCGGACCAGCGACTCCACCTTGTCGACCGACGAGTGGCGCACGTCCTCGCCCTTGACCACGAAGATGATCTGCTCGGCGATGTTCTTGGCGTGGTCGCCCACACGTTCGAGCGACTTGGCCAGGAACAGCAGGTTCAGGCTGGGCGAGATCGTGCGCGGGTCTTCCATCATGTAGGTGATGAGCTTGCGCAGGAAACCGTCGTACTCGGTGTCGATGGCGTTGTCGTCCTTGATGATGGCCAGCGCCATCGTGGTGTCGAGCCGGGCGAAGGAGTCGAGCGTCTTGCGCAGCATGCCGGCGGCCAGGTCGGCGGCCAGGCGCAGTTCGGACACGGGCAGCGAGCGCGGCGTGCCGCCTTCGATGATGGACTTGACCATGCGTGCCACGCGGGCGATCTCGTCACCGGCGCGCTCCAGGTTCTGGGTGGTGCGCGAGATGGCCATGAGGAAGCGCAGGTCGCGCGCCGTCGGCTGGCGACGGCCGATGGTGGAGATGATCTCGTGATCGATGTTCACCTCCATCTGGTTGATGCGGTTTTCGGTCTCGATCACCTGCTCGGCCGTTTCCAGGCTCATGTTGGTCAGCGCATAGACCGCCTGGTGCAGCTGCGACTCCACCAGCCCGCCCATTTCGAGCACGTGGGTGGAGATGGAATTGAGTTCGGCGTCGAACTGGCTGGAGATGTGTTTGTCGCCCATGCTGGTGCTCCCGTGGATCAGCCGAAACGGCCGGTGATGTAGTCTTCGGTCTCGGTCTTGGTGGGTTTGAAGAAGATCTGTTCGGTCGAGCCGAATTCGATCAGTTCGCCCAGGTACATGTAGGCCGTGTAGTCGCTGCAGCGGGCGGCCTGCTGCATGTTGTGCGTGACGATGGCGATGGTGTAGTCCTTCTTGAGCTCGTGCACCAGCTCTTCCACCTTGCCGGTGGAGATCGGGTCCAGCGCCGAAGTCGGCTCGTCGAGCAGCAGCACCGAGGGCTTGACCGCCACGCTGCGCGCGATGCACAGGCGCTGCTGCTGGCCACCGGAGAGCGACAGGCCGCTCTGGTGCAGCTTGTCCTTCACCTCGGTCCACAACGCGGCCTTGGTCAGCGCCCATTCCACGCGGTCGTCCATCTCGCTCCTGCTGATGTTTTCATACAGCTTCACGCCGAAGGCGATGTTGTCGTAGATCGACATGGGGAACGGCGTGGGCTTCTGAAACACCATGCCGATGCGGGCGCGCAGCAGGTTGATGTCCTGCTTGGCGTCCAGGATGTTCTGGCCGTAGAAGTTGATCGAACCCTCGGCGCGCTGGCCGGGGTAGAGGCTGTACATGCGGTTGAGGGTGCGCAGCAGCGTGGACTTGCCACAACCCGAGGGGCCGATGAAGGCGGTGACCTTGCGCTCCTCGATGTTCATGTTCACGTTCTTGAGACCGTGAAACTGGCCGTAGTAGAAGTTCAGGTTGCGCAGTTCCAGCGCATTGCGGGTGGTCGTGGCGGCAGCCGTGGCGGTAGCGGTCATGATCGGGTCCGGTTGGAGGAGGTGGAAAGGTCGAAGGACTTCACTTGGGCGACTTGTCGCGCAGGTAGACGCGGGCCACGATGTTCAGCGCCAGCACCGACAGGGTGATCAGCAGCGCACCGGCCCAGGCCAGGCGGATCCAGTTGTCGTAGGGGCTCATCGCGAACTGGAAAATCACCACCGGCAGGTTGGCCATGGGCTTGGTCATGTCGGTGTTGAAGAACTGGTTGTTCAGCGCGGTGAACAGCAGCGGCGCGGTTTCACCGCTGATGCGGGCCACGGCCAGCAGCAGGCCGGTGACCACACCGCTCTTGGCGGCACGCAGCGTGATCAGGGTGGCCACCTTCCAGCGCGGCGCGCCCAGGGCAAAGGCCGCTTCGCGCAGGCTGCCGGGCACCAGGCGCAGCATGTTTTCGGTGGTGCGCACAACCACCGGCACGGCGATCAGCGACAGCGCCAGCGAACCGGCCCAGCCCGAGAACCCGCCCAGCGTGGCGACCGCGATGGCGTAGACGAACAGGCCCAGCACGATGGACGGCGCCGACAGCATGATGTCGGTGACGAAGCGGGTCAGCTCGGCCGTCTTGCTGGTGTCGCCGTATTCGGCCAGGTACACACCGGCAAACACACCGATGGGCGTGGACACCAGCACCGAGAAACCCACCATGAGCAGGCTGCCGACGATGGCGTTGGCCAGGCCACCGCCTTCGGAACCCGGCGCGGGGGTGGACTGGGTGAACAGGTTCCAGTCCAGCGCGGCCAGGCCGTTGGAGAACAGCACGAACAGGATCCACAGCAGCACGGCCAGGCCCAGGCCCATGGCACCCATGGACAGGGTCAGGCCCACCTTGTTGGACAGCTGACGGCGGCGGTAGAGCGTCTGGTTGAATTCCATGATCACAGCCCCTTGGCCTTTTCGGCGCGGATGATCATCCACTTGGCCAGGGCCAGCACGATGAAGGTGATGACGAACAGCAGGAAGCCCAGTGCGAACAGGGCCGAGATGTGGAAGTCGGCGGCTTCGCCGAATTCGTTGGCCAGGGTCGAAGCGATCGAGGTGCCCGGCGAGAACAGCGAGGTGGGCATGCGGTTGGCGTTGCCGATCACGAAGGTGACCGCCATGGTCTCGCCCAGGGCGCGGCCCAGGCCCAGCATCACGCCGCCGATCACGCCCTTTTGGGTGTACGGCAGCACCACGCGGCGCACCACCTCCCAGGTCGTGCAACCCAGGCCATAGGCCGATTCGCGCAGGATGGGGGGCACGATTTCGAACACGTCACGCATCACGGCCGCCACGAAGGGCAGCACCATGAAGGCCAGCACGATGCCGGCGGCCAGGATGCCCATGCCGTTGGTGGAACCACCGAACAGGAAGCCGATCAGCGGCATGGAGCCCAGCAGCTTCTGCGCGGGCACCTGGAAGTAATCGGCGAACAGCGGCGCGAACACGAACAGGCCGAACATGCCGTAAATGATGGACGGCACGGCGGCCAGCAGTTCGATGGCGGTGCCCAGCGGGCGGCGCAGCCAGGGCGGGCAGGTTTCGGTCAGAAACAGCGCGATGCCGAACGCCAGCGGCACCGCGATCAGCAGCGCGATGCCGGCGCTGGCCAGGGTGCCGACGATGGCGATCGCGGCCCCGAATTCTTCATTGATGATGTCCCACTCGACGTACCAGATGAAGTGGGCGCCGAATTTCTGGAACGCCGGCCAGGCGTTGATGAACAGCGACACGATGATGCCCAGCAGGGCGACCAGCACCAGCAGCGAGAACAACTGTGTGATGCGGTGGAACGCCATGTCCTGCAAGCGCTGCTTGCGGGCGATCGACAACATCTGGGGATTGCCCGTATCGGCGGGCGCTTCTGTAACGGTCATGCTGGCTCCAGCGATGCTCATGGGAACTCCGTGGCCGATTATGTCGGTTCAATGACAAAAAAAAGACCCGCCGGCATGGATGCATACCGGCGGGTGCCCAGGCGAGCGGTTTACTTGGCGACCTGGTTCCAGACCTTGGCGCGGATCTGATCGGTCAGGCTGTCGGGCAGCGGCACGTAGTCGAGGTCGGAAGCGAGCTTCTTGCCGTTCTTGAAGGCCCAGTCGAAGAACTTCAGGGCTTCGGCGGACGCAACCTTGTCGCCGGGCTGCTTGTACATCAGGATGAACGAAGCGGTGCTGATGGGCCAGGCTTCAGCGCCCTTGGCGTTGACCATGGACACGCCCATGCCGGGCACGCTGAACCAGTCGGCGCCCGCAGCGGCGGCGGCGAAGGTCTTGTCGTCGGGGCTGACGTACTTGCCATCGGCGTTCTGCAGCTGCATGAAGTTCATGCCGTTCTTCTTGACGTAGGCGTATTCCACGTAACCCACGGCACCCTTGACGCGGTTGACGTTGGCGGCCACGCCTTCGTTGCCCTTGCCACCGACGGACGAAGCGGCCGGCCACTTGACGGCGGCGCCCTTGCCCACGGAACTGGACCACTCAGGGCTGACCGCGCTCAGGTAGTCGGTGAAGTTGAAGGTCGTGCCCGAACCGTCGGCGCGGTGCACCACGGTGATGTTTTCGTCGGGCAGCTTCTTGCCGGGGTTCAGGGCAGCCAGCTTGGCGTCGTTCCACTTGGTGATCTTGCCCAGGAACATGTCGGCCAGCACGGCACCGGTCACGCGCAGTTCGCCCGGCTTGAAGCCTTCGAGGTTCAGCACCGGCACGGTGCCACCGACGATGGCGGGGAACTGGACCATGCCGTCCTTGTCCAGATCGGCACCCTTGACCGGGGCGTCGGAGGCGCCGAAGGTCACGGTCTTGGCGCGGATCTGCTTGAGGCCACCCGAGGAGCCGATGGACTGGTAGTTCAGGCCCGTGCCGGTGGCGGCCTTATAGGCCTCAGCCCACTTGGCGTAGACCGGGAACGGGAAGGTGGCGCCCGCGCCGGTGATGTCGGCGGCAAAGGCCGTGCCCATGGCCAGGGTGGCCAGCGTGGCGGCGGCAACGGTCTTCAGAAGGGTGCGCTTGGTGTTCATTTAAAAGTCCTAGCGGGGTTGGTTGAAAGGATGAAGCGGACTGTAGTGAGGCTCTGTGACAGGTCTGTGACATTCACAAGACTTTTCAGCGGCGCCGCCCAACGCGGGGACGGGCGACGGATGGGCGCCGGGTGTTGCAGGCGGCCCGGAGCGGCGGCCCGCCAGGAGGCTGCGCGGCAGAAGGCATCGAAGCGAAACGCGCGACAACCGAGGATCGTGTGGTGCTACCGGCGAACCCAGGTTGGCCACCTGGGCGCAGAAGGTAGTACCGCAGGAGACCGGTTTGTCGCGTGTTGCAGCCGATGTTCCTTCTGCCGCGCAGCCGCCAAGGCCGCCCCGCCGGGGGGCCGATGCCGTCGAGGTGACCGGCTGGCGGCCGATCAGGGCCCGCGGCCCCCCCGCCTGATGGCGCACCACCGTCAGTGAGGATGGTGGTGGTCGTGGTGATCGTGGTGGTGCGCCGGGGTCGGCGCCTGCGCGGGCGCTGACCGCCAGTCGCCACAAGGCGCGGTGAACGGCTCGTTCACCACCTGCAGGGTGACGTGGGTGATCTCGAACCGGTCGTGCAGCAGGTCGGTTGCGGCCTTGAGAAACGCGTCGTCGGCGTGGCCGACCGGCATCACCAGGTGGGCGGTCATGGCCACTTGAGACGTGTCCATGGCCCAGATGTGCAGGTCGTGCACGCGTTCGATGCCGGGCAGGCCCATCAGGCTGGCGTGCACCGCCTGCGGGTCCACACGGTCGGGCACGCCGTCGAACAGCAGGTGCAAGGACTGGCGGAACAGGCTCCAGGTGCCCCAGAGGATCACGCCCGCGATCAGCAGGCTGACCACCGGGTCCAGCCAGGCCCAGCCCTTCCAGAGCGTCAGGGCACCGGCCAGCACCACCCCGGCCGAGACCAGCGCATCGGCGGCCATGTGCAGAAAGGCCCCGCGGATGTTCAGGTCGGTGTCCCGACCGCGCATGAACAACCAGGCCGTCACCGAATTGACGACGATGCCCACGCCGGCCACGGCCATGATGGTCACGCCCTCGTGGTCCGCCATCGGCTCGGGGGCCAGCAGGCGCCCCACCGCCTCCCAGACCAGCGCCCCCATGGCCACCAGCAGCAGCAAGGCGTTGGCAAATGCGGCCAGGATGCTGCCCTTGCGCCAGCCGTAGGTGTGGCGCGGGTTCGGTCGCAGCTGGCCCGCCAGGGCGCCACCCCAGGCCAGCACCAGCCCCGCCACGTCGCTCAGGTTGTGCCCCGCGTCGGCCAGCAGGGCCAGGGAATTGATGCGCCAGCCGTAGAAAGCCTCGATGCCGACGAAGGCCAGGTTCAGGGCGATGCCGATGGCAAACGCCCGGTTGAAACTGGCGGGGGCGTGGCTGTGGTCGTGACCGGCGCTCATGGCGTGTCCCTTCGTGCGGCGCTCAGGTGGCGTTCAGACGGTGTGGGCCTGCCGCCGCATCACGCCGCTCAGCTCGGTGCCCGGGGCCACGGTGTTGAACACGGTGCCGAATTTCTTCACGTTGTCGTGCAGCAGGGCCAGGCGCCGGTCGTCTTCGTCGGTGTCCACCACGATGTCGTAGGTGATGGACTCCATGCGCGGTGGCACGTCCTGGCGCACTCCGTGCACCCGCACCTCCACCCCGCGCAGCTCGAACTTGAGGATGGGCACCACCCGCTCGATGCCCTTGATCATGCAGGCCGAGAGCGCCGCCAGCAGCAGCTCGGCCGGGTTGAAGGCGTCCGGATTGCCGGCCAGGTCGGTGTCCAGGTCAATCTGCGCGTTCTTGCAGCTGGAACGGCTGAGGTGCGCGCTCTCGCGGCACGAGACCACATGGAACTGCATCTTGGTCGACGTCTGGTCGGGCATGTGGGAGGCCATCTGGGGTTGGGTGTCGGTCACGGCATTCTCTTTCAGGCCGCCAGCCACTGCTCGACCTTCTCGCGGCTGGGCACGCCGCCGGCGTGCACCACCTGGCCGTTGACCACCACGCCGGGCGTGCTCATGACGCCGTGGCCCATGATCTCGCGCAGCTCTTCGACCTTGGTCAGGGTGACGCTCACGCCCTGGGCCTTGGCCACCTGCTCGATGAGGGCGATGGTGTTCTTGCAGTTGGCACAGCCGGTGCCCAGAACCTTGATGTCCATGATTTACTCCTGTTCCATTTCGAGATAGGTGAGATTGGCGATCTGGGGCAACCAGACCTCCACGTGTTTGAGGTGCTGGTACGGCGCGGCGTCGAAGCGCTTGATGGCCGCGCTCATGTCGGTACCGGCGGCCACGGCCTGGCCCATGTGGGCGCGCAGGGCCCTGAGCAGGTTGCCGGTGTCCTTTTGTGCCTGCGCCAGCGTGGTCACGCGGCCGTGGCCGGGCACCACCACCGTCGGGTTCAAGGCTTCCAGCGCCTCGAAGGATTCGACCCAGGTTCGGGTCTTGCTCACCGGGTGCAGGCCCAGGATGCGGTCCACATAGACCACGTCGCCGGTGAACACCACGCCGCTCTGCGGCAGCCAGACCAGGCTGTCGCCCGGCGTGTGGCCGCCCTTGCGGTGCACCACTTCCAGCACCGTGCCGCCCATGTCCAGCCGGGTGTTGGCGTCGGTCAGCCAGCGTGTGGGCAGCACAATCTCCGTGCCGTCCATCTTGTCCTTGAGCACCGGCGCGTTGGCTTTCAGGTGTTCCGGACCGCGGGCCCGCATGTCGGCCTCGGCATCGGCGTGGGCCATGATCTCCGCCCCCTGCGCCTTGAAGTAGCCATTGCCCAGCCAGCGGTGGTCCTGCCCGCCGGTGTTGATGACCCATCGGATCGGTTGCGGCGTCACCTTCTTGGCGGCTTCGGCGATCTGGCGGGCGCTCTGGAAGCTGGCCCCCGGGTCGATCAGCACCGCCCCGGCGGGCGTGACCACCAGGCCGATGTTGGCGTTGAGCGCCTCGTTCTCATAGGTGCGGCCTTCGGTGTCGCCCACATGGGCATAGACGTTGGGCGCCACGGGTTGGAAGACCACCTCCACCGCCTGGGCGCTCCAGGCCAGGGTGGCGGCCACAGCGGCCACCAGAAACGGTTGGAATCCGGTCAATGGGATGCCCATGCGTTTGGTCTCCGGGTATTGATAGGGAAGGAAAAGCGGTCACAGCACCGCGTTGAAAACAAAACCCACCAGCAGGATGCCGCCGGCCACCACCGCCACGAACGTGGCGATGAGCCGGACCTTGAGCACCTTGCGCAGGATGATCAGTTCGGGCAGCGAGAGCGCGATCACGCTCATCATGAACGCCAGCACCGTGCCCAGCGCCGCGCCCTTGGCCAGCAGCGCCTGCACGATGGGGATCACACCGGCCGCGTTGGTGTACATCGGCACGCCGATCAGCACCGCCAGCGGCACCGACCACCAAGCGTCCTTGCCCATGAAGCTGGCCATGAAGTCCTGCGGCACCCAGCCGTGGATGCCCGCGCCGATGGCGATGCCCGCCAGGATGTAGGGCCAGACCTTGCCCACGATCTCGCGCACGGCCGCCAAGCCGACCTGCACCCGGTCGGCCAGCGTCGTGTCGGCCGCCTCGTAACCGGCCGACATCTTCGGCATGTCGCGCACCCAGTCCTCCAGGTGCGCCTCCATCTTCAGGCGCCCTATGATCCAGCCGGCCACGATGGCCACCGACAAGCCCAGGCCCAGGTACAGCGCGGCGATCTTCCAGCCGAACAGGCCCAGCAACAGCGCCAGCGCCACCTCATTGACCATGGGCGCCGAGATCAGGAACGAGAGGGTCACCCCCAGCGGCACGCCCGCCTGCACGAAGCCGATGAACAGCGGCACCGCCGAGCACGAGCAGAACGGCGTGACGATGCCCAGCGCCGCGGCCATCACATGGGCCACGCCCTCGGTGCGCCCGGCCAGCAGGGCCCGGGTGCGCTCGGGCGTGAAGTGGCTGTTGACCATGCCCATGACGAACACCACCCCGGTCAGCAGCAGCAAGACCTTGGGCGTGTCGTAGAAGAAGAACTGCAGCGCGCTGCCCAGGCGGCTCTGGCGGTCCAGCGGCAAGGCGGCCACCAGGGCTTCGGACGCCGGGATCAGCGACTGGTACAGGCCCCACCAGAGCGCCGCGGCGACCAGCAGGAAAGCCCGTGGCCGCCGGTTCGGCCAGCGGATCAGGGTCGATGCGAGGGTGCTCATGCCTCAGAAGACGAGGCCACCCGCCAAAAGATGCAGGTGCGCGAGAAAAAAACTTCGGCCGCTGCGATGTCAGCCGCTCAGATCAGCCCCGCCATGGCGTCCACGTCCTCGGCAAACATCTGGCCCTTCTCGGCCAGCACCAGCTTTCCATCGCGCCCGCGCAGCAGGGTGATGGGCAGGCCGCGCGGCTTGGGGAAAGCCTTGCGCCATTCCGGGCTGGCCCAGGCGGCGGGGAAGCTGTACCCCTTTTTCTGCAGGTACGCCACGGCGTCTTCGGGCTTTTTGTCGATGGACAGCGCCACCATCTGCAGGCCCCGGCCCTGCTGGCTTTGCCAGAGCTGTTCCATGCTGGGGCTTTGCAGCGCGCAGAACGGGCAGGTGCTGGACCACCAGTACACCAGCAGCGGCCGGCCTTCGGCCTGCGCCGGCTCGAACACCCCGCCGCCGAGCAAACCGATGCGCGGCACGGTCAGCGGGCTGCCCAGCGCCGGCAGCGGCGGCGCCTTGGCTTCTTCGGCCGCAGCCGAGGCCGGCTGTGCCCAGGCAGAAGCCCACGGGGCGGCAACCAGTGCGGCGGCTGTGGCCTGCAGCCAGCGGCGGCGGTCGCGGTCCGCCCGCGGATCGTCGGATTGGGAGTTCATGGGCTTTCTGATGGCGTTGGGTCGTGGCTCGGCGGTCCTGCCACGGGGCAGCAGGGGCTGGCCAGAGCGGGACGGGGCACAAAGTCTTCCACACAGCCCGCGTCGTCGAAGCGCACCTGACAGGCGCTGGTCATGTGCTCGCGCATGCGCCGGCGCGCCCGCTGCACGCGCGACTTGGCGGCCGGCAGGCTCAGGTGTTTCAGCGCCGCATAGTCGGCCTGCGCCATGCCCTGCAGGTCGCACAGTTCGATCGCTTCCCGGTCTTGCGGGTCCAGCTCGGCCAGCACGCGCGGCAGGCAGGCCTGGGCCAGCGCGTCCACCGCGTCGGCCGTGTCATCGGGTGCGGCCCACTGGTCCAGGTCGTCGGGCAGGGGGTGGCTGTCGCGGCCGCTGCGCAGGCGGTCGATGAGCGTGTTGCGGGTCACTTCGAACAGCCAGGCCCGGGGTTGCGCCACCGCGGCCCAGCCCTCGGCCCCATGGCGCAGGGCCTTGACCAGCACGTCCTGCAGCAGGTCGTCCGCCTCGGCAGGAACCGGCAGGCGCGTGCGCAGCCAGCGCCGCAGTTCGGGCGCGTGGCGGGTCCAGAGGGGCAGCAAGTCGTTCATGGCGGGCCAGTGCAGCAGGGTAACCCAAGCGGGTCGGCATTTCACCCCCCTTGGCGGGCCCCGCCCTGTGAAGGCGCTGTCATGTGCGTGCGTCACAATCCGCGCTCCTGCCTCCCCCGACGCACCACGCCCCTTGCGACCCTCCTGCCCCATGCTCAACGGTACCCTGCTCGCCGCCATCGACCTCGGCTCCAACAGTTTCCGCCTGGAAATCGGCCGTTTCCATTCCGGCCACATCGAGCGCGTCGAATACCTCAAGGAAACCGTGCGCCAGGGCAATGGGCTGGACGAGCAGAAGAACCTGAGCGCGGCGGCCATGCAGCGCGGCTGGGACTGCCTGGCCCGTTTTGCCGAACGGCTGCACGGCTTCCAGAAACATCAGGTGCGCGCCGTGGCCACGCAGACGCTGCGCGAAGCCGTCAACCGCGATGTGTTCCTCGAACGCGCCCAGCAGATCCTGGGGTTTGCCATCGAGGTGGTCTCGGGCCAGGAAGAAGCGCGGCTGATCTACCAGGGCGTCTCGCGCCTGCTGCCGCAGTCCGACGAAAAACGCCTGGTGGTGGACATCGGCGGCCGTTCGACCGAAATGATCCTGGGCCAGGGCTACGAGGCGCGGCGCATGGAGTCGTACCGCCTGGGCAGCGTGGCCTGGTCCACGCGCTACTTCCCGAAGGGCCTGTGCAGCACCGGCAGCTTCAAGACGGCCGAGATCGCCGCGCAGGCGGTGCTGGACGAGGCCCTGGGCACCTTCCCGGCCAGCGAATGGCGGGTGGCCTATGGCTCCTCGGGCACGGTGGGCGCGGTGGCCGACATCCTGGCCGCCAACGGCTTTGCCGCCGGTGTGGTGACCCGCCCCGGGCTGGACTGGCTGATGGACCGCATGGTCAAGGCCGGCAGCGTCGACGCGCTGCGCCTGGACGGCTTGAAGGAAGACCGGCGCGCCGTGCTGGGCGGTGGCCTGGCGGTGCTGCGCGCCATTTTTGGCCTGTTCGGTATCGAACAGATGCTGCCGGCCCAGGGTGCCTTGCGCCAGGGTGCGCTGTACGACCTGATCGACCGCGAAGGCAACGACACCGACGTGCGCGAACGCACCGTGCGCTGGCTGGCCGAGCGGTTTTCGATCGACACCGAACAGGCTGAGCGGGTGAGCACCGTGGCCTGTGCGCTGTTCGCCCAGATCGCCGCCGACAACGCGGACGGCCGTTATTCGCAGAAGCTGGCCTGGGCCGCGCGCCTGCACGAGATCGGCACCCACATCTCGCACGAGCGGTCCTACCACCACGGGGCCTACATCCTCGACCACGTGGACGCGCCGGGCTTTTCGTTCCCCGAACTGCACCGCATGAGCCAGCTGGTGCTGGGCCAGCGCGGCAAGCTGCGCAAGCTGGAGTTCGCCCTGGCCGACGAGCTGTTCGCCAAACAGCTGCTGAGCCTGCGCCTGGCGGTGTTGCTGTGCCATGCCCGCCAGATGCCCGAACACGCCGCCGTCCGCCTGTCGTACAAAAACGGGGCCTTCAGACTCGGCACCGCCGACGGCTGGGCCAAACGATTCCCGCAGTCGGCCTGGCTGCTGGGCGAAGAAGTGCTGGCCTGGCAGAAGTCGCCCTGGCGGCTGGCGGCCGAGATCCGTTGATGCGGGACACACCGGACGGCATTCCATCACGCTCGGCCCGCCCGCTCACGGGCGAGAAACCCTCATCCGGCCAGCACCGGGGCCCACGATCCTAGGATCGCGGTTTTCGAGCACAAGAAGAACGGGTTGGCATGGCATTGGTGGTGGTGGCAGAAGACGACAGCGGCACGCGCAAGCTGGTGAGCGTGGCCCTGGGCAACCAGGGGCACGAGGTGCTGGCCGCGGGCGACGGCCTGAGCGCCTGGGCGCTGGTGCGTGAGCATGCGCCCGAGGTCGTCGTCAGCGACGTGAACATGCCCGGCATGAACGGCTTCGAGCTGCTGCAGCGCGTGCGCGAACACGCCGACGTGGGCCTGACCCCCTTCATCCTGCTGACCTCGCTGCAGGAGCGGCGCGACATGCGCCAGGGCATGAACCTGGGCGCCGACGACTACATCACCAAACCGCTGCGCCCGCGCGAGCTGATCGACGCCGTGGCCGCCCAGCTCGGCCGCCAGGCCATGCGCCAGGCGGCCCGCGCCCTGCAGGTGCAGGCGGCGCTGACCGAAGCGCTGGAAGAGCAGGCCTGGGCCTTGCAGGAGCAATACGAACAGCGGCTCGCGCGCGAGCTCAGCGAACAATGGCCCGGCCAGGCCAGCGGCGAAGACAGCAGTTGCAGCCACCCCGACGCCACGGTGCTGTTCGCCGACATCCGCCACTACCCCGGCTGGCTGGCCGAACTCAGCCCGGCCGAGATGGGCCAGTTGCTCAAGCGTTTTTACGAACACAGCGGCGACACCGTGCACCTGTTCGGCGCCAGTGCCCTGCAGTTTGTCGGCGAAGGGGTGCTGGCCGTGTTCGCCGACACCGGCGATGCCAGCACCACCGCCCCGCACAGCCTGCGCGCCACCAAGGCCGCGCTGGGTCTGCGCAATGCCGCCGCGGGCATGGCCGGTTTCGTGCAGCGCCAGTTTCCGGGCCGGCCGCTGCCCGCCTTCGAGGTCGGCGTGGCCCTGCACCGCGGCCCCGTCGCCATGACGCGCATGGACGGCCTGCTGGGCGGCAACCCGCAGCTCATCCCGGTGGGCGAAACCGTGGTCGACGCCATGGCCCTGCAACGCCACGCCAGTGCAGCGACCGGCGCCATCACCCTCTCGGTGCCGGTGCTGCGCAGCGTCACCGGCGCGGTGCGCCCGGTCGCGCGTTACCTGCTGAGCCTGCCGCACCGCCGCGAGCCCATGGACGTGTGCACGGTCGAGCCCCTGCCCGGCTGAACGCGGGAGAACGTCCGTGACCGACGCCCTGCCCAAGCCGCGCCGCCGCCTGTCGCTCGGCCCCGCCCTCATCGCCGCCCTGGTGCTGGCCGCCCTGGTGCCGGCGCTGCTGGTGTCGTGGCTGCTGTCCTCCAACAGTTCACGCGCGATCGAAACCCTGGCCGAAAACGCCATGAGCCAGGCCGCCCACCGGGTGGACGTGGGCGCCCTGGCCCACCTGGGCGAGTCGCACACCGTGGTCAACGCGCTGGTGCCGCCCTTCGTGACCAGCGGCGCCGAAGGCGAACGCACCCGCCGCTGGCTGCAGGACACGCCCGCTTTCGAGCTGATGGCCCACGCGCTGACGCAGCAGTCGCCCAACGTGCCCTACCTGTACTTCGGGCGGGAAGACGGTGGCTTCTTCGGGCTCGAACGGGAAGACAACGGTTTCATCGTGCGCAGCATCCAGCCGGGCGAGAGCGGCCGGCGCCACTACCTCATCAAGGCCCCGGGCGACCGCAGCCAGCTGGTCAAGACCGAGACCAAAATCTACGACCCCCGCCAGCGCCCGTGGTACCGCCTGGCGGCCAGCACCGGACAACGCGTGTTCACCGATGTGTACCGCTCGGCGGTGAAGAACCAGTTCGACCTCACGCTGGCGCAACCGATCTACGACACCGACCAGAAAACGCTGCTGGGCGTGATGGCGGTGGACATGAGCCTGGCGCGCCTGACCGAGCTGATCCGCAGCACCCGCATCAGCGAGCACGCCGTGACCTACCTGGTGGACGCCCAGGGCCTGATGGTGGCGACCTCGGTGGACGAAGACCTCACGTACCAGCTGGACGGGAAGCCCCAGCGCATCAAGCCCGAACAGAGCAAAGACCCGCTGGTGCAGGCGTCGTACCGGCTGTTCAAGGAACGCGACCATGGCCGGCCGGACGGTCCGGGCCTGATGCGCCTGGAGACCAAGCAGGACTGGCTGCAAGGCCTGGGCCTGACCAACAACCGGCTGATCGCCATGCAGCGCCCCTTTGGGCAGAAGTACCAGCTCAACTGGCAGCTCATCGTGGTGGCACCGGAGCAGGACTTCACCCACCACGTGACGCGCGCGCGCCAGTGGGCGCTGGCGGCCATGGCCGGGCTGATCGGCATCAGCGCGCTGGTGGCCTTCGTGGTGGCGCGGCGCCTCTCGGGTCAGTTCCGCCTGCTCAACAGCTCGGCGCTGCGCCTGGGTGCAGGCGACGTGCCGCCGGTGCAGCAACACACGCGCTTTCGCGAGGTGCACAACCTCTCGCAGGTGATGCACGCCAGCGCGGTCCAGCTGCAGGCCTACCACGCCGAGGTGGAACAGAAGAACGACGCCCTGCGCGAAGCCGCCCTGCTGCTGGAAGAACGCGTGGCGCAACGCACCGCCGAACTGGCCGCCTCGCGCGAAGAAGCGCTGGCCGCGGTCAAGGCCAAGGCCGGCTTCCTGGCCGTCATGAGCCACGAGATCCGCACCCCGCTGCACGGCGTGGTGGGCATGAGCGAGCTGCTGGCCGAATCGCCCCTGACCCCCACGCAGCAGGACCTGCTGGGCGTGCTCAAGGTCTCCAGCGACCAGCTGCTGGCGGTGGTGGACGACATCCTGGATTTCTCCAAGATCGAGTCGGGCAAGCTCGAACTCGAACACGAGGCGCTGGACGTGCGCGCCACCATCGGGCAGGTGGGCGACATGGTGCGCTTCAAGGCGCGCGAAAAAGGCCTGACTCTGGTGCTGGACGTGGCGCCCGAGGTGCCGGCCGCCATCCGCGGCGACGTGACGCGGCTGCGCCAGGTGCTGCTGAACCTGCTGTCCAACGCCATCAAGTTCACCGAACGCGGCCAGGTGGCGCTGGCGGTGCAGGCCCGGCACGAAGCCGGGCAGCCGGTGCTGGCCTTCAGCGTCACCGACACGGGCACCGGCATCGCGCCCCACCGCCTGCCCCAGCTGTTCCAGCCCTTTGCGCAGGGCGACACGTCCACCGCGCGGGTGTACGGCGGCACCGGCCTGGGCCTGATGATCTGCAAGCACCTGGTGGCGCTGATGGGCGGCGAGATCGGCGTGGACAGCACGCCCGGGGTGGGTTCGTGCTTCCGCTTCACCGTCCGAGCCGAGCCGGCCGACCTGGCCCAGGTGCCCGTGCCGCGCCGCACCCCCCTGCCCCACGCCGCCCGCACCGAACGCGTGCTGGTGGTGGACGACCACCCGGTCAACATCAAGGTGGCCGGCGCCATGCTGCAGCGCCTGGGTTACCCGCACGCCAGCGCGTCCGGCGGTGCCGAAGCCCTGCAGGCCATCGAGGCCGCCCACGCCGCCGGCCAGCCGTTCGCCGTGGTGCTGCTGGACCAGCACATGCCCGGCCTGGACGGGCCGGACACGGCCCAAGCCATCGTGCAGCGCTGGGGTGCGATGGCCCCGGTGCTGATCGGCATGTCCGCGTCCAACCTCGGGTCCGACCACGCGCGCGCGCTGGGCGCCGGCATGCGCGAGCACCTGCCCAAGCCGCTGGAACTCGAACGCCTGGCGCGCGCGCTGCGCCAGTGGTGCCCGCCGCCTGGCGACGCGGTGGCCACAGCGGCGGACCACGCCGCAGCGGCCGACACCGCACCGGCCCTGGACCCGCAGCGCTGGCAGGCGCTGGCCGAATACGACGACGCCCACGGCAGCCTGCGGCGCGAGATCGCGGGCGATTTTCTGGACGCCCTGGCGGCGCGCACCGCCCACATCGAACAGGCCGCGACGGCCAGCGACACCGCGGCCCTGGAACTGGCGGCCCACGGGCTGCGCGGCGCGGCCGACAACCTGGGCCTGGCCGCCCTGGGCGCGCTGGGCCTGCGCCTGGAAGCCGCGGCTCAACAGGGTCGGGTGGACGACGCGGCATTCGCCGGCCTGCGCGCGACCAGCGAGGCCGCGGTGCAGGCCCTGCACACGGCCCTGGCCGCCCTGCCCCGCGCCTGAGGCCCTGCAACGGACGGCCCGGCGCTGGCCGGGCTCAGAGCAGTTCGGGCGTCTGCACCGTGACGATGACGGTCTGCATCGTGCCGTGGCGCTCGCGCTGGCGCAGCCACCACAGGGCGCCCTTTTTCATGGGGCAGTCCTCTTCGTTCAGATGCAGCAGGCGGGCGATCACCCGGCCCAGCGTGGGCTGGTGGCCCACCACCACCACCGGCGACTTGCCGTGGGGCCACTGCACCAGCTCCAGCAGGGCCAGCGGATCGCCTTCGGGCAGCAGTTCGTCGCGCAGCTTGAGCTTGCGCCCCATGGCCAGCGCGGTCTGTTCGGTGCGCTGCGCCGGGCTGGCGAAGATGCGCGCGCCGTCGGGCAGCTGGCGGTCCAGCCAGGCGGCCATGCGCGCGGCCTGTTTTTCGCCCCGGGGGGTGAGCTTGCGCGCCAGGTCCCGCGCATCGCCGGGCTGGCCGTGTTCCAGGTCGGGGTGGTCCACGGCTTCGGCGTGGCGCCAGAGGATCAGGTCCATCGTGGGCTCTCCGTGCGGCTCAGAGGCTGAGAGGAAATGGGGCGTGCCCGAAAGGGCACCCCAAAGCGCTGCCGGCAAGGCGCAAAGCACAGCCGTCGCTCGGGCTACGGCGCGCATTTGCAACGCAGCCGGCGGTGGTTTGGGGTGTCAAGGCGGGCATGACCGATTTCATCTCAGCCTCTCAACCTCTCAGCCGCGGCTGCCGTAGCGCGCCATCAGGTGGTTCTGCGCCGAATGCTGGACCGTGCGCGCCTTGCCCGCCGGTGCCGCGGCGGCGGCCGGCAGGTAGTGGCCGTCGGGTTGCAGCAGCCAGGCGTCCTTGGTGTCGTGCAGGTAGGCGAGCAGGCATTCGTCGATGATGCGTTGGCGCAGCGCGGCATCGGTCACGGGCCAGGCCAGTTCCACCCGCCGCAGCATGTTGCGGTTCATCCAGTCGGCGCTGGAGAGCCACAGGCTCTCCACACCGTCGATGCGGAAGTAGAACACGCGCGAGTGCTCCAGCAGCCGGCCGATGACCGAGCGCACGCGCACGTGGTCGGTCACGCCCGGCAGGCCGGCCGGCAGGATGCAGGCGCCGCGCACGATCAGGTCGATCTGCACCCCGGCCTGTGACGCTTCGGCCAGGCAACGCGCCAGCGGCTCGTCGGTCAGCGCGTTCATCTTGAGCACGATGCGCGCCTCTTTGCCGGCCCGCGCGGCGGCGGCCGCGGCCTCGACCTGCTCGGTCATGGCCTTGTGCAGGTGAAAGGGGGCGATCAGCGCCTTGTGCAGCCGGGGCAGCCGGTTCTGGCTGGCCAGGTGCAGGAAGATCTGGTCCATGTCGGCGGTCAGCGCCTCGTCGGCCGTGAGGTGGCTGATGTCGGTGTACAGCCGCGCCGTGCCGGGGTTGTAGTTGCCGGTGGACAGGTGGGCGTAGCGGCGCAGGCGGCCCTTTTCGCGCCGCGTCACCAGCAGCATCTTGGCGTGGGTCTTCAGGCCCACCACGCCGTACACCACCTGCGCGCCCACCGATTCGAGCCGCTCGGCGTAATTGATGTTGGCCTCCTCGTCGAAGCGCGCCTTGAGTTCCACCACCGCGGTCACTTCCTTGCCACGGCGCACGGCTTCGCGCAGCAGGTCCATCAGCTCGGACTTGGCGCCGGTGCGGTAGATGGTCTGCTTGATGGCCAGCACGTCGGGGTCTTCCACCGCCTCGCGCAGGAAGGCCAGCACCGCGTCGAAGCTCTCGTAGGGCTGGTGGACCAGCACGTCGCCCTGCTGCAGCCGTTCAAAAAAGCTCTGACCGGGCACCAGATCCACCGGCCAGCCGCCGGTGTAGCGCTCAAAGCGCAGCGCGGGCGCGTCCACCTGGTCGATCAGCTCGTTCAGCCGCACCAGGTTGACCGGGCCGGGCGCGCGGTACAGCGCCGGGGGCGGCAGGTCGAACTGCGCCAGCAGAAAGTTCGAGAGGTACTCCGAACAGCCCGCCGCCACCTCCAGCCGCAGCGCCTCGCCGTAGTGGCGCTGCTGCAGGCCCTTGCGCAGCGCAGTGCGCAGGTTCTTGACCTCTTCCTCGTCCACCGCCAGATCGGAATGGCGCGTGACGCGGAACTGCGAGAACTCGGTCACCTGCCGGCCGGTGAACAGGTCGGCCAGGTGCGAGCGGATCAGGCTGGAGATGGAGACGAAATGCGTCTGCTTGGAGCCCTTGGCCTGCGGCATGCGCACGAAGCGCGGCAGGATGCGCGGCACCTTGACGATGGCGATCTCGTTCTCGCGCCCGAACGCGTCCTTGCCCTTGAGGCGGACGATGAAGTTCAGCGACTTGTTGGCCACCTGCGGGAACGGGTGCGCCGGGTCCAGGCCCACCGGCATCAGCAGGGGCTGCACCTCGCGCTGGAAGTATTCCTTGACCCAGCGGCGCTGGCGCGGGTTGCGCTCGCCGTGCGCCACCAGCTTGATGCCCTTTTTCTCCAGCAGGGGCAGCAGCTCGTCGTTGTAGATCGCGTACTGCTGCGCCACCAGGGCGTGCACCGTGGCCGAGACGCGCTCGTAGCTCTCTTGGGTGTAGGTGCCGCGCTGTTCGTGCGTCTTGCGCGCGGCCAGCTGGGGGGCCATGCGCACCTCGAAGAACTCGTCGAGGTTGCTGGAAACGATGCTCAGGTAGCGCAGGCGTTCGAGCAGCGGCACGTCGGGGCGCCGGGCCCAGTCCATCACGCGCTCGTTGAAGGCCAGGATGCTGTGGTCGCGGTCCAGGAACGTGAGGCGGGGATGGGCGGGTGTGAGGCTCATGAAACCGTTGAATGGCTGGCCCGCGGCGTCAGAAGGACGCCGCGTTTTTGACGATTATTCAACGGTGCGATGACGGTTGTGTGACAACTGGCCGCGCACCTGACAGGGGCACCGGGCGCGAGACCGGCTCGTGGCGTGCCCGGCGCAGGTGGCGCGGCAGCGGCACCAGAAAGCGGGTGAACAGTTCGGCCGCGCGCGACCAGCCAAAACGCTGCGCCCGCTCGCGCGCCTGGTGGCGCGGCACTTTCAGCGCTTCGCGCCAGGCCTCGCCCAGGTCTTCGCGCATCGCGCCGGCCGCGCTGTCGCCCAGCACCTGCAGCGGCCCGTCCACCGGGTAGGCGGCCACCGGCACGCCGCAGGCCATGGCTTCGAGCATGACCAGGCCGAAGGTTTCGTTGCGGCTGGGGAAGACGAACACATCGGCCGCCGCATAGACCTGGGCCAGCTCGGTGCGCGGCAGCACACCCAGCCAGTGCACATTGGGGTAGCGGCCGCGCAGCTCGGCTTCGAGCGGGCCCACGCCGCACACCACCTTGCTGCCGGGCACGTCCAGGTCCAGAAAGGCGGCGATGTTCTTTTCGTACGACACGCGGCCCACGTACAGGCTCACGGGCCGCGCCAGGTGGCCCAGGCCGGGGCATTCGGTGGCCTGGGGCGCAAAGCCGAACAGGCGCGTGTCGACGCCGTGGGTCCATTCGCGCAGGTTTTTGAAGCCGCGCTGCGCCAGCATGTCCAGCACACCCCGGGTGGGCACCATGACCGCGGCGCTGGGCCGGTGGAAGTGGCGGAACAGCGCGTAGCCCCAGGACAGCGGCACGCCCAGCGCGGCGTGCAGGATCTCGGGGAACTTGGTGTGGAAGGCCGTGGAAAACGGCAGATCGTGGCGCCGGCAGTGGCGCCGCGCGGCCCAGCCCAGCGGCCCTTCGGTGGCAATGTGAATGGCGTCGGGCTGGGCGGCGCTGATCATCCGCGACAGGCGCCGCCCCGGCAGCACGGCGATGTCGATGCCGGCGTACCCCGGGCAGGGTCGGGTGCGGAACTGGCCGGGGTGGATGACCACGATCTCGTGCCCCGCGGCCTGCAGCTGGCGCACCAGCTCCACCAGCGTGGTGACCACGCCATTGACCTGGGGCGACCAGGCGTCGGTCACGAGCATCAGTTTCATGGGGTCTCCTTTGGTTTTTTTGGGAATCGCTGGGGTGTCAGGCTGTCTGACGCTGCAAAGGCACGGCGGGTTCCGCGCGGGCCGTGGCGGCGGCGTGCCAGTGCACCAGCTCCAGCCGCCCGTCCAGGTGTTCGACCAGGGCCGACAGGCTCTCGACCCAGTCGCCGTCGTTGCAGTACAGCGTGCCGTCGATGTGGCGCATCTCGGCCCGGTGGATGTGGCCACAGACCACGCCCTGGTAGCCGCGCGAGCGCGCCTCGGCGGCCACCGCGCCCTCGAAGTCGCTGACGTAGTTCACGGCGGTCTTGACCTTGTGCTTGAGGTACTGCGAGAGCGACCAGTACGGCAGGCCCAGGCGGGCGCGCAGGCTGTTGAGGTGGCGGTTCAGGCGCAGGGTGAATTCGTACAGGTTGTCGCCCACGTAGGCCAGCCATTTGGCGCACTGGATCACGCCGTCGAAATGGTCGCCGTGCACCACCCACAGGCGCTGGCCGTCGGCGGTGGTGTGCACCGCTTCGTTGAGCACCTCGATGCCGCCAAAGTGGTGGCCGTGGAACTGGCGCGCGAATTCGTCGTGGTTGCCGGGCACAAAAACCACGCGGCAGCCCTTGCGCGCGCGGCGCAGCAGCTTCTGCACCACGTCGTTGTGCGCCTGCGGCCAGAACCATTTGCGGCGCAGTTGCCAGCCGTCGATGATGTCGCCCACCAGGTACAGGGTCTGGCTGGGGTGGTGTTTGAGGAAGTCCAGCAGCGCCGCCGCCTGGCAGCCGGCGGTGCCCAGGTGCAGATCGGAAATGAAAACGGCCCGGTAACGGGGCCGTTCTCCTCCATCGCCGTGGGGCTCGTCGTCGGCCTCGATGCCCGGGGGCAGAGCCCCGGTGAGCCCCCATCCACCCAGCGCTTCAAACGTGGTTCTCATGAACGAATCCTCCTTCAACGCCGGTTTGGTGGCTCGCCCTGCCGCCCTCCAGGGCACCGCGGAACCGGCTTTGCCGGGCCGCCAGTGCCGCCCCCTGGGGGGTCGCGCGCAGCGCGGCGGGGGGGGTCAACCCAGAAAGTGCTTGCGGTAGCGGGCCGGCAGGTCCTGCAGGCGCATCATCAGCGGCAGGTCGGCGGCGTTGAAGTCTGGGTCCCAGGCCGGTGGGCCCAGCACCTTGGAGCCCAGGCGCAGGTAACCCTTGATCAGCGCGGGCGGCTCCACGTCCAGCGTGTCGTCCAGCTGCTCCACCGGCAGCGGCAGGCGCGGGCGCACATGCCATTCGATGGAGGCCAGGTGTTTGTCTTTCACCTGGCGCCAGATGCTGGCCGCGGCGTGACCGCCGCCCACCATGCCGTGCGGGCCTTCCATGTTCATCGGGATGCTGGCGCAGCCGATCATGGTGTCGAGCTGGTTGCGCACCATGAACTCGCCCAGCGCGCCCCACAGGGCCATGATCACGCCGCCGTGGCGGTGGTCCGGGTGCACGCAGCTGCGGCCCAGTTCCACCATGCGCTCGCGCAGGGTGCGCAGGCGGGTCAGGTCGAATTCGGTGTCGCTGTAGGTGCTGCCCACGCGCTTGGCCTGGGCGGGGGTGAGCACGCGGTAGGTGCCGATCACCTGGCGACTGGCGGTGTCGCGCACCAGCAGGTGTTCGCAGTAGTCGTCGAACAGGTCCACGTCGTGGCCGGGCACGGTCTTGGGCAGTCGGGCGCCCATTTCGCCAGCGAAGACGGCAAACCTCAGGCGCTGCGCTTCACGAACCTCGTCCAGATGGCGGGCCCAGGTGACTTCGATGCCGCCTGGCGCGGCCGGTGCCACCAGCGGCTGAGGCTGGAAATCGGTGCGGGGATGAAGTGCCCCCCGTGGCAGGGCGATGGTGGCGATGTCCAGTGTGGGGGTGGGCAGCTCTTTCATGGGGTGCTCCGGTTGGGCGTCCTCCGGGGACGCTGGGTTGGTTTTCACTCAGGTTCGCCAGCGATTCTGGAAACCGGACGTGACCCCCGCGTGGCATGCGCATGAAGCTTTCATGACACGGCCCCACCGCTGCGTGGCGGCTGCGCGCCGGGCGCGTGGTTGAGGCACAATCGCGCATCAATTCAATAATCATTGAAGTATGAAAACCATCACCGCCCAGGAACAGCAGACCGTGAGCGCCCTGTCGGCGCTGGCCCAGGTGCAGCGCCTGCGCGCCTTCCGCGCACTGGTGGTGGCCGGACCGGCCGGCCTGACGCCGGGCACCCTGTCGGCGCAGCTGGCCATCGCGCCCAGCGCCCTGTCCTTCCACCTCAAGGAACTGGCGCAGGCCGACCTGGTGAGCGTGGAGCCGCAGGGCCGGCACCTGATCTACCGCGCGCAGTTCGACCGCATGAACACGCTGCTGGCCTACCTGACCGAACACTGCTGCGGCGGGCAGCCTTGCGAGGTCGCACCCCCGGCCTGCACCGACTGCGGAGACCCGGCATGAACTTCGCCGACGCCATGAACCTGGGCTGCGCCTGCCAGACGCTGGAGACGCCGCGCCTGCAACAGCAGCTGGAGACCGAGCCCGCGCTGGCCGGCCTGACCGCACGGCTGGCCGAAAGCCACCCGCACCTGTTCTCGCGCTCGGCGGTGTTTCTCGACCCCGGTGTGATGGCGCAGATCACCGACGCGGTGGCCGCGCTGGAGCGCGTGATCGCCCTGCCCGCCTGGCAGCAGCAGGCGCTGGACCGCGCCCCCCAGATCGCCCGGCTCGACCACGGCCCGGCCGGTGTCTTCATGGGTTACGACTTCCACCTGGCCGACGGCGGCCCGCGCCTGATCGAGATCAACAGCAACGCCGGCGGCGCCCTGCTCAACGCCGCCCTGGCGCGGGCGCACCGGGCCTGCTGCGAACCGTTCCAGCAGGTGTTCGACCCGCAGGACAGCCTGCGGCAGCTCGACGAGGTCTTTGTCGCCATGTTCCGCGCCGAATGGCGGGCACAGCGGGGTGACGCGCCGCTGCGCAGTGTGCTGATCGTCGACGACGCGCCCGAGGCCCAGTACCTGGCGCCCGAGTTCCAGATGGCGCGCGCACTGTTCGCCGCGCACGGCCTCACCGCCGTGGTGGCCGACCCGCGCGCACTGCAGTGGCGCGATGGCGCGCTCTGGCACCCCGCCCTGCCCGCCGGCCTGCCGGTGGACCTGGTCTACAACCGGCTGACCGACTTCTACCTGCAGGACAGCGGGCACGAGGCGCTGCAGCAGGCCTACCTGGCGGGTGCTGCGGTGGTCACGCCGCACCCGCGCACCCACGCGCTGTACGCCGACAAGCGCAACCTGATCGCGCTGTCCGACGCCGCGCTGCTCGCCAGCTGGAGCGTGAGCGAAGCAGACCGCGCCCTGCTGCACCGGGTCGTGCCCGCGACGCAGCGCGTCAGCGCCGACAACGCCGAGGCGCTGTGGGCACAGCGGCGCGGCCTGTTCTTCAAGCCCGCCGCCGGCTTCGGCGCCCGCGCCGCCTACCGCGGCGACAAGCTGACCCGGCGCGTGTGGACCGAGATCCTGGCCGGGGACTACGTCGCCCAGACCACCGTGCCGCCCAGCGAACGGCTGGTGTCGGTGGAGGGCCAGACCGTGCGCCTCAAGCTCGACCTGCGCGCCTACACCTACCGCGGCCAGGTGCAGCTGCTGGCCGCGCGCACCTGGGCCGGCCAGACGACCAACTTCCGCACCGAAGGCGGTGGCTTCTCACCCGTGGTGGTGCTGCCTGCATCGGTGGACTTGGCTGTTCAGCCCACTGTGACCGCTGCATGACACTGCGGCGGTTTTCATCGGTTTGTCACAGGTCACCGAGACAATTCGAGTTTTATTGAAATATCAAACACAGAGCCACAAGATGAAAGTCGGTATCAACGGAATGGGCCGCATGGGGCGTCTGGCCCTGCGCGCAGCCTTCGGCGCCATCGAACGCGAAGCCATCGACCCGCGCAGCGGCAACCGCCTGGAGGTGGTGCACCTGAACGAAATCAAGGGCGGCGCCGCAGCGACGGCCCACCTGCTGGCCTTCGACACGGTGCAGGGCAAGTGGCGCGCCGACATCGCCGCCGAGGGCCACGACGCCATCCGCATCAATCACCAGCGCCTGTCGTTCAGCGAACACGCCACCGCCGCCGAGATCCCCTGGGGCGATCTGGGCGTGGACCTGGTGCTGGAATGCACCGGCAAGTTCCTCACGCCCGAGACCCTGCAGGGCCACCTGGACCGCGGTGCCCAACGCGTCATCGTGGCCGCGCCCGTCAAGGTGGGCGAGGTGCTGAACATCGTGGTCGGCGTCAACGAGCACCTCTACAACCCGGCGCGCGACCGCATCGTGACGGCCGCCAGCTGCACCACCAACTGCCTGGCACCGGTGGTGAAGGTGGTGCACGAAGCCATCGGCATCAAACACGGCCAGATCACCACCCTGCACAACCCGACCAACACCAACCTGGTGGTGGACGCACCGCACAAAGACCTGCGCCGCGCCCGCAGCGCCATGGTCAACCTGGCGCCCACGACCACCGGCAGCGCCACCGCCATCGCGCTGATCTACCCCGAACTCAAGGGCAAGCTCAACGGCCACGCGGTGCGCGTGCCGGCGCTCAACGCCTCGCTGACCGACTGCGTGTTCGAACTCAACCGCGCGACCACCGCTGAAGAAGTGAACGCCCTGTTCGAAGCCGCCGCCAAGGGCCCGCTGGCCGGCATCCTGGGCTATGAGAGCCGACCGCTGGTCAGCGCCGATTACGCCCGCGACACGCGCAGCTCCATCGTCGACGGCCTCTCGACCCTGGTGACCGACGGCACGCTGCTCAAGGTCTACGCCTGGTACGACAACGAGATGGGCTACGCCACGCGCATGGTGGACCTGGCTTGTCACCTCGAAGCCGCCGGCATCTGATGAACGCGACGACCACCGCCCCCGCCAGCCACGCGGTGCGCAACTACGCCATCGTCACCGCCGCCTACTGGGGCTTCACGCTCACCGACGGCGCGCTGCGCATGCTGGTGCTGCTGCACTTCTACAAGCTGGGCTATTCGCCGTTCACGCTGGCCTTCCTGTTCCTGCTCTACGAAGCGGCGGGCGTGCTGGCCAACCTGATCGGCGGCTGGCTGGCCACGCGCTACGGCATCCAGCGCATGCTGACCGTGGGCCTGGTGACGCAGATCACCGGTTTCACCCTGCTCTCGTTGCTCAACCCGGCCTGGACGGCCGCGATGTCGGTGGCCTGGGTGGTGATAGCGCAGGGCATCTGCGGCGTGGCCAAGGACCTGACCAAGACCGCCAGCAAGTCGGCCATCAAGGTCACGCAGGCGCAGGCCAAGGCCGAAGACGGCGGCAACAACCAATTGTTCAAGTGGGTGGCCTGGTTCACCGGCAGCAAGAACGCCATGAAAGGCATCGGCTTCTTCCTCGGCGGCCTGCTGCTGCAGGCGCTGGGTTTCCAGCACTCGCTCTGGGCCATGGCCGGGTTGTTGCTGCTGGTGCTGGCGGGCGTGGTGCTGTCGGTGCCGCCCCTGATGGGCAGGGCCAAGGCATCCAAATCCGCAAAAGAACTGTTCGCCAAAAACGCCGGCATCAACGGTCTGGCCGCCGCGCGCGTGGCCCTGTTCGGTGCGCGCGACGTGTGGTTCGTGGTCGGCGTGCCGGTGTTCCTCTATTCGCAGGGCTGGACCTTCACCATGGTCGGCGGCTTCCTGGCGGCCTGGACCATCGGTTACGGCCTGGTGCAGGCGCTGGCGCCGAGCCTGGTCCAACGCAGCCCCGACGGCCTGAGCCGCGAGGTGCCGGCCGCGCGCGGGTGGTCGCTGGCGCTGGCCATCATCCCGGTGGGCATCGCGGCCGCCGTGTGGCTGGAACTGCCCCACCTGCAGTGGTGGGTGGTCGGCGGCCTGGGCCTGTTCGGCTTCGCCTTCGCGGTCAATTCCTCGGTGCACTCCTACCTGATCCTGGCCTACGCCGGCAGCGAGAAGGCCGCCGAGGACGTGGGCTTCTACTACGCCGCCAACGCGCTGGGCCGTTTCTTCGGCACGCTGATGTCGGGCCTGCTCTACCAGTGGGGCGGCCTGCTCTACGCCCTGGTGGGTTCGGCGCTGATGCTGCTGATCTGCTGGCTGCTCACGCTGGCGCTGCCCACGCGCCTGGCCCTGCCTGCGGCCGCCACGCCCTCCACCTGAACGCCCTCCACTCCTTCAAAGGACGCCTCATGAACGCCCCCAAGGTCTACAACGTGCTCTTCCTGTGCACCGGCAACTCAGCGCGCAGCATCCTGGCCGAAGCCATCCTCAACGCGCAGTCGGCCGGACGCTTTCGCGCCTTCAGCGCCGGCAGCCACGCGGTCGGCACGGTGAACCCGGGCACCATCGACCTGCTGCAACGCAACCACTACCAGACCGAGAGCCTGCGCAGCAAAAGCTGGGACGAATTTGCGGCCCCCGGCGCGCCGGTGATGGATTTCGTCTTCACCGTCTGCGACCAGGCCGCCGCCGAGGTCTGCCCGGTCTGGCCGGGCCAGCCGATCTCGGCCCACTGGGGCGTGGCCGACCCGGCCGCCGTGAGCGGTGACGACGAGAAGACCCACCGCGCGTTCAACGACGCCTTCAGCCTGCTCTCGCGCCGCATTTCGCTCTTCCTGTGCCTGCCGATCGAGAAGCTCGGCCGCCTGGCGCTGACGGCCGAAGTGCGGCAGATCGGGCACGAACAGCCGGCCACGGTCTGATACCGTCACCCCATGGGACTGTTTGAACGCTACCTCACCGTCTGGGTCGGCCTGGGCATCCTGGCCGGGGTCGGCCTGGGCCTGATCACACCCGCCACCTTCGCCGCCATCGCCGCCGTCGAGGTGGCCCACGTCAACCTCATCGTCGCCGTGCTCATCTGGGTGATGATCTACCCGATGATGATCCAGATCGACTTCGCGGCCGTGCGCGACGTCGGCAAGAAGCCGCAGGGCCTGCTGCTCACCGTGGTCATCAACTGGCTGATCAAGCCCTTCACCATGGCGGCGCTGGGCGTGCTGTTCTTCCGCTACCTGTTCGCCGGCTGGGTCGATCCGCAGTCGGCCAGCGAGTACATCGCCGGCATGATCCTGCTGGGCGTGGCACCCTGCACCGCCATGGTCTTCGTCTGGAGCCAGCTCACCAAAGGCGACCCCAACTACACGCTGGTGCAGGTCTCGGTGAACGACCTGATCATGGTGGTCGCGTTTGCGCCCATCGCGGCGTTTCTGCTGGGTGTGACCGACCTCACCGTGCCCTGGCAGACCCTGCTGCTGTCGACCGTGCTTTACGTTGTGTTGCCGCTGGTGGCCGGCGTGCTGACGCGGCAGGCCCTGCGCAGCCGGGGCGGCGAAGCGGCCGTCGGCGCCTTCGTCCAGCGGCTCAAGCCCTGGTCGGTGGTCGGCCTGATCGCCACCGTGGTGCTGCTGTTCGGTTTCAAGGCCCAGACCATCGTGGCGCAACCGGCCGTGATCGGCCTGATCGCGATCCCGCTGCTGATCCAGACCTACGGCATCTTCGCCATCGGTTACCTGGGCGCACGCTGGCTCAAGCTGCCGCACGAGATCGCCGCACCGGCCTGCCTGATCGGCACCTCCAACTTCTTCGAACTGGCGGTCGCCGTCGCCATTTCGCTGTTCGGCCTGCACTCCGGCGCCGCCCTGGCCACGGTGGTCGGCGTGCTGGTGGAGGTGCCGGTGATGCTGTCGCTGGTGGCGCTGCTCAACCGCGTCGCACCGCGTGGGGCACCGCTGACGGCCTGAGAGAATACGGGGCTGTGACACACGCCCCGTCTTTCGCTCTTCACCCGCTGGTCTGCCACCCGGCCAGCCCCTGCCCGTTGCCCCTGCAGATCGGTGTGCGCCTGTCGGCCACCACCGGCGACACCGGCCCCGGCCTGCTGCTGCACTACGCACTGCAAGGCGACACCCGCCGACTGCGCCTGCCCGCGCCGGCCACGCCCGGACCGGCCGACGGCCTGTGGCAACACAGCTGCTTCGAAGCCTTCGTCGGCGTGACCGGCGACGGCGCGTACCGCGAGTTCAACTTCGCCCCGTCCGGCCAATGGGCGGCCTACCGGTTCAGCGGCCCGCGCCAGCGCGACATGGCTGCCGAAGCCGTCGGCGCCCCGGTGCGGCCCCGCATCGCCCTGGACCTCACACCGCAGACGCTGTCGCTGCAGGCCTGGCTGCCCTGGCACGCCCTGCCCGACCCCGCCACCCCCTGGGACATCGGCCTGACGGCGGTCATCGAAACCACCGACGGCCAGCTCAGCTACTGGGCGCTGCAACACCCGGCCCCGCGCCCGGACTTCCACCACCGCGGCGGCTGGCAAACGCTGCCCGACCTGCCCGCCCTTCTTTCTTCCGCTCCGACCCCATGAAATTCGGCCTCGAACGCTTTCTCGAAGACCCCGCGCTGCGCGCCCCGCTGGCCGGCCGCCGCGTCGCCTTGCTGGCCCACCCGGCCTCGGTCACGCGCGACCTGACCCATTCGCTGGACGCCCTGGCCGCCCTGCCGGATGTGCGGCTGACCGCGGCCTTCGGCCCGCAGCACGGCCTGCGCGGCGACAAGCAGGACAACATGGTCGAGTCGCCCGACTTCACCGACCCGGCCCTGGGCATCCCGGTCTTCAGCCTCTACGGCACCGTGCGCCGCCCGACCGACGCGATGATGGACATCTTCGACGTGCTGCTGGTGGACCTGCAGGACCTGGGCTGCCGCATCTACACCTTCATCACCACGCTGCGCTACGTGCTCGAAGCCGCCGCGCAACACGGCAAGGCGGTCTGGGTGCTGGACCGCCCCAACCCCGCCGGCCGCCCGGTGGAAGGCACGCTGCTGCGCGAGGGCTGGGAAAGCTTCGTCGGCGCCGGCCCCATGCCCATGCGCCACGGCATGACCATGGGCGAGCTGGGCCACTGGTTCATCGCCCAGCTCCAGCTCGACGTGGACTACCGCGTCATCACCATGGAAGGCTGGGCCCCCGACGCGGCGCCCGGCTTCGGCTGGCCGACGGATCGCACCTGGGTCAACCCCAGCCCGAACGCCGCCAACCTGTCGATGGCCCGCGCCTACGCCGGCACCGTGATGCTCGAAGGCACCACGCTCAGCGAGGGCCGCGGCACCACACGCCCGCTCGAACTCTTCGGTGCGCCCGACATTGACACCACGCGCCTGCTGGCCGACATGCGCCGCCTCGCGCCGCAGTGGCTGGCCGGCTGCCGGCTGCGCGCCTGCTGGTTCGAGCCGACCTTCCACAAGCACGTGGGAAAACTCTGCGCCGGCGTGCAGATCCATGTGGAAGACCCCACGCACTACGACCACGCGGCGTTCCAGCCCTGGCGCCTGCAGGCCCTGGCCTTCAAGGCCGTGCGGCTGCAACAGCCCGACTACCCGCTGTGGCGCGACTTCGCCTACGAATACGAACACGACCGCCTGGCCATCGACCTCATCAACGGCGGGCCGGCGTTGCGCGAGTGGGTGGACAACCCGGCGGCCACGGCCGCCGATCTGGACGCAGTGGCCGGGCCAGACGAGGCCGCGTGGATCGACACCCGGAAGCCGTTCCTGCTCTATTGAAACCCGCCCCCGGCGGCCCCGCCCACGATGGCACGGGGCCGTCCGGATTCAGAAGGGGTGCATGCACCCGCACGGCACAAGCGGATGGGCAGGATGCGTTCGCACCCGCTCAGAGTTCGGAAAGGCCGTCGCACCCCACGGAGGTCAGCACCCCGTGCCAGCGATCCACCTTGCGGAACATGCCCCGTTCGATCAGGACGGCGATCTGCCGCGCGACGGTTTCGCGCCGCGCCCCGAGCACGCTGGCCAGTTCCACATGGCTGGGGATGCGGAAGGCCTGGCTGCCCTCTTCGGCCGCGATCAGGTGCAAGGCCACGCACACCTTGACGAGAAAGCTGTCTTCGCGCACCAGCCGCGACCAGTCGGCCACGCTGCCGACGAAGGCCGCGACCGTGCGGTAAATCGCCTGCTGGAAGAGCGGCTGCTGCAAGGCGATGCGCCTGACCGCCTGCACATCCACCTCGCAGATCCGCATCGGGGTGATCGCCACCAGGCTCAGCAGCGCGGACTGGGCGAACGGCAGCGTGACCCCGATCAGGCGCCCCTTGCCCAGCAGGGCAATGGCCCGGTCGCCACTGCCCGCCCCCTGGCGCACGGCCTTGAGCAGACCCACCTTGACCACACCGAAAGCGTCGCCGTTACACCCCTGAAACTCCACCGTCTCCCCCACCGCGACGGTGCGCTCCCGAATCAGGGCGCTGAACTCGTCGTACTGCGGCTGGGGCAACACAGCGAACAGACAGCGCCCCCGCGTTGAACAGTGTTCGCAACGGGGCGGGGTTCCGGGTCTTGTCTTCCGCTGGGTGTTCTTTCTCATCGGCACGCGGTCTTCGGGATGGTCCAACTCGGGGCACAGGGCGGGGGCCTGCCGGGGAGCGCCGGCCTGAGCGGTCACCACCGGCGTGTAACGCATGCTACCGGTCAGGCCCCGGCCCACCCGGCACAAGCCCCCACCGCGCTGCGCGTCTCGTCACTAAACGTGCATATAGGCGCGCCGAAGAAAAAGCCGTTCGTCGATGATCGTGGTCAACCACCGCGCGTGCGCCTCGCCCTCCAGCGAGCGGCAGCGTCGCGCGCACAACAGAAAACGACATGCGCAAGAGAAGGGGACGCTTTGCTCGATGACACCGAAGAACGCAACGACCTGAGTTCGTGGTTGCGGATCCTTGAAACAATCGTGGCCCAAAGCGCCAACATGGTGGTGATCACCGACGCCGAACAGCGCGTGCGCTGGGTCAACCAGACCTACACCGACATCACGGGCTGGACGCTCCGCGAAGCACAGGGCCAACGGGCCGGCGAACTGGTCAAAGGACCGCTGACGAACCAGCAGGTCAGCGCCAAGGTCGGCCAACGGCTGCGCCAGGGTCTGTCGGTCTCTGGCGTGGAGATGATCAACTACCGCAAAGACGGGACCTCCTACACCGTCTCGCTGAACATCGAGCCCATCCGCGACAGCCGTGGCCAACCCGTCGCGTACTTCTCCCTCCAGACCGACATCAGCGACAAACGCGCGCTGGAGCAAGCCAACGCCCGGCTTCAGCACCACCTGCAGGTGGCGCAGCGGCTGGCGCGCCTGGGACGGGTGGAGTTTGACGCCGACACGGGCCACATGCAGTGGTCCAGCGAGGTGGACTGGATTCTCGAACGCCCGGCCGACGATGACGCCCCCAAAAGCTTGCAGACGCTGCTGGGTTACGTCGCGCCGTCCGCGCACTGGACCCTGAGCCAGTGCCTGAAGACGGTGCTGGAGAACGGTGGCGAGTTCGATCAGGAACTGCCGATCACCACCCACCGGGGACAGCGGCGATGGGTTCGCTGTCGCGGGGTGCCCGAGCGGCACAGCGACGGCACCCGTTCCGCCAGCACCTGGACCATCCAGGACGTCACCGTCTACAAAGATCTGATCGAGCAGAAACGGCTGACCAACGAAAAGTTGCAGGTCATGGTGGACCAGCGCACCCGCCACCTGGAAGAAGCCAACCGGTCGCTGGAGGCGTTCTCCCACGCGCTGTCTCACGACCTCAAGAAACCGATCAGGCACATGGTCAGCTACGCCGAGATCGTGCAGGAGTCACTGGCTTTGGGCGACACCCGATCGGCCCAGGCCTTCTGCCGCAAGATCGTGGGCGCGGGTGTGCGCATGCAGTCCCTGATCGAGGGCATGCTGGCGTTCTCGCGCATGGGCCGGCGCGGCATCAACCCGTCCTGGGTCGTGATGGAGGGCATGGTGGAGGAATGCCTGCACGAGGTGGCGGCTTCCTTCCCGGAGCGCGAGTTCTGCGGCACCGGCGCGCAGACCCTTCCGGCGGTCTGGGCCGATCCGGTGCTGCTGCGGGAGGTCTGGATCAACCTGATCGACAACGCCTTCAAGTACAGCCAGGCACAGTCACCGACGCGCCTGCATTTTTCATGCGTGGCCTCCGCCAGCGGCTGGACCCTGTGCATCGAAGACAACGGCCATGGATTCAATGAGGCGATGGCGCCGCAGATCTTCCAGATGTTCGGTCGCGCGGCACCCGACGAAAGCTTCGAGGGCGATGGCATCGGACTGGCCCTCTGCCAGCGCATTGTCCAGGCCCACGGCGGGCGCATCTGGGCCACCTCCCGGCAGGGCGAGGGTTCAGCGTTTTTTCTTCATTTGCCGCGCACGCCAGCCGCCGCGAACGAGCGCCGGATCTGAAAGCGCTGGCGAGCGGTCCGGACCAGCGCCTGGCGCGGCCGTGCCGCTCAGGTCACAACCACTTCTGGAAGAACTGGGCGGTCCCCATCGCGGGGTCCAGCTGGTAGCCCTCGTAACCGATGCGTGTGTAGAGCTTGACCGCCGGCGCATTGCCCGAGAGCACCTCCAGCGTCATCTTCACCGCACCGCGTTCGCGGGCGATGGTCTCGGCCAGGGCCAGCATCTGCTCGGCAATGCCACGACCACGGTGGCTGGCCAGCACGGCCACGTCGTGCACGTTGACCAGCGGCCGGCATTTGAAGGTCGAAAAACCTTCGATGCAGTTGACCAGCCCAACCGCCTGCGCGCCGTCGAAAGCCAGGATGCTGAAGGCCTGAGGGCGTGCGGCGAGTTCTCGCACCAGGTGGGTTTTCGCAAATTCGCTCAGCGGTTCGCCGCCACCGGCCGGATCGCTCGCGTACGCGTCCAAGAGCCACACCAGCGCCGCGGCGTCGACCGGGTCCGCGTAGTCCGCCCGACGCACCGAGAGAGCGGCCGCCATCAGCCGGCCTTCACCGCGGCCACCAGCCGCTCGGCGCAGGCCTGCGCCTGCTGCGGGTCGCGCGCTTCCACCATCACGCGCAGCAGCGGCTCGGTGCCGCTGGCACGGATCAGCACGCGGCCGGTCTCACCCAGCTCGGCTTCCACCGCCTGGGTTTCGGCGGGCAGCAGCGTGTTGGCCTTCCAGTCCTGGCCGGGCTGCAGGCGCACGTTGATCAGGGTCTGCGGGAACAGGGTCACGTCGGCCAGCAACTGGGCCATGGTCTTGCCGCTGTCCACGCAGGCGTGCAGCACCTGCAAGGCCGAGACCAGGCCGTCGCCCGTGGTGTGGCGGTCCAGCACCAGCAGGTGCCCGGAGCCTTCGCCCCCCAGCACCCAGCCGTGGCGCTCCAACTCTTCGAGCACGTAGCGGTCACCCACCTTGGCGCGCACGAACTTCACACCCTTCTTTTTGAACGCGACCTCGACCGCCATGTTGGTCATGAGCGTGCCCACCACACCCGGCACGTCGATGTCGCGCGCAATGCGGTCGGCCGCGATCAGGTACAGCAGCTCGTCGCCGTTGAACAGGCGGCCGCTGGCGTCCACCATCTGCAGGCGGTCGGCATCGCCGTCGAGCGCGATGCCGTAGTGCGCGCCGTGTTCTTTCACCGCCGCCACCAGGGCCTCGGGGTGGGTGGCGCCCACGCCCTTGTTGATGTTCAGGCCGTCCGGGCTGCAACCGATCTTGATGACCTCGGCCCCCAGTTCGTGGAACACATCGGGCGCGATGTGGTACGCCGCGCCGTGGGCGCCATCGACCACGATCTTCAGGCCCTTGAGGCTGAAGCTGTGCGAGCAGGTGCTCTTGCAGAACTCGATGTAACGGCCCGACGCATCGTCCAGCCGGCGCGACTTGCCCAGGTTGGCCGAGTCCACCCACACCGGCGCCTCGTCCAGCGCGGCTTCCACCGCGCGCTCCCAATCGTCGGACAGCTTGCTGCCCTGGGCGCTGAAGAACTTGATGCCGTTGTCGGCGAACGGGTTGTGGCTGGCGCTGATGACCACGCCCAGGCTGGCGCGCTGCGCCCGCGTGAGGTAGGCCACGGCCGGCGTGGGCACGGGGCCCAGCAGCACCACGTCCACCCCGGCGGAGTTGAAGCCGGACTCCAGCGCGGCTTCGAGCATGTAGCCGGAAATGCGGGTGTCCTTGCCGATCAGCACCGTGGGGCGGGCCTCGCCGCGCTTGAGCACGCGGCCCACGGCGTGCGCCAGGCGCAGCACAAAATCGGGGGTGATCGGGGCCTGGCCGACGGTGCCACGGATACCGTCGGTGCCGAAATATTGGCGGGTCATGGAGAGTCCTCTGCTGTTGTTCTGCGGGTGGCAACGGTCGCCATCGCCTCGGCGGCGATGGGGTTGGTCAGCCTTCGATTATCGGTGCCCCGATGCGCTCAAACGGCTGCGACCGCCCGCCAGACCTTGAGCGCGTCCACGGTGTCACGCACATCGTGCACGCGCACAACACGCGCCCCGCGGTCCACCGCCAGCAGGGCCGCGGCCACACTGGCGGCCAACCGGTCGGCCGGCCGCTCGCGCCCGGTCACGGCCCCCAGCGACGACTTGCGGGACCAGCCGGCGAGCAAGGGGTAACCCAGGTCCAGCAGTTCGGACTGGCGGGTGAGCAGGCTGAAGTTCTGCGCCACCGTCTTGCCAAAACCGATGCCCGGGTCCAGCGTGATGCGGTCGGCGCCCACGCCCAGCGCGCGCAAGGCCTGGGCACGGGCCTGCAGGAAGTCCCGCACCGGCACCAGCACATCGCCGTCCATGGGCGCGGCCTGCATGGTCTGCGGATCGCGGTGCATGTGCATCAGGCAGACGCCGCAGCCGGGATGCGCCGCCACCGCCTGCAAGGCATCGCCCCGGCGCAGCGCCCAGACGTCGTTGACGATGTCGGCCCCCAGGTCCAGCACCGCCCGCATCACCTCGGGCTTGTAGGTGTCCACCGACACCGGCACGCCCAGGCCCACCGCGCCGCGCACCACGGGCAGCACCCGGGCGAGTTCTTCGTCCAGCGTCACCGCCGGGCTGCCGGGCCGGGTCGACTCCCCCCCAATGTCCAGGATGTCAGCACCGGCCTTGAGCAGCTGCTCACAGTGCCGCAAGGCTGCGGTGCTGCTGGCGTGCTGCCCGCCGTCGGAAAAGGAATCGGGCGTCACGTTGACGATGCCCATGACCTGCGGTCGGCTCAGGTCGATCTGGAATCGGGTGGTCTGCCAGTGCATGAACAAGGGTTCCGAAAATGGACAACGGGGCCCAAAGGCCCCGTTGAGGAAGAAGCGTGTGAGCGATCAGGCCGCGGTCGGCGCCGGATCGGTGCTCACCGCCGGGGTGCCACCGCTGCCACCACCGCCAACCGAGGGGTTACGCGGCGTCCAGTCCTTGGGCGGACGGGGCGGCTTGCCGGCCATGATGTCGTCGATCTGGTCGGCGTCGATGGTTTCCCATTCCAGCAGGGCCGTGGCCATGGCGTGCATCTTGTCGCTGTGCTCTTCGATCAGGCCGCGCGCCAGCTTGTACTGGGCGTCGATGATGCGGCGCACCTCGGCGTCGACCTTCTGCATGGTCTGCTCGCTCATGTTGGTGGTCTTGGTCACCGAACGGCCCAGGAACACCTCGCCCTCGTTCTCGGCGTAGACCATCGGGCCCAGCGCGTCGGTCATGCCGTAGCGCATCACCATGTCGCGGGCGATGGAGGTCGCGCGCTCGAAGTCATTGCTGGCGCCGGTGGTCATCTGGTGCATGAACACTTCTTCGGCGATGCGGCCACCGAACAGCATGCTGATCTGGTTCAGCATGTAGTCCTTGTCGTAGCTGTAGCGGTCCTGCGCCGGCAGGCTCATGGTCACGCCCAGCGCGCGGCCACGCGGGATGATCGTGACCTTGTGCACCGGGTCGCACTTGGGCAGCAGCTTGCCGATCAGGGCATGGCCAGCCTCGTGGTAGGCGGTGTTCCTGCGCTCTTCCTCAGGCATCACCATGCTCTTGCGCTCGGGGCCCATGAAGATCTTGTCTTTGGCCTTCTCGAAGTCCTGCATCTCGACCACGCGCGCATTGCGGCGGGCGGCCATCAGGGCGGCTTCGTTGCACAGGTTGGCCAGGTCGGCGCCGCTCATGCCGGGCGTGCCGCGGGCGATCACGCTGGCGTTCACGTCGGTGCCCAGCGGCACCTTGCGCATGTGCACGTTCAGGATCTGCTCGCGGCCGCGGATGTCAGGCAGCGTCACATAGACCTGGCGGTCGAAACGCCCCGGGCGCAACAGGGCGGCGTCGAGGATGTCCGGGCGGTTGGTGGCGGCCACCACGATCACGCCCAGGTTGGTCTCGAAGCCGTCCATCTCGACCAGCATCTGGTTGAGGGTCTGTTCGCGTTCGTCATTGCCACCGCCCAGGCCGGCGCCACGCTGGCGGCCGACGGCGTCGATTTCGTCGATAAAGATGATGCAGGGCGCGTTCTTCTTGGCGTTCTCGAACATGTCGCGCACACGGGCCGCGCCCACGCCGACGAACATTTCCACGAAGTCAGAACCCGAGATGCTGAAGAACGGCACCTTGGCTTCACCGGCAATGCCTTTGGCCAGCAGGGTCTTGCCGGTGCCCGGGGGGCCGACCAGCAGCAGACCGCGCGGGATGCGGCCTCCCAGCTTCTGGAACTTGGCCGGATCTTTCAGGAAATCCACGACTTCCTTCACTTCTTCCTTGGCCTCATCGCAACCGGCCACGTCGGCGAAGGTCACGGTGTTGTTGTTCTCGTCGAGCATGCGGGCCTTGCTCTTGCCGAAGCTGAAGGCGCCGCCCTTGCCGCCGCCCTGCATCTGGCGCATGAAGTAGATCCAGACGCCGATCAGCAGCAGCATCGGTCCCCAGCTGACCAGCAGGGTCATGAGCAGCGAGCCCTCTTCGCGCGGGCGCACATCAAACTTGACATTGTTGTTGATCAGATCGCCCACCAGACCGCGGTCGAGGTAGGTGGCGGTGGTGCGGATGCGGCGGTCGTCCTGGGTGACCGCGACGATCTCAGTACCGCCCTGCCCTTCCTGGATGGTGGCGCTCTTGATTTGCTGGGCCTTCACCTGGTCCAGGAACTCGGAGTAGCCGACGTAGCCAGCACCGGCGGCCGCGCGACCGTCGAACTGTTTGAAGACGGTGAAAAGCACCATGGCGATGACCATCCACACGGCGATTTTCGAGAACCACTGGTTGTTCAAGTGCGGCTCCTGGCTGCAGAGTTGTCAGAGAAAGGCATGTCGGGCCCATTTTAGGACTTTCAAGAAGCCCTGGTCTTGACGAATGCCATGACGCTTGCTATCGCGTCCATCGCATTTTTCGGCGTTCAGCGCCCTGGCTCTGGGCTTCACCGACCAACGGTGGGGGCTTGAACATTCATTTCAGACCCCGGCCCACCAGAAAGGTTTCAGAAGATTGGTCGCGCGAGGCCTTGGGCTTGAAGGTTTTGACCACCTTGAAGGTCTGACGGAACAGGGCCACCAGGGCGTCGTACGCGCCACCGTGGAAAACCTTGACCACCAGCGCGCCATCGGCCTTGAGGTGCCGAACGGAGAAATCCACCGCCAGCTCCACCAGCAGCTCGATGCGGGCCGCATCGGTGGACCCAATGCCCGACAGGTTGGGCGCCATGTCCGACACCACCACGTCCACCTTGTCGACCCCGTGGTCCGCCAGCGCCTGCACCAGCTGGGCCAGCACCGCTTCTTCACGGAAGTCGCCCTGAAGAAACTGCACGCCCTCGATCGGGTCCATGGGCAGCAGGTCCAGCGCCAGGATGCGGCCATCGAGTTCGCCCACCGCCGCCCCGTCCGGGCTCAGGCGCCGGCGCAGGTACTGGCTCCAGGCGCCGGGGGTGGAACCCAGGTCCACGACAACATCGCCAGGGCGGATCAGCCCGAGCGATTCGTCGATTTCCTTGAGTTTGTAGGCGGCACGCGCACGAAAGCCGTCCTTTTGTGCGAGCCGCACATAAGGATCGTTGACGTGCTGGTTGAGCCAGGCCTTGTTGACCTTCTTGCTCTGGGTCTTGACTTTCATGCCCATAAAGGTCTTTTCAGTTCTGTGTAAACGATAATTGTCCCATGCCCCAGATCACACTCACTCCCGCCCAGCGCAAAGTCCATCGCGCCGATGCCCACCACCTCGACCCCGTCGTCCTCGTCGGGGGGGACGGTCTGACCGCCGCCGTCAAGAAAGAAGTGGACGCCGCCCTCAAGGCCCACGGCCTGATCAAGGTGCGCGTGTTCAGCGACGACCGCGCCGCGCGCGAAGCCATGCTGCAGACCCTGTCCGACGAACTGGACGCCGCGCCGATCCAGCACATCGGCAAGCTGCTGGTGCTCTGGCGCCCCCTGCCCGAGAAGGCCAAAGTGGTCGACGAAGACCGCATGCCCGGCCCCAAGGACGTCAAGGTGCTGAAGTTCAGCAAGCGCGGCGGCCAGCGTCCCGAGGTCAAGGTGGTGCGGGTGCTGGGCAACCAGCGCCTGACCACCGGCGGCCAGGTCAAGCGCGCCAAGGTGCTGCAAAAGAGCGTGAAAAAAAGCGCTCAGTGACCCGAACCGGTCGGTGCGCGCCCAGCCCCGGGGCGGCCCGGCTTGAACTTCCCTTTCCGCGCACCATCTGAAACCGCATGAACGCTGCCGCTCCGACCAACGCCCTGCTCGCCCCCGCCGACCTTCCGCTGTTTGATGCCATCACCCCGGCCCAGGTCGTGCCCGCCATGGACACCCTGCTGGCCGACGCCAGCGCCGCCCTGGAACGCGTGACGGCAGCCGATTTCCCGGCCGACTGGGCGGGTATCGCCCGGGTGCTGGACGTGGCGACCGAACGCCTGGGCCGGGCCTGGGGCGCCATCAGCCACCTCAACAGCGTGGCCGACACCCCCGAGTTGCGCGCCGCCTACAACGAGGCGCTGCCCAAGGTGACCGAGTTCTGGACCCGCCTGGGCGCCGACGAACGCCTGTACGCCCAGTACAAGGCCATGGACCCGGCCAAGCTGACGCCTGAGCAGGCACAGGCCCACAAGAACGCCATGCGCGGCTTTGTGCTCGGTGGCGCCGAGTTGCAAGGCGCGGCCAAAGAACGCTTTGCCGCCATCCAGGAACGCCACGCCGAGCTGGCACAGAAGTTCAGCGAGAACGCGCTGGACGCCACCGACGCGTTTGCCCTCTACGTGGACACGGCCGAACTGGCCGGTGTGCCGGACGACGTGCAGCAGGCCACGGCCGCCGCCGCACAGGCCGAAGGCAAGACGGGTCACAAGCTCACGCTCAAGATGCCCTGCTACCTGCCGGTGATGCAGTTCGCCCACAGCAGCGCGCTGCGACAGCAGCTCTACCAGGCCTACGTCACGCGCGCCAGCGAGCAGGCCGAGGGTGAAGCGGTGAAGTTCGACAACACCGCCATCATGGGTGAACTGCTGGCCCTGCGCCACGAAGAGGCCCGGTTGCTGGGCCACCGGCACTTTGCCGACGTGTCGCTGGTGCCCAAGATGGCCGAGTCGCCCGAGCAGGTGATGGGCTTTCTGCGCGACCTCGCGAAAAAAGCCCGCCCGTACGCCGAGCAGGACCTGGCCGACATGCGCAGCTTCGCCAGCGAACAGCTGGGCCTGAAGGACCCGCAGCCCTGGGACTGGCCGTACATCGGCGAGAAGCTCAAGGAAGCGCGCTACGCCTTCAGCGAACAGGAAGTCAAACCGTATTTCACGGCCCCCAAGGTGCTGGCTGGCCTGTTCCAGATCATCGAAACGCTGTTCGAGGTGGCCATCCGCCGGGACAGCGCGCCGGTCTGGCACCCCTCGGTGGAGTTCTACCGCATCGAACGCAGCACGCCCGCCGGGGTGCAGCTGGTGGGCCAGTTCTACCTCGACCCATCGGCCCGCACCGGCAAACGCGGTGGCGCCTGGATGGACGACGTGCGCGCCCGCTGGCTGCGCCCGGACACCGGCGCGCTGCAGACGCCGGTGGCCCACCTGGTGTGCAACTTCGCCGAGGGCGTCAACGGCAAGCCGCCGCTGCTGACGCACGACGACGTCATCACCCTCTTCCACGAGTTCGGCCACGGCCTGCACCACATGCTCACCCAGGTGAACGAGCGCGACGTCTCGGGCATCAGCGGTGTGGAATGGGACGCGGTGGAACTGCCCAGCCAGTTCATGGAGAACTTCTGCTGGGAATGGGACGTGCTCAAGCACATGACCGCCCACGTGGAAAACGGCGAGCCGCTGCCGCGCGCGCTGTACGACAAGATGCTGGCCGCCAAGAACTTCCAGAGCGGCCTGCAAACCCTGCGCCAGGTGGAGTTTTCGCTGTTCGACATGCTGCTGCACAGCCAGCCCGAGCCGGTCACCTCGGGTCCCGCCATGCTGGCCTTGCTCCAGCAGGTGCGTGCCGAGGTGGCTGTGCTGCAGCCGCCCGCCTACAGCCGCACCGCCAACACCTTCAGCCACATCTTTGCCGGCGGTTATTCGGCCGGCTACTACAGCTACAAATGGGCCGAGGTGCTGTCGGCCGACGCCTACGCCGCCTTCGAAGAGGCCGCGCAGGCCGCTGGCCGCAACACGCTGGACGTGGAAACGGGTCGCCGCTACCGCCAGGCCATCCTTGAGGCCGGCGGCAGCCGCCCGGCGATGGAGTCGTTCAAGGCCTTCCGCGGCCGCGAGCCCAGCATCGATGCCCTGCTGCGCCACCAGGGCATGGCTTGAGTTGCCGTTGCGCTTGCCGATAAGCGATCACAAGGAGTTGTCGCCATGAAACCTGCCCGTTTCACCGCCGTGTCGCTGTCTGTGCTGGGCTTGCTGGCCCTGCCGGCGCTGGCCCAGAGCGTCTACCGCATCGTGGGGCCGGACGGCCGCGTCACGTTTTCAGACCAGCCACCGATCGCCGAGCCCACCGCCAAGGCGGCGGCTGGCGCCGGCGCGTCCACCGGCGCGGCGGGCGGGCAACTGCCCTACGAACTGCGCCAGGTGAGCAGCCGCTACCCGGTGACGCTGTACACCAGCAAGGAGTGCGGGCCCTGCAACAGCGGCCGCAACCTGCTCAACGCACGGGGCATTCCGTATGCGGAGAAAACGGTCACGACCGCGCAGGACGTCGAAACGCTCAAACGCCTCAACAACGACGGCACCCTGCCGTTCCTGACGATCGGCGGACAGCAGATCAAGGGCTATTCGGATGGTGAATGGTCGCAGTACCTGGACGCCGCCGGTTACCCCAAGCAGTCCCAGCTGCCCAGCGGTTACCAGCGCCCGGCGCCCGCACCGCTGGTGGCCATCAAACCGGTGGAAGCGGCCGCACCCAAGAGTCCTGCGCCGGCCGCAGCTGGCCCGGCCGCTGTGCCGGTCGCCCCGCCCGTGACCAACCCGGCCGGCATCCGCTTCTGACCCGGATGGCACCCAGGGCGCGAGGCGCCCTGAGTGTCGAGATCGCCCTGGCCCGTCGTCAGAAGTTCAGCGTTCTCACACCCGCGCTGGTGCCCAGCAGGCAGACGCTGGCCTTCTGGTGCGCAAACACCCCCACCGTCACCACGCCGGGCCACTGGTTGACCTGGCTCTCGAAGCCCAGCGGGTCGGCAATCTGCAGGCCCGTCACGTCCAGGATGTGCTGACCGTTGTCGGTCACCAGCGGCTGCCCGTCTTTCATCCGCACCGTCGCCTTGCCGCCCATGGCGGCGAACTGGCGTGCCACACGCGCCGTGGCCATGGGGATGACCTCCACCGGCAGCGGGAAGGCACCCAGGTGCTTGACCATCTTGGATTCGTCGGCGATGCAGACGAAGCGGCGCGACTGGGCCGCCACGATCTTCTCGCGCGTGAGCGCCGCGCCACCGCCCTTGACCATGTGGCCGCTGGCGTCGATCTCGTCGGCACCGTCGATGTAGACCGACAGTTCGGCCACGTCGTTGGCCTCGAACACCGGAATGCCCAGCGCCTGCAGGCGCGCGGTCGAGGCCACGGAGCTGGACACAGCCCCCTTGATCTGGTCCTTGATCGACGCCAGGGCGTCGATGAACTTGTTGACGGTGGAGCCGGTGCCCACGCCGACGATCTCGCCGGGGGTGACGTATTGCAGGGCGGCCTGGCCCACCAGGGCTTTGAGTTCGTCTTGGGTCATTTGAGACAATCCGGGGTTGCTACGAATTTTGTGATTATCCAATGTCCCTTTTGCCCTACGGTCTCGCCCGCCCCTTCCTGTTTGGCCTGGACCCCGAAACCGCCCACGAACTGACGCTGGACAACATCGCGCGTTTCCAGCACTCGCCGCTGAACTGCCTGTGGGGCGAAAAGCGCATCGACGACCCCGTCACCCTGGCCGGCCTGCGTTTTCCCAACCGCGTTGGGCTGGCGGCAGGCCTGGACAAGAACGCGCGCTGCATCGACGGCCTGGCGGCCATGGGTTTCGGCTTCGTGGAAGTCGGCACTGTCACCCCCAAGGGGCAGCCGGGCAACCCCAAGCCGCGCATGTTCCGCCTCCCCGAACGCAACGCGCTGATCAACCGCCTGGGCTTCAACAACGAGGGGCTGGACGCCTTCCTGGCCAACGTGCAGAAGGCGCGTTTCCGGAAAAATGCGGGTGATGCCCCCATGCTGCTGGGGCTGAACATCGGCAAGAACGCCGCCACGCCCATCGAGCAGGCCACGGACGACTACCTCACCTGCCTGGACGGCGTCTACCCGCACGCGGACTACGTGACGGTCAACATCTCCAGCCCGAACACCAAGAACCTGCGCAGCCTGCAGAGCGACGAGGCCCTGGACGCCCTGCTGGGCGCGGTGATGCAGCGCCGCGAACAGCTGGCCCAGCGCCACGGCAAAGAGGCGCCCGTGTTCCTGAAGATCGCGCCCGATCTGGACGACGCGCAGATCGGCGTCATCGCCGCCACGCTGCAGCGCTACGGCTGCGGTGCCGATGGCCAGGCCAACGGCCGCCTGGGCGTGATCGCCACCAACACCACGCTCAGCCGTGATGCGGTCAAAGGCCTGCCGCACGCCGAAGAAACCGGCGGTCTCTCGGGTGCGCCGGTGCTCGAAGCCAGCAACCGCGTGATCCGCCAGCTGCGCGCGGCGCTGGGCAAGCGCTTCCCCATCATCGGTGTCGGCGGCATCCTCAGCGGCGCCGATGCGGTGAGCAAGATCGCCGCCGGTGCCGACGTGGTGCAGATCTACACCGGCCTGATCTACAAGGGGCCGGCCCTGGTGCGCGAGGCGGCGCAGGCCCTCAAGACCGGGCGCTGAGCAGCCCGGCCACGTGTTCGCCAATGGCCAGACAGCTCGTCAGGCCCGGCGACTCGATGCCGAACAGGTTCACCAGTCCCGGCACGCCGTGCACCGCCGGGCCGTCGATGCGGAAATCGGCCGCAGCCTCGTGGGGGCCGTTGATCTTGGGCCGCATGCCCGCGTAGCCCGGCAGCAGCGCGCCGTCGGGCAGGCCGGGCCAGTATTTGCGCACCTCGGCGTAGAAGCCATCGCCACGGGCCGGATCGACCTGCAGCGCCTCCGGATCGTCCACCCATTGAACGTCGGGGCCGAACTTGGCCTGACCGCCCAGGTCGATGGTCAGGTGCACGCCCAGTCCCGCGAGGTGCTTGTCTGGCTCCGGCGCCGGGTAGATCAGGTGCTGGAACGGCGACCGCCCCGCCAACGTGAAGTAACTGCCCTTGGCGTACCACGGCCGCGGCACATGGCAGGGGTCCAGCCCCTCGGTGCGCTGCGCCAGACCACAGGCCTGCAGCCCGGCGGCGTTGACGACCATGCGGGCCCGCAACGCCGTACCGTCCGCGGCATGCACCTCGATGCCCCCTGCCACCGCCCGCAGCCGATCGACCGCGCTGTGGCAGGCGACCAGGCCGCCCGCGTTCTCCAGGTCCCCTTGCAGGGTCAGCATGAGGGCGTGGCTGTCCACGATGCCGGTGGACGGTGAATGCAACGCGGCCAGGCATTTCAGGTGCGGCTCCATCGCCCGCGCCTGCTCGCGCGTGAGCAGCACCAGGTCGTCCACCCCATTGGCCCGCGCTTTTTGCACGATGGCCGGCAGCGCCGCCACCTGGGACGGGGTGTTCGCCACGATCAGCTTGCCGCAACGGCGATGGGCCACGCCGCGCTGCTCACAGTACCCGTAGAGCATGTGCTTGCCGCGCACGCACAGCTGCGCTTTGAGCGAACCGGCGGGGTAATAAATGCCCGCATGGATCACCTCGCTGTTGCGCGAACTGGTGCCCTGACCGATGGCAGCCTCCCGCTCCAGCACCATCACCTCACGCTCGCCCACGGCCAGCGCCCGGGCCACCGCCAGACCGACCACGCCGGCGCCGATCACCACCACGTCCACCTGTTCCAAGTTCGCACTCCTTCGGGCCGCACGCAGCCATTACAGTCACATTGTTGCGTGCGCTTGGCCGCATTTTCATTCGCAGATACCTCAAGGGACATCCACATGATCTTCGTCACCGGCGGCGCCGGCTACATCGGCTCTCACACCTGCGTGGAACTGCTGCAGGCAGGCCACGACGTCACCGTCTTCGACAACTTCTGCAACTCGCACCGCACATCGCTGGCACGGGTCGAGCGCATCACCGGCAAGGCGGTGCGCATCATCGAAGGCGATATCCGAGACGGCGCCGCGCTGCAAGCCGCGTTGAGCGAATGCCAGCCGTCGGCCGTCATCCACTTCGCCGGGCTCAAGGCCGTGGGCGAATCGGTGCAGCAGCCGCTGCGGTACTACGACAACAACGTGGTGGGCACGGTGCGCCTGCTCGAAGCCATGGAGGCCACAGGCGTGCGCCGCATCGTGTTCAGTTCGTCGGCCACGGTCTATGGTGACCCGCAAAAACTGCCCCTGACCGAGGACCACCCGCTTTCGGCCACCAACCCCTATGGCCAGACCAAGCTGGTGATCGAGAACATGCTGCGCGAACTGCAGCACAGCCAACCGGCCTGGCGCGTCGCCATCCTGCGTTACTTCAACCCGGTGGGCGCCCACGCCAGCGGCCTGATCGGCGAAGACCCGCAAGGCATTCCCAACAACCTCATGCCCTACGTCACCCAGGTCGCCATCGGTCAGCGCGAGTGCCTCAATGTCTGGGGTGGCGACTACCCCACGCCCGACGGCACCGGCGTGCGCGACTACATCCATGTGGTGGACCTGGCACTGGGCCATTTGCGCGCCATCGAATACCTGGCGGGTCACGAAGGCTGCACCCAAACCAACCTGGGCACCGGCGTAGGCTACAGCGTGCTGGACATCGTCAAGGCGCTGTCGGCCGCGAGCGGCCGCGAGATCCCGTACCGCATCGCCGAACGCCGTGCGGGCGACGTGGCCGCGTGCTACGCAGAACCTGCACTGGCCCAACGCCTGCTGGGGTGGACCGCGCAGCGTGGACTGCAGCAGATGTGCGAAGACGCCTGGCGCTGGCAGCAGGGCAACCCGAGCGGCTACCGCAGCTGAACGAAGGGCCGCGGAAGCTGTTTCAAACCAGCGCCCGCGCCCCAGTGGCTCCACATCAGCGCTGCGCCGGCCGGGCCAGCAGTTCTTTCACATGGACCGCAGGGATGGCGTAGGAAATGCCCGACGGCTGGCTCAGGGCCGACTCGCGCGTCCCCTTGATCAGCACCATGTTCATGACCCCCACGACCTCACCGGTCTGCGGGTTGAACAACGGCCCACCGCTGTTGCCGGGGTAGGCCGTGGCGTCCAGCTGGAAGATTTGGAAGGTGCCATTGCGCAGCCCGCGCACGGCCCGCCCCTGCAACTGGCGCGCAGAGGGACTGGGCAAGGCCGCTTCGGTGATCGACGACACCAGGGCGCGGTGGGTCACGGGCGAATACCCCAGCACCCCTCCAATGGGGAACCCCGTGAAGGCCAGCTCGTCCCCCTCCCTCACCCGCGTTGAGTCGCCCAGAGACAGCGCGGCAACGGCCGGGCCCTCCATGCGCAGAAGGGCCAGGTCGTACTCGTCGCTGTGCGCCAGACGCTCCACCCCGCGCATCTGCCACCGACCGTCCGCCCCCCGCACCTGCACCACCAGCGCCGGTGCCTCGCTCAAGCCGGTGGACTCGGGCAGCACGTGCGCGTTGGTCACCACCTGCGAGCCGTCGCCCACCACAAACCCCGTGCCTCGCAGCTGAAAGCGCGGGTTGTCGGTGGCCTTGTAGGTGCCCACGATGACGATGGCGGCTTTCACGCGCGGCACAGTGTCGGCCAAGGTTGACCCGAAGCTCGACACCGGATGGACCAGCGCCACGAGACCCAGCGCAGCCGCCATGAACGCTTCACGTCTTTTCACGATCCGCCCCTGAAACAAAAACGGCCCGCATCGCCTTGCGCGACAGGTGCCGCAACAGCAGGCCGGGCGGCATGCGCAGCCAATGGCCACGCAGATACAAAACCGATCGGGCCACGGGCGCCAACCGGTTGGTCAGCAGCGGATGCCGCGGAAGCACCGCCGCTTCCCAGCAACGCTCCAGCCAAGCCTGCCGTGTTGACTGTGCATGAAATCCCGAAGCCTGGGCCAGTTGTTCCAGCCATCCGGAGGGCAATGGCGTGGACATGACATGCCGTGTCAGTCTGAGCGCCTGGAAAAGCGGAAGACCCAGGTTGAGTTCGACCGCCCGGTGCAGCAACCGATCGAAGTAAGACCCGTCCTGCGAAAACTCCCGCACCAGCGCATCAAGATCCACCACGCCACGCAACCCGGTGTCGAGTTCGCCTTCATGGGTGAGATGCGCGGCACTGTGCAGCAGCATGTCCACGGGGGCCAGCACGCGCAATCCCGCAAAGGATGGCAAGGGCAACGCGGCCTCCATGAGGCGCCCCGCATCGAGCTTGATGCGCCCCGTCGGCGGCAGGATGTTGTGGTGCAGATCGATGACCGTCCCGCGACTGATGTGCCGCATCGGCGGGATCTCATGCATCCACGTGCGGTAATAGCGTTGATCGTAGGCATCGCGATTGGCCGAAATCCAGCCCGCCATCATCAAAGCGGATTCCGCTTGCGGCAGCAATTCGGGCGGGACCATCAGATCGATATCGGACACCATGCGTCCATCAGCGGCGTCCAGCCCGGCCAACGCATAGGCGGCACCTTTGAGCACGACCACAGGGATGCCGGCCTCGACAAACACCTGGTCGATGACACGCAACTCCAGCGCCAGTTCCCGGTGCTGCCGCTCGGCCAGCAGGCTGGCCGATTGCAAATGCACCGCGACGCGAGCCGGCACCGGGGCCTGATGCGCCTCAGCGCGCTGGCCGATGCGCGCCAGCAAATCGCTGGCACGCCCCAGTCGCACCACAAGGTCCCACTCACGTTCGCCCAATGCGCCCAGATCGGCCCCCGGCTTCAGGGTCTGCAACAAGGTCTCAAGGCCCGCCAATCCGTTCATGGCAGCTCCACCTGCGCCGCCATCCAGCCCAGCGCACCGTCCAGATCGTCGTATGCAAGGTCGAATGTTTTCACCTGCTCTGTCAGCCGCACCAGGGCGCGAAAGCCATCGCGCCCATGCACCTGATGGTTGAAACAGTTGGAGAACAGTTCGGCCAACGCACTGGCCTTGCCTCGCGGCACAACCGAAAGACCCGTCCCGGGCTGGTAACGTGGAAACACGACCCACGCCGGAGCCGCCGGCAACTGCGCTTTTTCCAGGCTTTCATCAGAGATGGCCATGTGGCACACCGTTCCTTTGAGCGTGTCGTGTGCCATGGGGCCGAAGCGAGCCTCAGGCGCGCGCGTCTTCATGAGGTCGATGGAGCGGTTCTTCAGGCTGATCGGGCGGGACGACGGCGTCACCTGCAAGGTCTGCGGATCCAGCAGGACCATCTCGTCCGACAACAGGCGCCAGCCATCCATCATCAGGGCAGCACAAAACGTGCTCTTGCCCGAGCCGGGCGGGGCCGGGAGCAACACCGCGCGGCCATCCCGCTCCAGAACCGCCGCGTGCAGGGTGATCCACCGGTGGCAATGGCTGGTGACACACCAGTTCAGTCCCCATTCGAAAAAGGCAAAAGCCTCGTTGATGGCCAAGGGGGTGAACGGCTCAAAGCCGTCCATCTGAAAAACGCATTTGGCGCGCCCCGAGCCGCGACGGGCCAGTACCGCCACATGGAAGTCGGAAAAACCGTCTTCTGCAGCCGGAAGGACCTCATGCCTGGCATACAGGGCCATCAAACCCTCTGCAACGACCGGAACATCGCTTCGGATGTTCACCACAAACGGCGCCACGCGCAGCCGGACACCCTCTTCCCGTAGGCGCCGCGTCAGAACAGGCAGCGGTATCTCGCCCAACCGCGGAGCCAGGGTCACAGCGACCGCCGCTCCACCAGCCCCTGGGACCTCAAACCTTGCAGCAGCTTTTCCACCGCCGCCTGATCGTGTTCCTCCAGTTCGTCCCCCAGAAGGCTGCGCGCCAGGAACGGCACGTCCACACCCGAGGAATGGATCATGAGCAAGCGCAGAACTTCGCCGGCCACGGGCGAGAACTGGATGACGGAAGCACCCAGATCATCGTGCAGCACCGCACCATCGTCGAAATGGCACAGATCAAAATCGAGAGGGCGGGACAAAAGCCATCGGTCCGACGGCTGTGGACAGGGTGTTGGCGACGCGCAATCGACCGGCATCAGCCAAGGACGAAGTCAAAATACGCCACCCATCGGGCCAGGGTCCAGGTTTCGCCCGCAACAGGACTCCAAGTGCCGCCGCTGTTCCAGATGTTCTTGCAGTCATCCGCCGAGAGAAGAGCCGTCGAAGGGTAGACCCTTGCGGTCAGATACGCAGCCGTCACGTGACGCGCCAGCGCGACGTCGCCACCACCACCGGTCATGTCGAACACCTGTTGAAGGCTCTTGTTCGAGAAGGTCCCCCCCGGGTTTCGGGTGAACCCAGTCGGGCTGGCAGGGCTGTAGATCGAAAGAAATTTTGTCGTGACCTTGAAGTTGGAGGGCACCAGTCCTGTGTTGTGCTCCTTCCAGTAGCCGTGCGAGAAGCATCGGTAGTCGGTGTTGATCCGAGGCGATTGGCTCGCGTTCGGATTGGTGATCGCAGCCGCCCCCAATGAGGCAAACGTCGACGGCTTGACGCAGTACGCGGTCCCGGTCCCGGCCAGCACACTGTTGCTCTTGAGCGCCACGACCACCGGTGCCGCTGACAACCCAGCGCGCATGAGCCGACGCCGCGATACACCACCGCCACTGCCTTGATGCTGCTCGTGTTTTGAGAGGTCTTCACTCATGATCGTCTACCTGTGTCTGTTTCGTTGATGCGTTTGCACCGAGGAACAATGATTTCCCGGGTGTACCAAGCAAGATTCCTGCCTGAGAACCCGGGCATCCCAGTGGGTTGATTTGAAACAGAAAATTTCAGCCGCTCTTGACTTCAGGCATGACCAAGACAAAAGTGGCAATTTTCCCGACACTCTTCACCCCGCATCCTTGAGCAGGCGCTGCACTTCTGCCTGACCCGAAAACTTGTCCCCCATGGCGCTGAGTTCGTCCAGCAACTTGCGCGCCGCAGCCTTGTCACCCGCCTTGATCTGCATTTTCGCCAAGTTCAGTTTGAACACGGGCGCGTCGGGCTTGAGTTCCAGCACTTTCTTTTGCAGGTCGATCGCCTTGGCATGCTCGCCCTTGGCCGACAGCAGCATGGCCAGGGTATCCATGAAGGCGGGCTGCTTGGGTGCGACGGCATTGGCCTTTTCGGCCAGCGCAATGGCGTCGCCACGCCCTTGCTGCCCCGCCAGCCAGGCCAGGTTGTTCAGGGCCAACGCATTGTTCGGTTGTTGGGCGATCACGCGCTCGTAAAGAGCAGAAGCCACCGGCAGTTGCCCCGCCGCAATGGCGCGGTCGCCCTGGTACATGGCCATGGCCACGTCTTTGGGGTGACCTTTGCTCCATTCGGCCGCCCAGCGTTCTGCGTCGGCCGTCTTGCCGCTGGCGATCAGTGCCGCATGCAGCTTGATGGCGATCTCGGGCGAGGCCGCGAGCTTGAGACCGGCGCGGTAGGCGGTCACGGCGGCGTCCCACTGCTTGCCAGCAGCCTGGATGTCGCCTTCCAGCGAGAAACCGATCGCTTCTTTCGGGCGCTGCTTCTGCACCGTCTTGCTGATCGTCAGGGCCTGCTCGGGCTGCCGGTTCTGCAACGCCAGTTCGGCCAGTGCGCGTTGTGCGGGCAAGAAGTCCGGCTGGATATCCAGGGCCTTGCTCAAGCTCTGCATGGCGGCCTTGGGGTCCTTGTTGGCGGCCTGGGCACCGGCCATGAGCATGAAGGGCGCAGGCGATTTCGGCACCAGTGAAGCCAGCTTGTTGAAGCTGGCGATCGCCTGGTTGTGCTCGCCACTGGCGGCCTGCGCCCGCCCGAGCGCCGCCACCACATCGGCCGACTCGGGCAGGGCCGCCACCGCCGACTGCGCGGCCGACAGCGCGGCCGCATGGGCCTTGCGCCGCAAGTGGTGCTCCACCAGCATGACGCGCGGACGGGCCTCGGTCGGGGCGGCCTGCACCGCCTGCTCGATGGCCTGCACCACCTTGTCCGCCGGGGCGCCGGTGCGTTGGCGCACGTCGGCCAGGGCCAGCCAGGCCTGGGCGTTTTTGGGCGATCGCTGGGTCAGCGCTTCCAGCCGTTTGATGGCGGTGTCGGGCTGCTTGTCGGCCAGATCCAGCGTGGCCAGACCGGCCACCGCCGCGAGGTATTCGCCATCGACCGCCACCGACTCATCGAACGCCTTGCGTGCACCCGCCCGGTCGCCTTTGAGCATCAGCGCCAGGCCGCGCAGGTGCTTGGGCATCGGGTCCTGGGCGCGCTTTTTCTCCAGGTTGCCGATGGCGGTGAGCGCCTTGTCAAACTCCCGCCGCTGCATGTGGGCGTTGATCAGCGCCATGTCGGCCACGATGCCACTGTCCTGCGCCGAAATGTCGTTGAGCTCGCTGAGCGCCAGGTCCGTCTGGCCCATCTGGAACTGGCTCAGCGCGAGCGATGTGCGCTTGCCCGGGTCTTTCGGGTCGGCCGCGGCGGCGCGCTTGAAATACGCCTGCGCCTGGGCGAAGTCGCCCTTGGCCATGTAGGCCCGACCGGCAACCGACAACATGCCGGTGTCGGCGTCCGTGGTCTCAGGCTTGAGACCATCGGGCAACGCGGCAATGGCCTGGTCCACCTGACCCGCCCGCAGGTGCGCCAGCACCAGGGAACGCCGCGCCAGATGCAGGCCGGGTGCGGCCTGCAGGGCCTTGCTCAGCAAGGTTTGCGCCTGGACCACAGAGCCGACCTGCAACTCGATCACACCGGCAATCTCGTTGGCCGTCGGGCTGTCGGGCGTGCGCTTGAGCAGCTCTTGCACCTTCTCTTTGGCGAGCTTGAAGTCCTTTTTCTGCACGGCCAACTGCGTTTGCAGGTACAGCGTGACCGGATGCTTCGGCGCCAGGGCCACCAGTTTGTCCAGCGCCTGCGCAGCCTCGTCGGCCTTGCCCTCGGCCATCAACATGCGCACCAGTGCCGCGTGGCCGTCCAGGAACTTGGGCGCCGCTTCGACCGCCGCGCGGTAGGCGGCCAGGGCCTCGTCGCGCTGCCTCACGCCATAGAGCAGCACGTCACCGCGCAACTTGTGCGCCTCGGCGTTCTTGGGTTCCCGCCGGATCAGCTGGTCGAGTTCCACCACCGCTTCGTTGAACTGGCGGTCGGCAGCCTTCAGGCGCGCGCGCTCGATCAACGCAGGCGCGTATTCGGGCTGCAGTTGCAGCGCGGCCTCCAGCCGCTGGCGGAAGTTCTCCACCTTGCCTTCGGCGCGCCAGGCCACGGCCAGCGAGGTCAGCAGTGCGGCCTGCGCCTGGGGCGATTCCAGGCGCACCTGATCGAAGGCTTCCGTGACCTTGCGGGCCTGGCCCTGAGCCAGCCAGGCACGGGCGAGCAGCGGCGAAACCTCATCGGGTTTGTGGTTCTGCTCGCGCGCCTTGCGCAGTTCGGCCTCGGCCCCCACAGCGTCCCCCTGGGCCAGCAACGCCTGACCGAGCAGCAGGCGCGCCTCGGGCAGGTTGCTCTGTTCCTGCAACGCGTTCTTGAGCTCGATGATCGCGGTCGCGTTGTCGTTCTTCTGCAGGTTCTCGCGAGCCGAGGCGATGAGTGCCTGCGGGTCCTGGCTGCTGCAGGCGCCCAGCGCACTGGCCAGCAACAGCGTCGCCGAAAGGCGGGTCAGGGATGGGTTCAAGCGCTTCATGGGGTTCTCTCCGGCCTCACTTAAGGCCCAGTCGGTGCATCACGTCGTACAGCGTCGGGCGGCTGACGCCCAGCATTTCAGCGGCCTTGAGCACATTGCCGTTGGACCGCGCCAGCGCGGCAATCACCGCTTTTTTCTCGGCTTCGTCGCGCACGGTCCGCAAGTCGAGAACGGCCTCTTCGCTGGCGGCAGCAGAGGTCGGCAGCCCCAGGTCGTCGGCGGTGATCTGGCTGCCGTCGGCCATGATGGCCGAACGCTTGAGGCAGTTCTCCAGTTCGCGGATATTGCCGGGCCAACCGTGGGCTTCGATGGCCCGCAGCGCGTCGGGCGCCAGGCTCAGGCTGCGGCGGTTCTGCTCCTGCGCAAAGCGGCGCGTGAAGGCATGCGCCAGCAGCGCCGAATCACCGATTCGCCCCCGCAGCGGCGGGATGTTGACGACGATCTCGGCCAGGCGGTAGTAGAGGTCTTCGCGGAATTTGCCTTCGCTGATGAGCCTACGCAGGTCCTGGTGGGTGGCGCAGACGATGCGCACATCGACGGGGATTTCCTGCCGCCCGCCCAGGCGCTCGATCACCCGCTCCTGCAGAAAGCGCAACAGCTTGGCCTGCAGCGCCATGGGCAGGTCGCCGATTTCGTCGAGCATCAGCGTGCCGCCATGGGCCGTCTCGATCTTGCCCAGCGTGGTCTTGGCCGCACCGGTGAACGCGCCCTTCTCGTAGCCGAACAGCTCACTTTCCAGCAGGTTTTCGGGGATGGCTGCGCAGTTGATGGCGACAAAACGCGCGGACTTGCGATTGGATGCCTGATGCAGACCGCGCGCCAGCACCTCTTTGCCGGTGCCGCTCTCGCCCAGCAGCAGCACCGTCGCGCCACTGTTGGCCACCTTTTCAATGGTGCGGCAGATGCGCAGCATCTCGGGGTCGCGCGTGATCAGGCCGGCCAGCGCGTCGGGCTGGCGCATGGCCTGCAGGCGCCGGTTCTCGGTCTGCAATTCGTGCAGCCGCAGCGCGCGCTGCACCGTCAGCGCCAGGATCTCAGGCTCGAACGGCTTGGCCAGAAAGTCGTAGGCCCCCATGGCCACGGCCCGCAATGCGTTGTCCTGCGCGTTCTGACCGGTCAGCACGATGACCTTGGTGTCGGGTGCGGCGGCGAGCATCTGCTCAAGCAGCGCAAAGCCTTCGGCGCTGCCGTCGGCGTCGGGCGGCAACCCCAGGTCCATGGTGACCACGGGTGGGTTGTGGCGGCGCAACTGATTGAGCGCCGATTCGCGGTCGTCGGCGGCGACGCTCTCGAACTGGTCCAAGGACCATTTGATCTGTTTTTGCAGGGCCAGATCGTCTTCGACGATCAGCAGCTGAGCGGCTTTTTCCGAACTCATGCTTCTTCCAGGGTTTGCAGGTCGGAGCGGCTGAAGCTCTCGATCAGCGGCAGCAGCAAGGTCACCACGGTGCCCTCGCCCTCCCGGCTGTGGACATCGACTTTGCCGCCCAGTTCCTGCACGTATTGAAAACTCTCGTAGGCACCAATGCCCATGCCCGTGTTTTTGGTGGTTTCGAAGGGCTTGAACAGACGGTCGCGCATGAACGCCTCCGACATGCCGTGTCCATTGTCACCCACTTCAACTCGCGCATGACTGCCCATCCGGTCGATCTTGAGCCACACCCGCTGCTCGGGCGTTGTCGCATCCAGCGCGTTGTTCACCAGATGCCCGATCACGCGTTCCATGCGTTCGGCATGGCCCCGTGTGGCCACCGGCTGGGTGGAGGCCACATCCAGCTGGCGGCCACGGCGCTGCACCGAGGCCTCCAGCGTGTGGGCAATGCGCGCGAGGTCAACACCGACCGCCGCACCCACGGGCGTCGCGCCTTCGCGCAGCTGAAGCATGAGCTGGCGCATGCGCTCCAGCGAGTTTTCCACCGTCATGATCATGTCCGCCTGAAACTCCGGGTTGTGCGCCAGCCGCTGGGCGTTTTTCATCATGAGCGAGAGCTGGGTCACGATGTTTTTGAGGTCGTGCACGACAAAGGCCGACATCCGGCTGAACGCTTCAAACTTTCGGGCTTCGAGCAAGGCTTCGGTGGCCTGCATCTGGGCCAGATAGCTCGCGGCCTGGCGGCCGGCGGTCTTGAGCAGATCGGTGACTTCCCAGTTCACGTCCATGCGCGTCCGCGGGCTCGCCAGCAGCGCGAAACCCAGCAGCTCCTGGCCCAGCCACAAAGGCACCAGCAGCCAGGCCTGCGGCTGCGCCTGCAGCCAGGCGGGCAACACCAGGTGCTCGTACATCTGCGGCTTGCGGCGGTATTCCTCCAGGTTCACCACCCAGCCGGTGCGGCGCATGAAATCCAGCAAGGCCGAGTCCGCCGGTTCTTCGTCGGCCGTCCGGGCGAGGTTCCAGCTGGCGGTGTTGCGCAGCTTTTTTTCCTCGGGTCGGTGCATCCACAGCGCGCCGGCCGGGCTTTCCAGCATGTCGGCCAGCCCCCGGATCACCCGCGGCCCCACATCCTGGGGATCGGACGCGGCCGACAGGGTCTGTGTGAAACGCAGCCATTCTTCGCGGTAGTCGTAGCGGTAGCGCAGAAAGTGCTTGCCCAGCCAGACGCGCAGGCGGGCGCGCAACGACCGGGACCAGGCCACCGCGGCCAGCAGCACCAGCGCCAGGAACACCAGCGCCAGCTGGATGCCACGCCCCCAGTCGCCACCGAAGTAGCGCACGTAATAGCCCACGCCCGAAATGAAGAGCAGGTAGGCGCCGACGATCAGCAGGCTGGCCGAATGGAAGATCACCCGCTGCGACACCCGGATCTTGCCGATCCAGTTGCGGTGCCGCGTGCTCGAGAGCAGCAGCAGCGGCATCAGCGCGGCATGGACCAGGCCGCGGATGCTCAGGGCGTCGCCGTCCATGCCACCGAACAGCACCGCCTGCGAGAACAGGTACAGATCAAAAACGAAACTGCCCGCCAGCCCCACGCAGATCGGCTTGGCGTTCCACTGCGCGTCTTCCGGCAGATTGCGAAACAACTGCTCCACCAGCACCAGGCCCAGCACCGACAGCAGCATCAACATCAGAAACACCAGGCCCAGACCGGCACCGCTTTCGCGGCCACTGAGCAGCAGCGCCGCAAAGCCCAGCACCGGCACGGCGTAGGCCAGCGGGCCGATCCATCCCAAACCGACCGCGTCGTCCTGCCCCTGGCGGATCAGGCGCACCAGAAACACGAACCACGCGCCGTAGCGCGCCATGTCCAGCAAAAGGGTCCAGAACCACCAGCCGCCGCCAGCGTCCAGCGCCAGCCAGCCGCTGCCGGCCCACAGCGCCGTCAGCACCACCGCGGTCAGCACCGCCAGCCCCGTGCGGTTGACCGGGCGCCGCAAGTGGCCACGCCCGAGCAGATACACCGCCAGCCCGCCGTAGGCCAGCAATGCCAGACCAAAACCCCAGCGCGTCAGTGGCAAAGCCAGTTCGTTCATGCGCGGGGCCTCAGCATGGCTCGCTCACTGCGCGCCCTTGCCCGTGAGCACGACGCCCACGGTCTGGAACAGGATGACGAGGTCCAGGAACAGCGAATGGTTCTTGACGTAGTACAGGTCGTATTGCAGCTTCTCGACGGTGTCTTCCTTGGACGAACCGTACTGGTAGCTGACCTGCGCCCAACCGGTCACACCGGGCTTGACGCTGTGCCGCACGGCATAAAACGGGATCTCCTGGGTGAGCTGCTCGACGAAATACGGCCGCTCCGGGCGCGGCCCCACCATGCTCATGGTGCCCACCAACACGCTGAACAGCTGCGGCAACTCATCGATGCGCAGCTTGCGAATGATGCGCCCCACGCGCGTGATGCGGCTGTCACCCGCCGTGGCCCAGCGGGGCACACCGTCCTTTTCCGCGTCGGTGCGCATGCTGCGGAACTTGACAACATTGAACACCGCCCCGAACAGGCCGACACGTTCTTGCCGGTACAGCACGGGTCCCGGGCTCTCCAGCTTGATGGCCAGCGCCGCCAGCAGCATCAGCGGTGAACTGAGGATGATCAGCACCAGCGCGGAAAAGATGTCGAACACCCGCTTGGTGCCGGTGCGCCAGAAGCCCTGGTTGAAGCCATCGCCAAAGATGAGGAAACCGGCCGACATGGCGTCCAGGCGGATCTGGCCGGCGTTCTGCTCGAAATAGGTTGCGACGTCGATCACGCGCACACCCGAGAGCTTGCAGTCCAGCAGCTCGCGCATGGGCATGCTGCCGCCGCGCCGCTCCGACAGCGCCACCACGATTTCATTGATGCGCTGGCCGCACACCAGCGCCTGCAGGCTCTGCAGCGGTTCCAGCACATCCCGCTGCGGCACCAGGTGCTCCCGCTCGTTGGGGCTGGCAAAGAAACCCACCAGCTCGGTGTGCGCGCCCGGCCGGCGCATCCGCTGGCCCACCGCCTGCGCGCGGCTGCCGGTGCCATAGATCAAGGCCCGGTTGCGCGGCACGGCGCGCGGCAACAGAGCCGCCCCCAGCACCTGGTAGAGCAACAGCAAAGAGGTGGCCAGCATCACGATCACCACCGCCCAGCTGCGGCCGTAGAACGCCGGCAAGGGCAGGAACAGCAGCACCGCGATCACCACCACGCCCATCACCAAAAACGACACCAGTGCCCGCGCCCAGACCTGGGTGGCACTGAAGAAACTGCCACTGTCGTAGAAGCCCAGTGTGGCATTGACCACCAGGAAGCTCATCCCCATGAGCACACCACGGACCAACCCCTTGAGCAGTTGCTCGCTGCTGACCGCATCCACCCCCGTCACGGCCAGCAGCGTGATCAGGAACGCCAGCGTGATGACCGCCAGGTCCAGAAACAGCTGCAGCAGCGTCCCGCGATGGAAGAAATGATTAAAAACCTTGATCAAAACCTTCCCCTGACCGCCTCCGACAAGCTGAGCAGCTGTCGGAACATCTGACACTGAGAATAGCGCGCAATCTATAGCATTACAATCAGTTACGGTGCTGTGTCCGTCGATTTGTCCACAGACCCAGGACCATCACCAGGGTCATCAAGGCCAGCAGCAACACCCTGGGCACCTCGCTGATGCTGATCAGCGCACCCACCGACAGGAAGCCGAGCGCTGCCGCACCGTAGGCCCAGGCCAGCGAGTCGCGCGCCGCCAACCCGCGGCCAACACCGACCATGGCCGCAGACGCGAGCGCAGCCAGCAGCAGCCACCCCATCAAGCCCAGTTCCAGCAGCAGGTCCAGGTACAGGTTGTCGATGTGCCAGGGCTGGTAATAGGCCTGCGCTGCCGGCATCCAGTGGCTCAGCCCAGCTGAAAAGTCGGTGTTCTGCAACCGTTGCCGCCCGTGCGCATCCCACAACTGCACCGACAGCAGCTGGCTGCGTTGCCCGGCTTGGGTGGCGTGCAGGGTCAGCATCGCCGGAAACGCCCCGCCATTGGCCAGAGAGCTGGCCGCATGCACCGGCAGCGGGTGGCCGCGCAGGCGAAGGCTGAGCCAACCGCCACGGTTTGGGTCCCCTGGGGGCACGGCGCCGTGCGCCCACTGGCAGCGCAGGCTGTGGATCAGGTGACGCTGACACACCGACACCAGCACCAGGGCCCCGGCAGGGCCGGCCAGTCGAAGCTTCACCGTGTAGCCCTCGGGGTCGCGCAGGAGCACCTGCTGCGCCACCCCGAACTGAAGCGCCAGTTCGTCGCGGCTGTCGGGGCCGCTGAGCGCCAGCACACCACGGCCCTGCGCATCTCGCTGCCAGGCGGCACGGCCGGACAGTTCACTTTCCATGCCCAGCGCGCGGTATTGGGCGGTGAAGCGCCCCATCCCCAGCCCCCACCACCAACCTACCCGGTCTGACGCGGGGGACTGCAACAAACCGACACCTCGCTGCCAGTGCGCCCAGCGGCCCAGCAGGTCTTTGCTGGTTTGCTCCAGGCGATCGCCCAGAAACGCACCGGCTCCGATCACGATGCCCCCCTGAACGATCAGGCCGATCAGGGTCACCATCACCACACGGCGCCGACCAGGCCCATGACCGTCGTGCGGCAGGTGGAAGACCCGCGTGGCCAGGGCCCAAGCCAGCAGCACGATCACAAACGCCCCCACCACCCCGCGCGAGTACGTGGTCAGCAACACATAGATCGTCAGCCACAGCAGCCCCAGCGCCAGCCACCAGCGGCTGCGGGTGGGCGCCATCCACACGGCCCACAGTGCCAGGGGCGCGGCCAGCGCCAGGTACGCATCGATGGCACCACCGCCGACGTGCATCTCCCAGAAAGCCGCGCTGGTGCGGTAACCCGAGACGAAATCCAGCAGCCCGACCTGCGATTCACGCTCCCACAACACCAGCCCGCCCACCAGCGCCAGACCAGCCACCATGCCGCGCACAAAGGCCAGGCCCGACGCCTGCCGATCTGCAGCAACTGCGCGCCAGGCCAGCGGCGCCAGCAGCAGCGCCCAGACGAAGGACTTGGCCACCCGCACGCTGTTCCAGGCCGACAGGTGGTCGGCATACAGCCCTTGCAGCAGCGCATCCCGCCAGTCGGTGTGCGGCGGCAGCGGCGGTGCGTCCAGCCAGCCGCGCCAGAACGCCTGCAGCACGCACAGGGCCAGCCCAAGGCCTGCCCAGCCCCACCACCGCGGGACGGCACCGGGAGTGATCGCCGGTGCGGCCCAGGCCATGCGTGCGTACCCACCGGCCAGCACCGCCATCACGAACAGGTCGGATTCGTCGACCAGCCACCAGCCGGTCCAGGGGAAAAAGTTCAGCACGGGCAGCAGCGCCGGCAGCCAGAACAGCCAGCACGCGGGCCGCCAGGCGGTGACCGTGGCCACCAGCCAGACACCCGCCAACGCGCCCAGCGGGGCTACCGGGTGCTGCGCCGCCAGCCAGAGGGTGGCGCACAGGGCGGATGCGGCGAGCAGTGCCGCGCCGGCGCGCGTGAGCCCTGTCAGACCAGCACTTCCGCGCAAGGCGGGTGCCCCAGAAAAGCCTGCGGGCTGGCACTGGCCCCGTAGGCGCCCGACTGGAACACCACCACCCAGTCCCCCGGCTGCGCCACCGGCAGCTCCACCCGCTCGGCCAGCAGGTCCAACGGGGTGCACAGCGGACCGACGATGCTCACCACCTCACGCTCGGCTGTGCCCATGCGGTTGCCAATGGCCACCGGGTAATTGCGGCGGATCACCTGGCCAAAGTTGCCACTGGCGGCCAGGTGGTGGTGCAGGCCCCCGTCGGTGATCAGAAACACCTGCCCGCGCGAAACCTTGCGGTCCAGCACCTGCGCCACGTACACGCCCGCTTCCCCCACCAGATAGCGCCCCAGCTCGACCTGCAGGCGCGCACCGGGCAGCGCCCGGCCCACCCGGTCCTGAACCGTGGCCAGCGCTGCCGTGACCGGCGCCAGGTCCAGCGCCTGCTCGTTCGAAAAATAGGGAATGCCCCAGCCACCGCCCAGGTTCAGGTGTCGCACCGGCGCGGGCGCATCGGCGCTCAGGCGCAGCAGCAACTCGCCGGTGGCCAGCGTGGCCTGCGCCAGCAATTCGCCTTTGAGCATCTGCGAACCTGCGTAGAGGTGGAAGCCCTCGAACTGCTGCCCAGCCGTCGCAATGGCCCGCAGCAGCGCCGGCACCTGCTCGGTGTCCACACCAAAGGGCTTGGCGCCACCGCCCATGCGCATGCCCGCACCGCGCAACTCGAAGTCCGGGTTCACGCGCACCGCCACGCGGGCGGGCCGGCCGTGCCGGGCACTGGCCTCGGCCAACAAAGGCAGCTCGCGGAACGACTCCACGTTCACCAGCACGCCGGCGGCCACAGCAGCGTCCAGCTCGCTGGCGCGCTTGCCCGGCCCGGCGAAGCTGATGGCGCCCGGTGCCATGCCCGCCGCCAACGCGCGCTGCATCTCACCGGCCGATGCCACGTCCAGCCCATCCACCATCGGTGCCATGAACGCCAGCAACTCGGGCATGGGGTTGGCCTTGATGGCGTAGTGCAGGTCCACGCCGCTGGGCAGTGCCGCACGCACCTCGGCCACCCGGTGGGCGATGCGCTGGCGGTCGTAGGCGTAAAACGGCGTCTGACCTACTTCGGCCACCAGCGCCGACAAGCGCCGACCGCCGACCACCAGGTCGCCACCCTCGACATCAAAGCCCTGCATGCTCAGCCTTCCATCGCTGGCGGTCCAGCTTGCCATTGGGGTTGCGCGGCAGGGGCTGGGCCACCCAGTGCACCACCGCCGGCACCATGTAGGCGGGCAGCTGCGCACGGCAATGTGCCAGCAGGGCCGCGGTGTCGCGAGCGGCATCGCCACTGGCCGTGGCCGACGCCACCGCCGCCACGTGGATCGCCTGGCCCAGGGCATCGTGCTCCATGCCCACCGCCAGCGACTCCTGCACCAGCCCGCTGGCGAACACGGCCTCCTCCACCTCGGTCGGGCTCACCCGGTAGCCCGAGGTCTTGATCATCTCGTCGCGCCGGCCCACAAAGTACAGGTAACCCTCGGCGTCCCGGCGCACCGTGTCACCTGAAAACACTGCGATCTCGGGCGCTGGCCGCTCATGTCCTCCCGCCTGGAAGTGCGAGGGCAGCGGCCTGAAGCGCTGCGCCGTGTCTTCCGGTCGCCGCCAGTAGCCCTGCGCCACCAACGGGCCGCGGTGCACCAGTTCGCCAGGTTCGTCCACGGCGCATTCACCGCCGTCTTCGCGCAGCACCAGCACCTGCACATTGGGGATCGCGCGGCCGATCGAATCGGGCCGGCGGTCCACCTCCCCTGGCGGCAGATAGGTCGATCGAAACGCCTCGGTCAGCCCATACATCAGGAACGGCGCGGCCTGTGGCGCCTTGGCGCGCAACACGTCCAGCGTCGCCCGTGGCATGCGCCCGCCCGTGTTGGCCCAGTAGCGCAGGCGTGCCGTCGCCTCGGGCGGCCACGCCAGTGCGGCCAGCTGCATGTACAGCGGCGGGACCGCGGTCAGCCCGGTCACGCCCTCGCGCGCCATGGCCAGCAGCACATCGCGCGGCATCAGGTAATTCAGCAGCACCACCCGCGCGCCCACCAGGAACGCCGTGGTCAGCTGGCTGAATCCCGCGTCAAACGACAGCGGCAGCGCCGCCAGCAGCACGTCGTCCCGGTGATTGCCCAGGTAGCCCGCCACACTCGCCGCCCCGGCAATCAGGTTGCGGTGCGACAGCACCACGCCCTTGGGCCGCCCAGTGCTGCCGGAGGTATAGAAGATGGCCGCGGTGTCGGTTTCCAGCCTGGGCGGCGGCGTCCAGGCCAGCGCACTCTCGCTCACCGACGCAGGCCAGCCATGCACTGTCCAGTGCCCATCACCCCCATCGCGGTCGTCGTCCAGCTCGGCATCCACCAGCACCACCTGGGCCAGCCCCGGACAGCCGGGCAACACCGGTGCCAAGGCCCCCAGCCTGGCGACAGACGTCACCAGCACCCGGGCGCCACTGTCCTGCAGCACATGCGCCACCTGTGCCGACTTGAGCACCGGGTTCACCGGCACCAGCACGCCCCCCGCCGCGGTGGCGGCAAAGCTCGCCACCACGGTCTCTATCCGTTTGTCCAGGTACACCGCCACCCGATCTCCCGGGGTCAGCCCGTGGCGCAACAAGGCCCGTGCGAACAACTCGATCTGGGCTTGCACCTCTGCATAGGAACAGCGACGCCCCTCCGACACCAGGGCCAGCGCCTCTGGCCAGCAGGCCGCCGCCCGTGCGGGCAAATCGTGCAGCAGCGTCGGCGGCCAAGCCGTTCGTCCGCTGGTCACAGGGTTCGGTTGGGACATGCACGGCATGGTAAGCGAAGGTTTCCGGGCGGAGGATGCGGGGGCGAGGCGTCCGTCCCTAGAATCAGGTCCCATGAACCACCTGCCCGACGTGCTCCGCGTGCTCGACGACGCCCTGCAACTGCAGGGGCGCAGCACCAGCTTCAACGCCAACACCCCGCTGCTGGGTGCCCTGCCCGAACTCGACTCCATGGCCGTGCTGGCCGTGGTCAGCGGACTCGAAGCGCACTTCGGCATCGCCTTCAGCGACGAGCAACTCTCCGGCACCAGCTTTGCCACCGTTGGCAGCCTGTGCGAATTGGTGGCCGAGAGCCTGGACGGCACCGCCACATGACGCACGCAGGCCCGGACGCCCTGCCCCAGGCCTTTTTTCTGCTGGTCGACCCCGGCCAGCGCTTCTGCCTCTTCCACGCGCCGCAAGGGCCCGTGCTCAAGTCCCGCGTGCTGTATCTGCACCCCTTTGCCGAGGAAATGCACGCGTCACGCCGCGTGGTCGCCCAGCAATGCCGCGCCCTGGCCGCCGACGGGCACGCCGTGCTGCAGATCGACCTGCTCGGCTGCGGCGACAGCAGCGGCGACTTTGGCGACGCCACCTGGTCAGCCTGGGTGCAAGACGCCATGCTCGCTCTGCAGTGGTTGAACGAACACACCGCAGAAGCACCCACCTGGCTCTGGGGCCTGCGCGCCGGCGCCCTGCTGGCCTGCAACACGACCCAGGCCTGGCACGCGCAGCACCCGGCTGATCAGTTGAACCTGCTGCTGTGGCAACCGGTGGCCAGCGGCCAGCAACAACTGCAACAGTTTCTGCGCCTGCACGCGGCTGCCCAGTGGCTGGGCCGCGGCGCCATGGGCGAGCCGCCCGAACAACGGCTCGCGGCGGGCCAGCATGCGCACATCGCCGGCTACAGCCTCGCCCCCACGATGGCGGCAGAACTGGGGCCGGCCAGGCTGGAAATTCCAGAGGGTCCGGGTCAGGTTGTCGTCATCGACGCCGGCGCAGCATCACCGGCCCACCTCAGCCCCTGGATCGCCCGCCAGCAAGCGCAATGGCAAGCCATCGGCTGGCAAGTCGACGCGCAGGCGGTGACGGTCACACCGTTCTGGCAGAACGTCGTGGAATCCAGCCTGGACACCGCCCTGGACAAGGCCACCCGAGAGGCCCTGGCATGAGCATTCACCGGCTTGAGCAAACCATCACCATCCAGGGGGCGTTGCCCCCGCCCATGCTGGGGGTGTTGCACTCACCCCATACAGTCCCCTCGGGCCTCGGTGTCGTCATCGTCAATGGCGGGGCCCAGTACCGGGCGGGTGCGCACCGACTGTTTGTCCAGCTCGCTCGCCAAATGGCCGAGCAAGGCCATGCGGTGCTGCGTTTTGACTTTCCGGGGCAGGGAGACAGCCCGGGCGACTCGGTGGGTTTCGAGGAGACGGCACCGCACATTGGCGCGGCCATCGACGCACTGCACCACCACTGCCCTGCGCTGGAACAGACGGCGCTGCTGGGCCTGTGCGATGGTGCGTCGGCCAGCTTGCTGTACCTGCACGCCACCAACGATCCGCGCGTCACCCACCTCGCGCTGCTCAACCCCTGGGCTCGAAGCGAGCTGGTTCAGGCCCGCACCCAGATCCGACACTACTACCGTCAACGCCTGTTCATGCCCGATTTCTGGCGAAAACTGATGGCCGGCGGCGTGGGCTTGCGTGCCGTGCGCGAACTGCTGGGCACCATGACGCGATCACGTCGAAGCGAGCCGGCGAGCAGCGGCAACTTTCAAGGGCGCATGGCCCAGGCCTGGAAACGCTTCCCAGGCGCCCTGCTGCTGTTGATCTGCGACAAGGATCTGACGGGCCTGGAATTCATCCAGACCGCCATGGAAGCAGCCGAATGGAAAGGCGCCCTTCAACACCCTGGCCTGACCCACCACGTTGTGCAGCAGGCTGACCACACATTCTCGTCAGCGGCCGCCACGCAGGACCTCAACGCGCTGATCAGGCTCTGGGTGAAGAAAACTCTGTCAGAGAAACCGCCACTGCCGGGCGACACCCCTGCCGCGTGACGAATCCGACGCTCAGAATCTGACTCTGAAAATGGAAAAGCCGCGCTGGTGAGGCACGGCTTTTGGATCCAACCACCACCACAACCCCTCAAGTTGCGCGGCGCCTCCGCACGAGTGCCAAACCACCCAGTGCCAGACCAATCAATGCCAACGATGCAGGCTCCGGCACTTCATTGGGCGGCGTGCCCACCCGCTTGGTCAAATAGATTTCCTCACTGGCCCCTCCATCTGCAGCGATCTTGAACTGGCCCCAGAAAAGATTGCCATTCTCGTCGTATTGGGTCAGATCCATCGTCGGCGCATAGGCGATGAATTCCGGCGCGCCACTGCCACGGCTATTCGTGATCAAACACCAGTCCTGGCCCAGAGCTGTTCCCGTACAGCCAGAACCAGGAATATAAACCGGCACATTCTTCGGTGCGAGCACCATGTCCGGATCCTGAGTCAAGGTGTCATCGATCGAGTAGAGCCCATCAAAGGTGTTATCAAAAGCCCAAACAGCTTCTGGAATTGGATCGCCTGCCGCCGTCGTCAGATACACCTGCCCGCCAAAATACAGATTGGGTACCGTTGTCCCCCCCTGAGGATCGGCCAAATCGAAGTAGAACACGGGGATGCTGGACGGCGAAAGCCACTGCACCACCTCCTCAACCGTCAGAACCGGATCGTCAGGGTCGGGACCTGAATCCCCCGTGTCGGTGCCGGCATCCCCTCCCCATGTACGCACATAGATCGGGTCGGTGGTGTTGGAGCTCGTGGCATCCGGGAACGGATCCGGGTTATTGAGGACACCAGAGCCACCAGCCTTGATCAGTACACCAATATCGAGCTGCCCCGAGCCCGAGACCAACTTGCTCCAGTCACCGTATTCGAGAATAGGCAGCAAGTTGGACTTCGCTTGAACAGTTTCCAGCGCCTCAATGGAATAGGAGAGGAATTCGTCGTGGTAACTGGCGACATAGGTTCCCCCCAAGCCCCCCGTTACAGTCCCAGTCAGACACTGCAGGTTATTCAAGCCGCCACTCAGGAGCGCCTGTATGTCCGCACCGCAGGGCTCTACGTTGGGCAAGATTAGCGCGGCATTTGCTGCGCCTGAGGAAGTCAATGCAAAGGCCAAGCCGACTTTTGCAATCACTGCTTTAAAGTTGCGGTTGTTGTCCATGGAACACCTCACCAAAAAAGCATAAAAAAAGGGTGAAGGATGCAGTACATCACTCCACCCCGACTAAGAATCGCGAAAAACTCAGACTTGTTTCTTGTTGCGGCGGGCAAGGCCCAGACCTGCAAGACCCAAGCCCAGCAAAGCCAATGCGCCTGGCTCAGGCACTGTGGTCGAATCACCGCTCACCGAGATTCCGCCAGAGTGCGTGTAAACAGTGCCATCGGCACCGACAATAGGTGTCCGGCGCGGAGCAAAAGTGGAAGTAAACAACAAATCAGAGTCCCCGATTTGGCCATCAGTGTCAAAGTACGCTGCAGCGATACCGCCAACCACGTCCATATAACCGCTACCTTCGCCCGCGATCGCCCCCAACCCTGCGGTACTCGGATTGGTCAGCGTCCCCACCAGTGTTTCCCCCAGGATATAACCAAGGGACGCAAAAGCAGAAGTGTTGCCGGCCAAGCTCAACCACAGCAGTCCGTCACCAGCTGAGCCAGGTGTCGTCGTAGCGTAATCGGGCGTGCTGTCAACATAGATGTTCAGGACGCCGCCGGTGAACTGAAACGCTTCACCCAAAGTACCGGTCAGCGAATTCACAAGCGTGTAACCGGAAAATGTGTAGGTCAGTTCGCAACCACTACAAAAGGTCGAAGAGTCATTCACCTCAGTGATGCTGCCGTAGCCTTGAATGGTGTCACCTGCGACAACGGCCACTTTCTCGTTTACGGTGCCCACAGAGATGAAATCTGCACCGTAATCCGGATCCCAAGTCACCCCAGAAACGGTGACTGGTGCTGCGTGAGCCGACCCCGCAACCAGCGCTGCGGCTGCCGCGATCGACCCGAAAACTTTCTTGACTTTCATGGAGTACTCCTTGAGTGTTGAGGCCGTCGAATGAAAGATTGCACCGGCTTGGCGAACTTCAAAGCAGACTCTGTGCCAGCATAGAAAACATCAAGAAATACAAGTACATGCTGGTTTCGAGCCCACCCATCGCGAGCTCACTGATAAAAAACTCGACACTTCGTTGATCCCACTGGCCCACCGTGATGGCTGTTGGACTGGGCATGCTCTTCGCCGGAGGCTCCAGGTCGATAATGAAGTGGGATTCATCCTTGAGGACGTGACATGACCGATTTCAACCACCTCGACGCCTTCAGCCGCAACATCGGCGTCGTCAGCACCACCGAACATGAGCGCCTGCGCAACGCCACGGTGGCCATCGCCGGCATGGGTGGTGTCGGGGGGGACTACCTGATCAGTCTGATCCGTGCTGGCGTCGGCGGCTTTCATCTGGCGGAATTCGACGAATTCGAAATCCACAACTTCAACCGCCAGTACGGGGCCAACACGCAGACCATCGGCCGGCGCAAGCTGGATGTGATGGTGGAGATGGCGCTGGCCATCAACCCGGACCTGCGAATCAAGACCTTTCCCGAGGGCGTCTCGCCGGCCAACGTGAACGCATTCCTGGATGGCGTGGACCTGGCCATCGACGCGATGGACGTCTTTGCGGTGGACATGCACCCGCTGCTGGTCAATGCGGCCTCGGCCAAAGGGCTGACGACGATCGCCGCCGTGCCGCTGGGCCTGGGTTCGGGCATCCTGGCCTTTGGCCCCAAAGGCATGAGCTATGCAGACTATTTCGCCATCACCCCCGAGATGAGCGAAGACGAAAAGGTCATCCAGTTCGCGCTGGGCTTTGCGCCCGAGATGTTCCACCTGAAATATCTGGACCCCGCCTCCATCAACCTCAAGGCGCGCAAGGGGCCCAGTTCCGTCGCGGGCTGCAAGCTGTGTTCGGGCTTCATCACCACGCTGGCGCTGCTGGCGCTGCTGCACCCTGAGGAACTGCAATACGTGCCTTGGTACACCTACATGGATGCGCGGTTGAACAAGTACCGCCACCGGCGGTTGTGGATGGGCAACCGCAACCCGATCCAGCGACTCAAGAGCTTTGTGGCCAAGCAGCGGCTGGCCAAACAGGCAGCGGCGAACTGAGGCAGGACCGCGCAGGCGACAAAAAGGGCCTGCGTTAGACTGCCGCCGCGGTCATGGAACACATGACCACACCTGCGGAGCCCACATGAACCGGACGCCCTTCAACCCCATGCCCACCCCTTCGGTCGCGCCCCGCCGCACCCTGTTGCAAGGGGGGCTGGTCGTGCTGACGGCTTCGGCCTGGCCCCGGTGGGCCAGAGCGGCAGACGATGGTCTGGCATTGGCCCGGCGGGTGCACGAACGCCCCGACGGACAGGACGTCACGTCGGTGGTGACGATGACGCTGAGCCAGGAAGGCTCGAACCCGCGCGAGCGCAAGATGCTGGTGTACCGCGCCAATGATGCCAAGGGCGTCGTGTCGACGCTGATCCGTTTCACCGCCCCCGCCGACATCCAGGGCACCGGGCTGTTGACTGTGGACGCCTCAGATGGCGGCACCGACCAATGGATCTACCTGCCAGCCATGCAGCGGGTGCGGCGCGTCGACGCCAACCGCCAGGGTGGGCGCTTCGTCAATTCCGACTACTACTTCGAAGACCTCAAGGATCGCAAGCCCGCGGCCGACACGCATCGAGTCGTTGGCCGCGAAAAGGTGGGCGACGTGCTTTGCGATGTGCTGGAGAGCGTGCCGGTGCAGGCGGACAACTCGGTGTATCTCAAGCGCCTGAGCTGGATCGACCCCAAGAGTTTGCTGCCACTGCGCCTGGACTTCTTCGAAAAACGGGCCGACCAGCCCAGCAAGCGGCTGCTGATCACGCGGCGCGAGCAGGTGCAGGGCTACTGGACGGTGCTGGACAGCACGCTGAGCGATCTGGAAACGCGACACCAGACACGGCTGCAGGTGGACAAGGCGCTGTACGACCGACGGCTGCCGGCGAGCCTGTTCACCTCGCGCGCGCTGGCCGATGAGCGCCAGGAGCGCGAAGTCCGCCCCTGAACACACGATCAAAGACCGATCACTCGAACAACCAAGGATGCCGAGGCGAGGATGAAATCCACACGACACACATGGCGCGTTGCAGCACTGGGACTGCTGGGCGCCACCGGCCTGCTGGCTGCCACGGCGCAAGCCCAGGGGCTGGACCTGCGTCTTGACAGGCTGAGCGTCGAAGTCGGCGCCCTGCCCGATCACCCAGCTGCCGATGGCTTGGCGCGCGCCAGCGCAGCGGTCAGCGCCAAGGGTGCGTCCGGCGACTGGTCCTATGCGCTGGGCGCGCGAATGGACGCGGCCTCGCAGTCGGGCTCGCAGCACTTTGACCGCGTGCGTCTGGACTACACCGAAAACTACCTGCGCTGGCAAAACGAGCAGTGGCAGGTCACTGGTGGCACGCAAAACGTGATGTGGGGCCGCGTGGACGAAATTTCTCCGATCGACCGCCTGAGCCGGACCGACCTGACGCACGCAATGATCGACCGACTGCCCGAGCGGCGCCGCGCGGTGCCCGCGATCCGCGCTGAAAGCTTTGGCGACAAGAGCAAGCTGGATGTGGTCTGGCTGCCTGTGTTCGAGGAGGCCGTGATGCCGCACGACCGCAGCGTCTGGCATCCGGTGGACACGGTCAACGGGCGCATCCTGGGCATAGGCTCGCTGCCCGCGCTGGTGGGCGCGCAGATCCGCCGGGCCGATGTGGACGGCAGCGGCGGTGCCGGTGCGCGCTGGACACTGGAGGGAGCAGGCTTTGACTATGGCGTGAGCCTGCAACGGGCACGGTCTTCGCAGCCTTACTACCGCGTGCTGCCCGGCGCCACCGTGGTGCTGCAAGCGGTGCACCCCATCAGCACCGTGCTGGGGGCCGAGTTCGAGACCGAGGCTGCTGGCGCCACCTGGCGTGCCGAGATGGCCTGGAGCAGCGACAACCCGCTGACCACGACCGGCCTGCAATACCGCACCGCCCGCGGGCTGGCCTGGGTGGTGGGTGCCGAGTTTTTCCCGGGTGACAGCGAGACCCGCGTCACCCTGCAACTGGCAGGACAGCGCATCCACACCGCCGAAGCCGTGCTCGACCGCACCCGCATGACCTACCTGACCGGCGAGGTGGCGCATCCCTTTGCCCAAGGCCGCTGGCGTGCCGATCTGCGGTTCTCGCTGGGCCTGAACGACCGCGACAATTACGTCAATCCACGACTGGCCTACACCGGCATCGACCAGCACGAACTCTTCATGGCGGCCCACCTGTTTGGCGGCGCCGCCAACACGCTGGGCGGCTTCTACCGCCGCAACGACGCGCTGACCGTGGGCTGGCAAGCCAAATTCTGAAGCATTCGATGAAATCGACACGACTGGCGGCTGGCCCTGACCGAGGAGGCCGCCCGTGATCGACCGCCTGCGCAACCTGTTCATTCGGCTGCAGCAACACCCGGCCTTCCTGCGCATCACACAGCCGCCGCTGATGCGATGGCGCATGGCGGTGGCCATCATCGCCATCGTCCATCTGGCCGGTGGCGCCCTGCTGCTGTCGCTCAAGCTCAACAACGCACCGGGGCTGTACTTCCCGGCACAGGCCCCCGCCACCCTGCTGGAAAAGGAACTGCGCCGCGAGTTTCCGAACGATGAGTTCCTGATCGGGCTGTTCGAAGGCGATGCGATTTACGACAACCGCAGCCTGCAGGCCATGGACGGCATCGCCGCCGACATGGTCCGGCATCCGGACGTGGACCGGGTGTTTTCGGTCACGCGGGTGGACCACATCGTCGGCAGCGCCGACGGTTTCGTGATCGAACCCCTGATAGACGTGAATCGACTGGATCGCGACACCCCGCAGGCCCGTCGCGACCGCGTGCTCAAGGACCGGTTCGCGCCGCGCTGGCTGGCCTCGCCCGACGGAAAGGCGCTGGCGGTGGTGGTTCGCACCAAACCCCTGAGCGAGAGCCGGCAACGCCAGTCCATCGAAAGGGGCTTTCGCGCATCGGTCGAACAACACGGGCTGAGCGGGCAACTGAGCGCCGTGGCCGGGACGGTGGTGCTCGACGCAGCCGAGATGGACTCGATGCTGCGCGACACCCTGGTGTTCACGCCGCTGGTGATGGGCCTGGGCCTGGCATTGCTGTACTGGGTGGTGGGCCGCATCATCCCGGTGCTGATCGGTGCCGCCGCCATGAGCACCGCGGTGACGCTGTGCGTGGCCCTCATCGCCCTGCTGGGGCAGCCCTACACCCTGGTCACGGCCATGGTGCCGACGCTGATTTCAGCGTACACGGCCGCCAATCTTCTGCACTTCTACGCCGCCGTCAAACGCATGCGTGATGCGGGCTTCCACCGCCCCAAGCGGGTGGTCTTCGCGCTGCAGGCGGTCAACGTTCCGGCCATGTTCAACGTGTTGACCACCGCCGCCGGCATGATCAGCCTGGTGCTGGTGCCGATTCCACCGGTGCAGGTGTTCGGCCTGATCGGCGCCTTCGGCGTGTTGGCCATCTACTTTGTGGTGTTCTATCTGGTGCCACCGCTGCTGGCCAAATTCGACCACGGTCCCTGGGCCGGCGACAGCGGCGGCTTTGCCTGGACGCGTGCCATCTCCTTTGGCATGGCGCGCCTGAGCATCCGCTACGCCGGCTGGGCCGCCGGGCTGCTGTTCGTGCTGATGCTCGCCGGCGCCAGCCTGGCCTGGAAGGTGCAGGCCGAATCCGACCTGCTCAAGTTCTTCGGCCCCGAACACCCCCTGACCGTGTCCACCGAACGGGTGGAAAAAGCCCTGATCGGTGTGACGGCGCTGGAAATCGTGGTCGATGGTGCTGCGCCGGATGCTTTCAAGAGCGTGGAGATGTTGCAACGGATCCAGAAATTGCAACAACAAGTGGAAGGTTTGCCCCAGGTGGATCGGGCTTTTTCGATGATGGACATCGTCGAGGAAATGAACTGGGCGTTCAACGAAGAAGACCCGGCTTTTCGCGCCCTGCCGCGGGACGACCGCACGCTGGCGCAACTGCTGCTCATCTACGACGGCCGCGACCTGCAGGAACTGGTGAACAGCGATTTCCAGCGCATGCGCATCCTGCTCAATGTCAATGTGCACGGAGCCAATGCGATTTCGAAAGTCATTGCAGACATCGAAAAACTGATCGCCCAATCCGGTACACCGCAGCTGAAATGGCAGATTGCCGGCTATGGGCGCCTGTTTGCCGACCAGGAAGACCTGCTGGTGGTCGGGCAGATGCAGAGCTTTGCCGGAGCCTTCGGCCAGATCTTCCTGATCATGCTGCTGCTCTGGCGCACGGTGCCTGCGGCGGTCATCAGCATGCTGCCCAATCTGGCGCCCTTGCTGTGCGTGTTCATGATCATGGGGGCCAGCGGCATCTATCTGGACATGGCCACGGTGCTGATCGCCGGCGTGGTGCTGGGCATCACGGTCGACGACACCATCCACCTGCTGCACCACTACCAGATCCGGCGCGACAAAGGCCTGGGCGTGGTGTACTCCATCGCCCGCAGCGTTGAAGCGTCAGGCAAGGCGGTGCTGGCCACGTCGCTGCTGCTGGTGTCGCAGTTCCTGCTGTTGAGCACGTCCGACTTCGTGCCGACGTCCAACTTCGGCCTGCTCACCGCTGCCGGGCTGGTGGCCGGCCAGTTCCTGGAACTGGCCCTGTTGCCCGCCCTGCTGGTGCTGTGGTCGCGCCTGAAACTGCGCCATCCCATGATGCGCGTCTGATTGCGTTTTGTTACGGCCTCAGCCGAGGCGACCGTTCAGGCACCAGATAATGCCGACGGGCGCCAAACCGCAATCGATTTCACTTGGGAGTTGCTCCGGCGCAAAATCGTGTGCACCAATCAGAACGAACAACCAGCCTTTGGTCGGCCTGCTCCTTGGCCGTCATTCATTTCTGATGGAATTGGTCCGATCAACAGGACATTCCGTCAACTTCTGCACACCCCGCACTCCCATGACCACCGGCTCCTACCAGTTCGAATCTCTGGAAAACACAGAGTTTCAAACCGAGCGTCTGCAGCAGCAGGCGCAGGCGGTGCGCGGGATTGAGGCGAACCTGTTGCGCAGCGCTGGCATCGAGGCGACGCACGACGTGCTGGAAGTCGGCAGCGGCCCGGGCTTCGTCACCAGCCTGCTGGCCGAACTCGCGCCCCAGGGCAGCGTGCACGCACTCGAACCCAGCCCTGCGTTGCTGGCCCAGATCCAGACCAACGTCACCCAGCCACCCGCCAAGGGACTGTTCGTTCACCAGGGCTACGGCAACGCCATTCCCCTGCCCGACCACAGCATCGACTTTGCCTACACCCGTTTCGTGCTGCAGCATGTGCCGCACCCGGAGCAAGTGGTGGCCGATGTGCACCGTGTCACCCGCCCGGGCGGCCGGTTCTGCGTGGTCGATTCCGACGACGGGCTGGTCCTGTTCCAACCGGAAGAATCGCGCGTGAGCCGCTTGCTGGCCGACGCCCAGGCCGCCCAGGCCCGCCAGGGTGGTGATCGTTTCGTGGGCCGCAAGCTGCAGGCCCTGCTGCTGCAGGCCGGCTTTGTCAACGTCAGGGCGCGCGTCCTGACCCTCACCAGCACCGAACTGCCGTTTCCGGTGCTGTTCAACATCCTCTTGGGCTACAAGGCCTCTTTGCTGGGCGACGCGGTCGATACGCGTACCCTGTTCGAAGACTTGTCAGCCGACGTCGCAGCAGGCCGTCGCCTGGTGGTTGCGGGCGTCTTCATCGTCACAGGCGAACGCAAGTAACACCATGAAGGTACTCCCAATGGACACCAGCTATTTCCACTTCCAGGAGGTACTGCCTGGTACGGCCGCCTTTGACGACTACCAGGAAGCCCGGTACGACGTGTTCTGTGAAGAACTGGGACGCGTGGAGCCCACAGGGCAGTTCAACCGACGCGGCCACCCGATCGAGACAGACCGCTACGACGACCACAGCCGCCACTTTATTGCACGCCACAAAGAAAGCGGCATCGTCGCTGGCTTCATGCGGGTCATCATGCCCAATCCGCTGGGCCTGAACGTGATGGACCGCTACACCATCAGCGAGCCCCTCCCTTATGGCGTGCGGATCAGCCAGATCGGCGAGATCTCCCGCCTTGCGGTCACCCCGCGGTTCCGTCGCCGCCATGAGGACGAGGGCAAGTCGGTGCAGGGCGATCCTGAAAGCGAGATGCGTGGACGTCCGGAAGGCATGCGTCAACATCAGCCGGAACTGGTGCTCGGCCTCTACCGCGAGGTGTACCACCTGTGCCAGAGCGAAGGCGTGGACTACTGCGTTGCGGCGATGGATCGCCGTTTCAGCCGCCTGCTCAACACCCTGGGTTTCCCCTTCTTGGCCGTGGGTCCGGTCAATGAATACGTGTCGCCGCCGCGGCGCGTATTCCTGATCAGCGCGGCCGAAATGGAGAAATCGCTCGGCTCGCGTGAGAACTGCATCCTGCGCTTCATGCAGACTCAGCTGGAGCGACTGCAGCCCGCCGCCCCGCTGGCCATGGCCGCCTGAGCCACTGGCTGGCCCGTCAGGCCGCGCCGGCCCGCAGCCGTTTGCGCCATCGGCCCAACTGGTGCCGTGTCGCCGCCAGCCAGCCGCGCCAGTGGCGCTGGTCAAACGCCACCAGCCCGATGCGCTCGCGGCGCTGGCCCATCCAGTCGGCCTTGTAGGGGTCGTCGCCACTGAGAAAGTCCACCTCTTCCACCCGGTCCACGTCCATCACGTGGCGCATCAGCTCTGCGGTCAGCACCGATCCGGCCGAGAGCTTTTCTTGCCCCTTCACGTAGGCCAGTTTGAAGATGTTGGCCTTGCCCCCGGCCAGCAGCCACAACTGCGCCGCCACCGGCTCGCCCGCCACGTGCACCAGGCCCAGGCGCAACCAGCCCTGTTGCGCCGCCAGCCGGATCAACGCGGGCATGAACGCCGGGTTCGGCTCCGGGGTTTTCCAGCTGCGGTTGTATACCGCCACATAGGCGTCGATGGCAGCGTCTAGGTCCACGCCACCCTCGACGATCTGCAGTTGCCAGTTGCCTTGTTTGTCCAGCCGCTTGCGCGCGCGCGCGACCGTGTTGCGCAAGGCCGATGGGCGCGCGCCCCAGTACGCATCAAAACCACCGGGCTCGACGGGTTGGTACCAGTTGCCGAAGCAGAAGTACCGATCGGTCCAGAAGCCGCTGCGTCGCAGGCTCGCTTCCAGTTGCGGCAACCAGGCGCTGGCGGCGTCCAGCGGCTGCAATTGCAGCACCTCACCACCGGACACCTGACGCAATTGCCACGCCACACCATCCCAGTCGGTCGCGGCCAGTTGCCGGTCAACACCGATCGGACCGAACAGACCGCTGTAGTAGTTCGAGAGACCGTTCAACTGCCGCCCCTCACCACCCCGCATGAGCGGCAGACTTGCTCGCCCCTCAGAGGTCTCCCATCGCACCACCATCGGCGCCACAACATGCTCGAATCCGTTGGCCAGCAAGTTGTCAAACCATGCCTGCGACAAAAACAGGTCGGCTCCAACCGGCGGTTTTTCGATGGGCGCGGTGCTCATGCCGACGCTTTCTCCATTTCGGCGCGCGACCGCGCGGCCATCCACGACAGCAGCAGCATCAGCAGCAGATACCGCGGCTCATCCACCACCGAATCGAACATCGACACCACCATGAGTCCGGTCAACGCGGCCAGCAGCGCCTGCGCCGACCGCTCACCCGACCACGCCAACCGCGCACTGCGCGACAAGGCCAGCAGCAGGAGAGCGCCCAGCGCAACCACGCCCAGCCAGCCCAGGTCGAACCAGACCGCCAGCGCCATGTTCTTCACGTGCCAGGCCAAATGGTCGTCCGAGGCATACGACCAGTGATCGCTGTCCTGGTCGAAGCCACCATTGCGCACCAGCTCCCGGCCCTGCCCATCCAGCACGGCGATCATGTCAACGTCCAGCCGCGTGGGGCCCGCGTTGTACACACTCAGGCGCACCGGCCTCGTGAACCATCCCGACGCCCGGTTCAGTTCGACCGTGTTCAGCGTGGCCGACAGACTTCTCCAGCCCGGCTCGGCGTCGCGCATGAAGAAGGTGTGCGATGCACAGGTGCCCGAAGCGAGCAGCCATTTTTCGCACACACCGACCACCAGCTTCCCCCCGGGGCCGGAAGTCCGGACACGGATCCCGACCTGAACCTGCTCTCCCAGGTCTGCCACCATCGCCTGATCCAAGTACAGCATGGGCCCGGAACCCAACTGCAAGAGCGAAACACCGTCTTCTCGCAGGAACTGGTGCACCCCCATGCCACCGGAAGATCCCCTGTACATCTGCCGTGCCCAGTAGCTGCGGGCGGGAAAACGTCCCAAGCCCTGGCCCAGCAGCGCCGTCAACGCATCGTCGCCCCGCACGGACACCACATGGCGGGCATGCGCCAGCCGCGTGGCCATGTCCTGCCCCACCACCGCCATGCGTGCGCTGGCAAAAGGCCCCGTGACGATGGGATAGGCCGCCACCACCAGCAGGGCCATCAACCCCGCCACGGGCCACCAGCGGCGGGAACCTGTCGCGGCTCTGGGCCGAAGCGCGCCCACAGCCACCACACCGACGGCCAGCGCCACCGCCAGGTAGGTACTGCGCGTGAACGTGACCGCCATCGCGTAGATCGCGCCCAGCGAAGTCAGAGCGCACACAGTGCGCCACCATCCGTTGCGGCCACGCAGCGCCCCAACCAGCGCAAACGGCAGACTGGCCACCAGGAACACATCCAGATAGGCACCACCGAGCCGCATAGCCAACACCGGCCCGGCCACCCGGTACTCCGATTCAAAGTTCAGCAACCCCACAAAGACCTTGCGCTCCCACAACACCCAGGCCAGCACGCCGGCCAGCCCCACCACCATGCCCACGCCCAGCGAACGCAACACAGGCTCACCTCCGGCCAGCTGCCGGCGGATCACCAGCACCAGGAGCGCGGCCAGCAAAGCCCCCTTGAACAGCCGCAGCGAGTACCACGGGCTCAACGGGCCGTGCGGATGCGCCAGGGCCTCCAGATCCCAGGGCGCCCACCCCACCATTGCGGAGGCCAGCAAGCTCAGGCCCACCGCAACCAGCACCGCCCACCGAACGCCGTCGGGCGCCACCAGACGCGGCGGCGGCCCCCGACGCGCCCAGGCAACCGCCAGACACAGCAGCACCAAGACATCGAATTCGTCCACGTACTCCTGTCCGCTCCAGATGGTCAGGTTGAGCATCGGCAGGGCCGCCACCGCCACCGCCACCAGCGCCACCGGGCGCCACCACACCAGGGCGGCACCACCCAGCAGCAACGCGCCCACGGCCGCCTGATACAACGGGAACCTCCACAGCCACAACACGCTCAAGGCCACGACCAGCCAGAGAATGGGCGAACACCAGGCGGAGTTGCACGGTTTGGACGCGGGAGCCGCCGGTGCCACCGGTGCCCGCCCCCCTGGGAGGACGGCCCCACGCCCCACCTGTTGCAGCCCCCAGGTGACCGCAGCAGCCGCCGCGGCAGCGATCAAGGCATTGCTTGGATCGGGCCGCACGGCGGGCAGGAACAGCCGGCCCGCCTCCATGACCATGGCCACCACCCCGGCCCCCAGCCCCGCCAGCCACGGCGAACGCCGCCAGGCCCACGCCAGCAGTCCCCAGGGGGCAAACAGCAAGACGACCGGCACCGCACTTCGCACCGCGGCACCTTCACTGGTGAAGTATTGGTAGTAAAACGGCAGGAACCGGACCTCGCCGGACGACAGGCGCGTCCAGGCCTGGCCGGCCCCGCCCCAGGGCCCCGACCACCAGCCCGCCTTGGCCGACGCCGCCAGCCAGCAGGCCGCCAGCACCGGCCAGGTCCAGCGCCTCAGCATGGCGCGCCAGGCCTGCTCGTCCCAGGCCAGCGTGTGCAGGCCCAGGGCCACGCCCAGCCCCCAACCACCCGAGCGGCTGATCACCGACAGCCCCTGGCTCACACCCGACGCCACGAACAGCTGCCCGAGCTCCAGCAGCACACCGAACCCAGCCCCCAGCAAGCCCCCACGGACAACGCACGACAGCGCTGCAGCCGGCGCCACAGGGCCGTGAAGCCGTGCCCAGCGGCGCCCCCACCAAGCCCCCAGGGGCACCACCACCAGGGCTTCGGCCAGCCAACGCAGCAGGATCAGGCCCCCGCCATCGCGGGCGTACACGGGGGCGAGTCCCCAGCCCCAGAAGCCGCCGGCCAGCTTGTCCGCGAACTCGGCACCCGAGACCAGCAGATCAAAAGGGAACAGAGAAAAAAGCCCCAGGGCCAGCATGCCCGCGGGCAACACCGCGTCGGCCAGCCGTTGCCGCTGGCCGTGCCAGAGATCCAGGGCCTCGCGCCAATGGCGCATGCCCAACCCGGCCACCAACGCACCAAGCAGGCACCCCAGCGCTTCTGCCAGCAGATCGTTCAGGGAGACCGTGCGCGGAGGAAAAAACAGCTGGGTGAACTCCACGACCAGTGCCAGGACACAACCCAGCACCAACGCCAGCCCCCCCGCCTGGAAGCGTCGCCCGGCGACCCCGCCGGCGAACATCAAAGTGCCCAGAAAACCCAGCGGGACGTACAGGACACCGTTGGCCACCCAGTCCGCCCTGCCCTGCAGCCCCACATCGAGCAGTCGAATGTCCAAAAACCGCGCCCAGGCCTCGGACAGCGGCACGGCCTTGAACTCCAGCGGCACAAGACTGCCGTAAACGACGAATGCCAACCACACCAGCCAGGGCGCGCGCGCAGCCCCGCCGCCAACGGATGCCGGGCGATCAAGACTCACAATAAACCCCTTGCGCGCACCTTCACCGAACCCCCTCCATCAACCCGGCACACCTGTTGACCCAGCCGTGCGTGACGGGACACCAGCCCGCGGGGCGGAGACAACTGTAAGCTATCGCTGCCGCCGGCGCCCTGCCCCAACGCGCGCAAACCCCGAGCCATGCCATCCCAGCCCTGCCACGTCGTCCACCTGGTTTACCGCTTCACCACCGGAGGCCTCGAAAACGTCGTGGCCCAGCTGGTCAACCAACTCCCGGCCGACCGCTTTCGGCACACCATCCTGTCGCTCACCGACATCGACCCGACGTTTGCCCAGCGCATCGACCCTGCGCGCGCCGAACTCATGGCCCTGAACAAACCACCGGGCCAGCCCTTTGCGCTGTACCCCAGGGCCTGGCGCGTGCTGCGCCAGCTTAGACCCGACGTGGTGCACAGCTGCAACCTGGCGGCGCTGGAGTTCATGCCCGTGGCCGCGCTGGCCGGCGTGCCCCTTCGCGTGCACGCTGAACATGGCATGGACACCGCCGAACTCAACGGCAAAGGCTCGCGCTACCTGAGCTTGCGCCGCTTCTACCGGCATTTTGTGCACGATCAGGTCGCCGTGTCCGACGCGCTGGGCGAGTATCTGCGCACGCGGGTCGGCGTGGCGCCGGCGCACGTACACCACATCCCCAACGGGGTGGACATCCACGCGTTCCACCCCCGCCAGCCGGGCGACCCGCTACCGCCCAACTACCCCTTCGTGCCCGGCCGCGACTGGGTCATGGGCACCGTGGGCCGGCAGGTGGACATCAAGAATCCCCTGCTGCTGGTGGACGCCTTCATCGCCCTGGTCCGCAGTGGCGAGCCCGGCACCGAGCGCATGCGCCTGGCCCTGGTGGGTGACGGCCCGCTGGGCCAGGACATCCGCGAACGCCTGCAAGCGGCCGGCCTGCTCGACCGTGCCTGGCTGCCCGGCGTGCGTGGCGACGTGGCGCACATCCTGCGCGCACTCGATTGCTTCGTGTTGCCCTCGCGATCCGAAGCCACCTCCTGCACGCTGCAGGAAGCCATGGCCACCGGCCTGCCCATCGTCACCACCGACGTGGGCGGCAACGCGGCATTGCTCGACCACGGCCGCTGCGGTGCGCTGGTGCCCACGGACGACGCAACAGCACTGGCCGCACAGATCCTGCAACAGCAACGCCAGGGTCCTGACCACCCGCAGGCCGCCGCGGCACTGACCAAGGCCGGCCAGCACTACGGCCTCGACACGGTGATCCAGCGCTACCGCGCCCTGTTCCTTGGCCACGCCGACCACCATGACTGACCCCCATCGGCCCCAGCCCCTCTTGCGGGTGGTCATGAGCGGCCCCCTGCCCCCGGCCATCGGCGGCATGGCCTCGGTCCTGGGCGCGCTCGGACAGTCCGAGCTGGCACAGCGCACCGATCTGGCCCTGTTCGACACCGGCAAAAAAACACGGGAAGGCCGCAGCCTGTGGGAAGGCATCCGCAGCCGCTGGACCCTCATGCGGGAATGGAGCGCCCTGCTGCGCCGGCACCGCGCCGACATCGCCCACATCCACACCTGCAGCGGCCTGACCTTCTTCCTCGACGGCCTGCTCGCCTGGCTGGCGCGTCGCCAAGGCTGCCGCGTGGTCCTGCACATCCACGGCGGACTGTTCGACCAGTTTCTGGATGGCCTGAACCCCGTCTTGCGCGCGCTGGCCCGCCGCATCGTCCGCCGGGCCAACTTGGTGATTGCCCTGTCCGACGACTGGCAGCAGCGGCTGGAACAACGCCTGCCCGGCAGCCGCATTGCCGTGATGCCCAACGGTGTGGCCGAACCGGTGGGCCAGGCCTCTCGCGATCCGCTCGCGCCCCCCACGTTCGTCTTTCTCGGACTCCTGAGCACACTCAAGGGCGTGCCGGTGTTGCTGGAAGCGCTCAGCCGCTCCGCCGCAGACTGGCGCGTGCTGTTGGCCGGCAACGAAGGTGAACCGGGGTTTTCCGACCGTCTGCGGGCCCACATTGCCCAACGCGGCTTGGGCGCGCGCATGCAACTGCTCGGCCCTGTCGTGGGCCCCGCCAAAGACCAGCTGCTGTTGCAGGCCGACGGCTTCGTGCTGCCCTCTCTCGCCGAGGGGCTGCCCATGTCGATGCTCGAAGCCATGGCGGCACGCCTGCCCGTGGTCGTCACCAGCGTGGGCGCCATGCCCGAGGTGATCGAGGACGGTGTGGACGGTCTGCTCGTGCCCCCCGGCGACGCGGCCGCCCTGGCCGCAGCGCTTGACCGGCTCGCGCAACAGCCGCCCGCGCAGCGCGCGGCCATGGGGCGGGCGGCTCATGCCAAGTACCGCGCCCGCTACAGCGTCGACGCCATGGCGCAGCGCCTGCTGCAGCTGTACGCCGCGCTGCGCTGAGCAGCCGCCCTCCCGAGCGACCGCGACCTGCGAGAGCGGCTCAGGTGCCTGCGCCGGCATCCGGCGGCGTGCGCCGCCACACGCTCGCCAGCGAGCGCATGGCCAGGCGGATGCGCTTCTTCAGACCGTACCGCTCCAGCCGGTGGCCCACCGCATCCGAGAACCGTTCCACCCTGCCGTGCAACCACAGCCGCCAGCGGTGGCCCCAGGTCGCACGCAACAGATAAGCGTCGGCAAAGTCGGTGTGGCGCGTGGCGAAGGCGTCCTTGTAGAACGCGTGACCGGGGCCAAAGTCGAGCAGCGGATAGCGCCCCAGCGCGAACAGGTCTTCAAGGATGAGATACAGCAACACCGTGCCCGGCGAGCGATCGGCCTGCTCGGGCCGGTAGCCGATGACCTCGTACACCAGCGTCTGCCCGCGCGCGGCGCACCACGCGAACGCCACCGCCCGCCCCTGGTCGCGCAACAGATAGCCACGGGCCTCGCCCCTGGTGGCCTTGTCCTGCATGGCCTGCAGAAAGGCGGGCGTGTCCGGCAGGCCGGCCCCCAGCAACTGCGTCTGGTAGGTCTGGCGCGAAATGGCCACCGCCTCGCGGTGGAAGGCCGGCATCTCCTCCGCGCCGGTCACCACCTGCAGGGCATCGGGGTTGCCCTCCAGAAACCGTTTGACCGACCGCTTGAGGTTCTGCCGGCTCTTGGCCGAGCGACGTTGCAGGTACTCGTCAAAACCGCCGGCAATGTCCACCACGTACAGGCGCTCCTGGCGCGGGCTGTAGCACAGCCAGTCGCCCTGGCGCGAAAGCCCGCGGGCAAAGCGCTGCACCGCTGTGCGGCGCACCTGATAACCCGCCACATCCGCCGGCAAGGCGGCTGCATCCAACCCAGCCAGCTCGGGCCACTGTGCGTCGGCATCCCCGTCGCCGGGCGGTCGCAACGTCAGCAGCGCCGGCCGCCAGTCGGCCAGCACCCATTCACCAAACTGGTACTTGAAACGGACCCTGACCGTCGAGTCCACGCCGCCCCCCACCGCGCTGCCGCCGCTCAACCGAACCTCCGCCGGTACAGCTGCGACAACATGCGCCCGCCGGTGCGGTGCAATGGCGAAACCAACGGAACGCCCTGGCGGGCTGCCACCGATGGTGTTGTGAGCCCCTTGAAACCCCGCACCGCGAAGCTGTCGCGATGCCGGTCAAGAAAGGCGCACAAGCGCTCGAACCGCCTGACCACCACTTCATCGGGCCGGTCCTTGGCCCGGTTGAGCAGTTCAAAACCGTGCGAGAGCAGCACAAAAGACTGGCGCCCCTGCTCCGCCGCCTGCCACAGCAGGCCCTCCAGCTCTGGCCAGGAGCAGGCGGTCAGCTGGGCATGCCGCAAGGTGGACGTGCCATCGCGGTACACCGTCATCGGATATTCCATCACCCCATCCACCACCGTCGGTTCCACCAGCCACTGCCCAGGGCTGACACCGCTGTCCGGCCCGAACATGCTCGCGTTGTAGCTGCTGTCAAAGGCCATGCCATTGGCCGCCAGCGCCGGCAGGGTGTCGTGGTTGAAAGCGAAGCTGCCGGCGCGAAAAGTGTTGATGTCGTGCACACCGGCGCGGCGCATCAACTCCAGGCCCTTGGCGATCAGCACGGTCTGCTCTTCGCGTGAGAAGTAGCGCAGGTGCTGACGCTTGCGCTGTGGCCCGGGCAACACGGGTTCACGGGCCTCGTCCACCCATTCGGTGTGCAGGTGCAGCTGCACCTCGTGCCCGCTCTCGCGCACCAGACCGACGATTTCATCCAGCGCCGGCTGCCCGAAGCGCAGCGCAAACAGCGGCTCGATGAAGAAAACCCCGGTCAGGCCATGTTCGCGCAGCAGGCGCAACTGGTAAGGCAGGCCGTAGTCGCCACGGGTCGTGGGACCGTGAATGTAACGGCGAAAGGCGTCGGGAAATTTGCGGTCGAGGTCTTGCCAGCCCCCGCACCACACCTCGACATCCACCGTGTAGAAGACATCCAGCATCAGCAGCGCCCGTCGGTTCGATTATTTACCCAAATCGGCGGGCAGCCCATGTAGCACCTGCTCACGATCGTCAACTCAGCACACCCGAACGCGGGGTCAACACGCGGGAAAAACCGCAGCGCCAGTGCGACAACTGCTTTTCAGTTCCCCAGCTGACGGCCCAGCACGCCAGCAGAATGCCCAGCGCCAGCAAGGCTGTCTGCCAGATGGCGCCCACCGGCTGCGGGTACCAGGCCCCCAGCAGCTGCGTCATGGGCCGGTGAAACAGGTACAGCGTGAACGAGAAGCCCGCCAACGAGGCGAACACGCCCTGGTGGCGGGCAAAAAAATCCTGCACCGCAGCGGGCAGCGAGGAATAGGCAGCAATGTGCAGGCACAGCGCAAGACCGATGAGGTGATCGGTCACGAAACGCTGCGAAGCATCAAGACGCCAGAAGCCAGACACGTTTTCATACAGGTAGGACTGGATCAGCCCGTCGACATCGGTGGTGTTGATGAGCACGATGAGCGCCACCGGCCCCAGGAAACCCAGCCAAGCGCGACCCGCAGTCCAGCCCGACGCGTAGCGCCCCGACGCCGCCAGCCATGCTCCCAGGAGCCAGATGGGCAGCAGCACCAGAATGGCCGGGCCCGCGATCAGAGCAGCGGCCCCCACCAGCCACCAGCGCCGACGCTTCCCGCCGAAGAGGAACGCGCCAAAGATCACGTAGTACCACACCTCGTAACAAAGCGACCAGTAGGGATCGTTCAGGGGCACGAACGTTGCGTTGAGCCACGATTCGTTGATGAACAACAAGCTGCTGAATGTGTCCCACACGGCTGGCGGGCTGTAGTTGCTGTACCGCGCCGGATCAAACCCCGGCTGATGGCTCAACCAGAGCGCCAGCACCACGCACGCCAGCACCGCGGGCAGGGCCACCGAGTAGATGCGCGACATGCGCGCCACCGCGTACTGCTGCCAGCTGGAGGCGCGCGACGTGGTGCTGTAGTAGATGATGAAGCCCGAGAGCACGAAGAAGATGATCACCGCCTCGTGGCTGAACCACGAGAGCGGCATCCAGGCCATCGCCAGACCATCCTGGTCCATGTGGCCCAGCAGCACCGCAAAAGCCGCGATGAATCGCATGAAGTCCAGATAGGCGGACAGGGCCGGTTTCAGGGTCATGGATCGTTGTCCTCGGGACTGGCGATGGTATACGCGACAGCCGCCCAGTGCCCATACCGGCATAGACGGCTCTGTTAGGCTTCGCAACTTGCCCCTCCCCCGCACCCCGCTGCGACCACGCCCGCCACCCGCCGATGGACGATCTGAAGAAGAAAACCCTGCAAGGCCTGCTGTACCTGGGCATGGGCAAGGGGGCGGGCAAGCTCATTTCGTTTGCCACGACACTGGTCCTCGCCCGCCTGCTGGCCCCGCAGGACTACGGCCTGATGGCCCTGGTGATGGTGGTGGTGGGCTTTCTGGAGTTTTTCAACGAAATCGGCCTGGGCAGCGCCATCAAGCAGCGCCCGGAGATCACGCCAGCGCAGCTCAACGGCAGCTTCACGCTCTCGCTGCTGATCAGCACCACGCTCTTTGGCCTGCTGGTCCTGGCCGCCCCCACGGTGGCCGCCTATTACGACAACGCGGCCCTGGCGCCGGTGATGCGGGTGGTGGCGCTGAGCTTCATCATCGGCGCACTGGCCACGGTGTCCGACGCCTTGCTCGCCCGGGCGATGCAGTTCAAGCTGGTGGCGGCCGTCGAGTTCGTGATGATCGTGCTGCAAAGCGGCACCACGCTGTTGCTGGCCTGGCTCGGGCACGGGGTCTGGGCGCTGGCCTGGGGTTTCATCGTGGCGCAAGCCTTCAAGGCGGCCTGCCTGATCGCCCTGGCCCGGTGGCGCCCGAGCCGGCTGGGCGACATCGCGGCGGCGCTGGACCTGATCCGCTTCGGCCTGACCGTGACCTACAGCCGCCTGACCTGGTTCCTGTACTCCAACGCGCAGACGCTGATCATTGGCAAGACGCTCAATGCGCAGGCGCTGGGCGTGTATGCTATGGCGGAATCCCTGGCCTCGCTGCCCACCGGGCACGTCACCGGTATGGTGATCCGGGTGGCGTCGCCGCTGTTTGCCAAACTGCAGCACGACCTGCAACGCCTGAACAACGCCTTGCTGCGCATGACCACGGGCCTGGCGCTGATCAATTACCCCGTCATGGTCGGCATGGCCTGCACCGCCAGCGAACTGGTGCCGGTGGTGCTGGGGCCACAGTGGCTGCAAGCCACCCTGCCTTTGCAGGTGCTGTGCCTGGTGGGCCTGGTCAAGACGGTGGACCCACTGCTGACCCAGGCGCTGACCTCGACCGGGCAAGTGCGCTTGACGGCGCGCTACACCACCCTGTGCGCGGTCACGGTGCCGTCGGGCGTTCTGCTCGGGTCGCTCTGGGGCGGCTTGCCAGGCGCCGCCCTGGGCATTGCCGTGGCCTACCCGTTGTCGGCCATCTACCTGTTCCGGACGGTGAAACGGCACGTACATCTCTCGCTGGGGGCTTATCTGCGGGCGGTTCGCATGCCGCTGGAAGCCAGCGCCTGGATGGCGGCCTGGGTGCTGGGCGTGGCCTGGGCCTTGCGTGCCGCTGGCGTGCAGCAGGACGCGGTGCTGCTGACCGTCAAGGTGCTCACCGGCATGCTGGCCTATGCGGTATTCCTCATTTACGTGCGCCGCGACGGTTTGCGCGACGCGCACGAGGTGCTGTGCGAACTGGGGGTGCCGGCGTCCAGACTGCAACGCTGGCCGTTCACGCTGTTGTCGGAAGGACATGCGCCATGATCAGAAAAACGCCGGTGGTGGTGACCGGGGGCAGCGCCAACGCGCTTGGGGTGTTGCGTTCGCTGGCGCACTGCGACCTGACCCTGTTGTGCGACAGCACCCAGGCGACCGCCTGGCACAGCCGGCATGGCCGGAAGGTGAAGGGGGCCAACACCCGCGCGGTGTCCGTGGTGGACGATCTGCTGGCTCTGGCGGCCCGCCTGCCGGCGGGTGAGCGGCCGGTGCTGATCCTGACCGAGGAGAAGACCGTGGTGCACGTGAGCCAGGCGCGCGAGCGGCTCGCTCCCCATTTCCGCTTTCTGCTGTGCGAGGCATCCCTGCTCTCGGACCTGCAGTCCAAGGAAGGTTTCCAGCGCCTGGCGCAGCAGGCGGGATCGCCCGTGCCACAAGGCGCGGTGCTGCGCTCGGCGGCAGATCTGCCGACCACGCGCACCCTGCAATACCCCTGCGTGTTCAAACCCCTGGAACAGGACGCCACCTACGCATCGCGCTTCAAGAAGGCCTACAAGGTGGCGTCGGCCGACGAGGTGGCCGCGCTCTACCGCGAGATCGAGCCGGTGATGCCGCACATGATCGTGCAGGAGTGGCTCGACGGCGAGGACAGCGACATCTACTTCTGCCTGGGTTTCTGGGATCAACAGTCGAATCTGGTGGGCGAGAGCTTCACCGGTCGCAAAGTCCGCTCCTGGCCGCTGCAGGTGGGCGGCACCGCCAGCTGCACCTCGGCGCCCGAGGCGGCGGCCGAACTCACTCGACTGACCAACGCCTTCGCCCAGGCCACCGGTTATGTGGGCCAGATGGGCATGGAGTTCAAGCACGATGTGCGGCGCGGGGGCTTTTACATGGTCGAACCCACGGTCGGGCGCACCGACTACCAGCACGAAATCGCCACGCTCTCGGGCTGCAATGTGCTGGACATGATGGTGGAACACCTGGCTGGCGCACCGGTGGGGCGCAGCGGCCCCGCGCAGGCGGTGGTGTGGTACGACGAGGTGTCGGACGCCAAGGCCCTGGCGGCCGGCGCGCCGGACCGCTTGTTCAGCGACCGCCCACGGGTGGCAGCGGTGTGGCGCCCGCGGGACCCGATGCCGACACTGGCGGACCTGGCGCAGCGCGCCAGCGGACGGCTGCGCCGCCTGCTGGGCGGCTAAGCGCCCGTCAGGCGTCCCAGCGCAGGTGCAGCAGGCACCCGGCGTGGCGCGCGGTGTTGACCGGGGTGCACAGCAACTGTCCGGCCGGCCCCTGCCCCTGGGGGATCAGCAGGTGGCCGTAGGGCTCTTTGCCGTCGCGCGAACGAGCCAGGTACGGCATCTCCAGCAGCGGCAACCAGACGCCGTCTACACCACGATGCCACAGCGACACCGCCGCGGGTGTGGGCTGCTGGCGCCGCGGTTCGAAACTGGTCTGCAGGATGGCCGTGCCATCGCTGAGCTCGCTGGCCGCATAGGCGGGGTTGCCGATCACCACCCGCTCGCTGCGCTGGCCGGTGGTGAAATCGTGGCGGTAAATGCGGTTGATGGCATCTGCCGGGGCGTCCTGCCCCGCGTCCATGCCCCACTCCATGCCGCCTTCATCAAAGAGCATGGCGATGGCACGCCAGCTCTGGTCCCCCCCGCCGAAGCGGTGCAAGGTCCAGAATTCGTCGTCGGTGTACCAGATGGCCGATTCGTGGTCCTGGTCGCCGGTGCAGACCCACAGCCGGTTGCGGAAGCGGTCGTAGTGAATGGCGTGCACGTGCTTGATGTCGCTGCGCGCGAACGTCCAGCAAATCTCGACCTGGCGACGGTCCACGTCCACACGGGCCACGCGAATCTCACGGTGGTTGCCGTTGAGGTATTCCCCGAAGTAGGCGCAGCGGCTGGCGGGGTGCACCGCCAGCCCCCCTCTGAGGGGCATGGCCAGGGGCGGGTCGATGCCCGCCTGCGCCAAGGGCTCGGCAAAGCGCTTGTGGTGCCCGGGCGAATACCAATACACCCGGTCGAACAACACGACGAGGTCGCCTCCAGGCAGTTGGGTGAGTGTGTCGATGTCCAGCCCGGGGCGCAGCCAGCGCTTGATCCAGCTGCGGGCCAAAGCGTCCCGGAGCCGGCCGCCAGGGCTGTTGGATCGCCTGGGCAGTCGGAAGACGGCTTGCAGGCGGCGGGATTCGTAGTGGTAGCGGTACACCCAGAGATCGCGGCCACACCAGACCTGCTGCGCATCGGTCCAGATGGGCTGCAGACGGCGCCCCACGACCTGCAGGTTCGGTGCCGGTATGACAGACATCGTGGTCAAGCCGGGAGATGCCGCTGGGCCACAACCTCGTCGAACAGGGCCTGCAGCCGCGCCGCCTGCGACTGGCGCGAATACGCCAACACCGACTGGCGGTTGCGTTCGAAAGCCTGTTCGTGCCCCGACACGGCGCGGGCTTGCAGGGTGGACACGATGACCTGGCGAATCGCTTCGGGCGATGCGATGTCGGCGATCTGGCAGGCTTCAAAGCGGGCCAATTGCGCTGCAGTCCCACCGACCGGGTCGACCACGGCCAAAATGTCGCGGCCGGCGCGCAGGTACTCGTAGATCTTGGCCGGGATCTGGGTATTGAAGTTGCTGCCCTGGAACACCATCAGCAGGTCGGCGCCCATCATCTCGGCGATCGCACGCTGGTAGGGGATGGGCGGCGCCACCTCCACGCACGACGCCAGCCCGTGCTGTTGCGCGCTGGCCATCACCTCGGCGTTGTGGTGCGGCGCACGGAAGCGGATGCACAGCGCGTCGGCCTGCAGCCCCCCCTCGTCGATGAGCGAGCGCACCGCCTGGAAGAAGGTCGCAGGATCGCGTTCCTGCGGGTAGATCAGCCCGCTGTGCAACAACAGAAGCTTGTCCGCCGGCACCCCTTCGCGGTCGGGCACGGTCTGGGCAAAGGCCTCTTCGTCGTAGCCGTTCTCGATGACGTGGCATTTGTCCGCTTGTGCCGGGTAGCGCAACGCGTAGGTCTGCGCCGCACTGGCGGTGGTGAAGACGCAGGCCGACGCATGCTGCAGCACGCTGGCTTCCAGCCACTGCCAGACACGGCGCTGCACGGGATCGGTCGGGTAACCGCGGTTGAGCATGGGGTCGCGGAAGTCGGCCACCCAGGGCAGGCCGCTCAGGCGCGAGAGCGCACCACCGATGAGGTGTGCGGTCGAGATGGGATAGGTGCTCCAGATCAGGCTGGGCCGGGTCTGGCGAATCTCGCGCATGCCTTTCCAGACCGCCATGGGCCACCAGCTGGACCAGCGATCCGGCAACGCAAACAGCCGGGGATATTTGCCCTTGATCGACAGGTGCCGCGCGGCGTCCAGCGCGGTCGCCCGGATCACGCGCGCCGTGGAGGGGATGGACGGCACCAGATCGTTGCGCTGCTCTTCAAATGCGCGCGGGCTGGCCGCCAGCACCGTGCTGGACCAACCGTGCTCTGGCAGGTATTTGACGAAGTTGAGCGTGCGCAGGATGCCGCTGCTGCCCGCCTGCGGCGGAAAGTGGAAGGCGACCATCAGGGCACGCCTGCGTCCGGCCTGTTCTTCGGGCAGCACGGTGCTGCGCTGCATCAGGTTGCGCAGGAACTGCAGGTCCATGCGCCCCGCCGTCGGGCCCCAGGGGGTGAATCGCGGAATCTGCATGAGCGGGGTGTCGGCTTCGGCCACGCCCCGCTGCGTGGTGACCGCAAACCGGTAGCCCGCACGGCGGACCATTTCGATGTGCTCGGGGCCGAAGTCTTTGCCCGGCATGCCATTCGGGTAGGCAAAGGCCGCGACCTTGCCCCGGATCAACGCTTCGAGCTGCTCTCTTGCCCCGGCGATCTCTTCGTAGGCGCGCTCGGGCGTGCAACGGCTGAGGATGGGGTGCGTCACCGAATGACCACCGATGCCAAAACCCCGGGCGTGCAGGTGGCGGAGGTCGTCTTCGCTCATGGTGGGCACCTGCTGTCGCGCGCAGCCGGTGTGCGCTTCGAGCTCGACAAGCAGGCGCTCTTTTGCGTCCGGCTCCTGGTACTTCAGGAAGCGGTCCAGGCGTTCAATGCTGCGGCGACGTTCGGTGACGGAGTCGAACAGGAGGTCCTGCAGACCGTCCCAGCCCAGGGGCGGCGTCTGGGCCGGCGCGCCGCTGACGGCGTGCAGGATGCGTTCGTTCCACATGGGCAGGCCACGGTACTGACCTGCGGTGATGAAGAAGGTGGCGTGCAGGCCCAGCCGCTCCAGCACGGGCACCACGCCTGTGCGCCATTGAGGATAGCCGTCATCGAAGGTGATGCAGGCCGCGTTGGGTGGCAGGTTGCCCGCGCGCAGCGCCGTGACAGCCTCGTCCAGCGGCAGGATGCAAAAGCGCCGCATGGTGGCTTCGAGGATGGCAGAAAAGTCGGCCAGCGCGGGTTCGTCGGGCACCAGCGGGTGCCGACTGTCGGGCACTTTGTGGAACAGCAGCGTCGTGAGCTTGTCGCGGGTGAACACCTCAAGCATGCGCCACCTCACGACCCGGCACGGCCACCGCCACTTGCTGGGCAGCCTGTTCCATGAGCAGCCGGCGGATGACGCAGAGCATCACGATCTCCAGGTGGGCCAGTTCGAAGTAAGCCAGACTCACCCCTGCACCGCCGGCCATGAAAGCCACCAGCGACAGGTTGACGGAAGTCGCCAGGTCCACCGCCCACGTGACGTCCCGCTTCGACTGCTTGGCCAGCGACTGGATCTGCCAGCGGGTCATGAAGGCGCTGGCCAGCAGTGCCAAAAAAATAATCAGACCGACATAACCAAGGTCGCCCATGACCTGGAAGTAATTGCTGTGCGCCGCTTTGAACGACATCTCCTTGGGAATGTCGATGTCGATGAAGTTGGCATCGTATTTGTACTGTTCCCAGATCGGGGTGACCATGGTGGCGTCGAATCCGGCACCAAAAAACGGGTTGTCGTTGGCAATGTTGACGCTAACCTTCCACGCGGCCAGACGACCGAGGAACGAACTGTCCTGCTCGGCATCCTTGATGGTCTCGATGCGTTCGAACCAGCGATCGGGCGCAAACTGCACAACCCCCACCGCCACGATGACCACGAACACGGTGGACAGCACTTTGCGCGGGCTGGTCACCCAGTACCAGATACCCAGAATGGCCAGGGCCAGGAAGCCGCCCCGCGAGTTGGAGCCCAGGATGGTCATCACGCACAAGCCGAAGGTGCCGAGAAAGCCCCAGCGCACCCACTGGTGGGTGCTGTACTTGGCCATGTAGAGGGTCAGCGGCAGCAGCATGACCATGCCCAGCGCGTAGAGGTTGTTGTCCGACAGCGTGGAGCGCGGAATGCCGTAGATGATGTGGCTGCCGCCGGAGTTGACCATCTTCAAGCCATCAACAACGCCGTGGAACCCCAGGCCGGCCACCAACACCAGTACGGTCAGGTGGATGCGCCACCGTGTATTGAGAAAGAGCGGCGCGACCACCGCGAGGGTCATGCCCTTGATGAAATATTCCAGACGGAATTCGACCGCCGGGTTGCTGTCCCAGGCCAGCAAGGACGAGACCACCGTGTGCACGATGAACAGCATCAGCAGCACGGTCGATTTGTCGACCAGGAATTTTCCCCGGTCCTTGAGGCGTCCCATGGCCAGCGAGCCCAGCGCCAGCGCCGCAAACACGAAGGCGTAGCGGAAGCTGATCATGAACCCATAGAGGTAGATGTGCGGCGAGAGCAGGTTGGTGTAGACCCACAACAGAAAGGCGACAAAGCCGTTCATGAGGGCCATGGGGACCATGCCCAGCATGACCGCAAACACCATCAGGTCTCTCATGCCTCGTCTTCCCGTCGATACCCGAACAGGCCCAGGTTGGCGCTTCGGACCTTGGGATTGCGGGCCGCGCGCAAAGCCACCCAGCAGACATAGCCGACCAGCACGAGATCGAGCCCGAGCAACGCTGCCTCAGCCATGCACCGATCCTCGCGTTTGCAGCACCACACCCGTACTCATCACCGCAGCACCCCTTTGGTGTCGATCACCACCTTGTCCTTGGTCACCTGCGGGTCGATGTCCTTGAACTCATCGTGGTCGACCAGCAGCAACAGGATGTCGGCCTCCTTGAGCACGTCCTTCAGGCCGTGCAGCGGAAACTTCACCTTGTCCTGTGACACATTGGGTTCGCAAGCCATGATCTTGCCGATGCCCGAATGCAGCAACTGCTCGACGATCTCCATCGAAGGCGACTCGCGCAGGTCGTCGATGTTGGCCTTGAAGGCCAGTCCCAGGCAACCGATGACCGGGTCTTTGAAACGTTGGGCCTTGGCGCGCACCTTTTCGATCACCCAGTGCGGCTTGGCGTCGTTCACTTCCCGTGCGGTGCGGATCAGGCGCGCCTCTTGCGGGGCGCTGGAGACGATGAACCACGGGTCCACCGCGATGCAATGCCCGCCCACGCCCGGGCCTGGCTGCAGGATGTTCACACGCGGGTGCCGATTGGCCAGGGCGATGGTTTCCCACACGTTGATGCCCAGCCGGTCGCAGATGACCGACAGCTCGTTGGCAAACGCGATGTTGACGTCGCGGAAGGAGTTCTCGACCAGTTTGGAGAGCTCGGCGGTGCGGCTGTCGGTCTCCAGAATGGCACCGTTGCAGAAGGTCTTGTACAACGCCTTGGCCTTGGACACCCCGGCCTTGGTGGTCCCGCCGATGATGCGGTCGTTGTCCACCAGCTCGCGCAGGATGTGACCAGGCAGCACACGTTCAGGACAGTGCACGAAATGCACCTTGCCGGCCAGCTCCGGACGGCCTTCGGTGATGATCTTGGCGATCACCTCGGTGGTGCCCACCGGCGAGGTGGATTCCAGGATGACGAGATCGTCTTCCTTGACGAAGGGCACGATGGCGCGGGTGGCCGCTTCGACGTAGCTAAGGTCGGGAGCCTTGGGGTTGCCGTCCACTTCTTTGAAGGGCGTGGGCACCGCAATGATGAAGGTGTCGCCCTCCTCCGGCGTGAGCGAGGCACGCAGGTTGCCGCTGTTGACGGCTGAACGGACGAGGATATCGAGGTCGGGCTCGACGATGTGGATGCGTCCGGAGTTGATGGTCTCGACCGCCTTGGCGTTGACGTCCACACCCAGCACCTGGTGGCCCTTGGTGGCCAGCATGGAGGCGGTGGGCAGGCCGATGTAGCCCAGGCCCATGACGACGATTTTTTGCAGTTCTCTTGCCATTTCAGTTCCCTCTGTCGGTGATGTCGATAACTGGTTGTTCTGGGACGGCCTTGGCCGCAGCGGTCATGAGCAAGCGCACGCCGATGGCGTTGAGGTGTCCATCGTGTGGGCCCATGTCCAGTCGCAGCGGCGATTGGCGTTGGTGTGCCCGGTACAACGGCTCGCCCCGCACCACCGGGTATCCGGCGGCCCGCAAGCGGTGCTCCACATGGTAGCCCTCGTCAGGGCGCCGGACGCCCGCTTGCAGGTTGCGGCGGTTCATGTCGATGGCAAACACCAGCCGCACGCCCTGTAAAGAGGTGACGTCACGCAGAAATGCGTCCATCGCCGCATCGATGACGCGCTGTTGCCGCTCCGTCAGGGGCACAACCTCCGCAACCCCGGCTGCTTCGGTCAGCGCTGGTGACGTGACATGCGCGTCGGGTGCGCCGCTGCGCCAGAAATCGGGACTTGTGAGCCGTTCGCCACTGAACTTGAGTTGTGAAACCAGGTATTGCGCGAGGGCGGAACGGCGCAAAAGCTCCTTGAGCGGACCGGATGGCGCGCGCCGCCGGACAACGGGTGTCAGTCGCTCGGGGTCCAGGCAGCGCGCATGCACGTTGCCCGAGTCGCACAGGGCCTGGCTGGCATCGCTGGACTCCATCATCACCACGAAATCCCGCAGGCCGAACGTCTCGTGGGCCCAGCGGATGCGTTCCGCATAGTCCAGCAAGGACGAACCCGGACCACCCATGGCGTAGACCGGCCGCTGCCCGCCCAGGGCACGTTCGAGCTGCGCGGCTGGCCGCTGGGCCATGGGGAGCATGGCCGCCTCGACATAACTGTCGCCCACCAGCCCGATGGCATGGCTGTCGCGCTGGAAATCATGCTCGGCAGCAAAACCGTGGTTATTGGCGTGCATGTGCTGCACATCGCGCAAGTCCCAGCCGGTGGCCATGGTCCAGCGGTGGTGCGGCGGATTGGTCAGGATGTTGGGGTGGACGTGGTAACCGGTCTGGGTCGATGTCGAAATGGGCAGCGCCTGCAACAGCAACTCCACCCCGACCAGCATGGCCAGGGCGCCGAGCAACATCTGCAGGATGCGTTTCATGGCTCAGAAGTTGAAGTAGATGAAGGCGCCAGCCACGCCCCGGCTGTTGTTGAGCAGGATGAGCAGGCACACCAGCGTGGTCGACGCCCCGACCGCCCACGCCTTGCGCGCATCGCTGACATCGATCCAGCGCCGCAGGTCCTGGCCCAGCACGTTGCTGTTGCGCGGCCACAGGGCCAGCACCGTCCAAACGGCGACCAGCCACCAACCGGTCGCGGCCTTCAGCCCCGCGTTCCACAGCGCACTGGCGGTCTGGGCCGATTCGAGCGAAAGCATGGCCGCGTACACCGTGACGGCGCCGTCAAGCGTGGTGGCCCGGAACAGCACCCACGCGCCAACCACCGCCAGCATGGTGACGCCCCAGGCCAACAAGCGGCCTGCCCGTCCTCCGGGCTCGGCAGCCGAGGGAGTGGCTGCGCTCTGTGAAGCCCAAAAGCGCGCCCACAGTTGCTGCACCACGAGATACAGCCCGTGCAGCGTGCCCCAGAGCACAAATGACCAGCTGGCGCCATGCCACAGCCCGCCCAGCACCATGGTGGTCAGCAGGTTGGCGTAGCGCCGGGCCTCACCGCGCCGGTTGCCACCCAGGGCGATGTACAGGTAGTCGCGCAGGAAGTTGGACAGCGAGATGTGCCAGCGGCGCCAGAACTCGCTGATGTTGGTGGCCCGGTAGGGCGAGTTGAAGTTGAAGGGCAGGCGGATGTTGAGCATCCACGACAGCCCCACCGCCATGTCGGAGTAACCGGAGAAGTCGAAATACAGCTGCAGCGTGTAGGCCAAGGCACCGAGCCACGCCTCTTCCACGGAGATGGGAACACCGGCATCGGCGGCGTTGAACACGGCGTCGGCATAGGGGCTGATGCCGTCGGCGAGCACCACCTTCTTCAGCAGCCCGATGGCGAAGATGCCCAGCCCGACACCGAGATTGGTGAAGTCGAACCGATAGGTACTGGACAGCCCGAACTGCGGCATCATCTGCGCGTGGTGCAGCACCGGGCCGGCCACCAGGTGCGGGAAGTACGTGACGAACAACCCGTAGTGCACGAAGCGAGGCTCTCGCACGCCTTTGGCATAGGCATCCACCAGGAACGCGATCTGCGTGAAGGTGAAGAACGAAATGCCGATGGGCAGGATGATGCGTCCCAGATCCCAATGGGCGCCAGTGAGGGCATTGACATTGGCCACCAGGAACCCGGCGTACTTGAAGTACGCCAACAAGGACAGGTTGGCCGCCACCCCAAAGGTCAGCCAGGTCCTGGACCGTGTGCTCCCGATACGCCGGCCCACCACGAAGTTGAAAACGATGGACGCCAGCAGCAGCAGCGTGAACCCGGGTATCCACGCGGCGTAGAACACCAGCGACGCCACGAACAGCCACAGCGCAGCGCCGCCTTCGCTCCAGCGACCGATGGCAAAGAACCCCGCCAAGACCACAGGCAGGTAGACCCAGGCAAACAACGCAGAGGTGAACAGCATGCCCGCGAAGCTCCGGAACGATCAGGCCAACCGTGCCCCGAAGGCCCGCACTTGCGCCACGATCCGCTGCACCGCCTGTCCGTCGCCATAGGGATTGTGCGCACGCGACATGGCGGCATACGCTTTGGTGTCGGTCAGCAGGCGGCGCGCCTCGGCCACGATCTTCTCGCGTGAGGTACCCACCAGCTGGACGGTGCCGGCCTCGACCGCCTCGGGCCGTTCGGTGGTGTCGCGCATCACCAGCACCGGCTTGCCCAGCGAGGGCGCTTCTTCCTGGATGCCGCCGGAATCGGTGACGATGATGTGCGCCCGGTCCATGAGGTAGACGAAAGGCAGGTAGTCCACCGGGTCGATGAGGTGGACGTTCGCCAGGCCGCGCGCGGCCAGGATGTCGTTGACGGGCTGGCGCACATTGGGGTTGAGGTGCACCGGGTAGAGCACCTGCACGTCGGCGTGTTCGGCGGCGATGTCGGCCAGCGCGTTGCAGATGTTCTGGAAGCCTTCACCGAAGTTTTCACGCCGGTGGCCGGTGACCAGAACGAGACGACGCCGAGGGTCCAGAAAACTGAAACGCTGCGCGAATTCGGCTTGCAGTGCCGGGTCGTTGCGCAGCTTCTCCACCACCGCCAGCAAGGCGTCGATGACGGTGTTGCCGGTGACGTGGATGGCCTCGGCCACCACACCTTCGCGCAGCAGGTTGGCTTGTGAGGCGGGGGTGGGCGCGAAGTGGATGTCGGCCAGCGCACCGGTGAGCTTGCGGTTCATTTCCTCCGGAAACGGTGCGTGCTTGTTGCCGGTGCGCAGCCCCGCTTCCACATGGCCGACCGCAATGCGCGAGTAGTAGGCCGCCAGGCTGGTGGCCAGGGTGGTGGTGGTGTCGCCGTGCACCAGAACGAGGTCGGGCCGTTCCTGCTGGAACACGCCTTTGAGCCCGTGCAGGATGCTGCCGGTGATGTCGAACAGGTCCTGGCCCGGCTTCATGATGTTGAGGTCGTGCTCGGGCACGATGTCGAACAGGCGCAGCACCTGGTCGAGCATTTCGCGGTGCTGGGCGGTGACGCAGACCACGGTTTGCAGGTCTGGGCAGGCTTGCAGGCCTTTGACCAGCGGGGCCATCTTGATGGCTTCGGGACGCGTCCCGAAGACGAGCATGACTTTCATGGTTTTCCTTGTTGTGCCAGCAGCGCCTGGTACGGCGCTTCGTAGTGGGCCACGCTGTTGCGCCAGTTGCGCACTTCTTCGACAAAGCGGCGGCCGTTGTCGCGCAGCTGCGGCCAGCGGTCGCGGTGGGCCAGCATGTCCAGCACGGCGGCCGCGAGCGCGTCGCGGTCGTCGGCCTTGAACAGCCAGCCGGTTTCGCCGTGGCGGATGAGTTCTTTGTGGCCCCCCACATCGGACGCCACAAACAGGTGCCCCTGGGCCATGGCTTCCAATGGTTTGAGCGGGGTGACCAGTTCGGTCAGGCGCATGGAGTGGCGCGGATAGGCCAGCACGTCGATCAGGTCGTAGTACCGGTTGACCTCCGCGTGCGGCACGCGGCCGGTGAACACCACCCGGTCGGTCAGGCCTTGCATCTGCACCTGGGCCTTGAGCGCCGCTTCCTGCGGGCCGCCCCCGACCAGCAGCAGACACAGGTCGGGGCGCTGTTGCACCAGTTGCGGCATGGCGGCGACAAGCAGATCCAGCCCTTCATAGGCATAAAAAGAACCGATGAAACCCAGAACCGTGCGGCCCTGGAGCCCCCAGCGGGCCTGCAAGGCCGGGTCGGCCGGCTGGGCCAGCTGGAAGCCCTCGACATCGACCGCGTTGGGGATGACGGTGACTTTGGCCGACGGGATGCCGCGCCCCACGATGTCGGCGCGCAACCCTTCACAGATGGTGAACACATGTTCAGCGCGCCGAATGGCGTGCGTTTCCAGCGCGCGGGTGGCGCGGTAGCGCAAACTGCCCTCGCGCGTGCTGCCGTGGTCGACGGCGGCGTCTTCCCAGAAGGCGCGGATTTCGTACACCACCGGGATGCCGTGGCGCCGCCCGACCTGCAAGGCGGGCAGCGCATTGAGCACGGGCGAGTGGGCATGGATGATGTCGGGCCTCACCTGCTCGACCACCTGCTCCAGTCGTTGCGCTAGAGCCCGTATCAGCCGGATCTCGTTCCACACCGGCAGGCTCGGCGAAGCAGCCAAGGCGGGCGTGCGAAAGAAATCCAGCCCGTCCACCGTTTCCTGCGCCTGTGCCGTGGCCCCTTGCTTGGGGGAGGTGAGGTGAAAGGTCTGCCAGCCGCGGGCCCGCTGTTCTCGCAGCAAGGCGGCGGTGCGGAAGGTGTAGCCGCTGTGCAGCGGGATGGAGTGATCAAGGACGTGAAGAACGCGCATGTGTCAGGCGCCGATGAGCTTGCGGCTGTGTTTGCCAAGCATTTTTTTGACCACCCAGATGGTGGCGGTCGACAGCAGCAGTGCTGCCCCCGCATACAGGAACAACATGGGCAGATTGCCAGGAATCACATCCCCACCGACCCCCTTGTAGACCGAACCTTCCATCAGGTAGACCGTCGCCACCTTGATGGCGGAGATGAAGTACGCGTGGATGAAGAAGATACCGAAGCTGACTTCGGCCACGAAGTTCAGGCGATGCCCCACCAGGTGGTGATGGCGATACAGCACCCACACCAGCAGCAGACAGGCGGCCGCTTTCATGGGCATGTGGTAATGCGGTGGCACCGGCCATTGAAAGACCAGACCGGCACAGGACACCGCCACCACGATCAGCAGCGCCCACCACCAGCGCTGCACGAGCGCCATGGCCCGGTCTTTGTGGTGCGAAAACGCCATGCCAAGCAGATAGGCAGGCAACAGATACATCGCCTTGTCGATCGGGCCATTGGGCCCATCCCGCCCCACCCACGTGGACACAACCAGCAAAGGGATGATGAGCCAGTACAGGCGCGGCATGCGCCGGTCAACCCACAGCAGCAGCGGCGCCACCAGATAAAACAGGCTGATGGTCGGCACGAACCACAGGGGTGCCAGGTGCTTGCCCGTGAGCAGGAACAGCCCGACCTGCTCCCACACGGGCAGGTCGTAGAACCATGGCCACATGCCGGTGCGCTGGGTGAATTGTGTGAAGACGATGAGCGCCGGGATCGACAGGATCAGGTACGGCAAGATGACCGTGAGGAGCTTCTGGCGCAGGTAGTTGCGAAACACGAACCGGGCGCTCAGGTGCTGAAACAGATAGCCCGCGATGAAGAAAAAGAAGACCGAGCTTTCGTTGACCATCGCATCGATCAAGCGACTGGTCAGCGGCGCTTGGCTCCAGTCCAGCGACGGGATCGTGTGCGCCATGACGATGCCCATGATCGCCAAGCCACGGAAGACGTGGATGTGTTGCTGGTAGTCCCTACGTTCAGTCATGGTGTTCCTCCATGGATTGCCCGTTTTCCGCGTCAGCAGGACCGTTGTAGCACCAAAAGTGACGCCCAGGCCGACTAACATGCGTGCATGAAGCTCCGAACCCGCCTCGTATCCGACCTGCTCTTTCCACTGCAGGAACGCATCAAGAAGCACACGACGGTCGCCGTGCGCCAGGAGATGGAGGCCAGCCAGTACTGGCCGCTGGAACGGATCGAAGACCTTCGTGTGAAGCGGTTGCGTGATCTGCTGACCCACGCCAGCGACCACGTCCCCCACTACCGAGACCTGTTCAAACGACTGGCCTTTGACCCGCAAGGCGTTGGTGGCATCGGCGACCTGCAGCGCCTGCCCTTCCTGACCAAGGCCGACATCCGTGCGAACACGGACGCCATGAAGTCCGATCAGGCCCAGGGACTGGCACGCTTCAACACGGGCGGCTCCAGTGGCGAGCCGCTGGTGTTCTTCATCGGCCGTGAGCGCGTGAGCCATGACGTGGCGGCCAAGTGGCGCGCGACCCGCTGGTGGGGTGTGGACATCGGCGACCCCGAGATCGTGCTCTGGGGCTCCCCCATCGAGCTGAGTTCGCAGGACCGCATACGCCACTGGCGCGATGCGTTGATGCGCACGCAGTTGCTGCCGGCGTTCGAGATGTCGGCCGAGAAGGTGGCGGGGTTCATCGACGTCATTCGCCGCACGCGGCCGGCCATGCTGTTTGGCTATCCGTCGGCCTTTGCGCACATTGCGCGCCACGCCGAGGCACACGGCATCCGCCTGGATGACCTGGGCATTCAGGTGGCGTTTGTCACCTCCGAACGGCTGTACGACCATCAGCGTGAGTTGATCGAACGCCTGTTCAACTGCCCGGTGGCCAATGGCTACGGCGGGCGCGACGCGGGCTTCATCGCCCACCAGTGCCCCAGCGGCGGCATGCACCTGACGCACGAGGATGTGATGGTCGAGATCGTCGATGCCCAGGGCCGCGTGTTGCCGCACGGCGAGAGCGGCGAGATCGTGGTGACCCACCTGGCCACGCGCGACTTTCCGTTCATTCGCTACCGCACCGGTGACGTCGGGACGCTGGACGATCGGCCATGCAGCTGCGGCCGCACCCTGCCCTTGCTCAAGGAAATCCAGGGCCGCAGCACCGACTTTCTGGTGGCACAGGACGGCACGGTGATGCACGGCCTGTCGCTGATCTACATCGTGCGCGATCTGGCCGGCGTGAAGCAGTTCAAGATTGTTCAGGAAAGTCTGGATCGCACCGACATCCTGCTGGTGACCGACGAACGCTTCGACCGGGCGAACCTGGCGGCCATCGAACGCGGCGCCAAGGCACGACTGGGGCAAGGCGTCTCGGTGAACGTGCAACTCGTTGGTGACATCGCACCCGAGAAGTCGGGGAAATACCGGTACGTGGTCAGCAAGGTGCCCAGCTGAACGCGCCGCGTGGGCACCGCGCAGCTCGATGAGACCGGAGGTGCCGCACATGTTCAGCGCGCCTCGTAGGTGGCTTGCAAGGCGGCACGCAAGGGCTGTGCCTGTGCGCTCATGAAGTCGGCCAGCACCTGATCGGCAGCGGCCACGCGCGCGTCGTCGGCCAGGCGCTCGTCCAGCGGGGTGGACAAGGCCACGATGGCCGCGTCATCGCCCTGCCCTTGCAGCAGCTGCAAGACGCCACGGAGCTTGGCTTGCACGTCGCTGGTGGTGAACGCATCGCCGACCCAATAGAAGCGCCAGACCCGCAGGCGCTGACCGTCCGACGTGAGCCCAACGGAACCGTCGCGCAGGGTCGTCCGCAGCACGCGCAGCGTCTGCCCATTGAACGAGGTGCTGTGCCAACCCTCGTCCACCTTGGACCAACGCGGATCGTTGCTGGTGACCACGACGTTGCTGGACGAGACGAGCTTGCGGTCGCGGCTTTGCTGGCGGTAGTAGCTGATGTCGAGGTCCACCGCCTGCCCTGCGGGGTCAACAAAACCGCTTTTCCAGCGCGCCGCCGGGTTCTTGAAGGCAGGCTCCCATGGGCTGGCCGGGTTGGTCTGCGCCTGCCAGGGGGCTGATGCGGCCAGCGGCGCAACTGCAGCGGGTGCGCCGCTCACGCTGGCCTGCACACCGCGCAGGGCCAGGTGGGGCAACAGCAGCAGCAACGCGGCCAGGGCCACGGGCCACCACGCGGTCTTGTGCGCCGACGGCGCCAGGGCCTGCTGCGTTGCGGGCCAAATCGGAGCAGGCGCCTCCGGGTCGGCCCAACGAGCTCCCATGAACAGCATGGTCAGGATCACCACGCCAAAGAATATCCAACCGTAGATGAGGTGGTCCACGCCCGTGGCCAACTCATTGCCCGAAAGATGGCCCACAAGGACGATCAGGTAGGCGCGCACCCAGTTGGCCAGCAGCGGCACCAGCAGCGCGACCAGCATGAACAGCCAACGTTTGCGTGCGCTGCGGTAGCTGAGGTAGGCGAACAGGCAGCCGACCATGAGCGAGGCGATGAGGTAGCGGATGCCGCTGCAGGCCTCGACCACCGACCAGTTGCCCGAGGGGATGACGAACTGCAAGCCTTCGCGGTAGACCGGGATGCCTGTCAGCCGCAGCGCCCACACGGTGAAGTCGGCCGTGCGGTCCATGAGCCAGGGCAGCATGAAGTCGCCCACCGGGGCGGCGAAATACAGGAACAGCAGCGGGAAGGTCAGCGCACGGGCGACCGCCCAGCCCAGCACCGCCGGAACGGCCAGAATGACCAGGGTGATGAAGGCGATGTGCGTGACCACGTTGACAGCAACCATGTCCCCCGCCAGCCAGAGCAGTGCGGCCCCCGCCATCGGCACCAGCGCAGACAGCGCCGGCTGGGGCGCCAGCCACGCCACGGTGTGGCGCATGCGCCAGACCAGCCACAGGCTGATCAGCGGCACCACCGCGCCATGGGCGTAGGTCTCGGAGCTGGACCAGATGTCGATGAGGCTGCGGATGGTGTCGCGGTAGGCAAGGAACAACACGGCCCACAGGGCCAGCAGCCACATCAGCGCCGGGGTCCATTGGGGCCGAAGAGCGTGTTCAGGCGCCATGGGCAGCCTCTTGCGCCGACGGGTCGATGAAGCGGTCGATGCCGCTCAGGTGCGCATCCCAGCTGAAGTGCGCCAGGACGTGGCGCCGGGCCTGTTCACCGAGGTAGCGCCCCGTGCTCGGCGCGGCCAGCAGGTTTTCAACGGCGTGCGCAAAGGACTCGGTGGAGTCGGCGCGGAACAGGCCTTCGTCCTTGCCGGCACCGATCGCTTCGGCGCAGGACGACACCGTCACCACCGGCTGTGCCATGGCCATGGCTTCGAGAATCTTGTTCTGGATGCCGCGCGCCACCCTCAGCGGCGCAACGACGACCGCAGCGTGCTGCAGGTAGGGGCGCACGTCGGGCACCGTCCCGGTGATCACCACGTGCTGGCTGGCCAGCGCCTGAACCTTGGGAGCCGGATCGCGGCCAACGATGTAGAACGTCAGGTCGGGTTGGCGCAGGCGCAGCACGGGCAGCACCTCGGACGCGAACCAGACCGCGGCGTCGACGTTGGGCCAGTAGTCCATGGCGCCGGTGAAGACGATGGCGCGGGTGTTGCCGGCAAACGGGTTCGGCAAGGCCGCATCTGGAGCGAAAAACTCGGCATCCACGCCATTGGACAGGCTGGACACCTTGTCACGGCACTCCGGTGCCGCCTGTGTGAACAGCGCCACTTCGTTTGGTGTGACGAAGAAGGCATGCTGCGATTGCGCCGTCACCGCGCGCTCATAGGCAAGCAGTTCCCGCCCTTCCCGGGCGTAGACCCAGGACATGGGCCATCGGTGTTGCGGAACATAGGCGGTCCACTTGGCCGAGTCGACATCCACGAAATCGACCAGCATCGGCACGCCCGGCACGCCCGGCAGCAGCGGCAGCAGCGGCAGCGCGTATTGTGCCATGGCCGACGAGAACACGACGCTGGCCTGCAGCGGTTGCGCAGCCGCCACTTCGCGCACCCAGCGTTGCATGCCGGGCGAGCGGTAAAAGGCCAGCGACAGGGCTTCTCCCTGCAGCAGACCGCTCAGGCTCTTGAGCTTGGCCAGCGCCGGGTTCAGGCGTTCGACGTGCAGGTCGGGGCACAGGGCCGCCAGCGTCGCCACATGCGCTTCATCGTCCGCGTGGTCGACGAAGGTGCCGAGAAACACACGGTGCTGCTTCTGCAGGTGCCGCAGCAGGTGGTAAGACCGCACCTTGTCGCCCTTGTTGGGCGGGTACGGCAGGCGGTGCACCAGGTAGAGGACGTTGGCCATCGGGGTTCTGGTGGGTCTCAGGCTCTCAACCGAGGTTGCGCACGATGAAGGGCCCCAGCCAGTTGGCCAGCCCGAGGGGCATGCGGCGCCAGGTGGCGATCAGCAGCTTGTACTTGGCGTTCGACGGGTTGTTCTGCGGAATGCTCTCGCGCTTGTAGAGACGGTATTCGTAGTACAGCGGCGTGGGTTCGAAACCCCAGTTCTTTTTGAAAGCGTAGGGGCCGGTGCCGACCTTGCTGCGGCCGTAGTCGAACACCTTGAGACCGCGTGCGCAAGCGCGGCGCATCAGCTCCCAGTACTTGAAATCGTTGGCGGCCAGGTCGCGCGCGGCTTCGTCGTCCCCGGCGTAGTACGGCAGCACTTCGTCGCGGAAGTAGAAGCTCAGCACACTGCTCAGAGGGCGGCCTTCGGCCGAACACACGGTGAGCACTTCGCAGTCCTCGCCAAAAATGTCCATGAGCACCTGGAAGTAGCGCCTGGGCATGGCGGGCGTGCCATGGCGGTGCACGTTGTCGGCATAGAGGGCGAAGAAGCGGCTCACGTCCGCATCGATGGCCGAGCTGAGCCCGTTCTTGATGCCCTTGCGCACCATGGCGCGCTGTTTGCGCGGGATCGCCAGCATGTTTTCTTCTTCCGTGGCCAGGATGGGCTTGCGGAAGGTGACGTACAGGTCCTGCACCGGCCAGTCGGTGTGGCGGCGGCGGACGTGGCGCAGCTCCAGATGGTCCACGCCCGCGGCTTGCGCGATGCGTTGCGCCTCGGCTTCCAGTGCCTGTGCAGCCTTCTCGTCGGTGGCCGCCACACCGCCATAGACGGTGAACGGCAACCCCGTCAGCGAATGGCCGAACAGACGGCTGTGTACGCGGGCCAGGGGCAAAACGCCCAGGACGTGGCCGCCCTGCTCTGCGTACAGAAAGTGGGTTTCATGACGGAACACGTCGCGGATGACGGTTTGCCAGCCTGCGCGGTGAAAAAACGTGGCGTCAGGACAGTGTTCGACAAAGGCCTCCCATTGCGCCACCTGCGACGGGTTGCCGCTGTCGAGTCGATGGATCTGCAGGCTCGCCGAATCAGGCAACGGACACCTCGCGCGGGTGGCGGTTGAGAAAGACCCGGTCCATGCGGTCCCAGCTGAAGTCCCGAAGGAGGCGATCGAGCTTGCGTTCATTGCGACCGATGTTCACGTAGTGCCTGAAGCGCGTCCGGGCATCGATGCCCGGCACACGTGGTTGCTGGGCGTCGATTTCCCAGGGGTGGAAGTAGAAGATGGCCGACTGCGCATCGCGCACGTTGACCCGCTGCAGCATCCAGCGCGAGATGCTGTACGGCAACAGCCGAAAGAACCCGCCGCCGCTGGACGGCAGGTTGCGATCGAACAGACGCAGCGTGGTGGGCGGCAACTCCATCAGTCCAGGCCGCACCTCGTGCGCAAAGCGCGGCGCGTCGGGCATGCCGTAGTGATCGTGCCGGACGGGGTAGACGCTGGAGCTGTAGCGGTAGCCGGCCTTGAGCAAGGTGTCCAGCGCCCAAAGGTTGTCGGCGCCGATGGAGAAGCTGGGCGCGCGGTAGCCCAGCACGGCCTGGCCACCCAAGTCTTCGAGAATGTTTTTGGACCGCTGAACGTCATCGAAGAACTCGGCCTCGCTCAGGTCGCTGGCCCGCTGGTGCCCATAGCCGTGGCTGGCCAGTTCGTGACCTTGATCGACGATGCGCCGCACCAGCATCGGATAACGCTCGGCGACCCAGCCCAGGGTGAAAAAGGTGGCCTTCGTCTGGTGCCGATGGAGCAAATCGAGGATGCGCTCGACGTTGCGCTCGACACGGCATTCACGCCGGTCCCAGTCATCGCGGCGGATGTAGGGTGCAAACGCGGACACCTGAAAGTAGTCCTCGACGTCGATGGTCAGCGCGTTGGTGATGCGGCTGGGCGTCATGTGGGCTCCCGCCTCAACGTTCAGGCGGCGGCACGTCAGGCCCCGCACGCAGGCGACCGGCAGCCGAGAAGCGCCGCAGCACTTCGAGCAGTTCCAGGCCCAGACGCTCCTGACGCAACATGCTGCGCTCGATGCGCAGCAGCCGGTCGCTCAGTTGCATGGCCGACATCTGGGTCAGCTGGCGCCCAAGGTCATCGGTCAGCAAAGGATCGATAGCACCCATGCCGCTGTCACCAAAGTCCACCAGTGGTGCTGGCCTTGAGACCGGTTGCCCGGGCAGGTTCGCCCAGGGATCGCCCAGGGGCAGCGCGTTCGTGTCCGGCCCCGCGTTTTCGGCTTGCATTTCCACGATGACTTCGTTCACGTCTTCGACCGAGAAGTGGCTGGACTCGGCCAGATACCCCTGCAGCAGCAACCGGTCGCACAAGGTGTTGATGCGGCGCGGGATGCCACCGCAGAACTGGTGGATGACGTGAAACACCGCCGGATCAAACGTCGGGCTGTCGGTCGCACCGGCGCACTTGAGGCGGTGCTCGATGTAGGCACGCGTGTCTTCTTCGTCCAGCGGCCCCAGGTGGCAGCGTGCGGTGACGCGCTGGCGAAGCTGCAGCATGCCCGGGCCTTGCAGGATCTCGCGGAACTCGGGCTGCCCGACCAGGAAGGTTTGGAGCAGAGCCTGGTCACCAAACTGGAAATTGGAGAGCATGCGCAACTCTTCCACCGCCAGCGGCTGCAGGTTTTGCGCCTCGTCCACGATCAGCAGGCAACGCTTGCCTTGCGTGGTCTGGGTGATGAAAAAGGCCTCCAGCGCCATGAGCAGGTCGGCCTTGCCGGAACCGCGCACCGGCACCCCAAACGCTCCACACACCAGCTTGAGCGCGTCCTCTGCACCCAGCTGGGTGCTGACCAGGTGCGCCGCGACCACGCTGTTGGTGTCCAGGCTGTCGAGCAGGTCGCGCACGATGGTGGTCTTGCCGGCCCCCACCTCACCGGTGATGACAATGAACCCCTCACCCCGCATCACGCCGTACACCAGGTACGAACGTGCCCGCCGGTGCGGCTTGCTGCTGAAGTAGAACTGGGGATCGGGGTTGAGCTGAAAGGGTTTTCGGCTCAGCCCATAAAAGGCTTCGTACATGGTTCAGAACCGGTGATGGACCATGCCCGCGATGGAGGTCTCGCCGTAGGGGCTGGTCGGGCTGTCCTGCACCGTGCGGCGCAACTGAACACTGCCCGAGGTGCGGGGGGCCAGTTGGGTATTCAAGCGCAGGGTCAGGCTGGTGTTCGTGGTCTTCTGGCTGGCCAGGCTGCCTTCGTTGCGCTGCAGGCTCCAGTCGGCACTGACCGAGGTCAGAGGTGTCAGGCGATGCCCCACCGAAAGGCCCAGCGCCTGTTGCAGCACGAAGTCGCTGCTGTCGAAATCGTCGCCCAGCGAGATGAGCGACTGCAAGCGGCTGGTGCGACTGCGACTGAGCGTCGCGGTCACCACCGTGCGGCGCCCTTGCAAAATGGCCGAGAGGCTCTGCGTGCGCGCCAGCGTGGCCGATGACGCCAAAAAGCTCTGAAACACCTCGGTATCGCCGGGAAGGCCCAACGCCAGCAAGTTGGCCTGCACCAGCTTCGCCCGCTTGATCGGATCGGTTTCCAAGGTACGGTAATAGGCATCCAGCAGGTCGTTCAGGGTTCCCAGCGAGGCGGTCGCCGCTTGCGTGGGGCTGTTGCTCACATCACGGGCATCGCGCAATCGCCACAGGGTGAGCCCCGTGCGGTGTTCCATTTGCAAGCTGTGCGCATGGCCGAAGTACCGCTTTTGCAGATCCAGGGACAGGCGGCTGCGGGGAGACGGGCGCCAGTCGGCGCCGACACCGGCGATGCGGTACGACTCGCGCTGCACGCTGAGCACGTCGTTGCGTTCGACACCCGCCGAGGCCGTCAGCATCAGCTGTGGTGTGACGGTGTAGTTCAGATTGAGGCGCACGCTGTCCGCGCGCGTCTCGCGATCCTGCGAATAGTCCGTGGTGCCGGACTGCGCCTGGACAGACCAGCCCAACGGTCCGTTGAACACGCCCTGCAAGAGCAAGGAGAGGTCCTGCGAAAGCCTGTCGGACCGCGTGGCCTGACGGGTGTCCGACCCGGCCAGCGCGTAGCGCAATTCGTAATCGGCGGCACCGGCCAGACGGCCTTTGAGGTACGGCGAGAAGCGGTAGCTGAAGGTCGCGGAACGGTTGTTGTTGGAGATACCGCTGCCACCGCTGGGCCCGAAGGCCGAAACAGCTTCTTCGCTGGCCACGGCCGACGCATCGACATACGCACGACCATCCCAGACCTCAAGGCTCCCCTGCCCATTGAGGGCGTGACGCAGGCGGTCGTCGCTGGTCCCCTGAATGTGGTGCATCGCTCGCAGCGAATAGTCCAGCGAACCTTTGACGCGCGCCCCATTGGCCACCACCCGCACGCCAGGACTGACCTCAATGACTTGCTCGCTGCGCGCGTCCGGCGTCTGTGGGCCGTTGCTGCTGAGCGTCAAGCCGGCGGACACGCGCCCTTCCACCCAGAGCGACTGGGCGTCCTGCCCCATGGCACAGGGCGATACCAGGGCCAAAGCGCCGAGGCACCACCCGCACCGCAAGACCTGCCGGGCAGCGCGTGCAGGAACAGCGGGCAAAAGGAACGGGCTCGGTTGCAGCATGTCGTTTCTCTGTGCACGCTCAGGATGCGGCCACTTCCTTTTTGTCACGCTTCTTTTTGGTCGAACTCTCCTGCCCGTAGCCATAGCCGTACCCGTATCCATATGCAGCCTGGTCCCCGCCGCGCGCTTGATTGAGCACCATCATCTTGACCGGACACGCTTCGATGGTGGTCAGCGCATGCCGGACCTGCGACTGCAATGTCTTCTCGGCCTGCACCACCATCACGATCTGCCCCATGTGCGTGGCCAGCACACGGGATTCGGTGGTCAGCAGCAGCGGCGGCGAGTCAAAAATGATCACCCGGTCCGGATACCGACGTCCCATCTCTTCGACCAGCGACGTCATGGCGTCACTGGCCAGCAGCTCCGTCGCCCGCGGATGTGGCGTGCCACTGGGCAGCAGGGTCAGTTTCTCGACATTGGTGCGCAACATCACATCGGCCATGTCGGTGCGTTTGTCCAGCAACAGATCCAGCAGCCCAGGACTGGGGGGCAGTCCCAGGGTTTTCATGAGCGAGGGTTTGGCCACATCGGCGTCGACCAGCAACACCCGGTAGTCCAGCTCCATGGCCATGCTCATGGCCAGATTGACGGCCGTGAAACTCTTGCCCTCGCCGGGCATGGCGCTGGTGACCATGATCAGATTGCCATTGGCCACGGGCGCAGCGCTCTTTCCGCTGGCGTTGTCCAGCAAAGGACGCTTGATGACGCGGAACTCGTCAGCGGCCAGGGAGCGAGGCGCCGCCGGCGTCACAAAGCCCATCGAGTGCAGCCGATCCAGATCAAACTCGATGCGACGTGAAACGGGAGAAGGCTCGGACGCTGGCACCTGCTCGACCCGCGGAGCCTGCACGCCAGCCACCACAGGTGGCTGCGCCACCGCTGGCTCAGGCATCGCGACCCCGGCCTGCCGCAGCTGGTCCAGACGTTGGGCGGCTTTTTCAATCAAGGTGGACATGGTCTCTTACCTTCCTGTGCTGGCCATGTAGGAAAGAAATGCCATGCCGATCACAAAAATCAATACCAGCACAACGAGCGAGGCGATGAAGCGCTTGAGACTGCGCGACTCGCGCCGACGGACCGCATCGTTTCGGATCAGAGTCACCACGCCCAGCAGCGGCAGCTGCGCATGGGCGCGCAGGCTGCCAGCTTCGAAATACACGGGGCGGATCTGACTGATCAGGAACGTCACTCCCGCGCCCACCGCGAGTGCCGCCACCAGCACCGCCGGCAGCAAGAGCACGCGGTTCGGAGCCACGGGCCGGTTTTCAGCACGGGGCGGGTCGATCACACGGAAGTTCGCCATGCTGGACGCCTGATCGAGCTCCCCGCTCATGGAGACCGATTCACGACGGGACACCAGGTCCTCGTAGTTCTTTTTGTGGATTTCGTAATCGCGGTTGAGTTGCGCCAACTCGGCTTCCATCTGCGGCGCCAGCTTCATCTGCTCCTGCGCACGGCGTGCACGCGATTCGTACTCGGCCACCCGTGCCCGCAGCGAGGCGACCTGAACGTCCGATTGCGAGACCACCCTGGAGAGATCGGACAGCACCGGATCACTGTCCACCAGCACCTGCGGATTGGCCTCGGCCTGCTTCTGCAGGTCTGCGATCTCACGTTTCTTTTGATCTTCCAGTTCGCGGATCATGCGACGGGTATTGGTCACATCAGGGTGGGCCTCGGTGAACCGCTGCATCAACGCATCCAGGTTGCTTTTGAGCGTCGCCAGGCGGGTGTCAAGCTCGGGCGTTGCCAGGCTCGCGGCCGGGACGCGGGCGGCACTTTTGCGCGAGGCTTTTTCTTGCTCCAGCTGCCGGCGCGCCGCATCACGCGCGCTTTCGGCCTCACGCAATTCCAGCCGCGCCTGGTTGAGCGTCGATCCGATCTCGGCAATGCGCCCTGCCATGTCCAGCCCGCCCTGGGCCTGGAGGTCGATGTTGCGCAGCCGAAATTCCTTCAGGCGGGACTCGGCCTCGCTGAGTTTGGCTTCGTAGTTCTTGATCTGCTCTTCAATGAACCGTCGGGCGCTGTCGGAGTCGCTCTTGGAGTCCCCCAGACTCGACTCGACAAAGATGGTCAGCATCGACTGCACCACTCGCAATGCTCTGTCCGGGTTTGCGCCCCGGTACGACAGGGTGTAGAGGTTGTCGCGCCCGGTGGTTTTTATGGACAAGTCGGCTGTCACCGCGTCGATCAGCCTGTCCTGCTCGGGCTTGGACTTGGCCGCCAGATCGAGGTCGGCCATCCGGATCAGCTTTTCCACATTGGGACGGCTGATCAGCGTGCGGCTGAGCATGGTCACCTGCTGGTCCACGTTCGGCTGCACCGCCAGGCCTGCCATCAGGGGGCGCAGAATGGTCTGGGTGTCCACGTAAACCCGGGCGGACGCCTCGAACCGGTCGGGCATCAGCAGCACGCCGATGGCCCCGGCTGCGGCCACCACCCACGCGACCGCCACACCCACCCTGCGGTACTTCCACATCCCGCGCAGGATGGAGTTCAGTTGTTGAAGCAGTTCTTGCATGCGTGCGGCCTCTCGACCGATCCCTGAAAAAGAAACACCCCGCCTCGCCGACGCGCGAGACCTGAATCACAGCCGTTGGCAACGGATCAGAACCAGCCCTGCGGAATGATCAGCACGTCGCCCGGCAGCATCTCGACGTTGGCCGAAATATCGCCACGACGCACCAAGTCCTGCAAGCGCACGCTGTAACGCTTGTTGCCTTCTGCCGCGCGGACGATGGTGGCCTTGTTGCCGTCGGCAAAGTCGGTCAGTCCGCCCACGGCAATCATGACGTCCATGACCGACATTTTTTGTTTGTAGGGCAGAAACTGGGGCTTGGCCGCTTCGCCCACGACGCGAATCTGTTCGCTGTAGGGGCCGACAAAGTTGGTCACGATCACCGTCACCACGGGATCACGCACCAGCTTGGCCAGGGCTTTCTCCACATCGCGCGCGATCTGGACCGGGGTCTTGCCCTGGGCCACCAATTCATCCACCAGCGGTGTGGACACCTTGCCGTCGGGACGGACCGGCACGGTGGAAGAGAGTTCGGGGTTGCGCCAGACGTTGATATTCAAGGTATCGCCCGGACCCACGAGGTAGTTGTAGTCGGGTGATGCGGCTTGCGCAGGCGCAGCGGGCAGCTCGGCGGACCGCGTGGCACATCCCGTCAAACCGGCGGTGACCAGTGCCGCGGCCATCACGGGAAGCGCAACCCGCTGCCAAGCGAAAGGTGCATGTTTTTGCATGATTCAAGACCTCCTGAAGCGCCAAATGTTAATAAAAGTTAACACTCAAATGAATATACCGCAGACCCATGTCAGTTGGCACCCGTGAATTTGTAAGCGCTCATCCGAAATGAGGAACATCCTTGGACCCGCTGCGGATCCCGCGCCACGGCAAGCCTGGCGGCGCGCTGGCGGCCACATAAAATGATGGTTTTCCTCCAACATCTCGGGATCTTCAGCATGTCTCTTTTCTCTGCCGTCGAAATGGCCCCCCGCGACCCCATTCTGGGTCTGAACGAGCAATTTGCCGCCGACTCGAACCCCAACAAGGTCAACCTGGGCGTGGGTGTGTATTTCGACGACAACGGCAAGCTGCCGCTGCTGCAGTGCGTGCAGGCGGCTGAAAAGGCCATGATGGACAAGCCGACCGCGCGCGGTTACCTGCCCATCGACGGCATCGCCGCCTACGACGCCGCCGTCAAAGGTCTGGTGTTCGGCGCCGACTCCGAGGTGGTCAAGAGCGGCCGCGTCGCCACGGTGCAGGCCATTGGCGGCACCGGCGGCCTGAAGATCGGCGCCGACTTCCTCAAGAAGCTCAGCCCCAACGCCACTGTGCTGATCTCCGACCCGAGCTGGGAAAACCACCGCGCGCTGTTCACCAACGCCGGCTTCCCGGTCGACACCTACCCCTACTTTGACCAGAGTGCCAACGGCGGCCTGGGCGGCATCAACTTCGACGGCATGCTGGCCAAGCTCAACGCCGCCGCCGAAGGCACCATCGTGCTGCTGCACGCCTGCTGCCACAACCCGACCGGCTACGACATCAGCGCCGCCCAGTGGGACCAGGTGATCGCGGCCGTGAAGGCGCGCAAGCTGACCGCCTTCCTCGACATGGCCTACCAGGGCTTTGGCTACGGCATCGCCGAAGACGGCGCCGTGATCGCCAAGTTCGTGGCCGCCGGCCTGAACATCTTCGTGTCGACCTCGTTCTCCAAGAGCTTCAGCCTGTACGGCGAGCGCGTCGGCGCTCTGAGCGTGGTCGGCAGCAACAAAGAAGAAACCGACCGCGTGCTGAGCCAGCTCAAGATCGCGATCCGCACCAACTACTCCAACCCGCCGACCCACGGCGGCGCCATCGTGGCCGCCGTGCTGGGCAACCCCGAGCTGCGCGCCCTGTGGGAAAAGGAACTGGGCGAGATGCGCGTGCGCATCAAGGCCATGCGGCAGAAGCTGGTGGACGGCCTGAGGGCCGCTGGCGTGGCCAAGGACATGTCCTTCATCACCACCCAGATCGGCATGTTCAGTTACTCCGGCCTGTCCAAGGACCAGATGGTGCGCCTGCGCAGCGAATTCGGCGTCTACGGCACCGACACCGGGCGCATGTGCGTGGCCGCCCTGAACAGCAAGAACATCGAGTACGTCTGCCAGGCGATCGCCAAGGTCATCTGATCCTGGACATTCACTGCCCCGCCAAGGCCGCTCTTGTAGCGGCCTTTTTTTTGGGCAGCGGCCCACCGGTTGCCTCGCTGCGACAGCCCGATGAAACCTTTCACAAAGGTGACAGATGGGCTCGGAATTTAGGTGTTTTCACCCTCATGCACAGAGAAGCAAACTGTTATATTGCACTGCAACATAACCGTCCTTTGCCCCACCATGCTCTACCAGTTGTACGAAACCCAGCGCTCCTTGATGGAGCCGTTCGCAGACCTGGCCGAAGTTGCCGCCAAGATGTTCAACAACCCGGTGCTGCCGTTGAGCCAGCTGCCCATGGCGCAGCGCGTGGCCGCCGGCTACGACCTGATGCACCGCCTGGGCAAGGACTACGAGAAGCCGGCGTTCGAAATCACGACGGTGGACGTGGACGGCGTGGACGTGGCGATCTTTGAGCGCATCGAAATCGACAAGCCGTTCTGCGAGCTGCGCCGCTTCAAGCGCTTCAGCGACGACGCGGCCACGCTGAGCAAGCTCAAGGGCCAGCCGGTGGTGCTGATCGTCGCGCCGCTGTCGGGCCACTACGCCACGCTGCTGCGCGACACGGTCAAGACCATGCTCAAGGACCACAAGGTCTACATCACCGACTGGAAGAACGCCCGCCTGGTGCCGCTGTCCGAAGGTGAGTTTCACCTCGACGACTACGTCAACTATGTGCAGGAGTTCATCCGCTACCTGCAGAAGACCTACGGCAACTGCCATGTGATGAGCGTGTGCCAGCCCACGGTGCCGGTGCTGGCGGCCGTGTCGCTGATGGCCAGCCGGGGGGAAACCACGCCGCTGTCGATGACCATGATGGGCGGACCGATCGACGCGACCAAGTCGCCGACCTCGGTGAACAACCTGGCCACGCAGCGCAGCCACAGCTGGTTCGAGAACAACGTCATCTACCGTGTGCCCACCAGCTTCCCAGGGTCCGGTCGCCGCGTCTACCCCGGCTTCCTGCAGCACACCGGCTTTGTGGCCATGAACCCGGACCGCCACGCCAGCAGCCATTACGACTACTTCCAGGACCTGATCAAGGGCGACAACGAAAGCGCCGAAGCCCACCGCAAGTTCTACGACGAGTACAACGCGGTGCTGGACATGGACGCCGACTACTACCTGGAAACCATCCAGACCGTGTTCCAGGACTTCAAGCTGGTCAACGGCACTTGGGACGTCAAGAACGAAAAGGGCCAGATCGAGCGCGTGCGCCCCGAGGACATTGCCCACTCCGGTCTGCTGACCGTGGAAGGCGAGCTTGACGACATTTCGGGTTCGGGGCAGACGGCCGCCGCACACCGGCTGTGCACCGGCATCCCCAAGGCGCACCAGATGCACTACGAGGCCAAGGGTGCTGGCCACTACGGCATTTTCAGTGGCCGCCGCTGGCGCGAAATGGTGTACCCGGTGGTCAAGAGCTTCATCCTGGCCCACCAGCCGGGCAAGGTGGCCGCTGAAGCGGCTCCAGCATCCGTGGTGACGCCCGTCGCTGCACCGGCGCGCAAGCCTGCCGCCAAGACCGTGGTGGCCAAAACCGCTGCGACCAAAGCGGTGACCGCCAAGCCGACGGCGGTCGCAACCGTGCCGGCCCAGAAGCCGGCCAGCAAAGCCACCTCAGCCCGCAAGGGCAAGAGCCCGCGCGCCTGATCGCGCAGAGGCCCGGGCGCAGGGCGCCGGTATATTCGCGGCCATGAATCCGCTCGCACGGCGCATCGACGCCGCCCTGCCCCAGACCCAGTGCACGCGCTGCGGCTACCCCGACTGCGCGGCCTACGCCCAGGCCATCGCCGCGGGCGAGGCGGCCATCAACCAGTGCCCGCCCGGCGGTGTGGAGGGCATTGCCCGGCTGGCGGCCATCACCGGCCAGCCGGTCACGGCGCTGAATCCGGCCAACGGCATTGACGGCCCGCTGACCCTGGCGGTGATCGACGAGGACTGGTGCATCGGCTGCACGCTGTGCATCAAAGCCTGCCCGACCGACGCCATCGTCGGCAGCAACAAGCACATGCACACCGTCATCGAACCGTATTGCACCGGTTGCGAGCTGTGCATCCCGGCCTGCCCGGTGGACTGCATTGCCCTGGAGGTGGTGAGCGGCGAGCGCACCGGCTGGCAGGCCTGGAGTGCTGAGCAGGCCGACCTGGCGCGCAGCCGCTACGAAGCACGGCACCAGCGGCTGCAACGCGAGGAGCGCGAACAGGCCGCGGCACTGGAGGCCAAGGCGCGCATGAAGTTCGCCGACCTGGCGGCACATTCGCTGCACACCGACCCGGCCACGCTGGACAAGAAGCGCGCGGTGATCGAAGCCGCGCTGGCCCGCGCCAAGGCCAAACGCGAAAGCCAGCAGGGCTAAAGCCCGCTGGCGCAACACTCACCGGCTCAGACCGCCACCATGGACTTGTACACGCCGCAGCCCACGTACAGGTCGTCCACCTTGACCACGTAAGACATCTTGGTCTGGACGCGTCCGGTCGACGGGTTGGTGATCTCGTACTCCACCCAGCCTGGCTCGGACTCGGCCTGCAGCACGATCGCTTCCAGCAAGGCCTGGCCATCGACGCCGGTGATGTCCTGCACGCGCGAGCCGACTTTCTCGGGCTTGCCGCCAAAGGCGCGGTAGCCACCGGCGCCGTCAAGCGCGAAGACATACATGTCGCGGTCGAAGAAGCCCTGCCCCGGATCGGTCAGGTCGCGCACAAAACTGTCGCGGCCCACGCGCTGGCGGAGCTCCAGAGCGCGGTTGACCATGTCCATGGCCTCTTCGGCCGTGCCCTGCTGCAGCATGAAGCTGGACACCGCCTGCGACAGGTGCGCCGCCCGACGCTCCAGCAGATTGGACTGGCTGACCGCGCGTTCGACCATCTGGGCATTGCGCTGGGTGATCTGGTCCAGCTGGGCAACGGCCGATGAAATTTCGGTCAGGCCGCTGCTCTGCTCGGCACTGGCGGCCGAAATGAGCGACATGTTGCTCGCCACGCCGCGCACGCCGTTGACGATCTGCGTCATGTTGCTGCCGGCCGCCCGGATCTGCGAGACGCTGCCGGCCACCTGTTCGCCCGAGGCGTGGATGAGCTGGCGGATTTCCTTAGCCGACGCGGCCGAGCGTTGCGCCAGGGTGCGCACCTCGCTGGCCACCACCGCAAAGCCCCGGCCCTGCTCACCGGCGCGCGCGGCTTCCACCGCCGCGTTGAGCGCCAGGATGTTGGTCTGGAAGGCCAGGCTGTCGATGACCCCCACGATTTCGTTCATCTGCTGAGCGCTTTTCTGGATGACCTCCACCGACGCCACGGCCGCCCCCATGGACTGCGCGCCCGACTCTGCCACGTCGCGCACCTTGGCCGCCTGGGCGTCAGAATCGCCCGCCGTTTCGGCGTTCTGGTGCACCGTGCTGGACAGTTCCTGCACGCTGGCCGCCGTCTGCTCCAGGTTGGCCGCCTGCTGCTCGGTGCGCTCGGCCAGGTCGCGGTTGCCGGCGGCCAGGCTCTTGCCTGAAAACGCCACCAAGGCGGAGTTGCTGCGCACCTCGGCCACCATGGCCGACAGGTTCGCGTTCATGCCCTCCAGCAGCTCGGTCAACTCGGCCAGTTCGTCGCGCCCACGGATCTTGATGTGCGTGCGCAGATTGCCCGCGGCGGTCTGGCGCATCGCGTCGATGGCTTGCCGGAAGTCGATGACGAAGCTGAAGTAGAAGGCCAGCATCAGGTATAGCACCGCCAGCAGCCCGGCGGTCATCGCTGCGAGCGAAAAAATCAGCATGCGCTGTTCCTGGTCCACCCGCTGCCTGAGCAGGGTGTCCAGCTGGGTCTGCACCGCCTGCTGGTAGTCGGTCACGGCGGCAATGGCGCGGGTGCCGGCGGCGAAGTAGTCCGCGGCTGACTGCCCGCCCTGCGGCCCCATCGCCTGGGAGGCCCCGTTCAGGAACGCCTGCACCGACTGCGCGGTCTGCTCGCCCTTGAGTTCACCCTGGCCGTACTTTTGCGCAAAACGCTGCAAGTGCAGCACGTCGGCCGTGGCCGCCTGCGCATCGGCGATCAGCATGACCACCCGGTTGACCACCTGCGGGTCGCGCTCGGTGCTGGCCAGCTGCCCGGCACCCAGGCCACGGGCCTGGGCGAGCAGCTCGCCCCAGCGCGGCGCGTGGCTGACCGCCATGTCCATGAGGAAATAGCTCGCCGGATCGGGGTCGAACAACAGGTTGGAGCGTTCCGCCGCCGTGTAGATGAACAGGCGCAGATCGCGCACCAGCGTGCTGTGGCGCGCAAAGGATTCGGGCGCCGGCATCTGCTCGCTCGCCGACAGTTCGCCGACGGCCTGGCGCAAGGGCTTCCATTCGCCCGCGAGGTCGAAGTCGGGCCGTTCGGCCAGCGCCTGGTCCACCGCCGCCAGCCCGGTCTGCAGCTGTTGGCGGGTGGCTTGCAGCGCCGCGCGGGCGCCGGCATCGCCTGACAGCAGCATGTTGGTCTGGCCACGGTGCTTTTGCACGTCGACCACCACCGCGCTCAGGCGCTGCACCAGCTGCGATCCGTGGATCTCCGCCTCGGTGAATGTGATCGAATCGTTGACGCGTTGCGTCAGCAGCAGGCTGATGATCACCAGCGGCACGAACAGCACCAGCGCCAGCACCCCCAGCTTGGTGGGCAGACGCAGCAGACGCATGAGCTGCACGCCGGGGCGCAGCGGTTTCAGAAAAAACATGTGCAGGTACTCCACCGTTCATTGTTCTGTGGCTATCGGCTGTCCAGAGCCGAGCTTGAGGCAGATGTCATCGGGGGGCGTCCGCTGACCGGGGTGCGTCAGTGGATGCTGCGGATGCCGGACTGGCGCGCTTCGAAATGGCGGAACAGCTGCACCGCCATCGTGCGCAGGGCGTCGTCGGCCAGGTTGTGGGCATCTTTGAGCTGCTGCAGGGCGTAGCGGCGGTCGCACATCATCAGTGCGCGGCTCACACACATGCCATGACCGGCCATGCGCAAGGTGAAGTCTTCCAGCAGCTCGGGGGGCCAGGGCATGGCCAGTTCGCGCTCGCGCCAGGTCTGCGGCTGCTGTGCCCAGCGCTGGTCGCCTTGCGACAGCAGATCGTGCGCAGGCAGACTTGCCGACTGGGCGGATGACATGGACGGAGATGGGACGTTCATGGCGTTCTCCTGAAAACGGCGGCCAGCCGGTGGGTGAGTAGGACCAGAGGTTACGGACCCGCCGCATCGCCTGTGCCCTGAAAAACGCCACAAAAGCCCGCCAGCCCTTGGCTTCCCGGCCGCGCTGGGCACAATCCGGGCATGGCCACCACCTCCCGTCTGATCAAACTCACCGCCCGTCCCGAGGGCCCGCCCAGCACCGACCACCCGCGCCCGGAACGCCTGTTGCGCGGCAACCCGCTGCGCGAAACCTGGAACCTGGTCGAGGCCGGTCTGCCCGCCGGGCAGGTGTTCTGCGGCGTCTGGCGCTGCGAGCCGGGCCACTGGCGCATCGCCATGGGGCCAACCGAGCGCGAGCTGTTCACCGTGCTCGAAGGGCGCTGCCGGGTGCACGATGCGCAAGGCGGCTTCGAGGAAGCCGGCCCGGGCGAAGCGATCTACATCCCGCCCGGCTTTGAAGGTGCCTTCGAGGTGCTGGAGCCCCTGACCAAGACCTACATGATTTGCGAGTGAGCCTCTCGCGGACATGAAAAAACGCCGCCCGGTTCACACCGGGGCGGCGTCGGTCTCCTCGGCCTCGTTGGATCTCAGTTCGGCTGGCCCGCCAGCTGTGCGAACGCGCTCACCACCGCCGGCGGCGCCTGCACCAGCTCGATCAGCACGCCCTCGCCCGCGATCGGGAACTCGTCGTTCGCCTTGGGGTGCAAAAAGGTGATGTCGAAGCCCGCGGCGCCCTTGCGGATGCCCCCGGGCGCAAAACGCACGCCATTGGCCGTGAGCCATGCCACCGCCACCGGCAGGTCGTCGATCCACAGGCCTATGTGGTTGAGCGGCGTGTTGTGGACCGCCGGTTTCTTCTCGGGGTCGATGGGCTGCATCAGATCGACCTCGACCTTGAACGGGCCGCTGCCGATGGCGCAGATGTCTTCGTCCACGTTCTCGCGCTCGCTCTGGAAAGTGCCGGTCTTCTCCAGACCCAGCATGTCCACCCACAGCGTCTGCAGCCGCAGCTTGTCGGGGCCACCGATGGCGATCTGCTGGACGCCGAGGACTTTGAAAGGACGGGGCGTGCCTTTCATTTCTCGAACTCCACGATCGGCTGATCGACGACGAGGCTCTCGCCCTTGGACGCCAGCACCTTGGCCACCACGCCGTCGGCCGCGGCGAACAGCACGTTCTCCATCTTCATGGCTTCGATCACGGCCACGCGTTCACCAGCCTGCACCTTCTGGCCGACCTGCACCGCCACATCCACCAGCAGGCCCGGCATGGGCGAGAGCACGTATTTGCTCATGTCCGGCGCGGCTTTGAAGGGCATGAGCCGGTGCAGCTCGGCCATGCGCGGCGACATGACCATCGTCTCCAGCTTGGTGCCGTTGTGCTGCACCACCAGACACAACGGATTGCGCGGCGAGCCACGCTCCATCTGGGCGGTGAACGCTTCGCCATTGACCTCGCCATTGATGACGATGTCGTTCAGGCGCGAAGGCGAGCTGATCTTGTAGCGCTTCTCACCGACCTGCACCGAGGCGTAGCCGGTTTCGCCGACGAATTCGTCCACGTGCACCGCGGTGTACTTGTGCTGACCATCTGCGGCCAGACTGACCACCACATAGTCCTTGCCCACCTTGACGCCGTAGCCCGGCAGCTGGCCGCTGATGCCGGTGGCGCGCTCGCGGCTCTTGCGGCGCACGAAGGCGGCCAGGGCCACGAGGAAGTCCGGGTCGCTGTGCGGCACGTCCTCGGCACGGAAGCCGTGGGCATAGTGCAAGGCGATGAAACCGGTGTTGAAGTTGCCCGAAACGAAATCCGGGTGCGCCAGCAGCGCGGCCTGGAACGGGATGTTGCTGTTGATGCCACGGATCACGAAACCGTTGAGCGCCTCGCGCATCTTGGCGATCGCGTCGTTGCGGTCCTTGCCGTGCACGATGAGCTTGGCGATCATCGAGTCGTAGTACATCGGGATCTCGCCGCCGTCGTACACGCCGGTGTCCACGCGCACCCCGTGCTTGTGGGCCGTGTCGGCCTGCCACATCGTCTCCTTGGGCGGGTCGAAGCGCACCAGGCGGCCGGTGGACGGCAGGAAGTTGCGGAACGGATCTTCGGCGTTGATGCGGCACTCCATGGCCCAGCCGTCGCGCTTCACGTCGGCCTGGGTCAGCGGCAGCGGCTCGCCGGCCGCCACGCGGATCATCAGCTCCACCAGGTCCAGGCCGGTGATGCACTCGGTCACCGGGTGCTCCACCTGCAGGCGGGTGTTCATCTCCAGGAAGTAGAAGTCCTGGTCCTTGCCGACCACGAACTCCACCGTGCCGGCGCTCTGGTACTTCACGGCCTTGGCCAGCGCCACGGCCTGTTCGCCCATGGCCTTGCGGGTGGCGTCACTGATGAAGGGCGACGGCGCCTCCTCGATCACCTTCTGGTGGCGGCGCTGGATCGAGCACTCGCGCTCGTTCAGGTAGATCACGTTGCCGTGGCTGTCGCCCAGAATCTGGATCTCGATGTGGCGCGGCTCCTGCACGAACTTCTCGATGAAGATGCGGTCGTCGCCGAAGCTGTTGCGCGCCTCGTTCTGGCAGGCGGTGAAGCCTTCCAGCGCTTCCTTGTCGTTGAAGGCCACGCGCAGGCCCTTGCCGCCACCGCCGGCCGAGGCCTTGATCATCACCGGATAGCCGATGCCCTTGGCGATATCGACGGCTTTCTCGGCCGACTCGATGGCGTCGTTGTAGCCGGGGATGGTGTTGACCTTGGCCTCATTGGCCAGCTTCTTGGAGGCGATCTTGTCGCCCATGGCCGCGATGGAGAAGTGGCGCGGGCCGATGAAAGCGATGCCTTCGTCTTCGCAGCGCTTGGCGAAGGCTTCGTTCTCCGACAGGAAACCGTAGCCCGGGTGCACCGCTTCGGCGCCCGTGGCCTTACAGGCCGCGATGATCTTGTCGGCCACCAGGTAGGACTCGCGCGAGGGCGCCGGGCCGATCAGCACAGCCTCGTCGGCCAGCTGCACGTGGCGCGCTTCCTTGTCGGCCTCGGAGTACACGGCCACGGTGGCGATGCCCATCTTGCGGGCGGTGGCGATGACGCGGCAGGCGATCTCGCCGCGGTTCGCGATCAGGATTTTCTTGAACATGGTGATGTCCTAATTCTCAAATGTGGGAGTGCCGAAGCCGCCATCCAGCGGACACCGCAGAACCGGCTTTGCCGGGCTGCTGGTGTCGCCCCCTTGAGGGGGTGACGCGAAGCGGCGCGGGGGTGTTCCAGTTCACAGCGGGATGTTGCCGTGCTTGCGCCACGGGTTCTCGATCTTCTTGTCCTTGAGCATCACCAGCGAGCGGCAGATGCGCTTGCGGGTTTCCGAAGGCAGGATCACGTCGTCGATGAAGCCGCGCGCGCCGGCCACGAAGGGGTTGGCGAAGCGGGCCTTGTATTCGGCCTCGCGCTCGGCCAGCTTGGCCGGGTCCTTCTTCTCTTCGCGGAAGATGATCTCCACCGCGCCCTTGGCGCCCATCACTGCGATCTCGGCGTTAGGCCAGGCGAAGTTCACGTCGCCGCGCAGGTGCTTGGAGGCCATCACGTCGTACGCACCGCCGTAGGCCTTGCGGGTGATCACGGTGATCTTGGGCACGGTGCACTCGGCATACGCGTAGAGCAGCTTGGCGCCGTGTTTGATGATGCCGCCGTACTCCTGGCTGGTGCCGGGCA
>NZ_JASJOY010000044.1:0-43383 GCF_031426985.1 Hydrogenophaga sp.
CGGTCTTGCCGTCTTTCATGTCCACCGTGCGCTCGCAGCCCGGGCAGATGTTCTTGGTCATGCGCGCCTGCGCCTGGTCGTAGTCCATCTCGCGCTGGCGCTTCTGGGCCGGCTGCGCTTCGGCCAGCTTCTGCCGCTCCAGATACCGCTGCAACGCCTGGATGGCATAACGCCCGCCCACCACCGTGAGCGCGATGCCCACGATGTAGCGCACGTAGCCGCCGTAGCTGGGCAGGTAGGGCACCAGCTCCACGAAGAAGGCGAACAGCGCAAAGATGATGAAGCCCCAGACAAAAGGCCAGGAACTGGTCTTGCGTTTCTTCGCGAACAGCCAGCCCGCCGCCACCAGCAGCGGCAGCGTGAGCGCCAGGCGGTAGCCGAACACGCGCAGTTCCTGCGCGCGCTGCTCGGCCAGGTATTCGCCCCGTGCGCTGTCCTGCAGGTTTTGCAGTTCGGCCTGGGCGCGTTCTTCGGCCTGGCGCGCGTTCAGCGCGGCCTGCTGCTGCTTCTCCACCCCGGCCAACGCGTCGCGCTCGGCCTGGCGCAAGTCGTCCAGCTGCTTCGTGCGGGCGATCAGCTCTTCGTCCTGCTCGGGCCGCTCGGTGGCCTTGCGCGTGGCCAGCCAGTTGCTGAAGGTCTCGCGCGCGGCGCTGTTGCTGGCCTCGGCCGCCTGCTGGCGCAGCTGCGCCTGGTCCAGCGCGGCCTGTGCGTCCTTGGCGTTCTTCTGCGCCACCAGGATCGCATCTTTCACCGCTGGCGCGCGCGCCGGGTCCAGGTAGTCGTCGAGCGAACGGTAGGTCTCCACCTGCGGCAGGTCGCCCACGATGGTGCTGCCCAGCCCCACGAGGAACCAGGCGAACAGAAACGCCACCAGCCACAGGCCGCGGTGGAACCATTTTTCAGACAGGCGCAGGGTCTTGCTCACGGGGGATTCCTCCAGATCGATGTGTTTGAAGCCATTGTGAACGCGGGCAACCCACCGCTCACAGCGCCCCCGCACCGCAGGCGTGGCGCCTGCCGGTCAAGGGAGAACGCGGACCGCTGGCCATGGGAAACCTCGGCGGGTGGTGGCACATGGCGCGGATGGTGGGCCGGAACACCCCAGTGGGCCCCGAAGTTCCTGCACGGGCATCGAACCTTCGTCCCGACGGAAGCGGGTTCCGATACTTTTCAGCAAGAGAAAGCGCAAGAGCGGCTCGCCGGACACCGGCGCATGACGGTCCCTCAGGGGCTGACCACGGCGGCGGGCGCCCGCATCTCCAGCCACAGGCGGCGCGCGCGTTCGTGCAGCGGCGATGCGCTGTCCAGCCCGGCCAGCGCCTGGCAGCTGCGCGCCAGCTCCACCCGCATGCCCTGCTGCTCGGCGCAACGCACGGCGCGCAGCAGGCGCTGCCGACCTTCGCGCTCGTGGCCGCAGGCCAGCGCCCACTCGCCCTGCAGGCGCTGGACGATGGCCTGGCCGGCCGGAAAGCTGCGACCGTGGGCGGCCAGGCGCACGCCGATCCGGGCCCAGGCCTCGTCGATCGCCCGCGGACCCGGTCCCGCCGCCTGGCGCCGCAGCAACACCAGCACCTCGCCGATCCCCGCCAGGCCTTCGTGCGCCCAGAAGCCGCAGTGGCGGATGCGGGCCGCGGCCGCCGCGCCGCCCAGCGCGGCGTCGCTGGCCCGGGCCACATCGCCCTCGCGCCAGGCCAGGCGTGCCATCAGCCCGAAGCGCCGCAGGCCGTAGGCGGCGTCGACGTTCATCATCTCCGTCATCCAGTACGAGCCCAGCTCGACCCAGTGCCGGACGTCGTCCAGCCGGACCTCGTCCTGGCACAGCGCCACCTCGGCCAGGCCGAACGGGCCCCAGGCCCGCCAGGCCCCGCCGGGGCGGCGCAGGCTGCGCTCGGTGTTGTCGGCGAAGACCCGCGCGGCCCGGTCCAGCTGGCCCTGGTAGAACAGCAGCTTGGCCCCCAGGGAATGGCATTCCATGGCGTGGCGGTGATCGCCCTCCCGCTCCAGCGCGACGGTCAGCGCCAGCAGCGTGTCGCCCACCCCCTCCCACTGGCCCAGCGCGATCCGCGTCGCGCACTCGCCCTCGCGGGTGAACAGCTCGTTCACCAGGTCGGGGTCGGGCGGCCGCTGGCGCAGGCGGTCCAGCAGCGCCCGCGCCAGCCGCGGGTGGCCGGACCCGCACAGGCCGTAGGCCGTCATCACCTGCGCCGCCTGCTGCTGCGGCCGGCCAGCGCCGAGGCGGGCCACGGTGGAGGCCAGCACATTGGTGCGCACCGAGCGGCCGATGTCGGACATGAAACTCAGCTGCTGCGCGTACATGCCCAGGGTCCGGCACAGCAGGCGCACCAGGCCGTGGCGGGCCGGGCCGGGCGGCGGCCAGTGCCGGGACGTGACACAGGCCCGCAGGGCCGGCGCCAGGTCGGTCCAGCGGCTGCCCTCGACCGTCGCACGGGCCAGGCCCAGGCGGTCGAGGGCCTGCTCGAACGCGGCCAGTGCGGCCAGCACATCGCCCAGCGTGTTCAGGGCTTCGCCGCGCCGCAGGTCCCAGCCGGCCAGGCGCCAGACCGGCAGGTCCCGGCGCCGGGACGCCCGCTCCAGCAGCGACGCGGCCTCCGACAGGCGGTCGGCGGCCCACAGCAGCGCCGTCACCCGGTCCACCCAGTCGCAGAAAACCTCCAGCGGTGTGTGATCCAGGCCATGTTCCAGGGCTTCGGACAAAACCGCGGCGCTGAACAGGGGCGCGGCGCCAAGGCCGGCCGTGTCGCCGCCGCTCGGCCACTCACCCAGGGGCGCGACCGGTGGCAGCGCCACCAGGCTGCGCTCGGCCAGGGCGCCGCGGACCGCGTCCCGCAGCGCGGTCCCCGCCGCGCGCCGACGCAGGAACAGCTGCTGCAAGGGGTGCAGGGCCAGCATCGCATCGTCGGTCCGGCGCAGCCAGCAGTGGGCACGCAGGGTGTCCACGTCAGCGATCGGTGCGCCCACCGCCTGCGCCAGCGGCAGGTCGAAGGCGCCCGGCAGCCAGGCCAGCCGCAACGCGGTCGAGCGAACCGCCTCGGGCAGCAGCGCCCAGGCGTCCTGCATCACCAGGTCGATGCTGCGCTGGCGCTGGCCCGCGTCACCCGGGGCCGCGCCCTCCAGCGACAGGCCCGCGTCCAGCCGCGCCAGCACCCCCTCCACGCCGGTGTCGTGCACGCTGCGGGCCGCCAGTTCCAGCGCCAGCGGCAGCCCGCCGACCCGCTCGCACAGGCGCTCGACCGCGGCGGCGCAAGCGGCGGGATCGAAGCGCGGGTCGAAGCGGCGCACCGCCAGCGTCAGCAGCCGGGCCGCCGGCGACGAAGCCGGCGCGTCCGGCGCGGCCCGGACGGTCGACAGGCCGCCGATCTCCAGCAGCCACTCCCGACCGGCGCCCAGCCGGCGCCGCGAGGTGGCCAGCACCCGCACCCCGGGCGCCCGTGACAGCAGCACCGGCAACAGCGCGGCGGCCTCGGGCACCGTCTCCAGGTTGTCCAACAGCAGCAGCAGGGCCCCCGGCTCGAAGCGGTCGGCGCCGGTGCGCGCGCTCACCCGCTGGGCCAGGGTTTCGGCATCGCGCAGGGCGCCGCCGCCATCGCGCCCGGACAGCCAGAGCACGCCGTGGCGAAAGCGCGGCGCCAGCGTCCCGGCCAGGGCCAGCGCCAGGCGGGTTTTGCCCACCCCGCCCGGGCCGACCACCGTGAGCCAGCGGCACAGCGGGTCGGACAGGCGCTCGACCAGCAAGGCCAGGTCGGCCTCGCGCCCCACCAGCTCGCCGTCGGCATCGGGCAGCGCGTCGCCCTCCCCCGCGCCGTCCTCCATGCCGTCGGCCGCCGCGTCGTGGGTCCCGCACGCCGGTGCCTCGGAGGGCCGGCCGCCGTCGGCGACCTCAGCCGGCGCAGCCGGCGTCGTGACCACCGGCGGCATGGTGTCCGCGGCCGCCCGGGCCACCGGCGCATCGGCATGGATGCGGGTGTAGAGGCCGTAACAGTCGGCCGAGGGCCGCGCCCCCAGGCGCTCGGCCAGCGCCGCCCGGCAGCTTTCGTACTGGGCGATGGCGGCGGTGCGCTGCCCGTGCGCCGCCAGCAGGCGCATCAGCGCCATGTGGGCCGGCTCGTCGGCGTCGTCGATGTCCAGCACGCCGCGCCAGTGCGCGATCTCCTCGTCGTGTTGTCCCGCCTCACCGGCCTGCCCGGCCAGCCGGTGGCGCAGGCGGATGGCGTCGCGCTGCGCCCGCGAGCGGGCCTGCGCCAGCCAGCGCTCGAAGCCCTCGGCGCCGGCCAGGTCAAAGCCTTCCAGCAGCGGCCCGCGCCAGGCCTGGGCCGCCGCGGCGCTGCGTTCAGGGGGGGCCTGCCCGTCCAGCGCCAGGACCAGGGCCAGTTCGGTGCGGTCAACGGTCAGCGGCACCCGGGTGCCAAAGGCCAGCTGGTGGGCGTCGGCCTCCAGCACCTCGGGCAGGCTGCGCCGCAAACGGGTCAGGGCGCCGCGCAGGTTGGCCCGCGCCGCGCCTTCGTCCAGCTCTTCCCACAGCAGGGTGGCCAGCTGGCTGCGCGAGACCGGCCCGCCCTCGACCGCCAGGAAGTACAGCAGGGCCTGGTGTTTGAGCGGCAGCTGGCCCGCCACCGACTGGCCATCGAGCTCGATCCGGGGCCGTCCCAGCAGCAACAAACGCAGACCGCGCACCGCCATCTCCTGACACCAAGGACCTCGGCAGCCGGTGCGCAGGGCCTTGGGCAAGGCCACCACACACCCCATCAACGCTGGATCAACGCTGCGCAAACGCCGGCTGAAGACACTGGCGCGCAGCGGGTCGTTCCGGATTCTAGGGAGTGGCCCGCCGCCCGGCAATCCGCCGCCCTCCCTTCATTTGACGAGGCCTGCCATGGACACCCTAGCTTCCCCCCTGACCCGCACCGATCCCGTGTTGCTCTGCCAGCGCTACTTCGACGCCTGGCGCCAGCGCGACGCCGCCGCCGTGCTGGCCACCCTGGCCCCGGACGGCCACTACGAAGACCCGACCACCGGCGGCCCGGTGCGCGGCGAGGCCTTTGCCGCCGCCATGCAGGGCCTGTGGGCGGCGTTCCCCGACCTGGATTTCGAGCTCGGCACGCTGCACCGGGTGGCCGACGACACGGTGCACGCGGAATGGACCATGAAGGGCAGCAACCTCGGCCCGTTCCACGGGCTGCCGCCGACGCAGCGGCCGGTGAGCGTGCCCGGCATCGACCTGATCCGCACCGGGCCCGACGGCCTCCGCCAGGTGCGCGGCTACTTCGACCCCGGTCTGGTGCCGCGCCAGCTGGGGCTGAACGTCGTGGTGCAGCCGCACGCCATCGGCCCGTTCCAGTTCGGCACCTCGGTGGTGGTGCGCCGGCCGCAGCCGGTGATGCCGGCGGTGCTCGCCTTCACCGAACTGATCGCCCGGGACGACCGGTCGGTGCAGGCGGTGCGCGACCAGTCCCGCCAGGTGATCCTGGAGAACCTGGACAACCCGGCCTTTCTGGGCTTCAACAGCTCGGTGGCCGGGCGGCGCATGACGACCGTCTCGGCCTGGGCCTCGCGGGAGGCGCTGACGGCGGCGATGAGCACCGGCACCCACGCCCAGGCCATGCGCGGCTTTGCCGAGGTGGCCGAAGGTGGCTTCACCGCGGTCTACGCGCCGGTCCGGGTCGGTCCCTGGCTGCGGCGCTGCAGCGCCTGCGGCAGCGTGGCGCGCCTTGAGGGCCACCACGGCCATTGCAAGGTCTGCGGCGCCGAGGTCGAGGCGCTGGCCTGAAGCCTCCCGTTGCAACCAAGCGCCCCTTTTTTCCAGGAGAACACCATGAACATCTTCCTGACCGGCGCCACCGGCTACATCGGCCAGGCCCTGGTGCGCCAGCTGCGCGGCCGGGGCTGGTCCGTCACCACACTGGTGCGCGAGCCCTCGGGCGCCGCCGCGCAGTGGCTGACCGGCATGGGCTGCCGCCTGGTGCGCGGCGACGTCACCCGACCCGATGGCCTGGCCCAGGCCATGGCCGGCGCCGATGTGCTGATCCACAACGCCGGCGTCTACGAGCTGGGCAGCGACCGCGCCCTGCGCGTGCGCATGCAGGCCGCCAACGTGCAGGGCACCGACCACGTGCTCGCCGCGGCACACAGCGCCGGCGTGCCCCGCAGCGTGTACGTCTCCACCGTCTGGGCGCTGGGCCCCAGCGGCACCGGCCAGGCCGACGAAAGCCACCCGCACGACGGCCGCTACCGGACGCCTTACGAGCGCAGCAAGGTCGAGGCCCACCAGGTCGCACTGCGCTGGCGCGAACGCGGCCTACCGCTGGCCATCGCCATGCCCAACGCCGTGATCGGCGCCAACGACCATTCGGTGTGGGGCTATTTCCTGCGCCTGTACCTGCTGGGCTGGCTGCCGCCCATGGCCTGGGCGCGGCGTTCGGTCTACGGCCTGGTCGATGTCGAAGCCCTGGCCAGCGGCATCGCCCTGATGGCCGAACGCGCGCCGATGGGCGAAGACTACCTGTTCTGCGGTCCGCCCCAGTCGGTCGGTGCGGTGTTCGACCACTGGGGCCGCCATCCGGGGGGCTGGAAGCGGCGGCTCTGGATGCCGGCGTGGTTCATGCGGCTGCAGTTCATGTCCATGGAGCCCCTGCAGAGAATGCTCGGCTTGCCGGCCTTCATGTCGCGCGAAACCGTGGACGCCTCCAGCGTCCACCTGAACTACAGCGCGGCCAAGGCCCAGCGCGAGCTGGGCTGGCAGCACCCAGGGGCAGCGGCCATGTGGGACCGCGTCATCACCGAAGAGCGCGCGCTGATGCAGGACCGCCACGGCTTCCTGGCGAAGTTGCGGCACCAGGCCGTGGCCAGCTTGGAGGCCTCGCAACCTGGGCCGTCCACACCGCCTGCGGCCCGCGTCGGCCCCCGCGCGGAACAGGCCCTGGGGCGGCGGCGTTGACGGGTCGGTGGTGGTGGGATCAGCCCAGCAACCCCGCCACCCGCTCCCGCAGAACGTCCGGCGTCACGTCCCCCGCCGCCACCGCCTCGCCCACATTCAGCCCCACGCGGTTGAAGATGCCGCGGCGGAAGGGTTTGACCATGGCGGTGGGTTCGCCACCGGCGAGCTCGACGCGGCTGAAGTAGGAACCCCAGAGGTTGGTCAGCGCCATGGGCACCACGGTGACCGGCACGCCGTCGGCCTGGGCCTGCGCCAGGATCTTGGCGATGCCGCCCTTGAAGGGCTGCAGGGTGCCGTCGCGGGTGATGCCACCTTCGGGGAAGATGCCCAGCAGGTCGCCTTCGCGCAGCACCTGCGCCGCTTCGCGGAACGCGGCTTCGTAGGCGGCGGCGTCTTCCTTCTGCGGCGCCACCGGGATGGCCTTGGCCAGCTTGAACAGCCAGCCCAGCACCGGCACCTTGAAGATGCGGTGGTCCATGAGGAAGCGGATCGGGCGCGGGCTGGCGGCCATGAGCAACACCGCGTCCACAAAGCTCACGTGGTTGCAGGCCAGCACGGCGGCGCCTTCGGTGGGGATGTTCAGATCGCCTTTCACATCGAACCGGTAGACCAGGCGCGAGGCCACCCAGGCCACGAAGCGCAGCAGGTATTCGGGCACCAGCATGAAGATGTAGAAGGCGACCACGGCGTTGGCCAGGCCCACCAGACCGAAGAGTTGCGGGATGCTCAGGCCCGCGCTGAGCAGCGCGCCAGCCAGCAGCGAACTGGCGATCATGAACAGCGCGTTGAGGATGTTGTTGGCCGCGATGATGCGGGCGCGGTGTGTGGGCTGGCTGCGCATCTGGATCAGCGCGTACATGGGCACGCTGTAGATGCCGGCAAAGAGCGAGAGCAGGGCCAGGTCGGCCAGCACGCGCCAGTGCGCGGCCTGGGCCACGAAGGCGCCGAGCGAGAGCGTGCCGGCCGCGGGCAGGCCACGCGAGGCGAAGTACAGGTCGATGGAGAACACGCTCATGCCGATGGCGCCCATGGGCACCAGGCCGATCTCCACGTGGCGATGGCTGAGCATTTCGCACAGCAGCGCGCCGACGCCGATGCCGATGGAAAACACCACCAGCAGCAGCGAAGCGACCTGTTCGTCGCCGTGCAGCACGTCGCGCGCGAAGCTGGGGAACATGCTCAGGAAGACGGCGCCGAAGAACCACATCCAGCTGATGCCCAGCAGCGAGCGGAAGACGACGAGGTTGCCGTGCGCCAGTTTCAGGTTGCGCCAGGTTTCGGTGAAGGGATTCCAGTTGATGCGCAGGGCCGGGTCGGTGGCGGGCGAGACGGGCACGGCCTGCGCCAGCACGCGGCCCAGCACGGCCAGGCCCAGGCAGACCGCGGCCACGTAGCCGGGGCCCACGCCGGGCAGGGCGATCAGCAATCCACCCGCGACCTGGCCGAGCAGGATGGCGACGAAGGTGCCCATCTCGACCATGCCGTTGCCGCCGGTGAGCTCGCGCTCGCTCAGGTGCTGCGGCAGGTAGGCGAACTTGACCGGGCCGAACAGCGTGCTGTGCACGCCCATGAGGAACACGCAGCCCAGCAGCACCGGCACCTGTTGCTGCACGAAGCCCCAGCCGGCCAGCAGCATGATGGCGATCTCCAGGCTCTTGACGAACCGGATCAGCACCTCCTTGGGGTACTTGTCGGCCAGCTGCCCGCTGGTGGCGGAAAACAGCAAAAAGGGCAGGATGAACAGCGCACCGATCACCAGCCCCGCCAGCGACGCGGGCAGCCAGGCCACCTGCAGCTGGTAGGTGACCAGCACGGTGAAGGCGAACTTGAAGACGTTGTCGTTGCCGGCCCCGAAGAACTGCACCCAGAAGAAGGGGGCAAACCGGCGTTGCCCCAGCAGGGCGAACTGGTTGCTGTGGGCCGGCTCGTGCGCCAGGGCAACGGGGTCGTGGTGGGACATGCGGTTCTCCTCCTGGGTCGGGTGGGGTGGCTTGTTGTTCTTCATGCGCGGGCCGCGCCGGAGCCTGCCGCATTCTGCCGCAGGGGCTGCGCGCGCAAGGCGGCCAGCACAGGCCAGGCCGCCAGCGCGGCAGCGACGTGTTTGAGGCTGTGGCCCGAGACCCACTCACCGCTGGCGTGGAACACGGCGGCGTCGCCCAGTTCCAGCGCCTTGGCCAGGGCGTACCAGGCGATCAGCGCGCCGATGCGCACGCCGATGGCGCCGGGCGCGGGCCGCTGCAGCGCCGTCCACCCGATGAGCGCCACGCCGCCGAACTGCACCACCGCCCAGGGCAGCACGTTGCCGTGGGTGAACGGCAGCACGGCCGACAGTGCGGCCGCCAGCCCGGTCAGCACCAGCACCGGCCGCGCGGGGGCCTGGCCCACACGCTCGGCCACGGCCAGCGCCAGCGCGCCGGCGAAGGTGATGGCCATGCCCAGGCGGTCAGCCACCAGGCCGGCCGCATCGGGCGCCCAGTGGTACAGCGCCGAGCCGAAGCCGGTGAACAGCAGGCCAACAAAGAACACGCGCAACGCGGCTTGCGTGGCGCCGGGCAGCACGCGACCGCGCAGGGCCAGCAGGCCGATCAGCCCGGCCAGCGACAGGGGAGCGTTGCTCAGCACGTCCATGGCGTTCGGCACCGCCCACAGCGTGCGGGCGTCCACAAAGGGGTGACCGTGTGCATAGAGCGCGGCGTGGCCGTGCGGGTTGAGCGCCACGCCGGTGACGGCCAGCAGCGTTGGGCCGGCGAACAGGGCCACGAGCCACAGCGCAAGCAGCGCCCCGGCCCAGGTGGTGAAGGCCGATGGGCGGCGGTGTGTGAGGGCGGCGGCGAAGGTGGGCATGGGCAACGTCCGGTGGCGAAAGGAGGCCGCAGTGTCTGGCCGCCCCCTGCCCGCAGGGGCGCGGCATCCGATACAGTCCGAATCAGATTCACCACCGGTATCGCCACACGATACCCGATCCACCATGAGCACCACCCTCGACCTCGTCGCCGCCGTCAAGAAAGAGCTGAAAGCCGCGCAGATGACCTATGCCGACCTGGCCGAGGCCATGGGCATGGCGGAGTCCAGCGTCAAGCGCATGCTGGCCAAGGGCGACATGTCGCTCTCGCGGGTGGATGAGATCTGCCGCGCGCTGAAGCTGGACTTTGCCGAGCTCGCGCGCCGCGTGGCCGACGCGCAACCCCTGCTCAAGGAAATGACCGCCGAGCAGGAGCGCGCCGTGGTGGCCGACAAGAAGCTGCTGCTGGTGGCGATCTGCGTGCTCAGCCAGTGGACGCTGGAGCAGATCACCGCGCAGTACCGCCTCACCGAGGCGGAGTGCGTGAAGTACCTGGTGCAGCTGGACCGCATCGGCATCATCGAGCTGCGGCCGCTCAACCGCTACCGCCTCAAGCTGGCCAAGACCTTCCGCTGGCGGCCGCACGGCCCGGTGATGAACTACTTCCGCGAGCACGCCCTGCTGGACTACTTTGCCGGCGGCTTCGACGGCAGCGGCGAAGGCCTGATGCTGGTGCACGGCTCGGTCAGCCGCACGCTGGCCCCCCTGTTCCTGGAACGGCTGCAGCGCGTGGCGCAGGACTTTGCGCAGCAACACCAGACCGACCAGAAGCTGGCCGAGAAAGACCGCGAGGGCTACACGCTGGTGCTGGCGATGCGCAGCTGGGAGTTCGAAGCTTTCAGCGTGCTGCGCCGCTGAAAGCCCCCCGCGCCGCTGCGCGTCAACCCCCTGAGGGGGGCGGCACTGGCGGCCTGGCAAAGCCAGTTCCGCGGTGCCCCTGGAACGACTGCCCCTCGTTCGCGGCGCGCTCGGTTTCGCTGGTCCGCGTCGGCCCATGGGTGACCCTGTTTGGCCGGGCTGGCATGATGTCGGGCTTGCCCGGACCCCGGGCGGTTTCATTTCTGCCCCGCCATGAACGCTTCTGCCGACCACGAAACGCCTTCCAACGCCGCTGAGGCGCCCGCTGAAAGCCCTGCCACGCCGCCCGCTGGTGAGGCACGCCCGCCCCGCCGCGACGAGCGGCCACGCGGGGGTCGCAACGGTGGCAATCAAGGCGGCCGCCGCCCGCAGCGCCCGGCCCAGGCAGATCGCCCGGCCGGCCCGGCGCCTGCGCGCCAGCACCCGGTGCTGGACCAGCTGGCCACGCTGTACCCCGTGCTGTTCGGCGAGACGCTGCTGCCGCTCAAGCGCGGCATTTTTGAAGACCTGCTGGCGGCCCACCCCGACGCGCTGGACAAGGACGGCCTGAAGGCCGCGCTGGCTCTGCACGCGCGCTCCAGCCGCTACCTGACGGTGGTGGCCTCGGGCCTGCAGCGGCACGACCTGAGCGGCCAGCCGGTGGAGGCGCTCACGCCCGAGCAGGTGCACCACGCGCTGATCGAAGTCTTCCGCCGTCGTGGTGCGCGCAGCCGCGAAGACCTGCGCCCCAAGCTGCGCCAGCGCATCCTCACGGCCTACGAAGCCTCCGGCCTGTCACCCGACGACTACACGCAGCGCGTGCAGGGCCGCGACGAAGAGGTGAACCAGCTCACCCGCGACGCCCTGGCCGAAGCCACCGCCCGCGCCGCGCGCGAAGACGCGCTGCTGCGCACCTTCGAGGCCAGCGGCAAGAGCATCAACGAATTTGCCGACATGTACGGCCTGCACATCCTGGACGCCAACCGCTCGCTGGAACGCGCTCGCGCAAGGCTGGCCGCCAAGGCCTGAGGACACGCCAACGGGCCGAGGCCCAGTAGGTCAGGCCGCGGGGGCCGTGAACACCGTCAGCACGCCGGTGTAGCCATAAATCTGCTGGTGCGCGATCTCGCCGTTGGCGAAGAAGCCCACCAGCGGCACGTCGCCCAGCGCGCGGCGCACGGTCTGCAGCTCGGCGCTGGGGGCACCGAAATGCGGCCCACCCCGCCCCGAGCAGCTGACGTACACCGCCCCGGCGATGCGGCGCGGCGGCTGGGGCGCTTCGGGCAGATCGACCATGCCCAGGCCCACCGCCTCGGTTTCGAGTTCTTCCCGGATCTCGCTGCACACGCGCACCAGGTCGGCCCGCGCGGCGGTCACATTGCGTTCGCAAAACGCCAGCCGCGTGCCCACCGCCGGGTGCGCCGCCACGGCCACGCCACGGCGCCCAGGGTCCAGGCCGATGACGTGGCGCACCGTGACATCCGCACCGAACTGGCCGCGCGCATGCCGGTGCGGCGCCTCGCCAGAGGGCCGGTGCTGCGGCTCGCTCAGGCCGACCAGCCTGGCGCGCAGGGTCTCGATGAGCTGCTGCGGGTGGTCCAGAGAGAGGTCCAGCTCGCGCAGCAGCACGTCCAGCGCCGGCTCCCCATCGAGTTCGAGCAGCAGGTTGCCGTCCACCGCGGTGATCACGCGTTCGCGGTCGATGGGTTGCGCGCCCTGCGTGACGCGGGAGACCAGGGCCACATCGGGCCCGAAGGCCACCCCGCTGAGGCCGCCGTAGAACACGCCGCTGGCCGCGCCCTGCCCGCGCAGGTTGCCCGCGCTGCCCAGCGCGAACTGCACGCTCTCGGCCCGGCTGCCGGCCAGGCCGCCGAACACGTGGCCCGACGCGGTGCGGCCCGCGACCTCGACGATCAGCTCCGCCAGGTCGGGCGTGCCCGCGTCGGCGTGCACCAGGGCCGTGTGCGGCACGAAGCCGCTGGCCGACGACGAGGTCGGCAGCGGCGCGACGCCGCTGAACACGCGGTACTGGTCGGGGCTGAGGTCGCACAGCATCACGGCCAGCGCGGGCTCGTCGAAATATTCCGCGTTGTTGGCCGCGATGCCCACGCCCACCGTGCCCACCCAGTCGGTCACCTCGGACAGCTCGGCGCTGAAGCATTCCAGGATGTCCTGCGCCTCCCCGGCATAGTGGTCGGTGATGTAGAGCAGGCCCAGCGACGGCGCGCTGGCATGGCCGGGCAAGGCCATCTGCGCACGCAACTGGGCCAGGGCCAGCGCCGCGGCCATGCGCCACTGCGGGTGGGTGGCGTGGGCGTAGGGGAAGCGCTGCATGGTGTGGCGTGCGTTCAGCGCCGGCGGGCGCGGCTGGCGGGGGCCTTCTTGGCGGCGGCTTTTTTGGCCGCTGCGGGCGACGCGGGTGCGTTGCCGGTGACGGACTGGAAGCCCGGGAAGAAAGCGGTGGGCAGCGGCCAGTCACCGGTGGCCAGGGGCTGCGGTGCGCTGGCCGTGCGCGCCGCAGCCTGGGCGGGCGCGGGCGGGCGGGCCGCCGCCTTGCGGGCCGGCGCAGCCTTCTTTTTGGGTGCGGCCGGGGCCTTGGCCGCTTTGGCAGCCGCTTTGGTGGCGGGCTTGCGCGCCACGGCGCGCGCGGCGGCCTGGCCCATGCCCACGGCCGCGCCCACGTTGCGGGCCACGGTGTCGGCGGCCTTGCCGGCCATGCCGGTGGCGGTCTTGACGGCCTGCTCGGTCAGGCCCGACGCGACGTGGCGCGTGGTGTCCAGCGCGGTCTGTTTGGCCACGTCCTTCATGGCGTTGGCGGCGATGGTCTGGAACTGCTGCGAAAGCGCGCCCCACCACTGCATCGGGTCCACCACGCCCCCGGCGGCCGGCTCGGGGGCCGGGGCTTTCTTGCGGGCGGCGGCCTGGCGTGGCGCGGGTTCGGGTGGCGGCTCGTCGTCGGCCTCGGGCTCTTCTTCTTGCGGGGCCTGTGCCGCCGGGTTGCCGTAGGTGCGGGGCGGGATCTCCAGCCCGGCAAACTGCGTGGGGGCCGGGGCGGCGGCGGCGGTGAAACCCGCCACCGCATCGGCCGCCTTGATCTTCAGCGCATTGGCCACGTCGCCCAGGCTGAAGTTCATGGTCTTGAGCGTGGCCAGCGTCATCTTCTGCACCTCCAGCGCCTGGATGGTGGCGGCCAGGGCCTTGGTGTTCTGGTCCAGCCAGAAGTGCACCGCCTTGAGCTCTTCGATGCGCTTGTCCAGCTCCTCGACGTTGAAGGTGGGCGCCACCCAGTGCCCCAGGTTGGGCATCTGCGGCAGGCTGCTGCCCAGGCCCTGGGCCACCCCGCCGGCGGCCTGGCTGGCCAGGTTCTGCAGGAACTCAAAACCCGGCACGTACTTGCCGAAACCGCTGCCCGAGTCGTCGCTCATGGGGTTCTCCTGGTGTGTTCTGGCCGCTGTGGCGGCGCGTGTCTCACTGATCGACGCCGTAGCGCGGCGCGCGCCGCTCGCGCAAGGATGCCACACCTTCGCGCACGTCGGGACCGGCAAAACCCATGAATTCGAGCGCCAGCGAGGTGTCGAACGCGGGGCCGGCCTGGCGCAGCCAGTTGTTGAGCGAATACTTGGTCCAGCGGATCGCGCTCTGGCTGCCGCCGGCCAGGCGGTCGGCCACTTCGTAGGCCTTGTCCAGCAGCGCATCGTCGTCCACCGCGAGCGACACCAGGCCGATGCGTTCGGCCTCTTCGCCGCTGATGGGGTCGCACAGCAGCAGGTAGTACTTGGCCTTGGCCAGGCCACACAGCAACGGCCAGACGATGGCCGCGTGGTCGCCCGCCGCCACGCCCAGGCGGGTGTGGCCGTCCACGATCTTGGCGCTCTTCGCGGCGATGGAAATGTCGGCCAGCAGCCCCGCCACCAGGCCCGCGCCCACCGCCGGTCCGTGCATGGCGCTGACGATGGGCTTGTCGCAGTTGATGACGTTGTAGACCAGGTCGCGCGCTTCTTTCCACACGCGGCTGCGCACCTCGAAGTCGGTCGCCATGTCCTGCACCAGGGCCAGGTCGCCGCCGCCGGAAAAGCCCAGCCCGCTGCCGCGCAGCACGGCGCAGCGCACCGTGTCGTCGCGGCCCACGTCGCGCCAGATTTCGGACAGCTCCCAGTGGCCTTCGTGCCCGGCCGTGGGCAGCTTGCCGTTGCCGCCGGGGCCGTCGGCGCGCATCTGGATGTCGAGCACCGAGGGCACACCGTTCACGGGCGGCCCGCGGCGGCTGATGTGCAGGGTCTGGTAGCGGCTGTAGTCCACGGGGGTCATGCGGGTCTCCGTTGCGCCGCTGCACCGGCAGTGGCCATTTTTCTGAGGGATTTCAACGGGGAATTCTGCCCCGTCCGGCCGGCCAAAACCGTGCGGGGCGGGCGGTGTTTTCCCGCGCCTTTCCCGCGCAGATCGCCGCCCGGCCACGCCCTTGACGTGTGTCAAACACAGGGGTGGGCGGGCGGCGCAAGATGGCTGCAACGGGGTCGCAGACCGCTGGCCCCCAGCCCCTCAGGAGACCAAGATGGACACCCGCATTTCCGAAACCTTCACCCAGCAGTTGCGCCAGATGCGCACCGACGTGCTGGCCCAGTTGCGCACCCAGCGCGGCGGCAAGATCGGCCGCGCCGAAGCCGCCGCCGAAGCGCGCGAACACGAGAGCGACGACTGGGCCCAGGCCGGCACCGAGCGCGATCTGGCGTTTGCGCTGGAGGAGCGCGAATCGGCCGAGCTGGTGTCGATCGACCAGGCACTCAAACGCATCGCTGACGGCAGCTACGGCCTGTGCGTGGACTGCGGCGCCAGCATCGCCACCGCCCGCCTGCACGCCAGCCCCACCGCGCTGCGCTGCGTGGGCTGCCAGGAAAAGGCCGAGAAGCCCCAGGGCAACGCCTCCACGCCCGGCTACTGAACCCCCGATCACCACCGCTTCTTTTTTTCTGAAACCTGAACAGGAGTTGAACGCATGACCACTTTCCACGCCGTCGTCTGGATGGACCACAGCCAAGCCCACGTGCTGATGTTTGACAAGGAGCACGTCGAGGCCCAGCGCGTGAAGGCGCGCAGCCACCACACGCCCAAACACGGCCACGTCGGCGCCGACAAAGATTTTTTCAAGCAGGTGGCCGACGCGCTGGCCGGCGTGAACGAGGTGCTGCTGACCGGCCCGGCCAACGCCAAGATCGAGTTCCGCGACTTCTGCAAGCACAACGCGCACGCGGTGGACAAGGCCATCGTGGACGTGGTGAGCAGCGACCACCCGACCGACGCGCAACTGGTGGCCATGGCGCGCCAGTACTTCCTGAAGTACGACCAGACCGCGGCCGACCCGACCCAGCTCTGAGCCACCGGCCGCGCCCCGAAACAGCCCGCCACTGGCGGGCTTTTTTGCGCCCGGAGCGCGCGCGGCCGGTGCTGGGTATGCTGCGGACATGACCACCACCGCCCCCGACGCCCTGCCCGCGCGCAGCCTGTTCCACCTGGCCTTCCACGTCACCGACCTGGACACCGCCCGGCGCTTCTACGGCGGCGTGCTCGGTTGCACCGAAGGCCGCAGCACCGACACCTGGGTGGACTTCGACTTCTTCAGCCACCAGATCTCGCTGCACCTGGGCGAACCGTTCAAGACCACGCGCACCGGCCGGGTCGGCGAGCACCTGGTGCCCATGCCGCACTTCGGCCTGGTGCTGCTGCGGCCCGACTGGCAGGCGCTGGCCGACCGGCTCACGGCCGCCGGCGTGGACTTCGTGCTGCCGCCGCAGATCCGCTTCGCCGGTCAGCCGGGCGAGCAGTGGACGATGTTTTTCTGCGACCCGTTTGGCAACCCGATCGAGGTCAAAGGCTTTGCCAGCGCGGCGCACATCTTTGCGCACTGACGGCGTGCCGATGGCGTCCGCGTCCAAGTGAGTTCTTTGGTTCTAATATGCTGCGCACGGCAGCGGGAGCGCCTGTTCCAGACCTTCCAGACGGCGGCCCGGGCAGCCTCAACGGCGTGGCCCCCCGCCTATGCTGCGGGGTCTGCAAGCGCGCGCGCTCGGCGCATCCCCCGAAACCCTGCCGCCACATGACCACGACCCAAGCCCCACACCTCTCGCGCCGCCGCTTCACCGCCCTGGTGGCCGGCGCTTCGTTGCTGGCCGCTCCCGCGTTGCGCGCCCAGCCGTCCAACCGCATCGTGCTGGGCCAGTCGGCCGCGTTCAGCGGGCCGGCGGCGCAGCTGGGTATCCAGTTCCACGCCGGCGCGAAGCTGTTCTTCGACCAGCTCAACACCAGGGGCGGCATCAACCAGGCCTCGGTGGAGATCGTGCAACTGGACGACGGCTACGAGCCCGAGCGCTGCGCCGAGAACACCCGCCAGCTGCTGGCCGACGACGTGTTCGCGCTGTTCGGCTACATCGGCACCCCCACCAGCGTGGCGGCGCTGCCCCTGGCGACCAAGGCGCAGGTGCCGTTCTTTGCCCCGTTCACCGGAGCCCTGGGCCTGCGCCAGCCGTTCAACCGCATGGCCTTTCACATGCGCGCCTCGTACCACGACGAAACCGCGCTCATCGTCAAGCAGCTCACCCACCTGGGCCTGAAAAAGATCGCGGTCTTCTACCAGAACGACGCCTACGGCAAGGCCGGGCTGGACGGCGTGACCGCCGCCCTGCAGGCCCAGCAGCTGGCGCCGGTGGCGGTGGCCACGGTGGAACGCAATTCGCAGGACGTGGCCAAGGCGGTGGCCACCCTCACCGCCGCCCAGCCCGACGCGGTGGTGCAGATCAGCGCCTACGCCTCGTGCGCGGCCTTCATCCGCGCGGCCCGCAAGGCCGGCTACGGTGGCACCTTCTACAACGTGTCGTTCGTGGGCACACAGGCCCTGGCCGACACGCTGGGCAAAGACGGCGCGGGCGTGGTGGTCTCGCAGGTGGTGCCCACGCCCTACAGCGGCTCGCGGCCGATCGCGCGCGAGTTCAACGCTGCCATCGCCGAAGGCGGCGCCAAGGTGCAGCCCAACTTCTCCAGCATGGAAGGTTTCATGGCCGCCAAGCTGTTCGCCGAAGGCCTGCGGCGTGCGGGGCCCCGCCCCTCGCGCGACGCCCTTGTCGGCGCGCTGGAAAGCATCCGCGACTTCTCGCTCGGCGGCTTCAACGTCGGCTTCGGCCCCAGCGACCACGTCGCGTCCAGGTTCGTCGAACTGTCCATGCTCACCGGCGATGGCCGGGTGCGCACCTGAGCCGCCGCGCCCACCGATCGCCCCATGCAAAAGGCTCGCATTCAGCGGGCCTTTTGCATGGTCGGCGCACCGCGCTCAGGCGGTCGGCAGCGGTGCGATGGTCTGGTCGATGGCGCCGAAGATGCTCTGGCCGTCGGCGCCCTTCATCTCGATGCGGATGGTGTCACCGAACTTCATGAACTCGGTGCTGGGCTTGCCGTCGAGGATGGTCTCGATGCAGCGCTTTTCGGCGATGCAGCTGTAGCCCTTGGGCCATTCCTTCTTGCCGTTGACTTCCACCCCGCGGTTGCTGACCGTGCCCGAGCCGACGATGGAGCCGGCGCGCACGTTGCGGGTCTTGCCGATGTGGGCGATCAGCTGGCCGAAGTGGAAGGTCATGTCCGGGCCGGCGTCGCACAGGCCGACCTTGCGGCCGTTCCAGGTGCTCTGCAGCGTCAGGTGCACACGACCGCCCTGCCAGGCGTCGCCCAGCTCGTCGGGCGTGACCGCCACCGGGCTGAAAGCGCTGGCCGGCTTGCTCTGGAAGAAGCCGAAGCCCTTGGCCAGTTCGTTGGGAATCAGGTTGCGCAGCGACACGTCGTTGACCAGCATCAGCAGGCGCACGCCGTCCAGCGCCTGCTCGGGCGTGGCGCACATGGGCACGTCGCCGGTGATCACGGCGATCTCGGCCTCGAAGTCGATGCCGTAGTCCTCGCTGGGCACCACCACATCGTCGCAGGGGCCAATGAAGTCGTCGCTGCCGCCCTGGTACATCAGCGGGTCGGTGTAGAAGGAGGCCGGCACTTCGCTGCTGCGTGCGGCCCGCACCAGTTCGACGTGGTTGATGTAGGCCGAGCCGTCGGCCCATTGGTAGGCCCGCGGCAGCGGCGCCATGCACAGTTTGGGATCGAACGGAAACGCGTGGCGCGCCTTGCCGCTGTTGAGGGTGCTGTAGAGGTCCTGCAACTGGGGCGCGAGGAAGTTCCAGTCGTCCAGCACCTGCTGCAGTCTGGTGGCGATGCCGGTCGCATAATGGGCCGTGCTCAGGTCGCGCGAGACCACCACCAGTTGTCCATCGCGTGAGCCGTCTTTGTATGTGGCGAGTTTCAAACCTGTCTCCTGGCGCCGCAAGGCGGTGCAAAAGTGAAGGGTGCTGCGGGTCGGCGCCGCAGACAGCCCGGAACAGAGAATTACGAATAGTGAAATCAGTTAACCTATCCGTAAAACCAGATTCTAGTTCATAGCCCCGATGCCCGCCAGCCCCACCCCCTCCAGCCCCCGCGGCCCGAGCGCCGCCCCCGACGAGGACAGCAACGACCACCAGCGCGCCGGCATCCAGTCGGTCGAGGTCGGGTTCGAGTTGCTCAAAGCCCTGTCGGACGCCCCCGGCGCGCTGATGCTGCGCGACCTGGCGGCCAACGCCGGCATGAGCGCGGCCAAGGCGCACCGCTACCTGGTGAGCTTCCAGCGCATGGGCCTGGTGGTGCAGGACCCGGTGAGCACCCGCTACGACCTGGGCCCGGCCGCGCTGCGCCTGGGCCTGGCCAGCCTGGCGCGCATCGACGCCGTCAAGCTGGCGCGCGAACGCATCCCGGCCCTGCTGGGCGAGACCGGCCACACCCTGGCGATCGCCGTCTGGGGCAACCAGGGGCCGACCATGGTGCACTGGGCCGAGGCCCCGCAATCGGTGCCGGTGACGCTGCGCCTGGGCGACGTCATGCCGCTGCTCACCTCGGCCACCGGCCGCTGCTTTGCTGCTTTCATGCCCGCCGAGGGCCGCGACGGCGAACGCATCCCGGCCATGATCCGCGAGGAACTGGCACGCCTGAAACAACTGCCCCAGACCGGCCTGCCGCTGGTGGACGTGCCGCAATCCCCCGCCGACGTGCAGGCCCTGCTGCAGGACACCCGCCACCAGGGCCTGGGCCGCGTGGTGCACAGCCTGCTGCCCGGCGTGGGCGGCTTCTGCGCCCCGGTGTTCGACGCCCAGGGCCGGCTGGCACTGGGCCTGGTGGTGCTGGGCTCGGTCGCCACGCTGGACACCGGCTGGCAGGGCACCCCCGCCACCGCGCTGCTGGCCTGTGCGCGCCAGCTGAGCACCGACCTGGGATACCGCGCCGACACGCCCCCCCGATGAGCCCGAACGATCCCGGCATCCCCCGCTGGCGCACCCGGTTGGCGCTGGCCGCCGGTGTGCTGGCGGTGCACCTGGGCCTGCTGGTGGACGGCTGGCCGGGCGGTTCTTCCGAGGTGACCGAGGTGGGGCTGGCCGGCTCGGCCCCTGCGCAATCCGTGCCGGTTCAGGCCCAGTCCACTGCCAAACCGGCGCAGACCGGCCCGGCACCGGTGATCAGCACGACGTCGGTGCGCTGGATCGCGACCGCCCCCCCGCCAGCGGCACCGGTCATCGCCCCACGCCCGCCCAAGCCCCCACCGGTCAGCCGTCCCCGGCCGGCCCCCACCGCCGCGCCCGAACCCCAGCCCGCCCCCCCGCCCGTGCCCGTGCCTGCTCCTGCTCCTGCTCCTGCTCCTGCTCCTGCTCCTGCTCCTGCTCCTGCGCCAGCGCCAGCGCCGACTCCTGCGCCTGAGTCGCTGCCCAAGGTGGCCCAGGCGCCCGTGCCCCCTCGCCCGGAGCCCGACCCGGTCACCACACCGCCGCCGCCGCAGGCCCAGGAAGCCCCCCCGGTGCCGGAGGTCGCGCCACGTCCGGAACCGCCCTCGCCGGAGGCCGGATCCACCACAACGGCGGCCAGCGCACCGACCGCCGGGACCGCGGTCACGCACGTCGGCCCGGGCGATGCCCAGGCGCCGGGCAGCACCCTGCTGCGCTACGACGTGCAGGTGCAGTCCAAGGGCCTGTCGGTGAACGCCGATGCCGAGTTGCGCTGGGAGGTCAGGGGCAACGACTACCTCGCCAAGCTGGAGATCAGCGCCTTGCTCATCGGCAGCCGGACCCAGACCAGCCAAGGCCGGGTCGGGCCGCAGGGCCTGCTGCCCAGCCGCTTCGGAGACCGCCGGCGCCGGACGGAAAACGCCGCGCATTTTGACCAGGAAGGCCTGCGCCTGCGCTTCAGCAACAACACGCCCGACGCCCCCCTGCTGCCCGGTGGCCAGGACCGCCTGTCGGTGTTCCTGCAGCTCGGCTCGATGCTGCGGGCCCGGCCCCAGGCCTTCGGCCCCGGTCAGCCGATCACGCTGCAGGTGACCGGCACCCATGGGGCCGATCTCTGGAGCTTCACCGTGGGCGCGTCCGAGCGCCTCAGCCTGCCGGCCGGCCAGCTCGACGCGGTCCGGCTGACCCGCGCCCCGCGCCGCGAGTACGACCAGAAAGTCGAGCTCTGGCTGGCCCCTTCGCTGCAGTACCTGCCGGTGCGCATCCGGATCACCGACCACGACGGCAGCGTGGCCGACCAGCAATTGCGTGAGCTGCCGACGCTGAAGCCCTGAACTGTGCCCAAAAACACACGCATCTTGAATCTTTAACCCGAGCGCCCATCTAAACGCACAGGGGGCTGAAGAAGCGCCAGCGATTGCCGATATAACAGCCAAAGGAACACGGGTTTCTTGATTTGAAGGATATTGAAACCATGCACATGCTCTACGACTCCGATGCTTTTGCCGTGGTCCACATCCTGGCCAACGCCCCCACCGAAGGTGAGGTCGTGACCGACGAGGGCCCGCAAATTCCGCGCCATGGTTTCGAGATCGTGGACAAACGCTCGGGCAAAGAGGTTTACCTCGATGGCTCCTGGGCCGAGATGTTCCAGATCCAGATCACCGCCTGGCAAAAAGACATGCCCTCGCAAGAGGAAGTGGAAGACACGCTGGAAGGCTACGCCAGCCTGGCGCAGATGCCGGTGGTCATGCATTGACCCCCCCCCCCGCGCCGCGCCTGCGGCGCGTCACCCCCCAGGGGGCGATGCGAGTGGCCCGGCAAAGCCGGTTCCACCGCATCCTGGACTGACTTCCCCTCTCTCTGACAGCCCGGCACTTGCCGGGCTTTGTCATTTCTGGGGTTCGTTCTGCCGCGCGCTCCACCAGCGGAACACCGGCTCGGCCAGCACCAGCACCGCCACCAGGCGGCAGACCTGGAACGCCGTGACCATGGGCACGCCCAGCTGCAGCACCTTGGCGGTGATGGCCATTTCGGCGATGCCGCCGGGCGAGGTGCCCAGCAGCAAAGTGGCCGGGTGCAGGCCGGTCAGCCACGACAGGCACCAGCCGAAGCCGGCGCACAAGCCCATCATGACGACGCTGGCCAACGCGACCGACCCCAGCCAGCGCGGCGCGGTGTGCACGAAGGCGGGCGTGAAGCGCACGCCCAGGCTGACGCCGATGACCAGCTGCGCGCCGGCCGTGAGCCAGCCCGGCAGGGCCGAGAGCGTCACGCCCGCGAGCGTGAACCCCATGGTGACCAGCAGCGAGCCCATGAACCAGGGGTTGGCCCGGCCCAGCCGCTGCATGAGCAGACCGCCCGCCAGGCACAGCGCCCCCAGCACGGCCAGCCCCGGAACCTGCACCGCGCGGGCGGCGGGCAGGCTGGCGTCCAGCCCGCTGACGCCCCAGGCCTGCATGGCGAACGGGATGGTCAGCGTCACCAGCAGCACGCGCAGGCTGTGCGCGGCGGCCACCAGGTCGGTGCGCGCGCCCTGGCGCTCGGCGATCAGCGTCATCTCGGACGCGCCCCCGATGGCGCCGGCAAAGTAGGTGGTGCAGCGCAGTTGCTGGGGCGACACGCCCGGCAGGTGGCCGGCGTGCACCCGTCGCAACCAGGCACCAAAACCCAGCCCCAGGGCCAGCGCCCAGGCGATGCCCAGCGCGATCGCCCACCACAGCCCCACCACCAGGGCGCCCACGGCGGGGGTGAAGTACAGACCCAGCGCGCAGCCGATCACCCACTGCCCGGCGTTGCGAAACGGCACCCAGCTGGCCGTCGGCGCCCCCAGCAGGGAGACGGTCGAACTCGCCAGCAGCGGCCCGATCATCCAGGGGATGGGCGTGTGCAGCCAGACACACAGGCGGGCCGCGGCATAGGCCAGCAGCAGGGTGAGCAACACCCGCCACACAAAGGGCAGGCCCCAGGGGCGGTGGACGGAAGGGGACGTCAATTCAGGACCGATGCGGGGGATTCACAGGGCCACGTAGTATCCGGGCATGACCTGTCGAAGCGCTGTCATCTCCTGGGTGGGCACCACGGCCCTGCTGCTGGCCGGCTGCGCGGCGGCCCCGCCGGCGCCCGACCTGTCGGGCCTGCTGCCCACGCCTTTGTTGCTGCTGGGCGAGCAGCACGACGCGCCCGAGCACCAGCGCCTGCAGCGCCAGACGCTGCGCCAGCTGGCCGAACGCGGCGCGCTGGCCGCCGTGGTGCTGGAAATGGTGGAAAGCGGCCGCCAGACCACCGGCTTGCCGCCCGATGCCAGCGAGGCGCAGGTGCGCACCACCCTGGACTGGACGGACGAGCGCAACAGCGGCGCCTGGCCCTGGGCGGTGTACGGCCCGCTGGTGATGGACGCGGTGCGCGCCGGTGTGCCGGTGTTCGGCGGCAACCTGCCGCGTGCCCAGATGCGCACGGTGATGGGGGAGTCGGGCCTGGACACCGCCTTGCCGGCCGAGGCCCTGGGGCTGCAGCGCGAGAACATCCGCGCGGGGCACTGCGGCCTGTTGCCCGAGTCGCAGATCGTGCCCATGGCGCGCGTCCAGCTGGCACGCGACCGGGCCATGGCCCAGACCGCGCAGCAGGCCCTGCGGACCGGCCAGACCGTGTTGCTGGTGGCCGGCCACCAGCACGTGCGGCGCGACATCGGCGTGCCGCGGCACCTGCCGCCCGGCCAGCCACTGCAGGTGGTGGTGTCGCTGGCGGGCGATCCCGGTGCGCACACGGCCGCGACAGGCGCCGCCGATCGGATCTGGCCCACCCCGGCCACGCCACCCCAGGACCATTGCGCCGACCTGAAGGCGCAGATGGGCCGGCCGGCGCCCGTGCCGGCGCCCTGACGCCGCGGCCGTCTCCCGCCGTCCCCGGACGCCGCCCCCGGCGGCCCTGCGACAATCGGGCCGACCATGCACCACACCTACGTTCTCACCCTGTCCTGCCAGGACCGCCCTGGCATCGTGCACGCCGTCTCGGGCTTTCTGCTGGAGCGTGGCGGCAACATCGAAGAAGCCGCCCAGTACAACGACCACGGCACCGGCCTGTTCTTCATGCGGGTGCAGTTCACCTGCGGCCAGCTGACCCAGGACGACCTGCGCGCCCACCTCAAGCTGTTCGCCGAACCGTTCGGCATGCAGTGGGGCCTGCACCCGCTGGCCGAGCCGATGAAGACGGTGATCTTCGTCAGCAAGGAAGGCCACTGCCTGAACGATCTGCTGTTCCGCTGGAAGAGCGGCCTGCTGCGGCTGGACATCCGCGCCATCGTCAGCAACCACCGCGACTTCTACCAGCTCGCGGCCAGCTACAACGTGCCCTTCCACCACCTCCCCATGACGGCGGCGACCAAGGCACAGGCCGAGGCGAAACAGCTGGAGGTGATCCGCAGCGAAGGCGCCGAGCTGGTGGTGCTGGCGCGCTACATGCAGATCCTGAGCAACGACCTCTGCCGCGAACTCTCGGGCAAGGCGATCAACATCCACCACAGCTTCCTGCCCAGCTTCAAGGGCGCCAAGCCCTATTACCAGGCACACGACCGCGGCGTGAAGCTGATCGGCGCCACCGCCCACTACGTGACGGCCGACCTCGACGAAGGCCCCATCATCGAGCAGGACGTGGCCCGCGTGGACCACACCGACACGGTGGAAGACCTGACCGCGCGCGGCCGTGACACCGAAAGCCAGGTGCTGGCGCGGGCGGTGAAGTGGCACAGCGAACACCGGGTGCTGCAGAACGGTCACAAGACCGTGGTGTTTCGCTGACCGCCGGCCGCTGAAGCCGCCGCGGGCCGACGTTTACGCGGCGGCCCGGATGAAATGCACGCGGTCGAAACCGCTGCGCCAGTCGGCGACCTCGTCGGCCAGGCGGGCGGGGTCGGCGCTTTTCAGCGCCGCCGCGATCAGCGCGGCCAGCCGCGGCATGTCGCCGGTCCGCAGGCCCCAGCGGCAGATTTCGGGCGTTCCCAGGCGCAGACCGTTGACATCGCCGGCCACTGGCGGACGCGGCAGGCCGATGCCACAGGCCAGAAACCCCGCCAGCCGCAGCCGCCGCGAGGCCGACTGCCCGCCGCCCCAGGCCTCGGCCTCGACCGCGAACTGGTGCGAGCCGGTGACGCCGCGCGCGGTGCGGAACAGCGGCAGGCCTTCGGCGCCCAGCGCCTCGGCCAGGGCCTGGGCGGTGTCGACCATGGCGCGGGCATAGGCCGCGCCATGGTCGCGCCAGTCCAGCAGGGTGATGCCCAGCGCGGCGGATTTCGCAACATCGAAGTTCGCGGTCAGACCGGGGTAGGCGATGGCTTCGAGGCGTTGGGCCAGCGACGGATCGTTGGTCAGGATCAGGCCGCCGGCCGGACCGCCCAGGCTCTTGTAGGTGCTCATGGTCATCAGGTCCGCGCCCTCGGCCAGCGGGTTGGCGAACACACCGCCGGCAATCATCCCGCACTGGTGGGCGGCGTCGAACAGGAGCCGGGCGCCCACCTCGTCGGCGATGCCGCGCAGCGCCGATACCGGGTGCGACCACAGGTTCAGGCTCTGCCCGATGGTGATGAGCCTGGGCCGCACTTTCAAAGCGAGGTCGCGCAGGCCGTCCAGGTCCACGGTGTAGCCGTCGGCGTGCACCGGCGCGTGGTGGACCTTCAGCCCATACAGCCCGGCGCAGCCGGCGTCGTGGTGGGTGACGTGGCCGGCGATGCTGGCGGGCGGCGCAATGATCGTATCGCCCGGCTGGCAGGTGGCCATGAAGGCGTAGAGGTTGGCCAGGGCGCCCGAGCCGACCCGGATCTCGGCAAAGCGCGCCTGGAACACCTCGGCCGCGAGCTGGGCGGTGATGACCTCGATCTCCTCGATGGCTTCGAGGCCGGTTTCGTACTTGTCGCCCGGATAGCCCAGCGAAGGTCGTGCCCCCAGCCCGCTGGCGAGCAAGGCCTCGGCCCGCGGATTCATCACATTGGTCGCCGGGTTGAGGTTGAAACAGCGGTGCTCGTGGATGGCGCGGTTTTCCACCGCCAGGGCTTCGATGCGCGCCGCCAGCTGCTCGCTGCTGGCGCCTGCGAGGCCGGCCTGGATCTGGTCGATGCGGGTGGTGACGGCGGGGCTGAGCCAGGGGCGTTGGTCGTGGGTGCTCATGTCGTGGGTCCTGTGAACGAGGGGTGGCTGCAGCCCAGTATGGGAGCCGACCCGGTTCACGACAACGCAGATTCCATATAAATTAGGGCCAGAAAATCCAAGCCTCAGATGCCCGTCGCCCCGCCCTCCCCCCGCCTGCCCTCACTCAACGCCTTGCGCGCCTTCGAGGCGGCGGCACGCCTGGGCGGCTTTGCCCAGGCGGCCGAAGAACTGCACGTGACGCCCGGCGCCATCACGGCGCTGATCAAGGCGCTGGAGTCGGATTTGGGGGCGCCCCTGTTCGTGCGCCAGGCCCGCGGCGTGGCGCTGACCGACATCGGTCGCCGGGCCCTGCCCGCCTTTTCGCAGGTCTTCGACCGGCTCGGCGAGGCGGTGCGGGAGCTGCGCCAGGACGCGGCACCGCGGCGCGTGCACCTGGCGGCGTTGCCGGCGATCGCGCAGCTGTGGCTGGCGCCGCGCCTGTCCGGGCTGCGCGCGCTCGTGCCCGACATCGAGGTCTCGGTCACGGCCATGGAAAAGCCCCCCAACCTCAAACGGGCGCCCTTCGATCTGTGCCTGTTCTACGCCGAAGCCCCGCCGGCCGATGCGCTGGCGCTGGCGCAGGACCGGCTCACGCCCGTGTGCACCCCGGCGCTGGCGCGCCGGATCACAGGTCCGAAAGATCTCGCTGGCATGGTCTGCCTGTCCGACAGCGTCTGGGCCGGTGACTGGGCCCGCTGGGCCGCGGTCGCCCTGCCGGGGCAGGTCTTTGCCCCGCGCGGCCCGGTGTTCTCGCTCTACGCCATCGCGGTGCAGGAAGCGCTGAACGGGGCCGGTGTGCTGATCGCGCGCCAGGCCCTGGTTTCGCCGCTGCTGGCCAGCGGCGCCCTGGTGGCCCCCCTGGACGCCGTGGCGCGCGTGCCGGCGCCCCTGGCCGCCTGGACGCAAGCGGGGGCCGGGCGCGGCCGCTCGTCGGCCCAGGTGCTGCGCGCGCTGGTACAACTGGCGTGACACACTCGCAAGACCACCCGGACGCCCACACCATGACCATCCGCATCCCGCCCATCCAGTGCCTGCTGACCTTCGAGGCGCTGGCGCGGCTGCGCAGCGTGACCCAGACCAGCGAGGAGCTGTGCGTCACGCCCAGCGCGGTCAGTCACCGCATCAAGCAGCTGGAGCAGATCCTGGGCACCAAGCTGTTCGGGCGGGCGGATTTTTCCCTCACCACCGAGGGCATCGAATACCTGGCCCAGGTGCGCGAGGGGCTGGCGGCGCTGCAGAAATTCCCCAGCAACACGGCCTCGCCGGGCCGGCGCAAGCTGCGGCTGGCGGTGACGCCGACCTTCGCGCGCTCGATCCTGCTGCCGCGGCTGAAGCAGTTCAGCGACGCCTACCCGGAGATCGACATCACGCTGCAGGTCAGCATCCCGCTGCTGGACGTGGTGGCCGAGGACGCGGACCTGATGATCCGCTTCGGCACCGGGCGCTACGCCGACGTGGAGCATGTCTGCCTGATGAAGGACGAGGTCACGCCGCTGGCCGCACCGGCCTTCGTGCGCGAACACGGCCCTTTCGAAACGCCGCAGGACCTGGAAGAGCTGCCCCTGCTGCGCAGCCCGCTGGAGCCCTGGCGCACCTGGTTCGCGGCGCACGACCTGGACTGGCCCGAACCGGTGGACGGTTCGCAGTTCAACGACATCGGCCTGATGTGCGACGCCGCCGCGGTGGGCATGGGCATCGCGCTGGTGCGGCTGAAGCTGGCCGCACCCTGGCTGGAACACGGCACCCTGGTGCCGCTGTACCCGCGCCACGTGCCCAGCCCGCACGCGCACCACCTGTGCTGGCGGACGGGCACGATGGACCGCTGGGAATGCGCCGCCTTCGCCGAGTGGCTCAGGAAGAGCCTGAGCTAAGCACCGCCGGAGCGCGCTCCCAAGCCAAGGCAGCCGTGGAACCGGCTTTGCCGGGCCACAGGGCAGCGTCCCCCTCCCGCCGCAGGCGAGAGAGGGGGATGCCGCGTCAGCGGCGCAGGGGGTGCTTATTCAATGTTCAGGCGCTGTCCTGCCAGGCTGACTTTTTTGGGCAGCGCCAGCGTCAGGACCCCGTTCTCGTATTTCGCTTTCGACTTCTCGTTGTCGATGTCGGCCGCCAGCTGGAAGCTGCGCGCCACGGCCCCGTAATAGCGCTCGGTGCGCAACAGCTTCTCGTCCTGGCTCTGGCTGTCCTGCTGCTTGACCTCGGCGCGCAGCGTCACCACGCTGCCTTCCACCGTCACGTGGATGTCTTCCTTGGCCACGCCGGGCACCTCGGCCACCACGGTGTAGGCCGACGGGGTTTCCTTCACGTCGATCTTGATCTGCGAGGGCGAGGGCAGGCTGTCACCGTGCAGGGGACGGACGTAGAAACCGGGCGCGACATCCTTGAAGAAATCGTCGAACAGACCCGAGCGGGCGATCAGATGGTTCATGGCGTGGACTCCTGAAAGTGAGGGTGGGTGCGAAGGGCGGAGGCTTGTCCGGCCCTGTGCTCAGCAGATGGTGGTGGGCCGCGCGCGTTTCAAGACCCGGGGTCCGTTCGGCCCCACAAACCCGCTCACGCCGGGCTGCAAGTTTCTTCAATGCGCCGCCGGCCCACCCGCCGTACACTGCCGCGCATGAACGCCCCCACCGCCCCCGCCGAAGTCTCCCGCGCCGAACGCGCCGCCCGCCAGGCCGAGGTGGTGCGCGCCCTGCAGGCCGTGCTGCCGGCCCACGCCCTGCTCTGGCAGACCGAAGACACCACGCCCTACGAATGCGACGGCCTGACCGCCTACCGCGAGCGCCCGCTGGTGGTCGCCCTGCCCGAGAACGAGGCGCAGGTAGCGGCGGCCCTCAAGGTCTGCCATGCGCTGGATGTGCCGGTGGTGGCGCGCGGCGCCGGCACCGGCCTCTCGGGCGGTGCCATGCCGCACGCCATGGGCGTGACCTTGTCGCTGGCCAAGTTCAACCAGATCGTCTCGATCGATGCCCGATCGCGCACGGCCGTGGTTCAGGCCGGTGTGCGCAACCTCGCCATCAGCGAAGCCGCCGCGCCCCACGGCCTGTACTACGCGCCCGACCCGAGCAGCCAGATCGCCTGCACCATCGGCGGCAACGTGGCCGAAAACTCCGGTGGCGTGCACTGCCTCAAGTACGGCCTGACGGTGCACAACGTGCTGCAGGTGCGCGGCTTCAGCATCGAAGGTGAGCCCGTGCGCTTCGGCGGCGGCGCGCTCGACACCCCCGGCCTGGACCTGCTGTCGCTGGTGATCGGCAGCGAAGGCATGCTCGCGGTGGTCACCGAAGTGGTGGTCAAGCTGGTGCCCAAGCCCCAGCTGGCGCGCTGCATCATGGCCAGCTTCGACGACATCCAGAAAGCCGGTGACGCGGTGGCGGCGGTCATCGCGGCCGGCATCATCCCGGCCGGGCTGGAGATGATGGACAAGCCCATGACCGCGGCGGTCGAAGACTTCGTGCACGCCGGCTACGACCTGAACGCGGCCGCCATCCTGCTGTGCGAGAGCGACGGCACGCCCGAAGAGGTTGAAGAAGAGATCGGCCGCATGAGCGCGGTGCTGCGCGGCTGCGGTGCCACCGCCATCGCCGTGAGCCAGGACGAGGCCGAGCGCCTGCGTTTCTGGAGTGGCCGCAAGAACGCCTTCCCCGCGTCGGGCCGCATCAGCCCCGACTACATGTGCATGGACTCGACCATCCCGCGCAAACGCCTGGCCGACATCCTGTTCGCCATCGCCGACATGGAGCGCAAGTACGGCCTGCGCTGCGCCAACGTGTTCCACGCCGGCGACGGCAACCTGCACCCGCTGATCCTGTTCGATGCCAACGACCCCGACCAGCTGCACCGCTGCGAGCAGTTCGGCGCCGAGATCCTGGAAACCAGTGTGGCCATGGGCGGCACCGTCACCGGCGAACACGGCGTGGGCGTGGAAAAACTCAACAGCATGTGCGTGCAGTTCAGCGCGCAGGAAAACGCGCTGATGTTCGCCGTCAAGCGCGCCTTTGATACCAAAGAGCTACTCAACCCTGGCAAAGTGATCCCAACACTGCAACGTTGTGCCGAATACGGCAAGATGCTGGTGCGTGGAGGCCGTTTGTCTTTCCCGGAACTGCCGCGTTTCTGACTGTCATATTTAACAGTTCAGCCCGGGGGGCTCGGGTACAGTGGTCGGTATGAGCGCCCTGCACTCCACGACCCCTGAGCGACCGCAGACCGATGCGGCCGAGCATCAGGCGCTGTCGCGCGAGCAGGCTCTGGAGCGCGAGCTGGAGACCCTGCGCCGTGAAAACGCCCACCTGCGCCGCCAGCACGCCCGCCTGCTGGCCGGCCCGGCGTCCGACCCGAACCTGACCCTGCCGGTCCCATTGGACCTGTCACTGCGCGCCGCGGGGCTGGGCGATGTCCCCAATGCGCAGCTCGAATACGAAGGCCTGCTGTCTTCGCTGGCGAGTGTGTTTCCCATCGGCGTGTTCCGCATCGACCACACCGGCCTGCTCACGCATGTGGACGACGCCCTGCAGCGCATCTTCGGCCTGCCAGCGCCTGAATTTGCGCAACTGGGCTGGATGCGGCTGGTGCACCCGCAGGACCTGGAGCGCGTGCAGCACCACTGGCACGCCGCCGTGCCCCGCGGCAACAGCCTGAGCATCGAATTCCGGCTGGTGCGCACGGACGGCGAAGTGGTGCACCTGCTGGTGCGCAACGTGCCGCACCTGGACGATGAGGGCCAGCTGATCGGCCACCTGGGTTTCGTGCAGGACATCAGCTCGCTGCGCGAGCTGCAGGCCGACGCACGCATCCAGGAAGAACTCAACCGCCAGATCATCGCCAGCAGCCCCGACTGCACCAAGGTGCTGGACCTGCAAGGCCATGTGCTGCAGATCACCGCGCGCGGCTGCCACCTGGTCGAGGTCGACGACTTCGAACAGGTGCGCGGCAGCGACTGGACGCAGTGGTGGAAAGGCGAGAGCGAAGCCCAGGCCCGGCAGGCGGTGGCCAGCGCACAGCGGGGCGAAACCGCCCACTTCGTGGCCTTCGGCGAGACATTCAAAGGCACCCCCAAATGGTGGGACACCGTGGTGTCTCCCATCCACGACACCCAGGGCCACCCGGTGATGCTGCTGGCCGTCTCGCGCGACATCACCGAACAACACCGGCAGCAGGCACACATCCACCAGCTCAACAACGACCTGGAAGCCCGGGTGCGGGAACGCACCGAAGCGCTGGCCGAGACCAACGATCGCCTGCGCCAGACCCTGACCGATGCCCAGGCCCTGTACAACCAGGCCCCCTGCGGCTACCACTCGGTCGATATCACCGGCACGTTCGTGCTGATCAACCAGACCGAACTCGACTGGCTCGGGTACACCCGCAGCGAAGTGGTGGGTCGGCTGCACTTCCGCGATTTCGTGCAGCCCGAACACCTGGAGCGGGTCAAGGAACGGCTGCGCCGCCTGGCGAGCGGCGAGAAGCTGGACGCGGCCGAACTGAACATGCGGCGCCGCGACGGGTCGGGTTTCGTGGCCCTGCTCAGCAGCACCGCCGTGACCGACGAGCACGGGGCATTCGTGCGCACCAACAACACGCTGGTGGACATCACCGAACGCAAAGCCGCCGAACACGCCCTGGACGCCCAGCGCACCTTCCTGCAGACGATCACCAACAGCGTGCCGGTGCAGCTGGCGTTTTTCGACAGCGCCCTGGTCTGCCACTTCGCCAACGCCAGCTACGCGCGCTGGATGGGTGGCGAACCGGCCGCGCTGGTGGGGCGGCACCTGAGCGAGATCGCCCGTCCGCAGGACTACGCCTCCGCACAGCCCATGCTGGCCGCCGCGTTGCGCGGCGAGTCCCAGCAGTTCGAGGGCGAGCGCATCTTCCCCGACGGCCACCGCTTCTACGCCAGCATCGAATACACCCCCTACCGGCACGACGGCCAGGTGCGCGGCCTGTTCATCCAGATGCTGGACATCACCGAACGCAAGGCATCCGAAGACCGGGTGCAGAACGCGAACCGCCAACTGGGCGAGGCCCTGCAGCAGGCGCAGGTGCTGTACAACCAGGCGCCCTGCGGCTACCACTCGCTCGACGTCAACGGCATCTTCGTCGCCATCAACGACACCGAACTCCAGTGGCTGGGTTACACGCGCGAAGAGGTGCTCGGCCACCTGCATTTCCGCGATGTCACCCTGGCCTCGCGCGTGCCGCTGCTCGAAGACCGCATGGCCCGCCTGCTGCGCGATGGCGTGCTCAGCGGTGCCGAGTACGAAATACGCCGCAAGGACGGCACGGTGTTCCAGGCGCTGCTGTCGTCGGCGGCGGTGCTCGACGCCGATGGCCGCTTCCTGCACAGCAACACCACGGTGGTGGACATCACCGCACGCAAGGCGGCCGAAATGGCCTTGCGCGAGAACCAGCGCTTCCTGCAGACCATCACCGACCAGGTGCCGGGCATGATCGCCTACCTGGACGCGATGCTGCGTTTTCGTTTCGCCAACGCCGAGCACCAGCGCATCTACGGGATGGACCCGGCCAAGATGCTGGGCATCCACATCAGCGAAGTGGTGCCCGCCGAGGTGTGGGCCGAGATCGGCCCGCGCATGCAGGCCGCGATCGGTGGACAAGCGCAGCATTTCGAAGCCTGGCGCAAAACCATCACCGGCGAATCGATCTTCATCAGCGCCAGCTACCTGCCCGACATCCACGAAGGCCTGGTGCAAGGCGTGTTCGTGCAGATCGTGGACATCACCGAACGCAAGCGGGTGGAAGAACGCGTCAACCAGCTCAACGACGAGCTGGAGCAACGCATCCAGGAGCGTTCGCTCGAACTGCTGGAGAGCGAGCAGCGCTTTCGCCTGATGGTGGACAACCTGCGCGAGTACTGCATCTTCTTCCTGGACAGCCAGGGCCTGATCACCGACTGGACCGACAGCGCACAGCGCATGGAGGGCTATTCGCCCACCGAAATGCTGGGGCGCCACTATTCGCTGCTGTTCGAACGCGACCAGGACGGCAGCAAAGCCCTCGAAAGCGCCAACCAGATGATGCGCCTGGCCGCGTCGCGCGGCCAGCACGAGCTGCAGAGCTGGCACCGCCGCAAGGACGGCAGCGAGTACTGGTCGCATTCTTTGCTGATCGCCTTGCGCGACGATCAAGGCGAGCTCAAGGGCTTTGCCAAGATCAACCGCGACATGACCGACGCCAAACGGCTCGACGACCTGATGCGCAACATCAACGACGAGCTGGAAAACCGCGTGGCCGACCGCACCGAGCAGCTGCTGGCGGCCAACAAGGACCTGGAGTCCTTTTCCTACTCGGTCTCGCACGACCTGCGCTCGCCGCTGCGCCACATCTCCAGCTTTGTGAGCCTGCTCGAAGAGCACCTGGAAGGTCAGCTCGACGAGACCGCCCAGAAGTACCTGGGCACCATCGGCGGTTCGGCCCGGCACATGAGCCAGCTCATCGACGGGCTGCTGGCCTTCTCGCGCCTGGGCCGCTCGGCCGTCAACCTCACGGCGGTGGACCTCACCTTGCTGGTGGATGCGGTGGTGAGCCAGCTGGCGCACGACACCCACGGCCGCGTGGTGGACTGGGTGATCGCGCCCGATCTGCCGGTGGTCCAGGGCGACGCCCTGCTGCTGCGCGAGGTCTGGGCCAATCTGCTGGGCAACGCCTTCAAATACACCCGCCCGCGCGAGAGGGCCCGCATCGAAGTGGGCTGGAGCGTGGACCCCGCCGTGGGCTACACCTTCTACGTGCGCGACAACGGCGTGGGCTTCGACACCAAGTACGCCTCCAAGCTGTTCGGGGTGTTCCAGCGCCTGCACCGGGCCACCGAGTTCGAGGGCACCGGCATCGGCCTGGCCCTCACCCGCCGCATCCTCGAACGGCACGGTGGTAGCATTTGGGCTGAGAGCCAGGTCGGCCAAGGCAGCGTGTTCCATTTCTCGCTGCCGTTTGAAGGCTGCAGCCCCACAGAGGCATCCAAAGACGCGGTTCCATCCGCCCTCGAACCATGAACAAGAACGCCGACGCCATCCTGCTCGTTGAAGACAATCCCGACGACGCGGAGCTGACCCGTCTGGCGCTCGCGCGCCACGGACTGGACGGCCGCGTGACCCACGTGTCGGACGGCATGCAGGCCCTGGACTACCTCTACCGCCGCGACGCCTTTGCCGACCGCACTGGTGGCAATCCGGTGCTGGTGCTGCTGGACCTGAAAATGCCCCTGCTCGACGGCATCGGCGTGTTGCGTGAAATCAAGGGATCGGACAACCTGCGCAACATCCCCGTGGTGGTGCTGACCTCGTCCACCGAGCCCAGCGATCTGCAACGCGCTTACGACGCCGGCACCAACGCCTACATCGCCAAGCCGACCGAGTTCGCGCAGTTCCTCAGCGCCATGAAGCACGTCTGCGAGTTCTGGATCAACATCAACCAGACCGCGCCGCAGAACGCAGGCGCGGGTGCGCGCAACTCCTCGTTCGGTGAGTTGAACTGACTTCGGGCTGAACACCCCCCAACAAAAAAAGCGCTCCGGGGAGCGCTTTTTTTGTGGCCGCCCAGCGGCGGTTCGGTCGTGCAACAGATCAGGCGTACAGGTCGGAATCGGCCCACTGGGACGATGGGCCGTTGTCCTCGCTGGTGGGGGGCACGTCCAGGTTGAGCACGAACACCACCTCGCCACCGAAACGGCCCACGCCCAGGGTTTTCATGAGTTGCTGTTCCTGCTCCGGGCGCTCCATGCGCAGGAAGCAGATGGCCTGTTTGGTGCCTTCGTGCATGGCGGTCAGGATGTCCAGTCGCGTGATGCGGCCGAACTCACTGCACAGCTGGTGCAGCGCGGCTTTCAGGCTGTTGATGTCGCCGTGTTGTCTGAGTCCTGCGAGTGCGCTCACGTTTTCACTCCCGAAAGTGGGGTGCCACCAACGCGGCACCATCGCCCATCCGAGCGCAAGCCTGGGTCGGACGGGAAACCATGTTAGTACACGCACAACAAAATCTCACAACTCTGTTACAAATCCCCTCCCCCTTCCGAGGCATCTGTTCACGAACGGGCGCACCGGGTGCAACGCCTTCGCGCCCGGCCCGGCGCGCTTGATGGGTTCTGCGCCTTGGATATGCTTGGGCACCGTGCCCGAGTGCACCGAGGTCTTCCATGAACGCCCACCCGCCCGCTCTCCCCCTCCCAACGTCGGCACGGGACGACCTGCCCGACCTGGACCGACTGGTGCAACTGGCCTGTCAGACCGCCGGTGTGCAGGCGGCCCTGCTGGTGGAATGGACCCTGCCCCAACCCCAGGTGCTGGGACGTCACGGCCTGACACCGGCCCAGGTCGACCTGGCGCTGGACGCCTGCCTGCGCGCCCTGCCCACGCCGCAGCGCGAAGCCTGCCTCCCGGACGCCATGGCGCACCCGGCGCTGGCGGACCACCCCTGGGCCACCGGGCCGGCGGCGTGGCGTTTTTTGCAGGCGCTGGCCCTGCCCATGGATCTGCGTGAACCGGCGGCGTCGCTGATCCTGCTGGACCGGCCGCCGCGCGAGACGCCGGTGCGCGCCAGCGAAGCGCTGCAGGTGATCGGAGCCCTGGGCTCGGACCTGCTGGGCTTCATCCGCCACCACCAGCACCTGGTTCAGCGCGGCGAGCACAGCGCGGTGCAGAACCACAGCGCGCTGCGCGAGAGCCAGAGCCGGCTGAACCTGACCGAACACACGGCCGGTGTGGGCAGCTGGTCGCTGAACCTGACCACCCACGAACTGGTGCACTCCGACGAGCTGGCGAGCGTCCTGGGCCTGCAGCCGGGCCAGAGCCTGCAGTCGACCGAAGACATGGTGCTGCGCTGCGCGCCCGAATGGCGCAGCGGCCTGCGCCAGCGCCTGGAGCTGTGTGAGCACAACGGCCTGGGCTTCGACGAAGAAATCCAGGTGGCGGTGCCCGCCGGTGCGCCCAAATGGGTGCGCGCCGTGGGCAGCGCGGTGCAGGGCGCGGCGGGACAGATCCTGCGCATCCAGGGCGCGATGCAGGACATCTCGGCCCAGAAACAGGCGCAGCAGGAAACCACGCTGCTGGCCATGCGCCTGACCACCACGCTGGCCAGCATCACCGAGGCCTTCGTGACGCTGGACCGGCAGTGCTGCTACACCTACCTGAACCAGGAGAGCGAACGGCTGCTGCAGAAGTCCACCTCGGAACTGCTGGGCCTGGAGGTGTGGCACGGCCTGGCGCCGGCGCTGGCCCAGCGCCTGCGGGAACAGCTCATGCGCGCCGTGGAGAAAAACCGCCGCGTCGAACTGGAAGAGCATTTCGCCACGCTGGGCAAGTGGCTGGAGGTGCGCGCCTACCCGTTTGCCGAGGGCCTGGCGGTGTACTTCCGCGACGTGACCGAACGCCGCCGCTCGCAGGAACAGCTGATGCTGCTGGAAACCAGCGTGGCGCGGTTGAACGACATCGTGGCGATCGCCGAGGCCGGCCCCGACCTGCACGACGAACCACGCATCGTCTTCGTCAACGACGCCTTCGAGCAGCACACCGGCTACAGCCGTGCCGAGGTGCTGGGCCAGACACCGCGCATGCTGGTGGACATGGACCCGACCATGTCCAAACTGCAGGACCTGGTGGCCGGCCTGCAGAGCAAACGGCAGGCCCGCACCGAACTGATGGTGCGGCGCAAGAGCGGCGCCTGGTTCTGGGTCGAACTGGAAGTGGTGTCGGTGCAGACCGTGGCGGAGGCGGCCACGCACTGGGTGGCGGTGGGGCGCGACATCACGCAGCGCAAGAACGCGGAGGACATGATCCGCCACCTGGCTTTCTACGACGCGCTGACCGACCTGCCCAACCGCCAGTTGCTGCTGGACCGCCTGCAGCGCTCGCTGGCCGAATGCGCACGCAGCGGCCAGCACGGCGCGCTGATGTTCATCGACCTGGACAACTTCAAGATCCTCAACGACACGCTGGGCCACCACATGGGCGACCAGCTGCTGCAGAAGGTGGCGCAGCGCCTGACTCAGAGCGTGCGCAAGACCGACACCGTGGCGCGGCTCGGCGGCGACGAGTTCGTGGTGATGGTGGACGACCTAAGCACCGACGGGGAGGCCGCCGCCTACAAGACGCGCGTGCTGGCCGAGAAAGTGCTCAACACCTTGCGCGAACCCTTCCAGCTCACCGGCCACCAGCATTTCGCCACGCCCAGCATCGGCGTCACCTCGTTCTGCTCCAACCAGAGCGACGTGAGCGAACTGCTCAAGCAGGCCGACCTGGCCATGTACCAGGCCAAGACGCTGGGCCGCAACACCTTGTGTTTCTTCGACCCGGCGATGCAGGCCTCCATGAGCCACAACGCGGCCGTGGGCGTGGACCTGCGCGAGGGCCTGCACACCCAGCAGTTCGTGGTGCTCTACCAGCCGCAGGTGGACCGCCTCGGCCGGGTGGGCAGCGTGGAAGCCCTGGTGCGCTGGAAACACCCGCGCCGCGGCCTGGTGATGCCCAGCGAGTTCATCCCCGTGGCCGAGGACACCGGCCTGATCCTGCCCCTGGGTCGCTGGGTGCTGGAAACCGCCTGCACCCAGCTGGCGCTGTGGGAGAACGAAGCCCACACCCAGGAGCTGAGCATCTCGGTCAACGTCAGCGTGCGCCAGTTCCGCCACCCGGACTTTGTCGACATGGTGATGGAGTCGATCCAGCACGCCCGCATCCGCCCGCACAAGCTCAAGCTTGAACTCACCGAAAGCCTGCTGGCCGACCGCATGGAGATCACGCTGGAGAAAATGGGCCTGCTCAAGGCCCTGGGTGTGACGCTCTCGCTGGACGACTTCGGCGTCGGTTACTCGTCACTGTCCCTGCTCAAGCGCCTGCCGCTGGACCAGCTCAAGATCGACAAGGGCTTTGTGTCCGACGTGCTGACCGACGCCAGCGACGCCGCCATCTCGCGCGCCATCATCTCGCTGGCGCAGAGCCTGAGCCTGCAGGTGGTGGCCGAGGGGGTGGAGACGCTGGAGCAGCGCGACTTCCTGGCCAGCCAGGGCTGCGACCACTTCCAGGGCTACCTGTTCGCGCCGCCTTTGCCCATCGTTGAGCTCGATGCCCGGCTGCGCGGCAAGCTGCCGCTGTCGGCGCCGCCGGGCACGAACTGGTGACACCCCCTGCGCCGCTGCGCGGCTTCCCCCTCTCTCGCCTGCGGCGGGAGGGGGACGCACCCTGTGGCCCGGCAAAGCCGGTTCCACGGGTGCCCTGACCTAGGTCACGCGCTCCGGCCAGAAGTCGGGCCGTTGCCCCCACACCTTACCCTGCGAACAGCGCCACGTTGCCGCCCGCGGCCGTGGTGTTGATGGTCAGGGTCTGCTCGGCGCAGAAGCGCAGCAGGTAGTTCGGCCCGCCCGCCTTGGGGCCGGTGCCGCTCAGGCCTTCGCCACCGAAGGGCTGCACGCCGACCACGGCGCCGATCATGTTGCGGTTGACGTAGACGTTGCCCACCCGTGCCGCCGTGGCCAGCGCCTGGGCGCGGCTGTCGATGCGGGTCTGGATGCCCAGCGTCAGCCCATAGCCCAGGGCGTTGATCTGACGGATCACGTCCATGGGCTCCCCACCCCAACGCACCACCTGCAGCACCGGGCCGAAGATCTCCTGTGTCACCTCGCTGATGGCCTTCACCTCGAACATCTGCGGCGCCACCAGGTTGGGCATCCCGGCCGTCGCGGCCGTCTCCGGCAGCAAGGCCTTGGCGCTGCCGCGCAGGCGCACGACGTGACGCTGGATGTTGTCAAAGGCCTCGGCGTCGATCACCGGGCCGAGGTCGGTCGTCAACTGCGACGGATCGCCGGCCACCAGCTCGTTCGCCGCGCCCTGGATCATCTCGATCACGCCATCGGCAATGGCTTCGTGCACGCACAGCAGGCGCAGCGCCGAGCAGCGCTGGCCCGCGCTGCGGAAGGCGCTCTGCACCACCGCGTCGGCCACCTGCTCGGGCAGGGCCGTGCTGTCCACCAGCATGGCGTTGATGCCGCCGGTCTCGGCGATCAGCGGCACGATGGGGCCGTCCTTGGCCGCCAGCGCGCGCTGGATGATCTTGGCCACCTGGGTGGAACCGGTGAACACCACGCCGGCCACGCCGGGCGCCGCGACCAGCGCCGCGCCCACGGTCTCGCCCGGGCCGTGCAGCAGCTGCAGCGCGTCCTGCGGGATGCCGGCGGCGTGCAGCAGTTTCACGGCTTCGAGCGCCACGGCCGGGGTCTGCTCGGCCGGCTTGGCCAGCACCGTGTTGCCGGTGGCCAGCGCCGCCGCGACCTGGCCCATGAAGATGGCCAGCGGGAAGTTCCAGGGGCTGATGCAGACCCAGGCGCCGCGGCCTTCCAGGCGCAAGGTGTTGCTCTCACCCGTGGGGCCGGGCAGGGTCTGCGGCGCCATCACGCGCTCGGCCTCGTTGGCGTAGTAACGCAAAAAGTCCACCGCCTCGCGCACCTCGGACACGGCGTCGCCCCAGGTCTTGTGCGCTTCTTTCACCAGCAGGGCACAGAAGCGCGGCAGCGCCGCGTCGAGCGCGTCGGCGGCGAAGCGCAGCACGGTCGCGCGCTGGGCCACGGGCGTGTGGTTCCAGGCCCCGAAGGCGCCGACGGCGCGGGCCACGGCCTCGCTGGCATCATCAGCCTTGGCCTCGGCCACCATCGGCACGCTGCAGGCCGCGTGCGCCGCCAGCAGTTCGTCGCGCTGCGCGATCACCGCCAGGTCGCGGCCGCTGCTGTTGGCGCGCGCGGCGCCGTACAGGTCCATCGGCATCGGCAGCGACGCCTGTGGCTCCAGGCGCAGCGGCGAGATCAGCAGCTCGTCCATGCCCACCGATTCGTCGGCCAGCTGGTGCACGAACGACGAGTTGGCGCCGTTCTCCAGCAGGCGGCGCACCAGGTAGGCCAGCAGGTCGCGGTGCGCGCCCACTGGGGCGTAAACGCGGCAGCTCACCAGCGGGTTCTTCAGCACCTCGCGGTAGATGCCCTCGCCCATGCCGTGCAGGCGCTGCAGTTCAAACGGCACGGCCTGGCGCGCCCCCATCTGCAGGATGGCCGCGATGGTGCCGGCGTTGTGCGTGGCGAACTGCGGAAAGATCGCGTCGGGCGCGTCCAGCAGCGCCTTGGCGCAGGCCAGGTAGCTCACGTCGGTGTGGTGCTTGTGGGTGAACACCGGGTAGGCGGGGAGGCCCTGCTCCTGCGCACGCTTGATCTCAGCGTCCCAGTAAGCGCCCTTGACCAGGCGGCACATGAACCGGATCTTGTACTGGCGGGCCAGCGCGGCGATGTGCGCGATCAGCTCGACCGCGCGCGTCTGGTAGGCCTGCATGGCCAGACCCAGGCCTTGCCACTGCGGGCAATGTTCGGCCACCAGGGCGGCCAGCGCCTCGAACACGTCCAGCGAGAGTTCGAGCCGGTCCACCTCTTCGGCGTCGATGGTCAGGTTGATGTTGGCGGCCGCCGCGGCGCGGCACAGCGTCCACACGCGCGGCACCAGCTCGGCCATCACGCGTTCGTGCTGCGCATCTTCGTAGCGCGGGTGCAGGGCGCTGAGCTTGATCGAGATGCCGTCGTTCTTGGCCGGGTGGCGCGCCGGGTCGGCGCCCTGGGCGATGGCGGCGATGGCGTTCTGATAGCTGGCCTGGTAACGCAGCGCGTCGGCCTGGGTGCGGGCGCCCTCGCCCAGCATGTCGTAGCTGAACTGGAGGTTGGGCTGCTTCTTGCGCGCTGCGGTCGCCTCCTTCATGCCCTCGCCGATGGTCTGGCCCAGCACGAACTGGCGGCCCAGCAACTGCACCGCGCGCAACGTGGCGGCGACCACGGTGCGCGCGCCCAGCTTGGCCATCAGGCCCGGTTCGTGGCCCGCGTCGGGCAGGAAGTGCTTGGACATGGCGATGGCGGTGGACGACAGGCGCGCCAGCGTCGAGTCGGCGGCGCCGTCGAAGTCGGCACGGCCCAGTTGGTCGGCGGTGAGCGCGATCGCGGTCTCGGCGTCGGGCACGCGCAGCAGGGCCTCGGCCAGGCGCATCAGGGCCAGACCCTCGGCGCTGGAGATCGGGTATTCCTTGAGCAGGCTTTCCATCGCCCAGAAGGGCGGCGGGTTCTCGCGCACCGCGCGCACCCAGGGCGCGGCCACCTGGGCGGCGGCGGCCCAGTCCAGCGCACCCTGCAGCGCGGCCAGGCGCTGGGCGACGGTCTCGGCCTCGGGCCGGTAGGGGAAAGGCAGTCGGTCGGTGGTGCGGGGCATGGAAGTCTCCGGAAATGGGTTCGGCAGGTGAATTGCGTGATGGTGCCCATCAGTTCGATGAATTTCTGGCTGTTTTTTGCCATTCAACCGGATAATTCACTACCCATGAGCGAAACCACCCACGAACTCGACCGCATCGACCTGCGCATCCTGAGCGTTCTGCAGGCCGATGGCCGCATTGCCAACCTCAAGCTGGCCGAGGCAGTGGCGCTCTCGCCCACGGCCGTGCTGGCGCGCACCCAGCGCCTGCAGCGCGACGGCTACATCCTGGGTTACGAGGCGCGGCTGAACCCGCTCAAGCTCGGGCGCGGCATGCTGGTCTTTGTGGAGGTGCTGCTGGACCGCACCACGCCCAACGTGTTCAACGAGTTCAAGGCCGCGGTGCAGGTGCGCGACGAGATCCTGGAATGCCACATGGTGGCCGGCGGCTTCGACTACCTGATCAAGACCCGCATGGCCGACATGGCGGCCTTCCGTGACTTCGCCGGCAGCGTGCTGTGGCAGCTGCCGGGCGTGCGCGAGACGCGCACCTACGCGGTGATGGAAGAGGTGAAGAACAGCAGCCGGCTGCCGCTGTGAGGCCTTGAGCGCCGCGCGCGCCGGCCAGTCGGTTCAGGCCGGCTTGGCGGGCCGCACGCCGAAGATGGCGCGCCCGACCCGCACCAGGGTCGAACCGCCAGCGATGGCGGCGTCCAGGTCCTCGCTCATGCCCATGGAGAGGGTGTCCAGCGACAGGCCCCGGGCGTTGAGTCCGTCGAACAGGGCCCGGGCCTGCTGGAACACCGCGAGCTGGGCCGCGAAGCCGTCCGCCGGCTCCGGGATGCACATCAGCCCGCGCAGGTGCAGGTTCGGCAGGGCGGCCACCGCCTGCGCCAGCGCCAGCAGATCCGGCGGCGCGGCACCCGACTTGTTGGCCCCGCCGTCCACATTGACCTGCAGGCACACCTGCAGCGGCGGCCGATCGGCCGGGCGCTGCTCGCTAAGCCGCTGCGCGATCTTGAGCCGGTCCACCGACTGCACCCAGTCGAAGTGGGTGGCCACCAGCCGCGTCTTGTTGCTCTGCACCGGCCCGATGCAGTGCCATTCGATGGCCGCCTGCGGGTGCGAGGCGCGCAGCGCCAGGATCTTTTCGACCCCTTCCTGGATGTAGTTCTCGCCAAAGGCGGTCTGCCCCGCCGCCAGCGCATCGGCCACGGCGTCGGGTCCGAAGGTCTTGGAGACGGCCAGCAATGTGACAGCGTTCACGTCTCTGTCCGCCTGTGCACAGGCCACCGCCATCCGGCTGCGCACCTGTTGAAGATTGGTTTCAATCGTCGTCATAATCAGTCGCTAACCCCAACACAGCACGGAACTCCGGATGGACATCACGCAACTGCTCGCCTTCAGCGTCAAGAACAAAGCGTCCGATTTGCACCTCTCCGCCGGGCTGCCCCCCATGATACGGGTGCATGGCGACGTGCGCCGCATCAACGTCGAGCCGCTGGACCACAAGATGGTCCACAGCATGGTGTACGACATCATGAACGACAGCCAGCGCAAGCAGTACGAGGAGTTCCTGGAGTGCGACTTCTCGTTTGAGATCGAGGGCCTGGCGCGTTTTCGCGTCAACGCCTTCAACCACAACCGCGGCGCCGGCGCCGTGTTCCGGACGATTCCGAGCAAGATCCTCACGCTGGAACAGCTCAACGCGCCCAAGATTTTTGGCGACCTGGCGCTGCGCCCGCGCGGCCTGGTGCTGGTGACCGGCCCCACCGGCTCGGGCAAGTCCACCACGCTGGCCGGCATGGTCAACCACCTCAACGAGACCGAGTACGGCCACATCCTGACGGTGGAAGACCCGGTGGAATTCGTGCACGAGTCCAAGAAGTGCCTGGTCAACCAGCGCGAAGTGGGCCCGCACACGCTGAGCTTTTCCAACGCGCTGCGCTCGGCCCTGCGCGAAGACCCGGACGCGATCCTGGTCGGTGAAATGCGCGACCTGGAAACCATCCGCCTGGCCATGACGGCG
>NZ_JASJOY010000045.1:0-1249 GCF_031426985.1 Hydrogenophaga sp.
CCCGGCGCAACTGGAGCGCCTCATCGAGGCGGCCCGGCTGAGCGGGCTGGCGGTCACATTCGGCGAAGTGACGCCCGACGTGGCCGGCTTTTCAGCCCCGATCTTCGAACCCGATGGGCGCGTGAACGCGGCGCTGATCATCGCAGCGCCGATCGAGCGCGGTCGCGCCGTCGCCGATGCGCTGCAGCACCTGGTGATGGAACTCGCCGCCAGCATCTCGAGGGCACTCGGCTACCGTGCGGGACCGCAATCGCGTGAAGTGGCAACAAATCAAGCCAGACCAATACCCCAGACCCGCCGCTCGCGGCAACAGGCACAACTTGAAAAGGAGACAACCCCCCGTGAACAATGAACTGCTTTACGAAGTGAACGACGGCATTGCCGTCATCACCATCAACCGGCCCGAGCGTCGCAATGCGCTGAATCGCGCCGTGCGCGAAGGCTTTTTCGAGGTCTGGCGCCGCTTCGAAGCCGACGGGCAGGCCCAGGTGGCCATCCTCACCGGTGCCGGTGACAATTTCTGCGCCGGCATGGACCTGGTGGAGGCCGCCGACACGCAACTGCGCATCCCGCCAGCGGGCTTCATCGCCGTGCTCGGCGACAACATCGAGGTCACCAAGCCCGTCATCGCCGCCGTGCAGGGCTATGCCTATGCCGGCGGCTGGCTGCTGTCGCAGATGTGCGACCTGTGCGTGGCCGACGAGACCGCCAAATTCGCCATCACCGAGGCCAAGGTCGGGCGCGGCATGCCGTGGGCCGCGCCGGTCATTCACATGTTGCCGCAGCGCATCCTGATGGAAGTGGCGATGACCGGCGACCCGCTGACGGCGCAGCGCGCCTACGAACTCGGCTACATCAACCGCCTGATGCCCAAGGGGCAAGCATTGCAGGGCGCCAAGGAACTGGCTGCCCGGCTCATGGCCAATGCGCCGCTGACGGTGCGCGCGGCCAAGGAAATGGTGCGCCTGTCCACCGAGATGGGCCGCACCGCCGCGCTGCGCGCCTCCAACCGAGCGTTCGATGCCGTCTACCTCAGTGAAGACGCCCTGGAAGGCCCGCAGTCTTTCCGGGAGAAGCGCAAACCGGTCTGGAAGGGGCGCTGACATGAACGTGATCTCGATCAGAAAAGCCACACCGTCGGCCACTGTCCCAACCGACGGCCTCTCACGGGAACTGGCCGCGCGCAGCGCTGCCCTGTGCTACACCGCTCTGCCGCAGGACGTGCGCCTGCGGGTCCGGCAATGCCTGC
>NZ_JASJOY010000046.1:0-1496 GCF_031426985.1 Hydrogenophaga sp.
AGAGGCAGAGAAAGTCGGGGCGGATGCCCGCCTGCTCGTGCGCGAACAGGGTGCCCGTGCGGCCGAAGCCGACCGCGATTTCGTCGAGCACCAGGTGCACCTGGTGCTGGTCGCAGAGTTCGCGCGCGCGCCGCAGGTACAGCGGGTGATGCATGGCCATGCCGGCGGCGCACTGGATCAACGGCTCGATGATCACGGCGGCCGTCTCGTGAGCGTGTTCGGCCAGCCACTCGCCCAGGGCGGCGGCGGCCCGCTCGGCCACGTCGGCCGGGGTCTCGCCGGGCGCGGCCTGCCGGGCGTCAGGGCTGGGCACGGTGGCGGCCAGACGCACCAGCGGGGCGTAGGCTTCGCGGAACAGCGCAATGTCGGTCACCGCCAGCGCGCCCACGGTCTCGCCGTGGTAGCCACCGGCCACGCCGACGAACCGGCTCTTCTCGGCCCGGCCCGCGTTGCGCCAGTGGTGGGCGCTCATCTTCAGCGCGATCTCGGTGGCGCTGGCGCCGTCGCTGCCGTAGAAGGCGTGGCCCAGGCCGGTGAGCGCGGCCAGGCGCTCGGAGAGTTCAACCACCGGCCCGTGGGTGAAGCCGGCCAGCATCACATGGTCCAGCGTGTTGAGCTGGTCCACCAGCGCGGCGCGGATCGCGGGGTGGTTGTGGCCGAACAGGTTGACCCACCAGGAGCTGATCGCGTCGAGGTAACGGCGGCCTTCGTGGTCGTGCAGCCACACGCCCGCGGCCCGCGCCACCGGGATCAGCGGCAACCCCGCACCGTCGGGCGCGTGCAGCTTCATCTGCGTGCACGGGTGCCACACAGCGGCCAGGCTGCGCTGGCGCCAGGCGGCGTTGGCCGACACAGGCAGCGTCAAAGCTCTGCGCCCAGCGGCAGGATGACCGGATCGCCGGCCTGCGGACCGGCGGGCTCGCTGCGGGTCTCGACGATGCGGTTGGCGGCGTCGGGGAACACCAGCTTGGGCACGGCTTCGTCGAGCTTGTCTTCATGGACCATGCCGAAGGCCGCGATGATCACCAGGTCGCCCACGCTGGCGCGCCGGGCGGCCGAGCCGTTGAGCGAAATGATGCCGCTGCCGCGCGGCGACTTGATGGCGTAGGTGATGAAACGTTCGCCGTTGTTGACGTTCCAGATGTGCACCTGTTCGTTGGGGCGGATGTTGCTCGCCTCCAGCAGGTCTTCGTCGATGCCGCAGGAGCCTTCGTAGTGCAGCTCGCAGTGGGTGACGGTGGCGCGGTGGATTTTGGATTTCAGCAGAGTACGGAACATGGGGAATCTCCTCAGGCGTTGAACGTGTGGCGCGTTTTCAGGCCCACGCGCTGAAGCAGTGCACGGTCGGCCTCGACATCGGGGTTGCCGGTCACCAGCAGCTTGTCGCCGTAGAAGATGGAGTTCGCGCCCGCCAGGAAGCACAGCACCTGGGTCGATTCGTCCATCTGCCGGCGCCCGGCCGACAGGCGCACCTTGGCCGTGGGCATGGTGATGCG
>NZ_JASJOY010000047.1:0-1315 GCF_031426985.1 Hydrogenophaga sp.
AAAGAAGCCCCGGCTCAATTGCTTGAACCGGGGCCCGGGTTTAATACGGCGGCGACCTACTCTCCCACTTTCGCAGTACCATTGGCGCTGACGGGCTTAACTTCTCTGTTCGGAATGGGAAGAGGTGGGACCCCGTCGCTATTGCCACCTAAATCTCTTTAGGCTCTTTTAGCTTTCGATCGCATCTTTCAAAAATTGTACACGTGCCCCGTACAAATTTAGATCAATGCTCATGTACAGACGTTGCATGCAACGTCTCTACCAATCAATCCAATATTTTAACATGGGAAGAAACTACTCAAATCCGTAAAGACAATTCATGAATTGTCTCTTCAAAAAAACCCTGGCCAGGACAATTCCGCCCCAGTAGAAAGTTTCGGGCAATTAGTACTGCTCGGCTTTGACATTACTGCCTTTACACCTGCAGCCTATCAACGTTGTCGTCTTCAACGGCCCTTCATGGAGACCTAATCTTGAGGGGGGCTTCGCGCTTAGATGCTTTCAGCGCTTATCCCTGCCACACGTAGCTACCCAGCGGTGCCCCTGGCGGGACAACTGGTACACCAGCGGTATGTCCAACGCGGTCCTCTCGTACTAGTGTCAGCTCCTCTCAAGTCTCCTACGCCCACAACAGATAGGGACCGAACTGTCTCACGACGTTCTGAACCCAGCTCGCGTGCCACTTTAATCGGCGAACAGCCGAACCCTTGGGACCTTCTCCAGCCCCAGGATGTGACGAGCCGACATCGAGGTGCCAAACCTCTCCGTCGATATGAGCTCTTGGGAGCGATCAGCCTGTTATCCCCGGAGTACCTTTTATCCTTTGAGCGATGGCCCTTCCATGCGGAACCACCGGATCACTATGCCCAACTTTCGTCCCTGATCGACTTGTTTGTCTCACAGTCAAGCACCCTTATGCCATTACACTCTTCTGGCGGTTACCAATCGCCATGAGGGTACCTTTGGGAGCCTCCGTTACGCTTTTGGAGGCGACCACCCCAGTCAAACTACCCACCACACAATGTCTCCCGGTTTCCCGGGATTAGGCCCCAGGCAAGCAAAGGGACGTATTTCAAGGATGGCTCCACAAGTCCTGGCGAACCCATTTCATAGCCTCCGTCCTATCCTACACATCACTTACCCAGAACCAACGTGAAGTTGCAGTAAAGGTTCACGGGGTCTTTCCGTCCCGTTGCGGGTACGCGGCATCTTCACCGCGACTACAATTTCACCGAGCCCATGGCTGAGACAGTATCCAGATCGTTACACCATTCGTGCAGGTCGGAACTTACCCGACAAGGAATTTCGCTACCTT
>NZ_JASJOY010000048.1:0-2076 GCF_031426985.1 Hydrogenophaga sp.
GCTGCTGCGCCTGCCACCTAGGAACCGAGCCCGGCCATTGCACACTGAACGACCCCAGTTTTGTACAGCAGCAGCGGTACATGCCGGCGCAGCGGCAGCGTCTGCGGGCCCCCGTCATCGATGATCTCGGCGAGCCGCTGCGCCCTCCAGCGTTCGGCATCGTCAAGCGGCAGTACGGCCAGCTCATGTGCGCGCTCGACGCGGATGCAGCCCTCGCTGTAGGCGCGTGCTGGGCGCTTGAACAGCTCGCGCGCCGACGTGTCGTGCAGGAACACCAGGTGTCCATTGGGGCCATGAAGCGGATGCGGCCGAGCGCGTTGGCCGGGCCGCTGGCCTGCACAACGCGGTAGGGGAGACGCCGGGGCGCTTGCGCACGGCGTCCCAGTCGACGCCGGCCAACGCGGTCGATCAGCCGCATGCACTGGCGCGCGAGGTAGCCGCGGTCTCTTAGCACGCGCGGCAGAACGTCTTTGCGCAGGATGGCCAGCGGCACGGCCCACTCCGGATTGAGTACGAGGTATTCCATCGTCGAGCGGAATTCGGGCGAGCGCCGGTATAGATGGCCGACGACCTCGCGCGAACGCCAGGCCTTGCGGCCGTCGAGCCACAGCCCAGTCTCGAAACCGGCTATGTCGACCAGCAGTTGGCCGCTGACGAGGGCACGCCCCACCCTGCGCAGCCGTTCGAGGTTGACGCGAATCTGGTCAATTCGCGCGGACACCAGCGCGTTCAGCGCCGCCAGCACAGCGTCCGTCGTCGAAGCGGGCGATACCTGGCGGACCAGCCGTAGCAGGTCGCGCGGTGTCTTGGCCACGGTGAGGGCGTTCTCGTCGAGCCGCACACCGAACTCCTGGCCGACGCGGGTGATGAGCTCCTCTGCGCCAGGCTGCCCAAGCCTCCAGTCGCGCTCGAGCGAGCTGTCTAGGCCCAGTGCGGCTGCACGCGGCGACGCCTGCCGCAGTTCGGCGGGCACCGTAACCACCGCGTGCAACATGCTTTGCACCGTGTCGTCCTGCGTAGAGTGGGTATCCACGCTGACGGCATGCATTGGGTCTTTGGGTGACAAGGGTTCAGGGACCATGGGCGCCGTGCAGCACAGATTCAACCCGTTGCCCCTGGCGTGTGTCAATTCGCGGTCGGCGGCATCGGAGCAGGCCGCAGCGCAGCTGGCGGACCGGGATGTCGCACTGTGCCCAGAGGTAGTTTCTTGGCGAGTATGCCGGTTGTGATGGTCTGCGCCGCGCGCACCGCTACCCCTGGACCGCGTACTCGTGGCTCCACGCAGACATGGTAGGTCTTGGACAGGTGAAATCGGTCGATTGAGGCTTAGAAGCGTCCCTGACCGTACGGTGACGGGGCGAAGGTGATCGGCCGACCCTGGTCGTCGCGCTCGCGCTGGCAGCGATCGCGGCCACCAGGTGCTGCGCGCCATCGCGCGAGATGTCTAGGGTGGCCTCCGCGCGCCGGCGAACTGCCGCTTGGGCGCGCTCTGCAGGGCAACAATTTGCAGCACGCCGGGACTGGGCCACAACAACGCGTATAGGCCAACCCACTGACATGGATCGACCGCCTGGTAGTAGGTGCGATCACCCGAGGCGACCTCGAAATGATCCTCCTCGTGAAACTTCCGCCGGGCAGGCCGGGCGTCGGCGTCAATCACGGCGGCCGGTATCATCAGGTCGCTGTGCCGGCCATGCGACGCCATGCGGATCGCAACGGCCATGTCCGAGGTGATCCAGCGCAACAACATCCGCCCGGGCTGAACCGGCCCTAGGAGTCTGCGCGGCAGAACGTTTGGCGTGCTGATTTGATTGCAACTGCGCGGTGCCTCGGGCGATTTGATCGTTCCCGTTGTTTTGAGTGGTCTGTGCGGCGACCTTGTGCGGGTCTGAGGGCTCCGTTTCGCGGCCCGCGATGCCCCGTTTCCCCCTCAAGTACCGCGCAAACTGCACATCCTTCTCAAGTTGAGCGCCAGGCACACGAGCTTGAACTCGGCCTTGACCTTGTCCAATCCCCTCAGGCTGAACTGCCTGAACCCCAGCACGCTCTTGATCCACCCGTTGGGCGCCTCCACGA
>NZ_JASJOY010000049.1:0-52967 GCF_031426985.1 Hydrogenophaga sp.
CGCGCGCGCAGGCTGTAGCGCGGCTGGCCGGCGTAGACGGCGTCGGCGCCAAAGTTGTAGGCGGCGCGCATGCGGTGCAGCGAGCCGGCGGGCAGGAGCAGTTCGGGGGCTTTCATCAGGGGGTGGATTGTCCCGCATCGCCCGCATCCCTGCACGGTCACAAGACCGCACGCCGTGTGCAGGCATTCGCACTGCCCACAATGGTCCGAGCATTTTCAGGAGAGCCCAGCGTGTCGACCACCCGTTTCCACCACCCCTTCTCGGACACCGTCAAACCCTTTCGGACCGCGTCGGGCAAGACCGGGCGCCTGTATTCGCTGCCCGCGCTGGCCCGGCGGTTTCCCAGCGTGAAGCGGCTGCCGGTGTCGCTGCGCATCGTGCTCGAAAGCGTGCTGCGCCATTGCGACGGCGAACGCGTGACGCCCGAGCACGTGGCGCAGCTGGCCCACTGGCAACCCCAGGCCGAACGCACCGACGAGATCCCCTTCACCGTGGCGCGGGTGGTGCTGCAGGACTTCACCGGCGTGCCCCTGCTGGCCGACCTGGCCGCCATGCGCAGCACCGCGCAGCGCCTGGGCCACGACCCGAAAAAAATTGAGCCCCTGGTGCCGGTGGACCTGGTGGTGGACCACTCGGTGACGGTGGACCACTACGGCACGCCCGACGCGCTGGACCTCAACATGCGGCTGGAATTCCAGCGCAACCAGGAGCGCTACCAGTTCATGAAGTGGGGCATGCAGGCCTTCGACACCTTTGGGGTGGTGCCGCCGGGCTTTGGCATCGTGCACCAGGTCAACCTGGAATTTCTGGCGCCCGGCGTGCACATGAAGGGCGGGCTGTACTACCCCGACACCCTGGTGGGCACCGACAGCCACACCACCATGATCAACGGCCTCGGCGTGGTGGGCTGGGGCGTGGGTGGCATCGAGGCCGAGGCCGCCATGCTGGGCCAGCCGGTGTACTTCCTCACGCCCGACGTGGTGGGCTTCGAGCTGACCGGCCGCCTGCGCGAGGGCTGCACCGCCACCGACCTGGTGCTCACGGTCACCGAGATCCTGCGCCAACACAAGGTGGTGGGCAAGTTCGTCGAATTCTTCGGCGAAGGCACGGCCTCGCTGGCGCTGCCCGACCGCGCGACCATCGCCAACATGGCGCCCGAATACGGTGCCACCATGGGCTTCTTTCCGGTCGATGACAAAACGCTGGACTACCTGCGCGGCACCGGCCGCAGCCAGGGCGAGATCGAGGCCTTCGAGGCTTACTTCCGCGCACAGGGCTGGTTTGGTGTGCCGCAGCGCGGCGAGATCGATTATTCGCAGGTGGTCACGCTGGACCTGGGCGCGGTCACGCCCAGCCTGGCTGGCCCCAAGCGCCCGCAGGACCGCATCGAGCTGGGGCAGGTGGCGAGCCAGTTTGCGTCGCTGTTCAGCCAGCCGAACGCAAGCAACGGCTTCAACCGCCCGGCCGAAACGCTGCATGCCCGGTACCGCGCGTGGGATGGTGCGGCCGTGCCTGCGCCGCGGGCCAAGCCCACGCCCAACGGCGCACCGCGCTCGGTGGTGGAGATGGTGGCCAACCGCCCGGCGCACACCAGTGGGTCGGGGCACTCTCCGATCGGCGGTGATCTCACCATCGGCCATGGGGATGTGCTGATCGCCGCCATCACCAGCTGCACCAACACCAGCAACCCCAGCGTGCTGCTGGCGGCGGGCCTGCTGGCCAAGAAGGCGGTCGACGCTGGGCTGAAGGTGCAACCGCACATCAAGACCTCGCTCGCACCGGGCTCGCGCATCGTCACCGAATACCTCGAAGCCACCGGCCTGCTGCCCTACCTGGAAAAACTCGGCTTCGCGCTGGCGGGCTACGGCTGCACCACCTGCATCGGCAACGCGGGGGATCTCACCGCCGAGATCAACGCGGCCATCACGCAGAACGACCTGATCTGCGCAGCCGTGCTCTCGGGCAACCGCAACTTCGAGGCCCGCATCCACCCCAACCTCAAGGCCAACTTCCTGGCCAGCCCGCCGCTGGTGGTGGCCTACGCCATCGCCGGCAACGTGATGACGGACCTGATGACCGAACCCGTGGGCACCGGCCACGGTGGCCGGCCGGTCTACCTGGGCGACATCTGGCCCAGCAGCGACGAGATCCACGCCCTGCTGCGCCATGCCATGAAGGGCCGGGCCTACCGCGACAACTACGCCCGCGTGAAGACCGACCCCGGCGTGCTGTGGGAACGCATCGCGGGGGCAACCGGCACCACCTACGACTGGCCGGCCAGCAGCTACATCGCCGAACCGCCGTTCTTCGAGGGCTTCACACTGGACGCCGGCGCGGCCCCATCGGCCGACGTCAAGGGCGCGCGCATCATGGCCCTGTTCGGCGACTCCATCACCACCGACCACATCTCGCCGGCCGGTTCCATCCAGGCCAGCTCGCCGGCCGGGCAGTGGCTGCGCGCACGTGGTGTGCAACCGGCCGACTTCAACAGCTACGGCGCGCGCCGCGGCCACCACGAGGTGATGATGCGCGGCACCTTCGCCAACGTGCGCATCCAGAACCGGATGCTGCCGCCGCTGGCGGGCGGATCGCGGCCCGAAGGCGGCCTCACGCTGCACCAGCCCTCGGGCGAACAGCTGCCCATCTACGACGCCGCCATGCGCTACCGCGCGGCCGGTGTGCCCACGGTCATCTTCGCGGGCGAGGAATACGGCACCGGTTCCAGCCGCGACTGGGCCGCCAAGGGCACGCAGCTGCTGGGCATCCGCGCGGTGATCGCCAAGAGCTTCGAGCGCATCCACCGCAGCAACCTGGTGGGCATGGGCGTGCTGCCGCTGCAGTGCGCGCCCGGCGACGGCTGGGAGGCGCTGGGCCTGCGCGGCGATGAGGTGATCGACGTGCTGCCGCAGGCCGACCTGGCGCCGCGCAGCCCGGCCCGGCTGCGCATCACCCGGGCCGACGGCACGGTGGAGGAGCGCATGCTGGTGCTGCGCATCGACACCCCGGTGGAAGTGCAGCAGTTCCGCGCGGGTGGCATCCTGCCGTTTGTGCTGCGGCAACTGCTCGGCGCTTGAGCCCGCGACGGCCATCCGGCATCATGTGAGCAACGCACCCGCTTCGGGTGCCAGAGGAGTCGCGATGCGCCGTTCCGCCCTCTACAGCCCCTCACGGCGCGCCGACGCGGCGCCGGGGCCGGCGCGCCCGGCCGCAGCGGACGCGGCGCCACCCCACGGGGCCTGGCGCGCACGCCTGGCCCGCGCCGCGGTGGACCCCCGCCTGCTCTGGGGGGCGCTCGCGGCCCTGGCGGCGCTGTTACTGACGCTGCTGTGGCAGCAGGCCGCCCACCCGCCGCGGGCGCTGACCCAGAAAGACATCGACGCCGCGGTGCTGCGCACCCTGACCACGCAGAACCTGCCCTCGCGCGCAGCGCGCGCGGCCGACAAGATCCGGACCGCGGTGGTGCGGGTGGAAGCCCTGGCCAAGAACAAGCGCGGCGAGCTGGTCGAGCAGGGCGTGGGCACCGGCGTGGTGATCACCGACAAGGGCATCATCCTGACCAACCTGCACGTGGTGCAGGCCGCGCAGGCGGTGCGGCTGGTGTTCGCCGACGGCAGCACCTCCGACGCGCAGCTCGCCGGCGTGCAGCCCGAGCACGACCTGGCCGTGCTGCAGGCGCTGATCATTCCCGACGACTTCCACGCCGCCACGCTGCGCAGCACGCACGACCTGCGCCCCGGTGACGAGGTGGTGGCGGTGGGCTTTCCCTTCGGCATTGGCCCCTCGACCTCGGCCGGCGTCGTGTCGGGCCTGGGGCGCTCGTTCCGTGCACCCGAGGGCGAGCAGGACATCGAGAACCTGATCCAGTTCGACGCCGCGGCCAACCCGGGCAATTCCGGCGGTCCGCTGGTCACCATGGACGGTGAGGTGGTCGGCATCGTCACCGGCATCCTCAACCCCACCCGCCACCGCACCTTCGTGGGCATTGGTTTTGCGGTGCCGATCGAGAGCGCGGCGGCGGCCGCAGGCCTCCCCCCCTTCTGACCTCAAGGAGTTTTCATGAGCGACACGCAAACCCCCGACACCGCCCGGCTCATGGAACAGATCCTGTACGAGGTCAAGCGCGTGGTGGTCGGGCAGGATCGCTTCCTGGAGCGCGTCATGGTCGCGCTGCTGGCGGGCGGGCACCTGCTGGTCGAGGGCGTGCCCGGCCTGGCCAAGACGCTGACCGTGAAGACCCTGGCCCAGGTGGTGCAGGGCCGTTTCAAGCGCATCCAGTTCACGCCCGACCTGGTGCCGGCCGACCTGGTGGGCACGCGCATCTACAACCAGAAAACCGGCGACTTCGCCACTGCGCTGGGCCCGGTGTTCGCCAACCTGTTGCTGGCCGACGAGATCAACCGCGCGCCGGCCAAGGTGCAGAGCGCGCTGCTGGAGGTGATGCAGGAGCGACAGGTGACCATCGCCGGCGAGACGCACCGCGTGCCCGAACCCTTTCTGGTGATGGCGACGCAGAACCCGATCGAGACCGAAGGCACCTACCCGCTGCCCGAGGCGCAGGTCGACCGCTTCATGATGAAGGTGCTGGTGGACTACCCGACCGACGAGGAGGAGGTGGTGATCGTCGAACGCGTCACCGGCCCCGCCGTGCAGGTGCAGGCGGTGGCCACCACCGACCAGCTGGCCGCGCTGCAGGCGTTGTGCCGCGAGGTGTATGTCGATCCCTCGCTGGTGCAGTACGCGGTCAGGCTGGTCTCGGCCACGCGCACGCCCGACAAGCACGGCCTGAAAGACACCGCGCGCCTGATCACCTACGGCGCCAGCCCGCGCGCCACCATCGGCCTGGTCGAAGGGGCCAGGGCGCTGGCGCTGCTGCGTGGGCGCAGCTACGCGCTGCCCGAAGACATGAGCGACCTGGTGCCCGACGTGCTGCGCCACCGTGTGGTGCTGTCCTACGAAGGCCTGTCCGAAGGGCTCACCAGCGACGCGCTGATCGAACGCATCATGAAAGCCGTGCCGCCACCGGCCAAGCCGCTGGAGCACGAGCGCAAAGTCGCCTGACGGAGTGCCGCCATGTTGCTGAGCCTGTTCAAACGCAAAGTGCCTCCGCCTCCCGCGGCGCCTGCGGGCGACGGTGGCCGGACAGAAGCGCTGCTCCAGCGGCTGGAATGGACCGTGATCAAGCGGCTGGACGGCTGGCTGCTGGGCGACCACCGCACGCTGATGCGCGGCACCGGGCTGGACCTGGCCGACCTGCGCGAGTACCAGCACCACGACGACGTGCGCCACATCGACTGGAACGTCACCGCGCGGCTGCAGACCCCGCACGTGCGCGTGTTCACCGAAGACCGCGAAATGGCCGCCTGGTTCCTGCTGGACCTCAGCCCTTCGGTGGACTTCGGCTCCGGCACACGGCGCAAGCGCGAACTGCTGCAGGGTTTTGTGGGCGTGGTGGCGCGGCTCATCAGCCGCCACGGCAACCGCGTGGGCGCCATGCTCTACGGGGCCCGCGGCGTGGCCGCGGTGGACACGGTGCTGCCCGCGCGCGGCGGCCGCATCCAGGTGCTGCGGCTGATGGGGTTGTTGGGCACCCCCGCCGCGCTGTGCGCGACCCCCTCAAGGGGGCGACACCAGCCGTCCGGCGAAGCCGGCCCGGCGGTGTCTCTGGCGAAGCCGGGGGCAGACGCATCGGCATTCGGTGGTCCCACGCGCCTGGCCGAGCTGTTGCGCAGCGCGGTCCTGTCGCTGCGCCAGCGTTCCACCGTGTTCGTGGTGTCCGACTTCATCAGCGAACCTGGCTGGGAGCTGCCCCTGGGCGAACTCGCCCGACGGCACGACGTGGTGGCCGTGCGCCTGCTGGACCCGCTGGAACGGGAGCTGCCCGACCTGGGCCTGCTGACCCTGCGCGACGCCGAGACCGGTGAACAGCTCCTGGTGGACACGCACGACAGCGGCTTTCGCCAGCGCTTCGCGCGCATCGCCGCCCAGCGCGAGGCGCAGCTGCGCGAGAGCCTGGCTCGCTCCGGCGTGGACGCACTGGAACTGGCCACCGACGACGACCTGTTCGAAGCGGTGCGGCGCTTCGTGCAGCTGCGCCGCCAGCGCACCCGCCCGCAGGGTGCGCACTCACCGGGAGTCGCCGCATGAACGCACTGGACTTTCTGGGTGCGCTGCCGGTGCAGTTCCTCTGGCCGCAGTTTCTGTGGGGCCTGCTGGCGCTGCCGCTGCTGGTGCTGCTGTATGGGTGGCTGCTGCGCCGGCGGCGCCGGGCGGCGCTGCGTTACGCGAGCCTGTCCATCGTGCGCGAAGCCATGGGCGGCGGCCTCCACTGGCGCCGGCACGTGCCGCCCGCGCTGCTGCTGCTGGCCTTTGCCGCCATGCTGCTGGCCAGCGCACGGCCCATGGCCACGGTGCTGCTGCCGTCCACCCAGCAGACCATCATCCTGGCGATGGACGTCTCGGGCAGCATGCGCGCCACCGATGTGCTGCCCAACCGGCTGATCGCTTCGCAGCAGGCGGCCAAGGCCTTTCTGGCGGAGCTGCCGCGGCACGTGAAGGTGGGCATCGTGGCCTTTGCCGGCAGCGCCCAGGTGGTGCAGCCGATCACCCTCAGCCGCGAAGACCTCAACACCGCCATCGACAAGTTCCAGCTGCAGCGCGCCACCGCCATCGGCAGCGCCATCGTGGTGGCGTTGTCCGAACTCTTCCCCGGCCAGGTGGACCTGGCCAGCGTCACCTACGGTCGGCAGAACGACCCGTTTGCGGAGCAGGGCCGCGCCATCGACCAGTCTGCGGCGGCGGGCGACAAGAAACCGTTCCAGCCGGTGCCGCCGGGCTCGTACGGCTCGGCCGCCATCATCCTGCTGACCGACGGCCAGCGCACCACCGGCGTGGACACCGAAGAGGCCACCCAGATGGCGGCCGACCGCGGCGTGCGCGTCTACACCGTGGGCGTGGGCACCGTCGACGGTGAGGTGATCGGCTTCGAGGGTTGGTCCATGCGGGTGCGGCTGGACGAAGCCACCCTTAAAGCGGTGGCGCGCGAAACCAAAGGCGAGTACTTCTACGCCGGCACGGCCGAGAACCTGAAGCAGGTCTACGAAACCCTGAGCACCCGCCTGACGGTGGAGAAGCAAGAAACCGAAATCTCGGGCCTGCTGGCGCTGGTGGCGGCGGTGCTGGTGCTGCTGTCGGCGGGCCTTTCGCTCTTCTGGTTCAACAGGGTGTTGTAGGCGCCTTTCCCCCCACGCTCCGCCGCTGCGCGGGTCGCTGCCCCCCAGGGGGGCTGGGCCTGCCTTGGGGCGGCCCGGCGGCTGGCCTGTCACCCCCACGCTCCGCCGCTGCGCGGGTCGCTGCCCCCCGGGGGGGCTGGGCCTGCCTTGGGGCGGCCCGGCGGCTGGCCCGTCGCCCCCACACTCCGCCGCTGCGCGGGACGCTGCATCCCAAGAGGGCTGGGCCTGCCTGGGGGCGGCCTGGCGGCTGGCCCGTCGCCGCTGCACGGGGCGTTTGCGTTGCGTCAAGGCGGTGCGGGAGGCGGCGGGCACAATGCCCCGCCATGACACAACACGTGGTGATCGCCGGAGGGGGCATTGGGGGTCTGGCTTGCGCTTTGGCGCTGGCACGGGCCGGGGTTTCGGTGGACCTGCTGGAACAGGCGGGCGCGCTGGGCGAGGTGGGCGCCGGTCTGCAGCTCGGGCCCAACGCGGTGCGGGTGCTCGACGAATGGGGCCTGATGGCCCCGTTGCACGCGCGGGCCGCCTTCCCCGACGAACTGCGCGTGCGCGACGCGCACGGTGGTCAGACCCTGGGCCAGCTGCGGCTGGGGGCGGTCATCCGCGCACGCTATGGCCAGCCCTACGCCACCATCCACCGCGCCGACCTGCACGGCCTGCTGCTCGAAGCCGTGCAACGCCACAGCGGCGTGCGCCTGCACCTGGGCGCGCGGGTCGCGGCCTACGAGTCCACGGCGTCGAGCGTGCGCGTGACCTGTGAAGACGATTCGGTGTTCCAGGGCGCGGCGCTGATCGGCGCCGATGGCCTGTGGAGCCGCGTGCGCACACAGCTGCTGGGCGCGCACCCGGTGCGTGTGAGCGGGCACCTGGCCTACCGCGGCATGGTGCCGGCCGATCAGGTGCCGGCGGCGCTGCGCGGCAACGGCGTCATCGCCTGGCTGGGGCCGCGCCTGCACGTGGTGCAGTACCCGGTCAAGCGCGGTGACTGGTTCAACGTGGTGGCCGTGGTGCACGGGGTGCTGGGTGCGGGCCACGGCGGACCGCCCGGTGGCGATCCGCAGAGCTGGAGCCACGAGGCGCGCTGGAACGACCTGCAGCACGCCCTGGGTCCGGTCTGCCCCGATCTGCGGGCCATGCTGGCGGCGGTGGGGGAGTGGAAGCTCTGGGCCTTGAACGACCGCCCGCCCATGGCCGGCGCCCACGAACAGGCCCAGGGCCGCGTGGCGCTGCTGGGCGATGCGGCCCACCCGTTGCGGCCCTACCTGGCGCAGGGCGCGGCGATGGCGATCGAAGACGCCTGGACGCTCGGGCGCCTGGTGCAGGGCCAGCGCGACCTGGGTGCCGACCCCTGGCCCGAGTGGCTGCAACGCTTCGCGCGCACGCGCTGGGCGCGCAACGCCATGGTGCAAAGCCGTTCGCAGCGCAACGGCACCATCTTCCACGCCAGCGGTGCGCTGCGCCTTGCGCGCAACGCGGCCATGACCATGCGCGGCGAACCGTTGCTGGACAACCCCTGGCTGTACAACGGCCCCCCAGCGCCGGTGGCGTGAGCTCCTGGCACGTCTGACCCCTCTGCCTCCGGCTGCGCGGGCCGACCCCGGCGGTGGCCGGGCAGGGCCCGTTCCACGGTGGTCCAGGGGCCTTGCGTGCAGTTAGGCTGATAACCTGTCGCCCTGTTTTTGACCCACAAAGGAATGCCGTATGCGCCACATTCAACGCCGCTCTGTCATCGCCGCCGCCATCGTCCTGGCTTGCGGTGCCTCCACCGCGTTGGCCCAGACCACCTGGCCCAGCAGGCCGCTGAAGCTGGTGGTGGGGTTCCCGGCCGGGTCTTCGCCCGATCTCACGGCGCGCCTGCTGGCCGAGCCGCTGTCGCAGGCCCTGGGCCAGCCGGTGATCGTCGAGAACAAGGCCGGCGCCGGTGGCAACATCGGTGCCGATGCTGTGTCCCGCGCCACCGACGACCACACCATCGGCCTGATGATCAACGGCAACCTCACCATCGCCAAGATCCTCAACCCCGCCACCACCTACGACCCGCTCAAGGACCTGCAGCCGGTGTCGCTGATCGCGGTCTCGCCGCTGGTGCTGGCGGTGCCGGCGAGCACGGTGGCCAGCGGCAAGGCTTTCTTCGATGACGCGAAAGCCCAGGGCGACAAGCTCAACTACGGCACGCCCGGCGTGGGCACCGTGGCCCACCTGGGCATGGAACTGCTCAAGGCCAAGGCCGGCATCGCGCCGGTGCACGTGCCTTACCCGGGCAATCCGCAGGTCATCACCGGTCTCATCGGTGGCCAGGTGCAGATGGCGCTGCTGCCGCCGGGGCTGGCGATGGCGCAGGTCAAGGGTGGCAAGCTCAAGGCCATCGGCGTCACGTCCGCCGGCCGCAGCAGCGTGGCCCCCGAACTGCCCAGCCTGGCCGAGGCGGGTGTGCAGGGCCTGCAGCTGGAAATCTGGAACGCGGTGGCCGCGCCGGTGGGCCTGCCCAAGGCGCACGTGCGCAAGCTCGCCAGCTTGCTGGCCGAGATCGTGCGCCGCCCCGAGGTGCGCCAGAAGATCCTCAACCAGGGCTGGCAGGTGGCGGGCACCTCGCCCGAGGGGCTGGCACGGCGCATCGCGACCGACACCGCGGCGATGTCTGACGTGATTCAGAAGAACAACATCAAGCCGAATTGAATCGGGACACCCCCGCGCCGTGCTGCGCGCGTGCCTTGCAGGCCGCGCCACCGTCGGAGCCGGTGTCACTTCGGGCTGTCCCAGTCTGCGCGGGCAGACTCGGAGCCGCGGCCCTCAGCCCCCTCAAGGGGTCGATGCGTGTGGCCCGGCGGAGCCGGTTCCACCGCATGCTGAATGGGGCAGGCGCTCGGGCTCAGCTCTGTCGGATCTCAAGAAAACCGGCCACGTCCGCCAGTTCGGCGTCCAGCGCCGCGCGGTAGTCCGTTTCTTTCGGTGCCTGCCCGCTGACGTAGCCGATCTCGGCCCGCAGCCGGCCGTCCACCACCGACAGGTTGCCCCAGCCGATCACCGCATCGCGCCAGAGCAGGGGCAGGGCATAGTAGCCGCGCACCCGTTTGGCGGGCGGGGTGTAGGCCTCGAAGCGGTAGGCCCAGCCCCACAGGTGTTCGAATCGGCCACGGTCCCAGACCACGGGGTCGAAAGGGGCCAGCAGGCGCACCCGGTCGGGGGCCTTCCAGCGGCGCGCGGCCGGGTCTTCATCCACCGGCCAGAACCAGCGCACGCTGTCCACCTCGGCGTTCGGCAGCCGTTGCATCGCACGTTGCAGCGCACCCCGCAGCTGGCCCTGCCACTGCGGCACGGCGTGCCGGAGCATGGCCACCAGCTGGCGCAGGCCGGGCTGGGGCAGGGGCGCGTACTTCATCACCAGCACGTCCACCAATTGGTCCAGCACGGCGGCCACATCTTCGGGCGGTTTCTGCGGCTGGTGGGCCGCGTAGAGGCGCACGCCGTTGTCGCGCCGCGCCACGCGCAGCAGGCCGCGGTAATGCATGGCGTCCAGCAGCTGGGTGCTGGCCTTGGAACGGCCACCGAAGCCGTTGGTGGTGTGGCCGTGGGCGAAGTGCGCGTCGACCTCGCGCGGGTGCGCCTCGCCGCGCGCCTGCACGAAGTGCCAGACCGCTTCGGCCTGCGCCCAGCGCTCGGCCGGCCAGTCGCGCAGCGCGCTGCGCGGGTGCATCAGCGCGTGCAGCGCGGGCGTGACGAAACCGTAGTTGACGAAGAAGTCCTCTTCCACATCAAGCGCCGTGTAGCGCCGTTCCAGCTCACCGGCGCGGTACCCTTTTACGCGGTGGCGCAGGATCAGGTCCTGCGCCCGCGCGGGGGCGCGGATCGGGTCGGCCTGCACGAAGCCCAGGCGCGCGATGGCCTTGGGCAGTGTGGTGGGGGTGAACAGGCTGCGCGCCACGGCGTGGCGGCGCAGGTGGGCGAGGGTGATGGCAGGCATCGGCCCATCATGCCGCAGTGGGCCGCATGTCCGGCGCGAAGGGGCTGATCAAGGGCACCGCGGAACCGGCTTTGCCGGGCCGCCAGTGCCGCCCCCTGGGGGGTGACGCGCGCAGCGCGGCGCGGGGGGGACCTCAGAGCGCGGTGCGCAGCGTCCAGATTTCCGGGAATAGCACCACGTCCAGCATCTTGCGCAAGTAGCTCACGCCGCCGGTGCCGCCGGTGCCGCGCTTGAAGCCGATCACGCGCTCCACCGTGGTGACGTGGCGGAAGCGCCAGAGGCGGAAGGCGTCTTCCAGGTCGGTGAGTTCTTCGCCGAGCTGGTAGAGGTCCCAGTACTGTTTCGGGTCGCGGTAGACCTGCAGCCAGGCCTGCTCGACGCCTGCGCTGGCCTCGTAGGCTTGCGTCCAGTCGCGCGCGGTGTGCGAGGCGGGCACGGCGATGCCCCGGCGCGCCAGCAGGCGCAAGGCCTCGTCGTACAGCGAGGGCGCTTCGTAGGCCGCCTGCACCATGGCGGCGCGTTCCGGGTGGTGTGCGTGCGGCTGGAGCATGGCCGCGTTCTTGTTGCCCATCGCGAACTCGATGCAGCGGTACTGGAAGCTCTGGAAGCCGCTGGAGTGGCCCAGGTAGGGACGGATCGCGCTGTACTCGGGCGGCGTCATGGTGGCCAGCACGTCCCAGGCGTGCACCAGCTGTTCCATGATTTTCGAAACGCGCGCCATCTGCTTGAAGGCGGCGTTGAGTTCGTCGCCGGCGATGTTGCGCACGGCCGCGGTCAGCTCGTGCAGCATCAGCTTCATCCAGAGTTCGCTGGTCTGGTGCTGCACGATGAACAGCAGCTCGTCGTGCGCGGGCGAGAGTGGCTTCTGCGCGTTCAGGATGGCGTCGAGCTGCAGGTAGTCGCCGTAGCTCATGTCACGGCTGAAATCCAGCTGCGCTTTCTCGTCGCGCACGATGGTTTCGGTGGCCGAGGTGGGGGTCTGGTCGTGCGTGCTGTGGTGGGGGCAGGTCATGGCGGCTCCTTTCAGGTCACGGCGTGTTTGCGGTTGAATTCGGGGCGCTTCCATTCGTCCGATTCGAGCACCTGCCTGAGGTGCTCGACCGCGTTCCACACATCGGCAAAGCCGATGTACAGCGGCGTGAAACCGAAGCGCAGGATGTCCTGGTGGCGCCCGCCATCGCCGGCGCGGAAATCGCCGATCACGCCGCGTGCGATCAGGGCCTGCACGATGGCGTAGGCGCCTTCGGTCCTCGTCAAACACACTTGAGAACCCCGGTGCGCGTGTTCACGCGGCGTGGCCAGGCCCAGGCCATGGCCGGCGCAGCGTTCTTCCACCAGCGCGATGAACAGGTCCGTCAGCGCCAGCGACTTGGCGCGCAACGCGGCCATGCCACCCAGGGGCTCGGCGCCCAGCACGGTGTCCACGCCGCACTCCAGCGCGGCCAGGCTGATCATGGGTTGCGTGCCGCACTGGTAGCGCGTGATGCCCGGCGCGGGCTGGTAGTCGGGCGTGAAGGCGAAGGGCGCCGCGTGGCCCCACCAGCCGGCCAGTGGCTGCCAGAAGCGGTCGGCGTGCAGCGGATTGACCCACACGAAGGCCGGGGCGCCCGGGCCACCGTTGAGGTATTTGTAGCCGCAGCCCACGGCGAAATCGGCCTTGGCCTTTTTCAGTTCCACCGGCACCGCGCCCGCGCTGTGCGCCAGGTCCCAGACGGTCAGGATGCCCTCGGCGTGCGCGGCGGCGGTCACGGCCGCCATGTCGTGCATGGCGCCGGTGCGGTAGTTGACGTGGGTGAGCATGAGGATGGCGACCTCGGCCGTCAGCGAGGCCGCGATCTCTTCGGGCTCCACCAGCACCAGCTCCATGCCGTGCTGTTTGCACAGCGCTTCGGCGATGTACAGATCGGTCGGGAAGTTGCTGCGCTCGCTCACGATGCGCTTGCGCTGCGGTGCATCGGCGGCCGCGATGTTCATCGCGGCGCTCAGCACCTTGAACAGGTTGACCGAGGTGCTGTCGGTCGCGACCACTTCGCCGGGGCCGGCGCCGATCAGGCGCGCGATCTTGTCGCCGACCATGCCCGGCATCTGGAACCAGCCGTGCTTGTTCCAGCTCTGGATCAGGTCGGTGCCCCATTCCTGCGTGACCACCTGGGTCACGCGGGCGGGCGCGCTGCGCGGCATCACGCCCAGCGAGTTGCCGTCCAGGTAGATGGTGTTGGTGGGGATGTTGAAAGCGTCGCGCAGGTCGCGCAGCGGATCGTTGGCGTCCAGGGCGATGCAGTCTTGTTGTGTGGTCATTCAGGTCTCCTTCGGGTCACAGTTCACGGAGCACCGCGCGCACCGGGCTGGCGTCGGCGGTGGTCAGTTTCAGGGGCAGGGCGATCAGCTCGTAGTCGCCTTCGGGCACGTCGTCGAGCAGCAGGTTCTCCAGCACGCGCAGGCCGCGCCGGCGGATGGTCTGGTGGCTCTCCAGGGCCTTGCTCTCGGCCGGGTCGATGCTGGCGCTGTCGATGCCGATCAGCACCACGCCACGGTCGGCCAGCAGCGCCACGGTCTCGGGCGCGAAGGCGGGCAGGGCGGTGTCGAAGCGGTCCTGCGGCATGCATTCGTACACGCGGACCAGCACCCTGGGCGGAAGGGGGTTGAGCCCCCACGCTCCGCCGCTGCGCGGGTCGCTGTCTCCCGCGGGGGCTGATTCGCCTTGGGAACGGCCCGGCGGCGAATCGCCTAAGGCATGGGCCAGGTGTTCTGGCCGCACCAGCGGCCCGCAGCCGATGGCGTGGATCACGCGGCAGGGGCCTATGAAGGCCTGCAGCTCCACGGCGCCGATGGCCGCGCCTTGGGGGTCGTAGTGCAGCGGCGCGTCGGCGTGCGCGCCCACGTGCGGGCTGAGCGTGATGGCGCTGACGTTGACCGGGCAGCCCGGCGAGATGCTGGCCACCCACTGCTGGTTGTAGGCCGTGTCACCCGGGAAAACCGGAGATGCCGCGTGAATGGGCGGGGAAATGTCCCAGAGCTTTTTCATCGCCGGGCCGCCCCAAGATGAAAAGTGCCCCCTTGGGGGGCAGCGACCCGCGCAGCGGCGGAGCGTGAGGGGTTGTTTTTCATGGTCCGGTGAAGGTAGCACCGGGGAAAAAGCCGTGGTGTCGGTAATTTCCAACGACCGGTGTTGTTTGTTCTGAACCTGTCCCAGATGGCTGTTGTCGGCTGGTTGTAGCCGTCCTGCGTCGCGTTCATCACGGAGCGACGTACCGCGAGTTGAATGCGGAAAGCCTGACAGGCTCTGAACGGGGCGCGCGACGTGACCTTCCATAGAATATGGACGCTTACTTTTGTAAACACCTTTTATTTCGACAGGGAGTCTGAATGAAGCGCCATCTTTTTGTGTCGGTAGGTCTGGTCGTTACGTTTGCGATAGGTGGCTGCGCTACCGAAGTCTCTCGGGCACTCGTGGTCGAGAAGACGCAAGCTGCTTCGACGGCATATTCGGGGGTACGGGTCCCGGTATCGGTTGGTAAGTTCGACAATCGCTCGAACTTCATGCGAGGGGTCTTCTCTGATGGCGTTGACCGCCTGGGCAGCCAAGCGAAGACCACGCTCATTTCGCATCTGCAGCAGTCTCAACGTTTCTCTGTTCTGGATCGCGAAAACCTTGCGGAATCCAGTCAGGAAGCCAAGCTGCAGGGGGCCGCTCAGACCATCCGCGGTGCCTCGTACATCGTGACGGGCGACATTTCGGAGTTCGGTCGCAAAGAAGTTGGGGATATGCAGCTCTTCGGCATTTTGGGTCGAGGCAAGAAGCAGATCGCCTACGCAAAGATCACGCTGAATGTGGTCAACCCCCTGACCTCCGAAGTGGTCTTTTCTTCGCGCGGCGCTGGTGAATATGAGTTGTCCAACCGGGAGGTGCTCGGATTTGGCGGCACTGCCGGGTACGACGCAACACTGAATGGCAAGGTGTTGGACCTTGCACTCCGCGAGGCGGTTGATGGACTGGCGGCCGGGCGTGACGCTGCTCAGTGGGGGAAATGATGCTTCGTACAGCACTTAACTTGGCTGTGATTGCAGGCCTTCTGGGCTTGGTCGGCTGCGCCAGCAAGCCCAAACCGCTCTATCACTGGGAATCGTTCACCAACCAGCAATACAGCACGTTGCTGCGGGAGACTTCCAGCCCCGATGGGCAGATTCGCACTCTCGAAGCGCAGGCCGAAAAAGCGCGCGCGACCAACGCCGCGTTGCCGCCAGGTTTCCGGGCCCACTTGGGCATGCTCTATCTGAGCGCGGGCAATCCTCAGCGGGCAAAGGAACTGTGGGGCGCGGAGAAGGCTGCATTTCCAGAGGCTTCGCCCTATATGGACCGGCTACTCAAGAAACTGGATGGTCCTGTTGAATCGAAGAAGGCAGGGAGCCACGCATGATGAAAACTTTCACGGTATTTGCTTGCACAGTCATGGGTGCCATGTTGATGGGTGGTTGTGCGACCAAGGTACCGCCATACGACTACACCGCATTCAACCAAGCCAAGCCTGTCACGTTGCTGGTATTGCCACCGGTCAATGAATCGCCTGACGTCAAGGCAACGCCTTCGCTCTGGGCCAACGCAGCCAAGCCGCTTTCCGAGGCCGGCTATTACGTTCTGCCAGTCACGCTGGTGGATGAAACGCTGAGGCAAAACGGCGTGGACACAGCAACTGATGCGCACTCGATAGCCGTCAACAAGCTCAGAGACTACTTTGGCGCCGATGCTGCCGTGTATATCAAGGTGGCACGCTACGGGTCGACGTACTCCGTCGTGATGAGCGAAACGGTTGTCGAGGCAAACGCCAAGATAGTCGATTTGCGTTCTGGAGCATTGTTGTGGGAGGGAAAAGCGCGTGCTTCATCGGCTGAGCAACAGCAAAATCAGGGCGGAGTTGCCGGGCTCCTCATTGCTGCTCTGGTCCAGCAGGTGCTGAGTACAACCACAGATGCGGCCCACAGCTATGCGGGTATCGCCAGTGAGCGGCTGTTCGCTGCACCTCGTTACAACGGGGTGTTGCCTGGGCCTCGCTCACCGATGTACGGAAAAGCGGTCTCGACACCTTGATTGGATCAAGCGCACACCGCGATCGCCTCGTCTATTGCCGCTGGAGCGAGTCGCGCTCCAGCGGCTCTTCAACCGCTGACCACTAGAACCTTCAGCGCCCGGTCGGAAGAAACGTCGGCGAACACGGCGGGGTTGGGCAGGCGCTGCTCGATGACGAGTTCCGGCGCCTGCTCTGCCAGCACGTCGTGCAGGAACTGTTCGGGGATCTCTGGCGCGTTCAGGCAGAGCAGGGCGTGGCCGCCGGGGCGCAGCAGGTCGGGCAGGCGGCGCACCAGACGGGCGTAGTCCTTGTTCGCGACGAAGCTGCCTTTCTGGTAGCTCGGCGGGTCGGCGATCACCAGACCGTACGGCCCCATGCGCGTGACCTTGCCCCACGAACTGAACAGGTCGTGCGCGAGGAACTTGGCGCCGTTGTTGAAGCCGTTGAGCTGGTGGTTCTGCTGGCCGGTGGTCAGCGCGCCCTGCGCCATGTCGAGGTTGACCACCTCCTTCGCGCCGCCCTGCAGCGCGGCCACCGAAAATCCGCAGGTGTAGGCGAACAGGTTGAGCACCTTGTGGCCTTGCGCGTGCGCACGCACCCAGCGCCGGCCCTCGGCCATGTCCAGGAACAGGCCGTGGTTCTGCCCGCGCAGCAGGTTGATGCGGTAGCGGGCGCCGTCTTCGCTGACCACGTGGGACTCGGGCACGTCGCCGGCCAGCACGGTGGTCTCGCTGCGGCCCTCGTGCCGCGTCTGCAGCACGGCGTTCAGCGGCTGGTCGGGCGCGACCTGCACCTGGCGCGCCTGCAGCGCATCGGTCAGCGCGGCCCGTTCCTCGGGTGTTGCTTCGCCGAACTTGGTGACCAGCCAGACCGGCGGGTAGGCGTCCAGCGCCCAGGCCTCACTGCCCGGGAAGCGGCCACCGCGGCCGTGGAAGAGCCGCTGCGCGTCGCTGGGCATGACGGCGGTGGCGATGGTGTCGAGCAGGGCTTGCATGGGGATCGGTTTCAAAGGGGCAGGCCATCGCCCAGGGCGGGCAGGCCGTGGCGGCGGCGGGCCTGGGCGCAGGCGTCGCTGCCTTCTTCGAACTCGCGACACGGATTGGGCCGCCATTCGTAGATGCCGCAGGTGGCCTTTTGCCCAATCGGGCCGTACAGCGCCGCGCAGCGCGGGCGGCCGTGGTCGGTGCCGCGCATGCGGGCGGTGTGGTCGGTCACCGGTACCCACAGGCCGTCGGGCACGTTGCCGCCTTCGGATTGCGTTTCGAACACCGAGAAGTCCACGCGGAAACTGGCGCAGCAGGCGCCGCAGCTGGTGCAGGCGCTCACGGAGCGATCTCATGCACGTACATGATCGCGCCGTTGTACTGCGCGACCTGGTCGTAGAGAGCGCGGGCCGTGCTGTTGTCTTCAAAGGTCGTCCAGTACACCCTGGAGCAGGCTTTGGACCGCGCTTCTGCGTACACCCGCTCAATCAGCGCGCGGCCAACGCCCCGGCCTCTGGTCACTGGCGAGGTGAACAGGTCTTGCAGGTAGCAGACATCGTTTTGGCGGCTGGTGCTGGGGTGGTAGACCAGGTGCACCAGGCCCACGACCTGCCCGTCCAGCTCGGCGACAAACGCCTGGACGGGATCGGATGCCACGAAGAAGCGATCCCATGTCTGGCGGGTGATCGCTTCATCCAGGGCCGTGTCGCCCGTACGTCCGTAGAACGCGTTGTAGCCGTCCCAGAGCGGACGCCAGCCAGCGTAGTCTGTTTGTTCGACAGGGCGAATCCGCATCGATTCCGATCAGGCCAGCTGGCCCAGCAGCAGGTACTCCATGAGTGCCTTCTGCACGTGCATGCGGTTCTCGGCCTCGTCCCACACCACGCTCTGCGGGCCGTCGATGACTTCGGCGGTCACTTCCTCGCCACGGTGGGCGGGCAGACAGTGCATGAAGAGGGCATCGGGTTGGGCCACGGCCATCATGGCCTCGTCCACGCACCACTGTTTGAAGGCGGCACGGCGGACCTCGTTCTCGGCCTCGTAGCCCATGCTGGTCCACACGTCGGTGGTCACCAGATCGGCGCCTTTGCACGCCTCATTCGGGTCGCTGAACACCTTGTAGCAAGCCGGGTTCGTGATACCGGCGAGCTTCGCATCCACTTCGTAGCCGCTGGGCGTGCTCACGTGCACGGTGAAGCCCAGCAGCTCGGCCGCCTGCAGCCAGGTGTTGGCCATGTTGTTGCCGTCGCCCACCCAGGTCACAACCTTGCCGCGGATGGCGTCCAGCGGGTCGCCGCTGGGGGCCGGGCGGTATTCGGTCAGGGTGAACAGGTCGGCCAGGATCTGGCAGGGGTGGAACTCGTTGGTCAGGCCGTTGATGACCGGCACGCGCGAGAACTGCGCGAACTTCTCGATCTTGTCCTGGCCGAAGGTGCGGATCATCACGAGGTCGACCATGCGGCTGATCACGCGCGCGCTGTCCTCGATGGGTTCGGCGCGGCCGAGCTGGCTGTCGCCGGTGGTCAGGTGCACCACCGAGCCGCCCATCTGGTACATGCCGGCCTCGAAGCTCACGCGGGTGCGCGTGCTGGCCTTCTCGAAGATCATGGCCAGGGTGCGGTCCGGGTCGGCGAAGGGCTGGTACTTCTCGACCGCCTTGAACTTGGCCTTGATGAAGGCGGCGCGGCGCAGCAGGTAGCCGTATTCGGCGGCGCTGAAATCCTTGAACTGCAGGTAGTGGCGGATGGACATGCGGTGCACTCCGGGCGATCAGCCCTGTTCTTTGAGGAAGGTGTCGATGATGGGCAGCAGACGGGCGACGATTTCGTCGGCCTCGGCGCCGGTGATGATCAGTGGTGGCACCAGGCGGATCACGCTGTCGGCGGTGACCGAGAGCAGCAGGCCGGCGTCGGCCGCGCGCTGGGTGATCGCGCCGCAGGGCATGTCCAGCTCGATGCCGATCATCAGGCCCTGGCCGCGCACTTCCTTGACGCCCTTCTTGCCCATCAGGGCGGTCACCAGTTTGGTCTGGATCAGGGTGCCCATTTTCGCGGCGTTCTCCAGCAGACCGTCCTCTTCCATGATGCGGATGGTCTCGATGCCCGCGCGCATGGACAGCGGGTTGCCGCCGAAGGTGGTGCCGTGGTTGCCCGGCGCGAAGATGTTGGCGGCCTTGGGGCCGGCGACGACCGCACCGATCGGCACGCCAGAGCCCAGGCCCTTGGCCAGCGGCATCACGTCGGGCTGGATGCCGGCCCATTGGTGGGCGAACCACTTGCCGGTGCGGCCCATGCCGCACTGCACTTCGTCGATCATCATCAGCCAGTCGTTGGCATCGCACAGCGCGCGCACGCCCTGCAGGTACTCGACGCGCATCGGGTTCACGCCGCCTTCGCCCTGGATGGTCTCGAAGAACACCGCCACCACATTGGGGTTGCCGGCGGTGGCCTTCTTCAGCGCTTCGATGTCGTTCATCGGCACGCGGATGAAGCCTTCGACCAGCGGGCCGAAGCCGGCCTGCACCTTGGGGTTGCCGGTGGCCGACAGGGTGGCGATGGAGCGGCCGTGGAAGGCCTTCTCGTAGACCACGATCTCCGGGCGCTCGATGCCCTTGTCGTGACCGTACTTGCGCGCCAGCTTCAGCGCGGCTTCGTTCGCCTCCAGCCCGGTGGAGCAGAAGAACACGTTGGTCAGACCCGAACGCTCCACCAGCAGCTTGGCCAGTTCTTCCTGCCCGGGCACGTGGTAGTAGTTGCAGCAGTGGATCATGTCCGCCACCTGCTGCTGCAGCGCCTTCACCAGCTTGGGGTGGCCATGGCCCAGGGTGTTCACGGCGATGCCGGCCAGCGCGTCCAGGTATTCCTTGCCGTTGACGTCCCAGACACGGCAACCCTTGCCGTGCGTCAGGGCGATCGGGAGGCGCCCGTAGGTGTTCATCACGTGGGGCGACGACGGGACGATGGGGGCAGCGGCGCTCATGCAGGACTCCAGAAAAGGAAGGGCGGACCGATAGAAACAGAAGCGGCCCAACGAAGGGTTGAGCCGTTGAAAGCCGATTTTAGGCGCTGCATTGGGCACGATCATTGCTGATGCAGCATCGCTGTCATGAAAGCACGCCAGCATGTCAATCCGGTGGCGCGGCGACCCCGAGACGGGCGCGCCGTTCATCCGGGTAATCCCTTGGCTCAAGTCTTATATAAGATATAATTCCGGCATCCGCAACGGCATCCCATCCGATGACGTTGCGTTGCACAGCCGCCCTCCACACGAGGCTCAGCGCACGACGCCCACCGCCCGCTCGCTCCCCCACCCATGGCCGCCAACCCCACCGCCAAACAAGTGTTCATCCAGGGCGTGACCCGGAGCGGACGCACGTTCCGCCCCAGCGACTGGGCCGAGCGCCTGGCCGGCGTGATGAGCCAGTTCCGCCCCGGCGGGGGCAGCGCCCGCATCGGCAGCCACCTAGCCTACTCGCCCTGGTGCGTGCCCACGGTGGTCAACGGCATCAAGGTCGTCATCGTCCACACCGATCTGCGCGACGCCGAACCCATGGCCTGGGACTTCTGCATGAACTTCGCCAAAGACAACGACCTGCAGGTGGCCGAAGGCTGCCTGCTGCCGGACGCCAAGTAACCCGCCCCCGCCGCGCTGTGCGCGACGACTCCCTCAAGTGGGCAGCGCGGTGCGGCTTGGCAGAGCCCGTTCCGCCGCGTTCTGGTCGGGCGAAATGGCGCGTCGGGGAGTTTCCGCCGACCCGCCATCTGCATCCGCTATCCTCCGCCGGTCGGGCCGCCAGGCCCCTACCTGTAACGGAGCAAACCATGGCGATGGATGTGGTGGATTACCAATTGCACGGCGACGACATGCAGTTCGTCGAAATCGAACTCGACCCCGGTGAGGCCGCCATCGGCGAAGCCGGCAGCATGATGTACATGGAAGACGGCATCCGCATGGACACCGTCTTCGGCGACGGTTCGGCCGGCTCCGGCGGTGGCGGCCTGTTCGGCAAGCTGCTGGGCGCGGGCAAGCGCCTGATCACCGGGGAGTCGCTGTTCACCACGGTCTACACCAACGAAGGCCGTGGCAAGAAGAAGGTCGCTTTCGCTGCGCCCTACACCGGCAAGATCATCCCGTTCGACCTGAGCCAGCACGGCGGCACCCTGATCTGCCAGCGAGACGCCTTCCTCTGCGCCGCCAAGGGCGTGGCCCTGGGTGTGGCCTTCCAGCGCAAGCTGGGCACCGGCTTCTTCGGCGGCGAGGGCTTCATCATGCAGAAGCTTGACGGCGACGGTCTGGCCTTCGTGCATTCGGGTGGCACAGTGCTCGAACGCAAGCTCGCCCCCGGCGAGGTGCTGCGCGTGGACACCGGCTGCGTGGTCGCCTACACGCCGGACGTGGACTTCGACATCCAGTTCGTGGGCGGCGTGAAGACCGCGCTGTTCGGTGGTGAGGGCCTGTTCCTCGCCACGCTGCGCGGCCCGGGCACGGTGTGGATCCAGTCGCTGCCGTTCGCTCGCCTGGCCTCGCGCATCTTCGCGGCGGCACCCATGAGCCAGGGTGGCGGCGGCCGCGGTGGCGAGCAGGGTGGTCTGGCCGGTGGCATCCTGGGCGGCAGCCTGCTGGGCGGCTTCATCGGCGGGGACGACGACTGACCGCCAGGTGAGCGCCCAAAGAAAAACCGCCCCGAAGGGCGGTTTTCTCTTTTTGCTGGCAGCGCACCGTTTCAAACGGCAGACCGGGGCATCGGCGATGCATCGGTCCGGGCTGATGGCCTGCCGGGGCAGGCCGGCCGTCGCTGAAATTAAGCGGCGGCGGTGGCCAGGGCCTTGACCTTGGAGGACAGGCGGCTCTTGTCGCGAGCGGCCTTGTTCTTGTGGAAGATGCCCTTGTCGGCGACGGTGTCGACCACGGTCTGCATCTTGGCGAACAGCTCGGCGGCCTTGGTCTTGTCGCCGGCCAGAACAGCCTTTTCGACGTTCTTGACGGCGGTGCGGTACTTCGAACGCAGCGAGGTGTTGGCTGCGTTCAGCTTGACGTCCTGGCGTGCACGCTTGCGGCCAGACGCCAGACGGGGGTTCTTTTTCTTCGGCTTGGTTGCCATGGTGTGATTCCTTTACGTGTTTGGGATGATGCCAGCAAAGCCGAACATTATAGCCCGGCGCTCCATCGCTCGCTACCCACCTGCATTCAGCCCGCGGTGCCCGTGAAAGGGCTTGAGTCCGCCGCTGGCCGTGTTCCCCTTCCAGGCCGCAGGTGCCAGAGCGCGGGCGGCGGCGCCGAAGGCAGCGCAGGGGGTGCTCTTACACTCCTCGCGTGTCGCTCTTCAAATCCGCCTCGCTCGTCTCCCTGCTGACCCTGGCCTCGCGCATCACCGGGTTGGTGCGCGAACTGCTCATGGCCTCGGCTTTTGGCGCCAGTGCGCTGACCGACGCCTTCAACGTCGCCTTCCGCATCCCCAACCTGCTGCGCCGCCTGTTCGCCGAAGGCGCGTTCAGCCAGGCCTTCGTGCCGGTGCTGGCCGCCGCGCGCCAGAAGGAGGGCGACGACGCCACCCGCCAGATGGTGGACCAGATCGCCACCGTGCTGGCCTGGGCGCTCACGCTCACCTGCGTGCTGGGCGTGGCGGGGGCGCCGGTGCTGGTCTGGGCCATGGCCAGCGGCCTGCAGCAGAACCCGCACGGGTTCGAGGCGGCGGTGTTCATGACGCGCTGGATGTTCCCTTACATCGGCTTCATGTCCTTCGTGGCGCTGTCGGCCGGCATCCTGAACACCTGGAAGCACTTTGCCGTGCCCGCCGCCACGCCGGTGCTGCTGAACGTGGCCATGATCGCCGCCGCCGGCTGGGGCGCGCCGTGGCTCCAGACGCTGGGCATCGAACCCATCTACGCCATGGTCGGCGGCGTGCTGCTGGGCGGCACGCTGCAGCTGGCGGTGCAGATTCCCGCGCTGCGCCGCCTGGGCATGCTGCCGCGCATCGGCCTGCGCTGGGCCACGCTCCAGGCGGCCTGGAACCACCCCGGCACGCGCCGCGTCACCACGCTCATGCTGCCGGCCCTGCTGGGCGTCAGCGTGGCGCAGATCTCGCTGCTCATCAACACCCAGATCGCCTCGCACCTGACCACCGGCAGCGTCAGCTGGTTGACCTACGCCGACCGTCTGATGGAATTCCCCACCGCCATGCTGGGCGTGGCCCTGGGCGTGGTGTTGCTGCCGCAGCTGGCCGCGGCCCGGGCGGCCGACGACGGAGACCGCTACAGCGGCCTGCTGGACTGGGGCCTGCGTCTGGTGGTGCTGCTGGCCGTGCCCTGCGCGGTGGCCCTGCTCACCTTCGCCCGGCCGCTGGTGGCCGTGCTCTACCACTACGGCGCCTTCAGCAGCACCGACGTGCAGCAGACCACCGTGGCGCTGATGGGTTACGGCGCCGGACTGCTGGGCCTGATCGCCATCAAGGTGCTGGCGCCGGGCTTCTATGCGCGGCAGGACATCCGCACCCCGGTGAAGATCGCGGTGGTGGTGCTGGCGCTGACGCAGCTGATGAACCTGGTGTTTGTGCCGTACCTCGCGCACGCCGGGCTGGCGCTGGCCATCGGCCTGGGCGCGATGGTCAACGCGCTGTGGCTGCTGATCGGCCTGATCCGCCGCGGCGCCTACACCCCCTCGGCCGGCTGGGCGCGGTTCGGGCTGCAGGTGCTGGCGGCCAGCGCGCTGCTGGCGGTGTACCTGATGTGGCTGGCCGCCCATGTGGACTGGGTGGCACTGCAGGCCCACGCGCTGCAGCGGGTCGGCCTGCTGGCGCTGTCGGTAGCGGGGGCGGTGCTGGTCTACTTCGTCAGCCTGACGCTGGCCGGTGTGAAGCTGCGCCAATTCGTCCGAAAATAAAGCCCCGATGCGCGCTGGAAATCGCCATGCCCCCTGCGTTTGACTTCCTGACCCCGCCCACGCCGCTGGCCTACTTTGCCAGTCTGGTCGGCGACGACGATCAGTTGCCCCTGCTGGAGGCGGCGGCGTCCATCGCGCAGGACGAATACCCCGACCTGGACGTGCAGACCGTGCTGGGCGATGTGGACCAGCTGCTGGCGCGCCTGCGCCGCCGCACCCCGGCCGACGCCGACGCCCTGCAGCGCCTGCGCGCCCTCAACCAGTTCTTCTTCCGCGACCTGGGTTTTGGCGGCAACGTCAACAACTACTACGACCCCGACAACAGCTACCTCAACGTGCTGCTCAAGACGCGGCGCGGCATCCCCATCACCCTGGCCGTGCTGTGGCTGGAACTGGCGCAGGGCATGGGCCTGAAGGCCATGGGCATCAATTTTCCGGGCCACTTCATGGTCAAGGTCAATCTGCCCAACGGGCAGGTGGTGATCGACCCGTTCACCGGCCAGTCGCTCAGCCGCGAGGAGCTGTCGGAGCGGCTGGAGCCCTACAAGCGCCGCAACGGACTGGTGGACGATTTCGACGTGCCGGTGGGGCTGTACCTGCAGGCCGCGCCGGGGCGCGACGTCCTGGCGCGCATGCTGCGCAACCTCAAGGAAATCCACCGCACCGCCGAAGACTGGCTGCGCCTGATCGCCGTGCAGGACCGCCTGCTGGTGCTGCTGCCCGACGCCTGGATCGAGTACCGCGACCGTGGCCTGGCCTGGGCCGAGATGGGCGATGCCCGGCTGGCGGTGGACGACCTGTCGATCTACATCGCCCACACCGACGATGCGCTGGACCGCGAGGCCATGACCCAGCGGGTGCAGGAACTCAGGCGCGCGCTCAGCTGAGCTGATATGTGTCACGGCGCAAAGCCGTGTTTCTCGGTGTAAGTCGCGTTGACGCGCCTGGCCGACACGCCCACCATGCGGCTTCCGTCACCACTGCGGCTTCTGGCCGCACCTGCCATGTCCAAAAACGTCCAACGCCTGATCGCCTCTGCCCTCATTCCCTGCCTGCTGCTGGGCGGCTTGCCCCTGTCGGCCCAGGCCGCCCTGGTCACCAGCGAAGAGGCCCTGGTCACCACCCCGGCCAGTGCGGCGAACCGCGAACGCGTCACTGCTTTCTTCTCGCGCGACGACGTGCGCCAGCAGCTGCAGGCCCAGGGCGTGAGCGCCGACGACGCCGTGGCCCGCGTGCAGGCCATGAGCGACGCCGAAGTGGCCCAGCTGGCCGACCGCGTGGACCGCGCGCCCGCCGGCGGCGGTGTGGTGGGCGTGCTGTTCACCGTGTTCCTGATCCTGCTGGTGACCGACATCCTGGGCTTCACCAAGGTGTTCCCGTTCACCCGCGCGATCCGATGACCCCTGGGCGGCCGTCGGCCCGCACAAGCCCCGCCCTGGCGGGGCTTGTGCTTTGTGCCGTGCTGGTCCTGGGCGGCTGCGCCACGGCGCCGCAGATGGCCGCGCTCGAACGCGCCTGGCCGCCCGCCTGGCCCGACCAGATGCTGCTGGGCACGGTGCCCTTTTTTGCGCAGGACGACCACCTCTGTGGCCCCGCCTCGCTGGCCATGGTGGCCCAGGCCGCTGGGCGTGGGGTCACCCCCGCGCAGCTCACGCCCCAGGTCTACCTGCCGGGGCGCCAGGGCGCGCTGCAGGTCGAAATGCTGGCCGCCACGCGCCGCCTGGGCCTGGTGCCGTACCCGCTGGCCCCCGAACTGCAGGCCCTGCTGGCCGAGGTGACCGCGGGCGAGCCGGTGCTGGTGCTGCAGAACCTCGGCTTGTCTTTTTCGCCGCTGTGGCACTACGCGGTGGTGATCGGCTACGACCGCGCCACGCAGGACCTGATCCTGCATTCCGGCACCACGGCACGCCAGCGCCTGCCGGTCAGCACCTTCGAGCAGACCTGGGCGCGCGGCGGCAACTGGGCGCTGCGCGCCACGCCGCCCGCGCAATTGCCGGCCACGGCACAGCCCGAGCCCTGGGCGCGTGCGGTGGCGGCCCTGGAGCGGGTGGACCCGCCAGCGGCCTACACCGCCTGGGCCACCGCGCTGCAGCGCTGGCCGGGCGACCGATCGGCCCTGCTGGGGCTGGGCAATGCCGCGTACGCCATGGGCCAGCGCGAACGCGCGGCGCAGGCCTTTGACGCCGCCACGCAGGCGCAGCCGGACTTTGCCGACGCCTGGCACAACCTGGCCCAGGTGCAGCTCGAACTGGACCGGTTGCCGGCCGCGCAAGCCGCCGCCAACCGCGCCGTGGCCCTGGGGGGCCCCCGGCTGGCCGTGTACCAGGCACTGCAGCAGCAGATTGCACAACGCACACAGCGCTGAGCGGGGCGGGGCGGACAATCCCGTCTTTTGACGAACGGGGCAAGTCCATGAAAACCGTGATGCTGGTCGGCGCGACCGGGCTGGTGGGGCAGCAGGTGCTGCAACAGGCGCTGGCGAGTGACCAGGTGGGCCGGGTCGTCGCGCCCACGCGCCGCGCGCTGCCGGCGCACCCCAAGCTGCACAACCCGGTGGTGGACTTCGACCACCTGCCCGAAGACGCGCCCTGGTGGGCGGTGGACGCGGTGGTCTGCACCCTGGGCACCACCATCAAGGTCGCCGGCTCGCAGGCCGCCTTCTACCGCGTGGACCACGACCTGCCGCTGCGCGCGGCGCAGCTTGCCTTGCGCCACGGCGCCCGGGCCTATGCACTCAATTCGGCGCTGGGGGCCGACCCGCGGTCGCCGGTGTTCTATTCGCGCACCAAGGGCGAACTCGAACGCGACTTGCAGGCGTTGGGGTATCCGTCGCTGACGCTGGTGCGGCCGGGGCTGATCGGTGGCGACCGCCAGGAGCCGCGGCCCGCGGAGCAGATCGGTGTGCGCGTGTCGCAATGGCTGCGGCCGCTGCTGCCGCCGCGCTACCGCGTGGTGCCGCCCGAACGCATCGCGCACCACCTGCTGCGGGCGGCACTGGCGGCCGTGCCCGGCGCCACCGTGTTGCTGTCCGAAGCCCTCGTCTGACGTACCGTCCACCCTGTGTTCAGCGCCCGGTGGTTGACGGCGTGCCCGCCTTGCCCAGCTGGTGCCAGGCACGGCGCAGCTGTGTGTCGGAACTGAAGCCCGCCAGTTCCGCCGCCCGGCCCACGCTGCAGCCGGCGTGCAGCGCGGCCTCGGCCAGGTCCAGCCGGATGCGGCGCAGGTAGTCCAGCGGCGCGATGCCCGCGTGCGCCAGAAACAGGCGGCTCAGGTGGCGCGGCGAGGTGCAGGCCACGTCGGCCATGGTCTGGGCCGACCAGGCCTCCTGCGGCCGCTGGCTCACCGCGTCTTGCACGCGGTGCAGGGCTGGGTGCAGGTGGTCGCGGTAGCGCAGGAAGGGCGAGAGTTCCGGGTCGCCCGGGCCGCGCCGCAGGGCCACCACCATGGTCTGTGCCACGCGGGCCGCCAGCGCCGGGCCACACACCGCCGCGATGCGGTGCAGGAACAGGTCGATGCCGGTGGTCACGCCCGCGCTGCTGCTGACCGCGCCGTCCAGCACAAACACCCGGTTGGCCACCGCGTCGCAGCGCGGCGCGGCCTGGCGCAGCTCGTCCAGGTGGTGGTGATGGGTGGTGGCGCGGTGGCCGTCCAGCAGTCCGGCGTGCGCCGCCAGGATGGCGCCCGCGCACACCGTCACCAGCTCCAGCCGTCCCGTCTGCAGGCGCAGGCCGCGCAGCCAGTGCAGCAGCTCGGGGGCGCCGGGGCCGCGCACGTCGATGGTGTTGCCGGGTTGGCCGAGCAGCACGATCCAGGTCGGCGGGGCGTCGCTGCCCGGGGCGATGGTGGACAGCGGCTCGATGCCGGCCACCAGCGCGCCCACCGAACTGGCCGCCTGCGCCGCCGGGCCGACGAAGCGCAGTTCGAAGGCCGGGGCCTGGCCGGACTCCGCCAGGCACTGGTTGGCGATGCGCAGCGCCTCGGCCGGACCGGCCCAGTCCAGGATCAGGCTGCCGGGCAGCAGCACGAAGGCCACCCGGATGGGGGGCCTCACCCCCGCGTCCACTGGAACTCCATCTGCCGCGCGGTGCGCAGCGCCAGCGCTTCGCCGGCCAGCCGTGCCACCAGGTGCAGGCTCATGTCGATGCCGGCGCTGATGCCACCGGACGTGACCACCCGGCCCTGGTCCAGCCAGCGCACGCCGGCCCGCACCTCCAGCGCCGGGAAGGCGCGCGCCAGGTCGGCCTGGTCTTCCCAGTGGGTGGTGGCCGGGCCCGCCTGCAGCACGCCGCTGGCTGCGAGCAGGAAGGCGCCCGTGCAGACCGATGCGGTCAGCTCTGCCTGTGCGCTGGTCCGTGCCAGCCACGGCAGGGTGTCGGGGCAACGCTGGGCCTGGTCCACCACGCCCCCGGGGACGATGAGCAGGTCCACCGTCGGGGCATCGGCGAAACCGTGGTCTGGCAGCAAGGTCAGGCCGGCGCGGGCACGCACCGGGTGGCGGGTGCGGGCCACGCTGAACACCTCGAACGGTGCGGCGGCGGCCGGCGCTTCGCGCAGGGCCATGCGGCTGGCGGTGGTGAACACCTCGTAAGGGCCGGCGAAGTCCAACGCCTCGACCTCGTCGAAGGCCAGGATCGCGACCCGGCGGGTGGCCGCGCTCATGCGAGGGCCTGCGCCGCCTCGGCCACGCTGCACAGGCGGGCGAAACGGTCCTTCAGGACGGTGGCCGTGCGGCTGGTGATGTCGGCCGCGCTCAGCGCCCGGCCGTCGGGCTGCACCATGGCGAAGGTGAGCGTGGCCTCGGGCACGAAGTCCACGCGGTAACCCAGGTCCGACGCATGGCGGGTGGTGGTCTCGCAGCACTGCTCGGTGCGGATGCCGCTGATCACCAGGTGGCGGATGCCACGTTCGGTGAACCACACGTCCAGCCCGGTGCCCACCAGCGCGCTGTGGCGCGACTTCTGGAACGTGGCCGCCGCCTCGAAGGGGGCCAGCCCGTCCAGCGGTCGCACAGCGCCCGAGGCGAGGGCAAAGGCGTTCTCGGGCAGGTCCGGTCCGTCCACATGGAAGACGCGCACGATGGGCGTGCCTGCCGCCTGCGCGGCGTGGATCAGCGCGTTCTGCGCGGTCAGGTAGGCGGGCAGGCCCGCGTCGGAAAAATACGGCCGGCGCCGGAACGATTCCTGGACATCGATCACCAGCAGACAGGTTTTCATGAAGGCAACTCCTTGTGGAACAGGCCTGCATTGTTCTGTTGCGACAAAGGTCTGTCCGGCATCAGGCCAGACAAGCTTCGATCGTTTCCGGACACGAGCCGCCGGTGGATCAGGTGCTGACCGGCACCGGTGGCGGCCGCAACAGCAGCACGGCCAGCGCCAGGCAGGCCAGCACCAGACTGGCGGCAAAGGTGGCGCTGGCGCCCAGCCGGTCCCACAGCAGGCCGGCCAGGCCGCTGGCCAGCAGCATCGCCACGCCCGACACCAGGTTGAACAGGCCGAAGGCCGTGCCGCGCAGATCGGCGGGCGCGGTGTCGGCCACCATGGTCGCCAGCAGGCCCTGCGTCAGAGCCATGTGCAGGCCCCAGAGGGCGATGCCGGCCCAGGCGATGGCGCCGCGGTCGCGCCAGGCGAGCAGGGCGTCGGCGGCCATCAGCACCAGCAGGCCCGCGGCGAGCAGCCGCCGGTGGTCTGTGGTGTCGGCCAGCTTGCCCAGCGGGTAGGCGCCCAGCGCGTAGACCAGGTTCATCACGATCAGCACCAGCGGCACCCAGGCCAGTGCCAGCCCGCCCTGCTGCACCCGCAGCACCAGAAAGGCTTCGGAAAACCGCGCCAGCGTGAACACGGCGCCCAGGCCGACCACCCACCAGTAGGCGCCACCGAGCTGGCGCAGCTTCTCGCGCGAGATGGGTTGCGTGCGGGGCGCGCCCGCCGGTCGTTCGGGCTCTTGCACGCCGAACATCAGCAGCAGGACGCAGAGCACCGCCGGGATCACCGCGACCCAGAACACGGCCTGGAAGTCGTTGTGCCACAGCAGCATCAGGCCCACGGCCAGCACCGGGCCGAGGAAGGCGCCCACCGTGTCCAGCGACTGGCGCAGGCCGAAGGCCGCGCCACGCTGGTCGGGCGGCGCAATGTCGGCCACCAGCGCGTCGCGCGGGGCGCCGCGGATGCCTTTGCCCACACGGTCGATCAGCCGCGCCGCGATCACGGGTTCGACCGATGTGGCGAGCGCAAACAGGGGTTTGGAGAGGGCGCCCAGGCCGTAGCCCAGCAGCGCCAGTGGCTTGCGTTTGCCCCACCAGTCGCTCAGCGCGCCCGAGAAGACTTTGACGATCAGCGCGGTCGCTTCGGCCGCGCCTTCGAGCAGGCCGACGGTCACCATGCTGGCGCCCAGGCCGGTGACCAGAAACACCGGCAACAGGCTGTGGATCAGCTCCGAAGAGATGTCCATCAGCAGGCTGACGAAACCCAGCGCCCAGATGGCGCCGGGGAGCCGGCGCCGGGGAGTCGGGGCGCCGGCCATGCGGGGCAGGGTCAGGCCACGACCACCGAGGCGCCGTCGCCCTTGGCGGCGATGGCGCCGATCTCGTACACCGTCTCGCCCAGCCCGCGCAGGGTGGCGGCGCAGGCAGCAGCTTCGGTGGCGTCGATGACGACGACCATGCCGATGCCGTTGTTGAAGGTGCGGTTCATCTCGATGTCGTCGATGCCGGCGACCTTCTGCAACCAGGCGAACAGCTCGGTCTGCGGCCAGCTGCCCTTTTTCAGGTGGGCGGCCGTGCCTTCGGGCAGCACGCGCGGGATGTTCTCCAGCAGGCCGCCGCCGGTGATGTGGGCCAGGGCCTTGACCGGGTGCTGGGCGAGGGTGGCCAGCACGTTCTTCACGTACAGGCGGGTCGGGGCCATGATGGCCTGCTTGAAGGGCTGGCCATCCAGCGTGGCGGGCAGGTCGCTGCCGGCGCGTTCGATGCACTTGCGCACCAGCGAGAAGCCGTTGGAGTGCACGCCGTGCGAGGCCAGGCCCAGCACCACGTCGCCCGGCTTCACATCCTTGCCGGTCAGGATCTTGCTCTTTTCGACCGCGCCGACGCAGAAGCCCGCCAGGTCGTATTCGCCGGCCGGGTACATGCCGGGCATTTCAGCGGTTTCGCCGCCGATCAGGGCGCAGCCCGAGAGTTCACAACCCTTGGCGATGCCGCCGACCACGGCCGCGGCCGTTTCCACGTCCAGCTTGCCGCAGGCGAAATAGTCCAGGAAGAACAGCGGCTCGGCGCCCTGCACCAGCACGTCGTTCACGCTCATGCCCACCAGATCGATGCCCACGGTGTCGTGCAGGTTCCATTCAAACGCCAGCTTGAGCTTGGTGCCCACGCCGTCGGTGCCGGAGACCAGCACGGGTTCCTGGTAGCGCTTGGGCACTTCGAACAGCGCGCCGAAACCGCCGATGCCGGCCAGCACGCCTTCGCGCATGGTCTTTTTGGCCAGCGGCTTGATGCGCTCGACCAGCGCGTCGCCTGCGTCGATGTCAACGCCGGCGTCTTTGTAGGAGAGGGGAGTGGTGCTGGAAGTCATGGGAACGGAAGCCGCCGTGCGGGCGGGCAGGAGGAGGGCCAAGGGAAGCGGGCAGCCGGCGCCCAGGGGGCCGACTAGAATTTGCCTCTGATTTTAAGGGTTCGCCCTGTCCCGTCGCCGCCCGTCCCGAGCCCGCCCGCATGACCTTCACCCCCCAACAGATCCGCGCCGCCGCCTGGCTGGGCATTGCCCTGGCGGTCTGGCTGCTGCTGTCGCTGCTGGCGCCGGTGCTCACGCCCTTCCTGCTGGCGGGGGTGCTGGCCTACGCGCTGCACCCCGCGGTGGAGCGTTTGCACGCGCGCCGCGTGCCGCGCTGGCTGGGGGCCGGCGTCGCGCTCACCCTGCTGATGCTGGTGATGCTGGCGGTGCTGTTGCTCATCGTGCCCGTCATCACCAAACAGGTGCCGTTGCTCAAAGAACAGGTGCCGGTGCTGCTGGACCGGCTCAACGACTGGCTGATCCCGGTGCTGGGCCGCTTCGGGGTGGAACTGCAGGTGGACGTGGCCCTGGTGCGCGGCTGGCTGCAGCAGCTCATCTCCGGGCACGAAGGGGAGCTGGTGGACGGCCTGCTGTCGTCCCTGCGCATCGGCGGCAGCGCGCTCATGGCGGTGGCGGGCAACCTGGTGCTCGCGCCCATCGTCGCCTACTACCTGTTGCTGGACTGGGCCAACCTGGTCGGGCGGGCCAAGGGCCTGATCCCGCCGCGCTGGCGCACCGTGGTGCAAGGCTTTCTGGACGAAACCGACGAGGTGCTGGGCCAGTACCTGCGCGGGCAACTGCTGGTCATGGGTGTGCTGGCGGTGTTCTACACCGTGGGGCTGGCCCTGGTGGGGCTCAAGCTGGCGCTGCCCATCGGCGTGTTCACCGGCCTGGCGGTCTTCATTCCCTACCTGGGCTTTGGCCTGGGGCTGGTGCTGGCCCTGCTGGCCGCGGTGCTGCAGTTCCAGGCCGTGCTGGGCGTGGCCCTGGTGGGCGCGGTCTACGCCGTCGGCCAGGTGGTCGAGAGCATGTATGTCACGCCGCGCCTGCTGGGCGAACGCATCGGCCTGCACCCCATTGCCGTCATCTTCGCCCTCATGGCCTTTGGCCACCTGCTGGGCTTCGTGGGCGTGCTGATCGCCCTGCCGGCCAGCGCCGTGTTGCTGGTGGCCATCCGCCGTCTCAAGACCCGCTACATGAACAGTGCGCTGTACCTCGACGGTGCCGCGCCCGCCGCCACGGCTGCCCAGCCGGTGGCCAAAGATCCCAACCTATGACCCCTGGGCCTTCCTCCATGAAACAGATGGCGCTGGACATCGGCCTGGCGCCGGTGCCCACGCTGGACAACTTCGTGGCCATCAGCAACGAGGCCGCGCTCGACCACCTGCGCCTGTGGGTGGGCAACCCGCTGCGTTCGCCCGTGCCCACCTTTTTGTGGGGCGAGGGCGGCAGCGGCAAGTCGCACCTGCTGCGCGCGGTGCGCGAGGCGCTGCGCGAACACGGCGGCCGCGTCGGCTGGCTCGATGCGCAGACCCTGCACCCGGCCGAATACGACGAGCACTGGGAAGCCGTGCTGCTGGACGACGTACACCTCTACACCGCCGAGCAGCAGGCCGCGGCCTTCAACTGGTTCGTCAACGCGCAGGCGCCGGCCCACGGCCCGGCGCGCTGGGTGCTGGCCGCGGGCGACCGGCCGCCGGCCGACCTGCAGCTGCGCGAAGACCTGCGCACCCGCCTGGGCTGGGGCCATGTGTTCCAGCTCAAGGCGCTGGGCGAGGCCGAGCGCCGTTCGGTGCTGCGCCGTGCGGCCGACGAACGCGGCGTGTTCCTGGGCGACGAGGTCATGGACTTCATGCTCAACCGCTTCTCGCGCGACCTCTCCAGCCTGATGATGCTGCTCGACCAGCTCGACGCCTACGCCCTGCGCACCCAGCGGGCCATCACCATCCCGCTGATCAAGTCCATGCTGGAAAACGAATAAGACTCCCGATGCGCCTCGCTTTATTTGATCTCGACCACACCCTCATCCCCATCGATTCCGACTACGCCTGGGGTCAGTTCACCGTCCAGCTCGGCTGGCGCGACGCCGAGAGCCACACCCGCGCCAACGACGCCTTCTACGAGCAGTACAAGGCCGGCACGCTGGACATCCACGAATACATCCGCTTCACCGTGCAGGCCCTGCGCGAGCACGGTGTGGCGCAGTCCGACGCGGCGCACCGCCGCTTCATGGACGACATCATTCGCCCCGCCATCCAGCCCCAGGCGCTGGAGCTGGTGCGCCGCCACCAGGCCGCGGGCGACCAGGTGGTCATCGTCACCGCCACCAACGAATTCGTCACCCGCCCCATCGCCACCGCCTTCGGCGTGCCCGAGCTGATCGCCATCGACCTCGAACGCGACGCCCAGGGCAACCCCACCGGGGCCATCCGCGGCACACCCTCGTTCCGCGAGGGCAAGGTCGCGCGTGTGGAACAATGGCTGGCCGAGCGCGGCCTGGACTGGTCGCGTGTGGCGCACAGCACCTTCTACAGCGACTCCATCAACGACCTGCCGCTGCTCGACAAGGTGCACGAGCCGGTGGCCACCAACCCGGATGCCCGCCTCCAAGCCATCGCCACCGAACGCGGCTGGCGCATCCTGAACCTCTTCGCATGATCAAAAAATTCATCGACAAGCTGCTGGGCAAGTCCGGCAGCAAGAGCACCGGCAAGTTCGGCAAGCGCGAAGACGTGCCGGCCAGCGTGCACGGCATCAACCCCAAGCTGGTGGACCAGCGCGCGCTGGACGTGGTGCACACGCTGCAGCAGGCCGGTTTCGAGGCCTACATCGTCGGCGGCGCCGTGCGCGACCTGCTGCTGGGCCTGCGCCCCAAGGACTTCGACGTCGCCACCAACGCCACGCCCGAGCAGGTCAAGAACCTGTTCCGCCGTGCCTTCATCATCGGCCGGCGCTTTCGCATCGTGCACGTGGTCTACGGCCGCGGGCGCGACAACGAGGTCATCGAGGTCTCGACCTTCCGTGCCTACCTCGACAGCGCCGACGCCGAACAGGTCAGTGGCAACGAGCGCACCAGCAAGGGCGAACTCTCGGGCATGAAGCACGCCGTGGACGCCAGCGGCCGCGTGCTGCGCGACAACGTCTGGGGCCCGATCGAGCAGGACGCCGCGCGGCGCGACTTCTCGATCAACGCCATGTACTACGACCCGGAAACGCAGGTCGTGGTCGACTTCCACAACGGCATCCGCGACGCGAAAAACAAGACCCTGCGCATGATCGGCGACGCCGCCACCCGCTACCGCGAAGACCCGGTGCGCATCATCCGCGCGGTGCGCTTCGGCGCCAAGCTCAGTGGCCTGGGTTTCAGCTTCGACGCCAAGACGCTGGCACCGCTGGCCTCGTCGCGCAACCTGCTGGCCGACGTGCCGCAAAGCCGCCTGTTCGACGAAATGCTCAAGCTGCTGCAGACCGGCCACGCGCTGGCCAGCATCGAACAGCTCAAGTCCACCGGGCTGAACACCGGCATCTACCCGCTGCTGGACGTGGTGGTCGAGCGCGGCGACGACCCCTTCGTCAAGCTCGCCCTGCAAGACACCGACCGCCGCGTGGGCGAAGGCAAGCCCGTGGCGCCCAGCTTTTTGCTGGCCTGCGTGCTGTGGGCCGATGTGCGCCTGGGCTGGGACCGCCGCCTCAAGCCGCGCGGCAACCAGCGCCCGCCCACGCCCTTTGCCGCCTTGCAGGACGCGGTGGACGAGGTGTTCGACGCCCGCATCGGCGACGTGTCCGGCCGCGGCAAGCTGGGCACCGACATGCGCGAGATCTGGCTCATGCAGCCGCGTTTTGACAAACGCGTGGGCAGCGGCCCCTTCAGCCTGGCCGACCAGCCGCGCTTTCGCGCCGGCTTCGACTTTTTGCGCCTGCGCGCGCAGACCGGCGAGGTGGACGAAGAGCTGGCCCACTGGTGGGAAACCTTCAGCACCGCCGACGACGACCACCGCCAGGACATGGTGGACGCCCAGCGCAAGGCCGGCCTGCCCAAGGCCGGCGCCGGCAAGGCCCGCCGCGTGAAGAAGACCGACGCCGACCACCCCGCAGCGGTGGCCGCGGAACAGCCCGAAGACGACCCGCGCTTCCGCACCGCGGACGGCGAGGAAATGCCGGCACAGCGTCCGGCACCGGCTCCGGCACCCGCCCCCGCGCGTTCCTACGGCAGCGCCTTCGCGCCTGATGAAGATGGCGCCGACGACACCGAGGCCGGTGACGAAGGCGAGGGTGGTGACGACGGTGCGGCCGCCGCACCCGCCAAGAAACGCCGCCGTCGCCGCCGCAAGCCGTCGGGCGGCGGTGCAGCCGGTGGTGGCAGCGGTGACGCTGGCCCCGCCCCGGCCGGCGACTGACGTGAAGCCTGCGCAGCGCCCGGAAGTCACGGCCTACGTGGCGCTGGGCGCCAACCTGGGCGACGCCGCCCAGACCCTGCGCGACGCGCTGCACCGCCTGGACCACACGCCTGGTCTGCGGCTGATCCATGCCTCCAGCCTCTACCGCACCGCGCCCATCGACTCCAGCGGCCCGGACTACCTCAACGCCGTGGCCGAAGTGAGCACCACGCTCACCGCACCCGCCCTGCTGGCCGCCCTGCAGGCCATCGAGCTGGCCCACGGCCGCGAACGCCCCTACCGCAACGCCCCGCGCACGCTGGACCTGGACCTGCTGCTGTATGGCGATGCCCGCATCGAATCGCCTGCCTTGACCGTGCCGCACCCGCGCATGGGGGAGCGGGCGTTTGTGCTGGTGCCGCTGGCGGAGATTGCTCCGAACACGGTATCTCCCGATGCTTTGCTTTCAGTGCAGGGTCAATCGATTAACCGCATATAGATGCCCGCCGTACACCTGCTGAATATGCTCTTGCCTTTCCGCAAGTGACCATCGCTTATCGCCACCTTATTGATGAAAAAAAAAAGAGAACTCTGGCATGGGTGCAGATCTCAAAGACGACCCCACATTTTTTGACCGTGCAGACGGCTTTATCCGTTTGGCAAATGAAAATTGCAGCGGGGTCGGCAGAGGAAAGGTGAGTGCCTCACTGATGTATGGTGCTGCGCGATTTCAAGCGTGGAACGCCGCTTGCTGGGCAGGTGATGCTGCGGAGATGCAAGCAAAGCGCCAGGAAACCATCGACTACTTCGTAAATCAGTACAAGTCGATGCTCGAAGAAAATGTCGACGACTACATCACGAACTACTCAAAGTACATGGGTTCGAGTGAAGACACCTGATCTCCCGACTCTTATCAATGAAGCCAGTGATCTGAGGTTTAGGGAGCCAGTCGCTCCCGCAGCCACCCGCCATCGGCCTGCAGGGTGTAGCGCAGCCGGTCGTGCAGGCGGCTTTTGCGGCCTTGCCAGAACTGCCAGGTGTCGGGCTTGAGGCGGTAGCCGCCCCAGTGCGGCGGGCGCGGTGGGTGCAGCAGGAACTGAGCGCCGTACTTGGCGGCGTTGGTCACCAGCACGGTGCGGCTGTCGATCACTTCGCTCTGCGGGCTGGCCCAGGCGCCGATGCGGCTGTCCAGCGGGCGGCTCTTGAAGTATTCGTCGCTTTCTTCGTCGCTGACTTTTTCGACGAGGCCTTCGATGCGCACCACGCGTTCCATCTCGACCCAGTGGAACTGCAGCGCCGCGTAGGGGTTGCCCGCGAGTTCGCGGCCTTTCTGGCTGTTGTAGTTGGTGTACCAGACGATGCCGCGCGCATCAAAGCCCTTGATGAGCACGACGCGGGTGCTGGGGCGCAGGTCCGAACCCACGGTGGCCAGGGTCATGGCGTTGGGTTCGGGCACTTCGCCCTGGATGGCTTCGTTCAGCCACTGGTCGAACTGCTGCAGCGGGTCGGCGTGCGAGGCGGTCTCGCTGAGTTCGGCTTTTTCGTAGCTCTTGCGCAGGTCGGCGATGTTCATGGTGTCAGTGTAGGCAGGTGATCAGGGGATGTCATTGACCAGGCGCAGCAGCCTGGCCAGTGCCCGGTCTTCGATGCCGTGGCGGCGCAGGCCGTCCAGCGTCTGGCGCGCGTAGTCCAGGGTGCTGCCGTAGCGGCCGCGCGCATGGGCAAAGATGTCGCGGTACTGCGCGTCGCTCAGCGGGCCGGTGTGGTTGGGGCTGTTGGGGTGCAGGGTGAAGGTCAGGACGGGCACCGGGCCCTGTGCGGTCTCGGCGCGCAGCCATTTGGGGTCGTACACCGGGTTGGGCATTTCGCGCGCCCACAGGGCGGGCATGGCGGCTTCCACCTGCTCGTGCGGCAGGCGCAGGGCCATGCCGGTGCAGCTGCCGCCGCGCATGAGGGCGAACACCAGGCCGGGGCGCTCGGGCGTGCCGCGGTTGACGCGGCTGGCCATGTGCAGGCAGCGGTGGTAGCCGTGCACTTTGGCGATGCGCTGTTCGGCGGCTTCAAACTCCGGCCGCCAGACCAGGGACGCATAGCCGAACACCCAGAGATCGGCCCGCGGGCCGAGGCTGCGCCACTGGGCCAGGGTGTCGGCCATCATCTGCGCGCCGTCGCGTTCGGCGGGCACCCAGGTGCGGGGGCGGGGTGTGGGGGGCAGTGTGAGGAAAGGGGCGGCCATTACAATCAGAGGCTGTCTTTGTCAGTCTTTTGCATTCGTTCGCGGCCGTGGCGCCGCGGCGCGGTGCCTGTCGGTTTCGATCCATTCATCTCGATTTTCAAGGAGTATTGCCCATGTCTTCCCAAGACAACGATCAGGACATTCGTGTCGTCGCTGCGGTGCTGATTGCCGCCATCCTGCTGGCCGTCGGTCTGGCCGTGGGCATCGGCATCCACAAGGCTCGTGGCGGTGCGGGCGACAAGGCTGCGGCACCCGCTGCCGCGGTGGCAGCGGCTCCGGCCGCGCCCGCCGCCGACGCTGCGCCGGCACCGGCCGCCGCCCCGGTGGGTGACGACGCCAGCGTGGTGGTGGACAACGGCGTGGTGAAGTTCTACTTCGCTTCGGGCAAGGCCGATCTGGCCACAGGTGCTGTGGAGGCCCTGGGCGATGCCGTGGCCGCCGCCAAGGCGGGCAAGAAGCTGGTGATCTCCGGCTTCCACGACACCACCGGCGACCCGGCCAAGAACGCCGAACTGGCCAAGCAGCGCGCCTTTGCGGTGCGCGACGCGCTCAAGGGCGCGGGCGTGGACGAAGCCAGCCTGGAACTCAAGAAGCCGGAAGAAACCGCCGCCACCGGCAGCAACGCCGAAGCGCGCCGTGTGGAAGTGATGATCGCGCCGTAAGCGGTTCGTCTCTCCCCACAAAAAAGCCCGGCAGTGCCGGGCTTTTTGCTTTCTGCGCCTGGGCGTTCAGCGCAGGCCGGCGCCCGCAGCGTGTTCGGCCCGCTGGATGAGTTCGATCTTGTACCCATCCGGATCGGTCACGAATGCAATGACGGTGCTGCCGCCCGCCACCGGGCCGGCTGCGCGGGTGATGTTGCCGCCGGCCGCTTTGATTTTCTCGCAGGCGGCGTAGGCGTCGGGCACGCCCAGGGCAATGTGGCCGTAGGCCGTGCCCAGTTCGTACTGCTCCACGCCCCAGTTGTAGGTCAGCTCGATCTCGGCCTGGCCGGGGTTGCCGCCTTCAAAGCCGAGGAAGGCCAGCGAGTACTTGTATTCAGGGTTTTCCGAAGTGCGCAGCAGCTGCATGCCCAGCACCTGGGTGTAGAAGTCGATGGAGCGCTGCAGGTTGCCCACGCGCAGCATGGTGTGGAGGAATCGCATGGCCGGCGGTCTTTCTCGCAAAGGTGAAAGCCGCGGATTATGGGCTGGCACCCTCTGCGGGGGGCGGGTGCCGCTCAAAAACCGGACGGCCCGTGGTGGCGTGCGCCCCCCCCGGTGAGCCGTCAGGAGCCTACCCGGCGGCGCGCTCGGGCAGCGCGATGATTTCGGACAGTTTGGCGCGCAAAGATTCCATGCGCACGGGTTTGGGCAGGAAGTGGTCCATGCCGGCGGCCATGCAGCGGTTGCGGTCGCTTTCGAAGGCGTTGGCGGTGAGGGCGATGATGCCGGGCTGCCGGGGCAGCTGCAGGCCGCGGATGAACTCGGTCGCCTGAACGCCGTCCATGCCGGGCATCTGCATGTCCATGAGCACGATGTCCACGCCGCCTTCGGCCACGCGGCTGACCGCGTCTTCGCCACAGGCCACCGCTTCGGCCTTGAGGCCGAGTTTGCCGAGCATGGCCACCGCCAGGGTGCGGTTGACCAGGTCGTCGTCCACCACCAGGATGTGGTGCGGTTCGCTGTCCGCGTGTTGCTCGATGGGGCCGAGTTCGGCGGGCACGGTCTCGGTGGCCCGTGCGGCCAGTTCCAGCCGCACCGTGAAGCGGAAGGTGGAGCCTTGGCCGAGCTTGCTGGTGGCGCCGATCTTGCCGTCCATGGCGTTGCACAGGCGGTGGCAGATGGCCAGCCCGAGGCCGGAGCCGCCGTACTGGCGGGTGGTGGACGAATCCACCTGCGAAAACGCCTTGAACAGGCGGTCCAGCTTGTGGGCCGGGATGCCGACACCGGTGTCGTGCACGGCCACGCCCAGCAACAGGCTGTGTTCGTTGCGTTCGCGCACCAGCACGCGGACCAGGACCTCGCCCTCATCGGTGAACTTGATGGCGTTGCCCAGCAGGTTGGACAGGATCTGCCGCAGCCGGGTGCGGTCGCCGCGCACGTAGGCGGGCAGATCGGGCGCGAGTTGAAGGTGCAGCTGCAGTCCCTTGCGGGCGGCCAGCGGTCGGTAGAGTTCCAGCGTGCTTTCCAGCGCCCGTTCGAGCACGAAGTCACGCGACTCCAGTTCGAGCTTGCCGGCCTCGATCTTGGAGAAATCCAGGATGTCGTTGATCAGCACCAGCAGAGCGTCGCCGCTGCTGCGGATGGTGGTGACGTAGCTGCGCTGTTCTTCGTTGAGCGAGGTCAGCTCCAGCAGCTGGGACATGCCCAGGATGCCGTTCATGGGCGTGCGGATTTCGTGGCTCATCATGGCCAGGAATTCGCTCTTGGCGCGGGTGGCCGATTCGGCCTTGTCCAGTGCGAACTGGAGTTCGGATGTGCGCTCGGTCACCTGCTGTTCCAGGCTGCTGGCGAGTTCCTGCAGCGACTGGTTGGCGTTGTAGAGCGCCAGGCTTTTTTCTTCCAGCAGGCGTTCGGCCTCCTTGCGGGCCGCGCGTTCGCGTTCGAGCCGGCGGGCGTGCTGGGTGGCTTCGTCGTTCATGTCGGTGTCAGCCCTGGCGGGTGAGGACAAATCGTTGTGCATGGGCGCCTGCGGTCGTGGGGGTGGGTTCGCGTTCGATGTGGATCGGCTCGCCGAAGTGGGCCAGGCAGCCGCGCATCAGGCCCTCGGCCAGGTCTTCGAAGTGGCGCGGCGACTGGTACAGCAGCACCAGTCGGTGCGGGTCGTGGTGTTCGACGATGAATTTCGGGAGTTCGGCGTCGGGATAAAGCTTGAGCACCTCGGCGTGGATGATGTTCTCGATGCCCGAGAGGAAGTGAAAGGCATCCTTCACGCCGATGAAGAAATGGGGGTAGGCCAGCACGAAGCGGCCGAACAGGTGCTGGCCGAACACGCGGATCAGATCGGGCGCCGGTGTGCCCGAGCGCTGCGACAGCGCCATCACCATGGCGACGATTTCACCGTGCGGGTAGGTGCCCACGGCGGTGTAGACGCCGCCGTGCGGCACCTGGGCGTCGTCGATGATGTGGTCGACCATGTCGGCCGAGAAACGGTCCTCCACCATTTCGAGGAACTCGGTGAAAACGACGCCTTTCATGGGGGACTCCGTGCAAGTGGGGCTGGGGGGCGGCCGCGCGGGGACGGCACTTCAACGGCCTGACGGATGTATCGGCACCGGATGGCGCGACTGAAGGCCCGGAGGGTCGCGGCGACCCGATGCGCCGCCAGGCGGTTCAGCGCGTGCCGCTGGGCGAGGACGCCGCCGCGGTGTCCAGCTGGGCGGCCAGGGCCTCGTGGCCCGCCGCGCGGGCGTGGTCGGCGGCGCTCTGGCCCCGATGGTCGGTGCGGCCGGGGTCGGCGCCCGCGGCCAGCAACAGGGTCACCAGTCGGTCGTCGTTCGCGCCGGCCGCGACCATCAAGGCCGTGCGGCCCTGGCGGTCGGTCTGGTTCACGTCGGTGCCCAGGTCCAGCAGGCGGCGCACTTCGCCGGCCTGACCGGCGGCGGCGGCCGCCAGCAGCGGCGGCAGGCGGGCCGCCCTTGTCGCAGACCGCGCCGGCGCGGCGGTTTCCGTTTCCGTTGCCGCTTCTGCTGCCGGTGCGCCGGCCAGGGCGGGTGCCTGGGCCGAGAGGGGCGCCTCTGCCGCGGCGGGGGCGGGCGGGGCCTTCAGGCGCGGACCCGGCTCGGGCGCTGCGCTGCGGGCCATTGGCGCCGGTGCGGCGGCGGCCGCGGGTGGCGCGGGTGGCGCGGGCGCGTCGGCCGTCGCTGGCGTGGCCGGGGGCGCTGGTGGTGCCGGGGTGGGCGCCTCGGCGATGGCCGCCCGTTCGGCCGGGGCCGGCGGCCTGGCCGACGGGGCGCGGCGGCGTGGTGGTGCGGGCGGCACCGCATCGGGAAGGGGCTGGCGCTCGGCTGCGGTCGCATCCGCATCCGCTTGTGGCGATGGTGATGGTGATGGCGATGACGGGGCGCGGGCGGACTTTTCCGTGGCCGGCGCCCCGGCGGTGGCTGGGGCGGGTGCTGCGGCCGGCGGGCTGGGCGGTGCCGCCAGCGGCGGGCGCGGCGTGGTGCCGAACGCCACGTCGCGCTCTTCGGGGGTGCCGCGGTCGAACTGCAGGGCCAGCAGACCCACCAGGCCGAGCACCGCCAGGCTGCCCAGGGCGCGCAGCGTCCAGGTGCGGTCGTTGGCCGCGGTGCGCGGTGGGGCGGGGCTCGTGGTGGGCGCCTGTGTGTTCAGCGCCGCCTGGGCGCGGGCCTGGGCCAGCACGCGTTCGCGCAGTGCCGGGTCGGGCCGTGCGGTGTCCAGCGCGTTGGCCTCGTGGTAGCGCTGCAGCAGCCGGTCTTCGGGGGCGGGCGGGCGGTGGTCGCTCAAGGGGACACCTCCGGGCCGCGTGCGGCGGTGCGGCCAGGCGCAAGGCTCACGGGACGACCTTCCGCGCAGCGCTCAGCAGAGCGCGCGTGCATCGGAGCGGCCGTGCGGGCGTTCATGCGTGCACCTCCAGCGTTTCGCGCAGGCGGGCGCGGGCGTAGCGCAGGCGGCTCTTGGCGGTCTCCTGCGTCACGCCGGTGGCCTGCGCGATGTCGGCCAGGCTCAGGCCGCCTTCGGCCTGCAGCAAGAAGGCTTCGCGCTGCGCCGTGGGCAGGTCGGCCAGCGCGTCCAGCAGGGCCTGGGCCTGTTCGCGCGAGCTCAGGCGCCGCTCGGGGCCGAAGCCCGATTCGGCGGCCAGCGTCTCGGCCAGCGCGGCGCCGTCGTCGGTGTCGGCGTCCAGGCTGGTGTGGTGTTTGTGGGTGCGCCAGTGGTCGACCAGCCGGTGGTGCGCGAGGGTGAACAGCCAGGTGCGGAACCTGGCGCGTGGCTGGTACTGCGGGGCGTGGCGCACCAGCGTGAACCACACGTCCTGCACCAGGTCGTCGGCCACGCTGGCGTCGGGCAGGCTGCGCCGCACGAAACGCCACACGGGCAGGGCATGGCGGTCGTACAGGGTCTCGAAGGCGCGCGCGTCGCCGGCTGCAAAGGCTTGCATCAGTTGCTCGTCCGTGGTGTCGCTGGCCGCGCCGGTCATGCGGGCATTATGGGTTTCGCCTAGGGTGGCCGCGACCCGCGCAGCGATGGGGCGTGGGGGCAAGGTTTCGCCGCCGGGCCGTCCCCAAGGCGAAACAGCCCTCGTGGGGGGCAGCGACCCGCGCAGCGGTGGAGCGTGGGGGCAGCAGCGCCGTGTTCACGACGGATCGGGCACGTAGCCCCGCGGGACCGGCGCCGGGAACGGGTTCGGGCGTGGCGGCACCGGGCGGGTGGGGATGATGCCCATGGCCACCAGGTTCTCGTGGCTGTCGTAGCGGATGCGGATCAGGTCGTCGGGCCGTTCGCTGCGGCGCTCGAAGCTGGTGTGGCCGACCCAGGCGTTTTCGCGTTCGCCATGGCCGGTGCCCAGGCGCGGGGCCGCGCTGGCCATGCGTTCCTGTGCCTGCGGGGCGGCGGCGCTGTCCTGTGCGGTCGCGCCGGCCGGAGCCGGGGCTGGGGGGGTCGCGGGGGCGTCGCTGCGCGCCAGGCGTTCGCGGCGCTCGTGCTGGCTGTAGGGCCGGGGTTCGGGCTGGGGCAGCAGCACCGGCGCCGGTTTTTCGCGGAACACCGCCACGCCGACCACGCCCACATGGTCCGGCCGGCCGGTGCGCTCGGCGTACGAGGCCGGCGCCGCGGTGAAGTGGAAGGCCGCGATCTCGTGGCTGCTTTTGCGCCAGCCGTTGATGTCGTATTGCTGCCAGGGCGAGAGCACGTAGCCGGTCTGGTTCCAGGCGGCGGTTTCGCCCGAGACGACGTTGACGCCATCGACCGAGACCACCGTCATCACGCGCGCGCCGGTGGTGTTGCGCACCGACACCGCGTAACGCGCGCCGGGCCGCCCGGCCACCCAGTATTCGCCCTGGTGGCGGTGGACCTGCAGGGTTTCGCCGCTGTCGCGGTCGATCACCTGCACGTCGGTCAGGCGGCCCACGGCGTGGGCGGGCAGGGCGGCGAACAGGGCGCTGCTGGCCAGGCAGGTCAGGGCCAGGCGGTGCAGGTGGGCGCGCAAGTGGGGGCGCAGGCGGGGGTGGTTCATGGCGGCTCCAAAAAAAGTGGAAGGAGCCGACTGAAACGAATGAACCGCCCGAACGGGGTTGCGCCGGGTGCGCTGATGAAGCAACAGGATGTAAACGCGTCAGCGCGCCGGCAGGTGCGCGGCTCAGCAGGCGGCGCAGGCCGCCAGTGCATTGGCCACGCCGACCCGGGTCTGCTCGGTCAGGTAGTCGAGGAACACACGGGTGCGTTGCGGCAGGAACTTGCGGCTGGGCAGTGCGGCGTACAGCGTGAAGCGCCCGGCGATCCAGGGGTTGAGCACCCGCACCAGGCTGCCGCTGGCCAGGTGGGGGGCGGCCAGTTCCACCGCCGTGGCGGCGATGCCGGCGCCATCGAGGGCGGCGCGGATCAGGGTGTCGTTGTGGTTGGACCAGACCACGGGCTGCACGTCCAGTTCCACCCGGTCGCGGTCGTTGTCGGCGCGAAACAGCGTCCAGTGGCGCTGGCGCAGGCTCTCGGGCTTGGTGCGCAGGCAGTCGTGCTGCAGCAGGTCGGAGGGGGTCTGGGGCGCGCCCCGGCGGGCCAGGTAGCGCGGCGACGCGACCAGGATGCCCTCGGTCTCGTTGATCTTGCGGGCGATCACGTTGGCATCAAAACCGCTGCTGGTGCCCAGCAGCGTGATGTCGAACTGCTCGATCTGCGGTACGCGGTGGTTCTCGACCTCGATGTCCAGCTGCACGCTGGGAAACCGCTCGTGGAAGCCCGCCACCAGCGGCGCCAGCACGTGGGTGGCCAGCACCGGCGACGCCAGCACGCGCAGCACGCCGGCCAGCTCCCGCGTGCGCGAACTCACCAGGGCGTCGGCCTCTTCCAGGTCCTGCAGCAGCGGGCGCACCCGGTCCAGGTAGGCCTCGCCCGCGTCGGTCAGCGACTGGCGCCGCGTGGTCCGATGCAGCAGGCGCGTGCCCAGGTGGTCTTCGAGGTCGGCCACCAGGCGCGTCACCACGGCGGGCGACATGTCCAGCGCGCGCGCCGCCGCGGCAAAACCGCCTTCGTCCACCACTTTCAGGAACACGCGCATCGAATGCAGTCGGTCCATGGGCTTGCCCTCTCAAAGCTTTGATTGTTGCTGAAACAGAAATATATCAACGACGAGCAGGCTGTTTTTCTCTTGAAAGAGAAATTTTAAAGTTCACCCCATCGCAGCGCAGTTCCCCTCCAACGCTTCGATACCGGGCCAGCCACCCGGGTGTCCGACACCGCCGCCGCCGAGCTGAAACACAGCGAAAAAAAGCGATACCGCGGTGAGACGACACCCAGGCGCCAGGCCGGCACGATGCCTCTGCCCTGTGCCTTGAGTTTTTTTTGTTCGATTTCTGTTTGTTTTTTAGTCACTGAAAGGACTTCACCATGAACCGCCAAGTTGTTTCCGCCATCGCCCTCGCCGTTGCCGCCCTGTCCGCTGGTCAGGTGCTGGCCCAGGACGCCGCCCCCAAGACCCGCGAGCAAGTGCGCGCCGAACTGCTGCAAGCCCAGCGCAACGGCGACGTCATCGTCAACGCCGAAACCGGCCAGACCGCCCGCGACATCACCCCGGACCTGTACCCCCAGAGCACGGCCGTGGCCGGCAAGACCCGCGCCGACGTGAAGGCCGAGCTGGCCGAAGCCATCCGCACCGGCGACATCGTGGCCGACAGTGAAACCGGCCTCAAGCGCAACCAGCTGGAACCGCACCGCTACGCCGCCACGGCTGTGGCCCAGGGCAAGACCCGCGCCGACGTGAAGGCCGAGCTGGCCGAAGCCATCCGCAACGGCGACCTGGTGGCCAACACCGAGACCGGCGCGACCTACCGCGAGCTGTTCCCCACCAACTACCCGGCCGCCACCACCGTGGTCGCAGTCAAGACCCGCGCCGAAGTGAAGGCCGAACTGGCCGAAGCCGTGCGCACCGGTGACGTGCTGGCCGATGGCGACAGCGGCAAGAAGCTCAACGAGCTGTACCCCAGCCGTTACCCCGCCAAGGCCGTGAACTGATCCTGGCCCACCGGTTTCTCCAAGGTTTTGACAGCCCGGCCGCCCATGGCGCCGGGCTTTTTTCATGGGCGCGGCGCCCCTCTGGTACAAAGCCTGCCAACTGGAGAAACCCATGACCGTTTTCAACAAAGTGGTGCTGTTCACCGGCGCCGATGGCCGCGCCGCCTTCCGCGACGAAACCGTGGAACTGAGTGACGGCACGCCCGCGGCGCGCCTCTCCCCGCTCATGCCCTCGGACGGCTTCCAGCTGCGCGAGAGCCCGGTGGGTTTTCGCAGCCAGTTCCACTGCACCGGCGCGCCGCAATGGCTGTTTGTGCTGCAGGGGCAGATGGAGATCGGCCTGCAGGACGGCAGCTCGCGGATCTTCGGGCCGGGCGATCACTTCTATTCCGCCGACACCCTGCCCGAAGGCGCCAGCTTCGACCCCGCCGTGCACGGCCACTGGAGCCGCCAGGTGGGGGACCAGCCCCTGGTGACTTTGTTCGTGCGCGGCTGACGCGGCGCGGGGCATCCCCTTTCTGGCACCGGGGTGGCGCTTGTGCCGGCCGGGCGCCTGCCAGACACTGGCGAACTGGTTCATCACCATGGTCACCGTCGAATTCGCCCCTGCCCTGCAGCGCCACGTGAACTGTGCGCCCCAGTCCGTCGCGCCCGGCACGCTGCGCGAGGTGCTGGAAGCGGCGCTGCGGGCCGCGCCCGAGTTGGCCCATTACGTGTTCGACGACCAGCGCGCGGTGCGCCAGCATGTGGCCGTGTTCGTCAACCGGCAGCTGGTGCAGGACCGTGTGACCCTGGCGCAGCCGCTGGGGGACGGGGACCGTGTGTTCGTGGTGCAGGCGCTCAGCGGCGGCTGAACCCTGGTGCATAACCCTTGCAGAGCCCTTGTTCAGGAGGCGGACATGCAAACACTTTTGGTGGCGACCCGAAAAGGCCTGTTGGTGTTGCGGGGTGCGGGCACCGAATGGGCCATCGCGGCCCACCACTTCCCGGGTGAGCCGGTCACCGCTGTGTTGGCGGATGCGCGCGACGGCAGCTGGACCGCCGCCCTGCGCCTGGGGCACTTTGGCGTGAAGTTGCACCGCAGCACCGACGGGGGCCAGCACTGGCAGGCCATCGCCGCGCCGGCTTTTCCGCCCAAGCCCACCGAAGGCCCAGACGCCGACGACCTCACGCCCTGGAGCGTGGATCTGGTCTGGTCGCTCGCGGCGGGTGGGCCGGACGAACCCGGCACGCTGTGGGCCGGCTGCCTGCCGGCGGGGCTGTTCCGTTCCACCGACGCGGGCGCGAGCTGGTCCTTGAACACATCGCTGTGGAACCAGCCCGGCCGCCGCGCCTGGTTCGGCGGGGGCTACGACCACGCGGGCATCCACTCCATCGTGGTGGACCCGCGGAATGCGCGGCACGTGACGCTGGCGGTGTCCTGCGGCGGTGTCTGGCAGACGCGCGATGGTGGCGAACACTGGGCGCTCACCGCCAGCGGCATGACGGCCGACTACCTGCCCGAGGGCAGCACCGACGACGGCAACACCCAGGACCCGCACGCGCTGGTGCAGTGCGCCGCGCAGCCGGAGGTGCTCTGGGTGCAGCACCACTGCGGCATCTACCGATCGACCGACGGTGGCCAGGGCTGGCGCCACATCGCCGCGCCCGCGCCCTCGGGCTTCGGGTTCGCGGTGGCGTGTGATCCACAGAACCCGCAACGCGCCTGGTTCGTGCCGGCGCAGGCCGATGTGTGCCGCATCCCGGTGGACGGGCGCCTGGTGGTGAACCGCACCGACGATGGCGGTGCCAGCTTCCAGAGCTTTGCCAGCGGCCTGCCGCAGACCCACGCCTACCACCTGGTCTACCGGCACGGCCTGGACGTGAGCGCCGACGGCCGCACGCTGGCCATGGCCTCGACCACCGGCGGCCTGTGGGTGAGCGCCGACGCCGGTGAGCACTGGCAGCGGGTGTCCAGCGACCTGCCGCCGGTGGCGATGCTGCGCTTCGGTTGAGGCCTCGAGCCCTCAGGTGCCACCGGGCAGGTCTTCCAGCCGCAGGCGCAGCAACGCGCGCACGAAGCCGTGGTCGCTGCGGCTGCGATCGCGGCCTTCGAACAGGTGGTCGTTGAACACCTCGACGCGCCGCACGTCGCCGATGGCGCGGCGGCTGGTGGCCACGAATTCCTCGCTCACCAGCACCTGGTCCAGCACCTCGGGGTAGCCCTGGTGGATGTGGCTGAAGGCCACGTCGCGGCGCAGCGCGCCTTCGCCCTGCACGTCCCAGGCGCTGTAGAGCGCGTGGTCGCGCGCGCCCTTGTCGTAGGCGGTCTCTGAAGTGGCGGCGATCAGCTGCGTGGTGACGCTGTGCGGGCTGTCGTTGAGGTCGCCCATCACGATCAGCGGCAGGCGGGTGCGGTGCAGCAGTTCCACCACCTTCAGGCGCAGCGCCAGCGCTTCGCCGGCGCGCATGAAGAGCGAGCGCAGCGAGGCCACGGCCTGCACGGCCGGGTCGTCGCGGTCTTCCAGGGCCTTGCCCTGCGCGTCCTGCAAAAACTTGGGGCGTTTGCTTTTGAGGTGCGCGGTGATGACCGCGACCTCCTGCCCGTGCTTCATGCGCAGCGTGGCCAGCAGGGGCGGGCGTTCGAAACGGGCGTGCGCCCCGATGCCCGGCACCTGCACCACGGCGGCGGCCGGAAAGTCGGCCAGCGAGGTGACCGATTCGACCTTCAGCCGCGTGACGATGCCCACGCGCGGCGTGCCCTGCGCGCCGTGTTGACCGGGGCCGTTCTCCGCGCCGGGCACCGAGACAAAGCCGTACTGCAGGCCGCTGCGCGCCACGGCCGCGCGCAGCGCCAGTTCGTCCCACACCTCCTGCACCACCAGCACGTCGGCGTTGAGCGACTGGATGCGTGCGCCCAGCCAGTCGGCCTTGCGGTCGAACTCGTGCTGGCTGTACGGGTCCTGCCCGTCGTAGAAGTGCCGCCCGGGCTGCGCCAGGTTGAGCACGTTGGCGGTGGCCACCATCAGGGTGGCAAAGCGGGGCGGCGGTGCGTCGGGTGTGGGGCGGTCGTTCATGTGGGGGTTCCGGTGAAGGCTTCGGACCAGGGGGTGATGCGGCCGGCCGCGCGCGCGTCGTAGCCGGGCAGGGCGTTGATGCCCGAGCGCAGCGCCGGGTCGGCCAGCAGGCGCAGCAGGGCCTGGGCGACCGGGTGGTCCAGCGCGGCGCGGTGGCAGACCAGCACGTAGCGCTCGGTCACCAGGGGCATGAAGTCGAGCTGGAAGTAGCGCGCCGGCCGCTCCAGGCCGAAGCCCACGTCGGCCAGACCGCTGGCCACGCAGGCGGCCACCGCGGCGTGCGTGGCCTCGCTCTGTTCGTAACCGCGGATGCGCTGGCTGGCGATGCCCTGGTCCTGCAGCAGCCCGTCGAGCAGGAAGCGCGTGCCCGCATCGGCCGGGCGGTTGATGAAGCGCACCTCGTCGCGCGCGAGGTCGGCCAGTTCGTACACCTTCTTCGGGTTGCCGGCCGCCACCATCAGGCCCTGGCGCCGGGTGGCGATGTCGATCACCTGCAGGTCGTCGGCCTGCAGCCACTGGCCCAGGTGCGCGCGCATGCGGGCCTGCTGCGCGCCCAGGGGCAGGTGCACGCCGCAGGCGTCGCACTGGCCGTCGCGCAGCGCGGCGGCGGCCGCGGTGCTGGTGGCGTAGCGGCGCGCCACCGGCTGGCCATCGGCCATCAGCGCTTCCAGCAGTTTTTCAATCGAAAAGCCGTGGCTGGCGTGGATGCGAAAGGCATCGGGCGCGTCGGACGAGGTGATGCGCTGGATCTCGCTGCGCAGCTCGGAGGCCACCGAGTCCAGCACCGGCTGCAGGCGGGCGCGGATGCGGTGGTCGGCCCAGACCAGCTTCCCGGCCAGCGGTGACAGGGTGGAGCCCTTGCCGCGCTCCATGTGCAGCAAGGTGGTGTTGAACAGGGTTTCGCCGCTGCGCACCAGGTCCCAGCCGTGGCGGTACGACAGGCCCATGGCCTGGCAGGCGGCCAGCAGGCTGCCTTGCTGTTGCACCAGGCTCAGCAGTTCGATCAGGCGCGGCGACAGGCTGCCCTGTTCGTCGCTCTGGAGGGTCCACACCGGCTGGAGGGTGATCTGGGGCATGTCGGGGAGCCTTCGGTGGGCTTTATGCGGCGCGGCTCATATGGCTGTGGCGATACTGCGCATATTGCCAAGGGTGCCGCCGCAGGCGACCATTGTCCACACACGGCGTGACCGCTCGCCGTCCGCTTCCGACCCACGACACATGCTTTCCACCCGCCCATCCTCCCCCCCCGCCGCCGCCTCCATCAGCCCGGAAGCCCTGCGCGCCACCGCACGCCGGCGCGGCCAGCTCAAGGGCCGCCAGCCCGACGATGCGGCACGCGCCGAGGTGCGCGCCCTCATCGGCCCCGGCCCGCACCGGCGCGACCGGCTCATCGAACTGCTGCACCGGCTCAACGATGCGCACCGCGGTCTGCACGAGGCGCACCTGGTGGCGCTGGCGGCCGAACTGCGCCTGTCCATGGCCGAGGTGTTCGAGGTGGCGAGCTTCTACCACCACTTCGAGGTGATCCCCGAGGGCGAGGCGCCGGCCGCGCTCACCGTGCGCGTGTGCGACGGCCTGAGCTGCGCCATGGCCGGGGCGCAGGCGCTGCTGGACCGTTTGCCTGCCCTCCTGGGCCGTGAGGTGCGCGTGATCCCGGCGCCCTGCGTGGGCCGCTGCGAACAGGCCCCCGTGGCGGTGGTGGGCCAGGCGCCGTTGCTGCGTGCCGATGCGCCGGCGGTGCAGGCGGCCTGTGCGGCGGGCGCTGATCAACACCCCGCCGCGCCCACCGACGGTGTGTTCGACCCCGCGGCCAGCGCACCTTGTGCCATCACCCACGGCCCGGAAGACGTGGCGCCCGCCACTGTGGGCTACACCGCCTACCGCGCCCGCGGCGGCTACGCGCTCGCGGCCGCGGTGGTCAACGGCGAGGAAGACGCCGAAGCGGTGCTCAAGGCGATGGAGGACTCGGGCCTGCGCGGCCTGGGCGGCGCGGGCTTCCCAGCCGGGCGCAAGTGGCGCATCGTGCGCGATCAACCCGCGCCGCGCCTGATGGCGGTGAACATCGACGAAGGCGAGCCCGGCACCTTCAAGGACCGCACCTACCTGGAGCGCGACCCGCACCGTTTCCTGGAAGGCGTGCTCATCGCCGCGCAGGTGGTCGGCATCGAGGCGGTTTACCTCTACCTGCGTGACGAGTACCACGGCGCGCGCGCCGTCCTGCAGCAGGCCCTGGCCGAGCTGATGGCCGACCCGCCGTGCCCGCTGCCCGCCATCGAGCTGCGGCGCGGCGCCGGTGCCTACATCTGCGGCGAAGAGTCCGCGATGATCGAGAGCATCGAAGGCAAGCGTGGCGAGCCGCGCCTGCGCCCGCCCTACATCGCGCAGGTCGGCCTGTTCGGTCGGCCGACGCTGGAACACAACTTTGAAACCCTGTACTGGGTGCGCGACATCGTGCAGCGCGGTCCAGCCTGGTTCAGCGGCTTCGGCCGCCATGGGCGCAAGGGGTTGCGCTCGTTCAGCGTCAGCGGGCGCGTGCGCGAACCCGGCGTGAAGCTCGCGCCCGCCGGCATCACGCTGCGCGAACTGGTCGACGAATACTGCGGCGGCATGGCCGAGGGCCACGCGCTCTACGGCTACCTGCCCGGCGGGGCGTCGGGCGGCATCCTGCCGGCGTCGCTGGCCGATGTGCCACTGGACTTCGACACCCTGCAGCCGCACGGCAGCTTCATCGGCTCGGCCGCGGTGGTGGTGCTGGGCCAGCACGACCGCGCGCGGGACGCCGCGCTCAATGCCATGCGCTTTTTTGAACACGAAAGCTGCGGCCAGTGCACCCCCTGCCGCGTGGGCACCGGCAAGGCTGCTGCGCTGATGCAGGCCGATGTCTGGGATGCCCGCACCCTGGACGACCTGGCCACCGTGATGGTCGACGCCTCCATCTGCGGCCTGGGCCAGGCCGCGCCCAACCCGATGCGCAGCGTGATGCAATATTTTTCGCATGAAGTGGAGGGCGCGAAATGACGATCTCCTTCCAGCTCGATGGCGTGGCGCTGCAGGCCCACACAGGCGAGACCATCCTCAAGGCCGCACAACGCCACGGCGTGGACATTCCGCACCTCTGCTACACCGACGGCCTGCGCCCCGACGGCAACTGCCGCGCCTGCGTGGTGGAGGTGGCGGGTGAACGCACGCTGGCGCCCTCGTGCTGCCGCGCCGTCACCACCGACATGGTGGTCAAAGCCAAGAGCGAACGCGCGCTCAAGAGCCAACAACTGGTGCTGGAGCTGCTGCTGGCCGATCGGCCCGCCGCCGGCCACAAATGGGTGGACGGGCAACCCGACCAGCCGCACGGCGAGCTGAGCCAATGGGCCGAAACGATGGGCGTGACCGTGCGCCCCGAACTCCAGGCCTTGCGCGCACCCGCGCCGGCGCCCGACCTGAGCCACCCGGCCATGGCGGTGAACCTGGACGCCTG
>NZ_JASJOY010000050.1:0-96675 GCF_031426985.1 Hydrogenophaga sp.
GCAGGGCGTCCACCAGCGTCAGCCCGTCCAGCTTGCCGATGCGGCTGGTGTCCACGTCCAGCCAGCCGGCCAGGCTCACTTTGTTCAGGCCGGTCTTCTTGGCGGCGCGGGCGATCACGCCCAGGTGCGGCTGCAAGGCGCGGCCAATGGCGTCGGCAATCAGCACACCGGGGTCGCGCGTGGCGTCGGCCCAGAGGTCCACGTACACCACCACCACGCCCGCTTTCTCCAGCGCGGGGCACAGGTCGCCACGCAAGAAGGTGGTTTTGCCGGTGCGCCGGGGCGCGGCCAGAAACAGGCCGTTCTGGGCGTCGCCAAAGGCAGTCTTGCCCTGAAGCTGGTGCACCAGCTCGTCGGCCAGGGCGGTGCGGGGGTAGGCGATCATGTTTATCTCGTTTTATGCTGACTTGGATAATTTATCGAAATCAAGATAAAAGTCAATAAAAGAGTGCCTGGCGGCGTCACACCAGCCGGATGCGCCCGGTCAGCAGGGCCTGCGCCATGCCTTGCTTGAGCTGGCGTGCTTTGGTCAGGCGGGCTTCGAGGGCGGTGATCTCGGTGTCCATGTCGGACAGGATGGTGGCGATGGCGGCTTGTTCCAGAGCGTCCGGAGCCAGCACCTCCAAGGTCAACAATCTCGAAACTGCCAGCCCGGGCTGGGCAGAAGACTCCGAATACTGATTCAGCTCCAAGCTCGTCAGGACGTAGCCAAGCCAGCAGATGTCAGACCCAACTGACGATGTGACAACGACAGCGTGCTCTGAAGCAAAGAACTTTCCGCCAACGAAGGCTACGTTCCCGCATAGGGCTCCTTGGCGGCCCACCAGAACATGAGATCCGCTATGGGTAAATCGATCTGTGAACCCTCGGATGCCGTTTCCCCCGTAGCAAGGATATTGCGAATGTTCATCAATTCGTTCACTTGTTATGGGTTCCCCGCTCTTCATCTGGCAGATGTTACTGAGCTGCACGATGGACCAACTCTTTGAGAATCCTGGCAAACGCCGCTGGCCAGTGAGCAGCTCCTTTGTCACACCTTGTTTGATCTGGTGCTTCTTGGCCAGCAGTTGTTCCAGAGATTCGATCAGGGCATCTGCGTCGGTCAGGGCGTCGGATATGGCTTTCTGTTCTTCTGATGTTGGAGGCAAGGCTGCCTTCACAGAAAGAACCGTGTTGAGATTCATACCCGCTTTGGCACCCGAGTCAGCCAGCGCTCTCAGTGCTGACTGAGACGCCGATCCTGCCAAGAAATAGCTGAGGTATTTGGTGTCGAGTTTCTCGGGTGAAAACCGAACCAACGCAATGTGTTGATTCACAAAAGCTGGTGTCGGCACACTTTCCGATACGTACCCAACGATTCCCACATCTGCCGTGATCGAAATCAGGACATCACCGGGCACCAGTTTGGTCCGTTCACCTTCGCTGTCGTTCGCTGGGATGCTCACATAACGCAGGTCGCTGAGATCGGGATATATGGTGTCTCTTGACAGGTTGGTAATGCGAAGAAAGGTCGATCCAGTGTCCGAGTAGTAGCGTGCCCAACCGCGCGAGCCACTGGTCACGAACGGATCAAAATTGCCGAGCTGAATGACTTCCCAGTCAACGGGCAAGGTACCCAACTCGGTCTGCTTATACCCAGCCTGAACCAGGTACTTCGCACTGGGCTCGTTCAGTTCCATGCGAACCCCATACGGGTCAGGTGTCCGTCCACTCGGGCCTGCAGTTCGTCGGCCCGTTTCGCCACGGCGGGCAAGGGCACGTCGTAGCGATCGGCCAGCTCTTTCACCCTCTGCGTCAGGCGCTGGGTGATGCGGTCCAACTCGGCATGCGCAGCAACACCCATCGTGGCCAGCCATTGGTCGTCCACCACCAAAGACTGAATTTCGGCCTTGCTTAGGCGCGGGTAGTGGTTGTGGGCTAGCTGGTCCACATGAGCGTCCAGCTCCTTGAGGGTCTTCTTCAGCTGGACTTCCTGCTCACTGAGTTGCAACCATTGCCGGAGCACGGCGGCTTCGTCTTGCGCGTCGGCGTCGCGCTGTATCTCTTTCAGCCGCGCGCTCACCTGGGCCTTGTTCACCTTGTCCAGCTCGGCAAAGGCACCTTCGTCGCCGCCGTGTTCCTCTTCCAGCTCGGCGAGCTGGGCGGCCATGGCGTCGAGCTGGGTGCTCATCTCGTCCATGAGCGCCTGCTCTTTGGCGTAGTACCGGGCCACCAGCGTGGCCCTTGGAACGAGGTCGCAGGCCCAGCCCTTGTCCACCTGTTTGCCGGGTTTGCCGTCTTTACCCTTCTTGGTTTCGATCACGCGGTAGGTGGCGGCTTTCCAGCCATCGGCGGCCAGCAGGTAGGCGTCGTCCTGCCAGGTGCTGGCCCACAGGTCCATGAGGCGCTGGTACACGTCGTAGGCGTTGAGCAGCGGTTGGCCCTGGTAGTGCGCCAGCAGATCTTCTGCCAGCTCCACGATCAGCACCTTGGGCTTGAAGCCGGGCTTGAGCTTTTTCAGGCGCTGCCTGGTGCGGCTGCGCCAGGCGTCAAAGTGCGCGGCCATGCGCTGGGTGTAGGCCACGAACTCGGGGTGCTGGTTGATGCTGGTCTGGATGGCGGCTTTGTCCACCGCCAGGGCCAGGTAGCCGGGGCGCAGCGGTGCGAAGAGGGCGGCGCGCAGCTGCGGGCAGGTGGCCCAGTAGGCTTGCAGCGCGTCCACATCGGCCTGGGGAATGCCGCCGCGCAGGTGGCCTTCGATGTCTTGCCGGTCTTCGGTCTGGCGGCTTTGCAGGTAACGCGGCAGGTTGAGGTTGAATTCGTTCTTCTCGATCTCGGCCAGGGGCACGAGGCGGGCGTAGGTCGGGTCGCTGCCGTCTTGCTTGCTGTAGGCGTCCACGATGCGGTGGATGTCTTGCTCGCGCAAGCGGTTCTTGGGGCCGTCTTTCATGAAGGCGGCGCTGGCGTCCACCATGAAGATGCCGCGCCGGGCTTGTGCGTCTTGCTTGTCGATGACGACGATGCAGGCCGGGATGCCGGTGCCAAAGAACAGGTTGGCCGGCAGGCCGATGATGCCTTTGATGAGCCCGCGGCGAACGAGGTTCTTGCGGATCTCGGCCTCGGCATTGCCGCGGAACAGCACGCCGTGCGGCAGGATGCAGGCGGCTTTGCCCTGGGGCTTGAGCGAACGGATGATGTGCAGCAGGTAGGCGTAGTCGCCCTGTTTGGTGGGCGGGATGCCAAAGCCTTTGAAGCGCTCGAACTTGTCGTTGTCGGGCGTGAGGCCGGTGCTCCAGCGCTTGTCTGAAAACGGCGGGTTTGCGACGACGTAGTCGAAGGTTTTGAGCGCGGCGCCGTCGAGGTGCTTGGGGTTGGCCAGGGTGTTGCCCTGGGTGATGAGGGCGCTGGCGTTGTTGTGCAGCACCATGTTCATCTGTGCCAGGCCGCTGGTGGCTTCGTCCATCTCTTGCCCGTACAGCGTGACCGGTGTGGGCGCGGCGTCGGCCACTTTCAAAAGCAGCGATCCGGACCCGCAGGTCGGGTCGTACACGGTGGTGTCGGGCGTGGTCTTGGCCTGGTGGATGCCGATGACCTGCGCGAGGATGCGGCTGACTTCGGCCGGCGTGTAGAACTGGCCTTTGCTCTTGCCGCTCTCGGTGGCGAAGTGGCGCATGAGGTATTCGTACGCGTCGCCCAGGATGTCGTCACCGTCGGCCCGGTTCTTGGAGAAATCAAGCGCCGGGTTTTCAAAGATGGCGATCAGGTTGCCCAGCTTCTCGACCATTTCCTTGCCCTGGCCGAGCAGGGCGGTGTCGTTGAAGTCGGCCTTGAGGCGGATTTTGTTGGCTTTCTCCAGCGGCTGCAGGATGTGCTTGTTGATCTGGTCGCCAATGTCGGACTTGCCCTTCAGGGCCACCATGTCGGCAAAGCTGGCGCCAGCGGGAATCTGGATCGGTGCGAAGGGCTGGCCGGCGAATTTGTCGCTGATGTATTTGATGAACAGCAGGACCAGCACGTAGTCCTTGTACTGGCTGGCGTCCATGCCGCCGCGCAGCTCGTCGCACGAGGCCCAGAGGGAGGAATACAGCTCGGATTTCTTGATGGCCATGGGGAACGCAAAAAAGGTGCCTTCGGGCACCTGAAAAAACGGGGTTGAACCGGGGAATGTTACGGCAGTGGGGTGGTCAGTTGCCTGTGCTGTTGTGGCGGCAGGCCGGGCATGTCGCCATCGGCCGGGTTCCACTGCCAGAGGGGTGTGTCACCACGGATGGTTTGCGCCATGAAATCGGGCGGCATGTGTTCACTTTGGCCACGGTCGCGGGTGATGAGCAGGGGTCGTGGGGCATCGCCACAGTCCAGCAGGCTGGCGGCAACCAGGGGCTGGTCGGGCGCCTCGTTGTAGCGGAGCCCTTTGATGAAGCTGCGACCGCTCCTTACCAGCGCGCCAACGAGTTGTTTCTCCCAACCGTCCTCGACCGGCAGCCACTGGGCGGTGGCCAGCATCAGCGACAACTCGACGAGGCCCGGAACGGCTGCGTCGTCCACCCGGAAGGTGGCGATCATGAGCAGGTGCAGATCACCGTCTGTGCCCCAGGCCGAGAGTTCTTGCTCGAAACACCGGCCCAGCCGGCGGTACAGAGGCTCGTCCAGCGCAAAGGCCTGATCGGGGATGTGTTTGAGGATGGCTTTGTGCCCATACCGGGAGGGCACGATTTCTTTCACCTCGGCCACCAGCAGCATCAAGGGCTGTGGTTGCCCAGGTTTGGGCTGGGCGCGCGCCCATTGCCGCAGGCGCCGGGTGGTGATGGCCTCGCGCTGTTCGACCGAGAACACCTCGGGGATGTAGAGACTGGCCAGCAGGGCATGGCCGTGGGTGAACTTGTTTTCTGCAGCTTGCAGCAGGTGCTTGCGCACGGTGCCCCAGGTGCGCCGGCCGGCAAAGCCCGGTTTCCAGTGGGTCAGTTCGGCTTGATCCCACAGGTAGTGCAGCAGGGCGCGCAGGCCGAGCTTGGGTCCCTGGGAGGCCACACTGCTGCTGGCGCTGGCAGCCGCCGGGAGCGTGGACCGCCCGGGCAGCTTGGTCATGGGGAAGTCGAGTTTCAAGGCCGTTTCGCCCGTGGCCGGGTTTTCGACGATGGCTGTGCCCACCAACTGCCCGAGGCCCGAAAACTCGGCGGGTGGTTCGTAGGACGGGCAGCTGGTGGCGTGTTGGCTGCCGGTGTTGGGCATGCGTTTGACGGTGTAGCCCTCCATCAGCCGGGCCACATACATTTCGGCCCCCTCGTTGTCTGGCAGGCACAGGCAGCGGGGGCGCAAGTGGCGTGCGTGGGCTTCGGCTATGGCCTCGGCTAAGCCAGGAGTTCCCCTTGCCCAGCGTCGGCCACCGATCTCGTAAAGGATGGTCGGTTCGATTGGGCTGTTCACAGCGCAGACCTCAGCGCGCGGGTGTCGCCCGTTCGCGTGTGCGTTGCTGATCTTGCTGTGGAACGACCGCTGGACGCTGCGAAGGGGCGTTCTTGTCGTAAATGCGGACCTTGGGCATCTGGCCATCGCGGATGCGCTGGGCGAGCTTTTCGGCAGCTGCCACCATGACGGCTTCGCGCCGCTTCTCGGGCACGCGGTTGGCGACGAGGATGGCTTCAATGGCGGCCAGCACGGTCTTGCGGCCACCGCTGCCACGGCCTGATGGTTTGTCGGTGTTGGTGGCGGCCGTGGGTGCGCTGGCGTCCCGGTTGGGTTCGATCCGGTTGATCTGGCGCAGCTCGCGTTCCACCTTGAGGCGATCCAGGTCGGCCGGGTTGGGCTCGTAGCCCAGGGTCTTCACACCACGCGCTGCGGCTTCCAGCCAGACGAGGCGCCTGAAGTCTTCGCTGCCTGTGACCCGCAGGGACCGCCAGTTGCGGGCTTCGGCCACATCAACCATGGAGCGGGCCACCGAGGGGCTGTTGGTGTCGGTGGCCAGCCGGAAGGTGGATTCGGTGAAGGCGACGCGTGAGGTGTCGCCACGGAAGCGGTATTCGGTCAGGCCGAGGCTGACATCGCCCAGCGTGACCGGGGCGCGCTTGATGATGTAGCGGTCCACCAAAGCGGCTTCCAGTCGAGCGACGAGGGCTTCGCGTTCGGCCTGCGCGTCCATGCGGGCGCTGGCTGGCGGGCTGGGTGCGTCGGGTGTTTCCAACCCTTTGTCTTTGGCCGGCAAGGGGATGACATTCGACTCCGCCGTCTGGCGTGCTGGATCGGTCTTGGCCGGTTTCGCTTGCGGGGCGGTCGCGGGTGGCCGGGCATCACGGGATTCGTCCCGTTGCCATTGGCTGTCGATCTTGTGGACGAAGGACTTTCGCCCGCGCACATCCACGACGACGAACCGGTTGGCGCCGAGCTGGTCGGCCTTGGACACCATGTCCTGGTAGCGGTCGGTGCGGTAGGTGAGTTCGGCGAACGGGTCGCGCAGCTCGTACCGCTCACCCGGCTCTGGCTGGGGTGTCTGGAAGGTCCGGATGGCGATGGCGGCGCGATCCACGGGTTCCACCGTGCCGCCCAAGGTGGCGTTGGTGTTCGCCGTGGTTGTGTCCACGCGGCGGGCCGGTGCAGCTCGTTCGTCCATGGTGGTCTCCTTCGGTGGTTGATTCCGGCAGGCGGTTTGTCAGAGTTGGGGAGGGGCAGTGGCTTGAGCGGACGCGGGTGTCACCCGGTACACCTCGATCTCGACGCGGCGGTTGAGGTTTCTGCCCCGTTGGCTGCCGTTGTCGGCCAGGTGGTCACCGCTGGGCTGGTGGGTGGTGCGGATGCGAGTAGCGTCCACGCCGGCAGCGATCAGGTAGTCACGCACAGCGTTGGCCCGGGCCTGTGCAATACGGCTTTCAGCCGATGAATCGGTGGTGCCGTCGGTGCGCCCCCTCAACACCACGAGTGGCGCGGTCTTGGCTTCTTCCACCAGTGTCGATGCCTCCTCGGCGGGTATCGACACCCGGGTGCTGTTGAAACCGAAGTGGACGATGCGCACGCTGTTGGCTTGCGCCTTCTCCTGGATCGACGCCATCACCTGCTGTCGCACGGCCATGTGGGCCAGCGTGGCGGTGGTGGTCTCGGCGAGGCGGTTGGATTCGTTGGCCTGGATGCGGGTGTTTTGAAGATCGTTCTTGCACACCTGCAGGTCGATGGCCATCTGTGCATTGGCGGGCCGCTTCTGAGTTTCGTCCACGGTGGGGGGCTTGGGCGGTGAGCTGCAGGCGCCCAGCAGCGTAAGGCTCGCCAGGGTCAGCGCGATGCGCGGGGTCGGGTGGATGGTCATGGCTGTTCCTCCAGGGTTTCGAGCCGGATGGGTTCTGTGTTGCTGGTAGCGGACGGTGCGGAAGGAGTGTTTGGGGTGGACTCGACCTCATCGACCTCATCGACTTCATCGACCGGCTCGATGGACCCGCCTTCACCAACGGCTTCCAGCCTGTAGTCGAAGAAGCCGATGCAGGTTTCCGCCAGCTTGTCGGGTGGACCTTCCATCTGGTCTTTGGTCAGCTTGACGTCGTGATTCAGAACGCCGATGTCCATGCTGGTCTGCCCGGGGGGAAGCTCGTCCTCGGCGAAGCGCCAACGCTGCTGGACTTTGGCGAGGTGCTGATCCATGTTCATCTGCGGCACCTTGGGGGCGGGCAGCAGACGGTCGGTGAACGCCGAGTCCTGGAAGTAGCGGATCTTTTCGCCGAGGATGGGCTTGCAGTTCTCGAAGATCACCACCAGCCGTTCGGAACCCAGTTCCTTGAACTCTTGCGGCAAGAGCAGGGACCGGCGCTGCTCGCTTTCGTTGCGGCTGTAAGTGCTGTGCCCGTGTCCGCTGAATGAGCGGCTGCGGCCCCGGGTGGTGACCCGTTGGGTGAAGTGACCCAGCATGGCGCTGTACTCGTCGGCGTCGCGCTGTTCGCGCGGGGCGAAGAGGATCTGCAGGCCGTGGTTGGTGGCGAAGGTGCGGGCGTCCTTGTCGCCATAGACCGCGTCCAGCTGCGACATGGCCTGCACCACGGTGAGCAGGCGCAGGTTGTAGCCGGCGAGGAAGGCGGCAGAGTGGGTGATGATCCCAACACGCCCCATGGCGGTGAACTCGTCGTTGACCAGCAGGCACTGGTATTTGAGTGACTGGTCATGCTCCGGCAACTGCTGCGTGTTGAGGCTGACGAGCTGGGAGAAGAACAGGGTGAGCAACGGCCGGGCATTGGCCAGCCGGTGGGGCGGGATGCGCACGTAGACCGACATGCGTTGGCGGCGCAACTGGCTCAGGTCGAAGTCGTCGGCGCTGGTGGCGGCATCGACCACCGCATCCGCAAAGATCGTCAGCGGCGCGTGAAAGGTGGCCACCACGCTGGCGAGCGTGTTCTCCGAGTTGCACAGCAGGCGCTGCAGAGCATCCAGACATTCTTCGGAGAACGGTTTGCCGGCTTCCTTGCGTTGCTCGATCAGCCCACTGAGGTGTTCTTTCAACGGGCGCCCTTGCCCGGAAGACTGGCGCAGCATTTCACCCACCGTGCGGGGCAGATCGGGCGTTTCCAGCAACAGCAGGCCCAGGCCGAGAAAGAGGTTGCGTGCCTGGTCGTTGAAGAAGGCTTCTGACGAGGTGCCGCTGCCATCGTTGGGGTAGAAAACCTGGCCGATGCCCAGCAAGTCACCGACGCGGTGCAGTTGACTGGTGCGGACCGCGGTGAGCGGATTCCAGCGGTGACTGCGGGCCTCTTCGTCAAAGGGGGAGAAAGCGTAGACAGTCTGTTGGTGCTTGGACCGGTAGCCCGCCGTGATGGCGTGGTTTTCGCCCTTGATGTCGAGCACGACCACCGAATCCGGCCAGTTCAGCAGGTTGGGCACCACCACACCGACACCCTTGCCGCTGCGGGTGGGTGCTGACAGCATGACGGAGAGTTGTCCGGGCAAGGCCAGAAACTGGCCACGAAAGCGGCCGATCAGGATGCTCGGTGTGGCGGCTTGTTTGTCGTTCAGCAACAGGCCTGCCTTTTTCACCTCAGAGTTGGAGGCGAAACGGGCGTCACCATGGAGCGGACGACGCGGACGGCTGGCCGATATCAGGGCCACAGGCAAGAGCACCAGCGTGACAAGGTGGGCCGTGGCGATGGAAACCAGCAGCCGCTTGCGCAACGCGGGCTCATCGGCATAGATCAGCCAGTAGTCCACGATGCTGTTCCAGGTCGCCAGCCTGGGGTGTGTCTTGCTGAAGACCAGAAACAGCACGCCCGACAGGTAAAGGGCCGCGATCACCAACAAGGCCACGCCGAAGACGGCGATGATCCCCAGCGCCGCCCGGCGCACATCCAGCCTGGACACGGTGGGCCGGAGCAATTTGGCGTTCATGTCCGAAATCCGCCAAAAAGGGTGGCCTGGGCATCGGCCATGGCATCCCGTGTGGCGTCGTCGGTGTGTTGCTTTCGGCGCGGCTCGTAGGCAATCTCGGAAATGAAGCGGCCCCGTTCATCCCGGTTGAACTGCACGATGACATCGATCACGATGCCCAGAAGGCCCTTGATTTCGTCCAGTCGCAGGCCGCCCCCGGCGCTGCTCTCGCGGATCATGAGCGACATCTGTTCCAGCGCCAGGGCACAGCTGCCCGCGTGCACGCTGGTGATGCTGCCGGGGTGGCCGGAAGCGGCCAAGCGAATGAAGGAGAAACATTCTTCGCCACGCAGCTCGGCCAGAAAGATGCGGTCGGGCTTCATGCGCAGACAGGCTTCCAGCAACGACTTGGCCGTCACGCGAGCCGTGCCCTGTGCATCCTTGCTGTAGAACAAATGCACCACGTTCGGGTGATGAGGGATGGTGAGTTCGGCCGTGTCCTGGATGGTGATCAGGCGCTCATGGAGCGGGACTTCCTCGATCAGTGCTTTCATGAAGGTGGTCTTGCCCGATCCGGTCCTCCCACTGACCACGATGGTCTGGTGCTTCTGTACCGCGAGGCGCAGGAACTCGGCGTACCGGCCCGCGGCCTTCAGTGCGAGCAGTTCTCTCTGGAAGGGCTGCAGACCGTCGTCTTCGGCGCCCAGTGCCGCGCACTCGTCGATTCGGTCGAACAGACCCTCGCATTCGAAGCTGAGCAGGCGCCTGATCAGTTCCGATGGCTTGCGCACCGTGATGGATACGGTGCCGCGCGTCACAGCCGGGGGAATGACGAACTGGATGCGCTCGCCGCTGGGCAGTGTGGCCGACAGCAGGGGGCGCTCCTGGTTGATCTGCTGGTCGCAGTAAGTGGCCACGGCCGTGGCCAGCGAGAGACAGCGTTCCAACGTCATGGCTGGCGCTTCCACCTGCTGCCAACCGTGAAAGGTCTCCACCTGCAGTTCGCCGGGGCGATTCACACAAACCTCCAACACGCCCGGTGCATCCAGCTGTTCGCGCAGCGGGCGCAGGAACTCGACCACCGAGGTGGCGTCGCCACACCAGCCGTCAGGCTGTGGGTCTTCGAAGAAGGACATGAGGTCAATCGCGGGGTTCATCGCGCCACCGGCTGAAGTGCGTAGACCGATGAGAAGTCCACGTCGCGCGCGACGTAGATGCCGACGATGCCGCCCTGGTTCTGGTAGATCAGGGGCGGGATGTTGATGGTGCTGTCCAGCACCTTTTCGGCCAGTTTGCTGGTGTTCTCGGTGGTGGATGGCAGGACGATGGTGTCTGCATCCCGGTCCTGCATCTGGTTCTGGATGACCAGCTTGACCGAGTCGTCGATCAGTGAGAGCAGCATGGCGGCGCCGATGCGGTCGCCCCACCGGTTGTCCACGTGGCCATCAATGCCCGACTCGCCCAGCTGCCCGGTGCCGGGCGACTCAACGTCCACCGTGACGCCATTCGGCGTTCGGATGCGGGTCCACAGCACGGGAATGCGGACGGTGCCGGGCCGTACCGATGCGATGCGGTATTCGCCGTCCAGGTGCGAGCCACGCTCGATCAGCAGTACCCGGCCGTTGTCGCTGTACACGTCGCGCTGCACCTGGCAGCCGACCAGGCCCGAGGTGGCGCTGATGACTCGGGTCTTGAGTGCACAAGTGAAGGCTGTGCCCTTGGGCAGGGTGAGGCTGCGGTCGCCCAGCGTGGTGGCCTTCACACTGGGTGTGGCGGAGCCCTGCAACTCGCCGCCGAACAGGCCGGCCGCCGCGGAGCGAAGGCTCGACCCGATGTCCGGTGATGGCGTGGACTCGGTGGTTGAACCACCCAGACCTGCTGGCAGGGCATTGCCCTGGGTCAGGTTGTCCAGAAGCCCTTGCAATCGGCGTTGGTAGTCCTGCAGTTGCCTGGAAGTGGACGCCGCCGGATCGTTGGACGACTGCGTTGGGTCGCCGTTGGCGCCAGCGATGCCGCCCGGGCGGGACGACACCACCACTACCGGGGCGTCATCCGGGGACAAGGTTTTGGGTCCGGATGGCGTGGCCGTGCCTGTGTTCCGCAGTCCGATGGGGTCGACGGCTTCCGCAGGGGAGGGAATCAAGGCCGGGACGCGAGGTGTGGCGGGCGGGGTCATGTCCAGCTGCCGGGTACCCGCACCAGCCGCCGATGGACGGTCCCGCAGCATGGACTTGTCCTTCTCTGAATCGCCGCTTTCTGCGAAGTATCGGTACAGGTAAGAGGCAGTGATGCCTCCGACCATGAACAACACCAGGCCAATGATTCCGATGTTCTTCCAGGACAGGTTGACAGTCTGCCGTCGGGCCACATTGGGAATCCCTGCCTCACCCGGCAGGGGGCTGATGGTGTTGCCGCTGTCCTGCGGCGATGGCTCGTCGTTTGGCGCTGGTGAACCTGGGGCTTGATTGGTCATGGCTGTGCTCCTGCCGTTGATGAGGAGGAAATGGAGGGGGCGGGCTTCAGAACCCGCTGCACACCCGGCACCGTGGTGGAGCCTTTGGCTGGTGATCCCTCCAGATCAAACGCTTCGTTCCAGATGCCCACCACCGCCGATCCCGCGCGCAGCATCAGGCGGCGGCTGACCCGGTCCACAACCAGGGTGTCGTCCTCCATGCGGGCGTTGACCAAGGTTTCGCTGCCGTCGCCCAGCACGTGGAAGACGGCGGGCACCTCGCGGTTGCCTGGGAAGCGCAGGTAGGTGAACCGACCGTCGTCGTAGACCAGCGTGGGAACGATGTCTACCGAACCGGCACCTTCGGCCAGCGCGTACTGGGTGTTGAGCACGGTGGGCTTGGCCGCCAGACGCTCCGCCACGATCTGCTGGGCCGTCGGTGGGGGCGGGATCGGCGGCAAGCTCGCCAGCGCATCCAGTTCCATCTCTGCCAGACTGGGCGGGGCTGCTGCGGGTTTGGGGGACCGGATGGCCATGCGAAAGACAGGCGTCTGGCGGTCGCCGTCCGGCAACACCACAAAACGCAGGGCGTGCGAGCGCCGGTCGGTGATGACCGCCAGGTTGTTGGGAGCATCGGCGGCGCTCTTGGCTTTGACATAGAGGTGACGCCCACCCGGTTGGGCGGCCACGCACCAGACGGCATCGGGCTTGGTGCAGTCGCCTCCCTGACCGACCGCCACCTCGGTGATGGCCTCTCCCTTGTCGAACTCCACCAGCGTCACCATGCCGCGCTTGACCGGGACGGTGACCACCGCGTTGGCGTCGTACATCACCTCGCGCAGGCGCGGATCGGACCTATCGCTGGGCTGAGCCGCAGAAGCCAGCATGAGAGGCATGGACAACAAAACCAGCGCCAAGGGCAGCACAAGGACGTTCATGGCTTCGCTCCAGTGGTAGGGGTGTTGATCTCGGGGTCTGACCGGTAGGCCGTGACCACGAAGCCGAAGGGGTTCTCCAACCGGTCCGACTCTTTGGCCAGCACCTTGGGCTGGTACTGGTAGACCACGCTGGCCACGTGCCGAGTGGTCACATCGGGCAAGTTTCGGTCGGTCATGCGGACGACCTTGTCGTAGGTGACCGTGGCGTCGCTCTGGTTGCCGCTGCGGCCCGATGCGCGCAGCCGCACACCGACGATGTTGATGCGCCACTCTTCGGTGGAGCCCACTTTCTTCTGCAGTGCCCCATCGCCCTCGAACTGCCGGTTGTATTCCGCGAAGACGGCGGGCACCGCCATGCGTGCCACCTGGTCAAAGTCCCGCTGCAGGAACATCCAGCTGTAGGCCTCGCGGGAACGCACAAAGGTGGCCAGGTTGTGCTTGTCCAGCGCCTCCATGGCGGGAATGGTTTCTTCGCTCAGGCGCTGCTGGATGGTCGTTTCACCGGTGACCCGGTCCACCACGATGGGGATCTCCACCACCTTGCGCAGTGGCCCCTGCACAAAGACAGCGGCGATGCCGATCAGGCCAATAGCCAGACCCGCAGCTGCGGCGGCCCAAGCCCGGCGCTCGGAGCGCTCCAGCATCAGGGCGCGGTCGATTTCCCAGTCTCGGTTGGCCTGCAGCGATGGGACTTCAGGCGCAGAAGGCGGTGTTTTCGGCTGTTTGGGCCATGCGGCGGCCTCACCTGACATCAGGATGGCACTCATGGGGGACTCCGGTGGGGTGGTGGTTACGGCAGGAAGTCGGAGACCTTGCCGGTGCGGCCCAGCATCTGGTACTGGCGCTCGCGCTCACGGGATCGGGCGATGCGCTCCTCGCTGTCGGCCATGCCTTGCAGCATCTGGATTTGCGAGGACTCGTGTGCCAACAGGGCGTTTTCAGCGCCAATACGGGCCTGAATCTCTTGCACTGACTTCTGGTCGGTGGTGGCGTTGATCTGGGTCATCAGCGACTGGATCTGGTCCAGCCGGTGGGCCGCCGACTTCATGGCGTCCTGCAGCAACCCTTTCTGCTGGTATGGCTGCGCCAGGGTGGCCTGGCACTCGGTGCGTGCGTCGCCTGTGCGGTCCATGCAGTTGTAGAGCATCCCGACATCTCGCAGCACCTTGGCCGTGGCGTTGAGGCCGCTGTAACCCGAGGTGTTGATGGCGTTGAGGTAGGTGTAGGCCTCGGCCGGGATGTAGTTCTTGAGCAGCGGGTTGTTGAATACGTCGCCCAGGCTTCGCATGCCGTTGATGCTGTCGATCTGGGTCTGCAGATGTTTGATCTGCTGGATCTGGTTGTTGATCTGCGTGATGTCATTGACCACCTGCTGCACCGCCTGAAACAGGTTGGCAACATCGATCACGGGAATGCCACCGGCCCGCGCGTGGCTGGCACCCAGAGAAATCAAAACGGCGGCGGCGACCTTGAGGCGGTAGTTCATGGTGTGCTCCTTGGCAAGTGGGAGATCAAGACCGGCCGCGCAGGGCGGCGAGTCGGTATGCCGCAGACCGTGCGGCTCCGTAGCCCTTGCGGGCCATGTTTCCGGCGTATCGACCTGTGGCTGCTGCGGCGGCACCCGCCGTGGCTGACGCACCAGCGCCTGAACGGATCACGCCCCCAGCGCCTGTGCCGGTGGCGGTCGAACGTGCCGAGGACGCTGAGCGCAGGCCCGAGACCATCATCGCGTTCTGGATCATCTGAACGCCTTGTTGAATGGCTGCGCCACCCGTCAGGGCCGAGGCGAGGCTGGGCGCCTGGAAGCAGAGGATGGCCATGAGGAACATGAGCACGCAGTAGCGGGTGGCTTCACCCAGCACGTTGAAGGTGCTGCCGAGGAAGCCGCCACCGTCGTTGATGGCCTTGAACATGGCAGCGCCCATGTAGGTGCTCAGGCCCAGCGCGAAGAAGGCAAACCAGGTGAGCACCACGGCGTTCAGCACCATCGACAACCAGCTGTCAAAGAAACGCGCGGTGGGACGCCAGGCCAGGCACAGGATGAACAGCGGACCGATGGCGATCACGAAGGTCAGGAACAGCTTGGCTAACGTGACAACGAAGAGGGCGATGCAGAGAAAGAAGACGGTTCCGATGGAGAAGATGCCGCCGGCCAGCAGCAGGTCCAGCCTGAGCACGCTCGCTTCTTTCATGATGTCGGCCACCTGGGCGCTGGCGTCGTCGTTGAACTTGTCGAGCAGCGCATAGGGCGAGCTGATCGTGGCGGGATCCACGCCAGAAGGCAGAAAGGTGCTGGCCACGCCCATGGCCAGCGCGTTGGCGGTGTCCGACACGTTGCTGATGTAGAACCCTGACTGCAAGGCAAAGGCCAGCACCAGCCCGATCTTGAACACCTTCCAGACGAAGGTGGGCACGGTTTCGGACACCTCATTGCGCAGCACGGCCCAACCGTAGAGCGCCACCCACACCGTCATGGCCGACAAGGCAATCGGTGTGATCGCGGACATGAGCGAAGACACCACACCGATTACGTAGGTGCTCAGAATCGCGTCGAAGTTGGAACCGACCCAGGCGAACATGACATCGCTCCCTTATTGCACGGCCGGGTAGGGCAGGTTGGTCGGGGGCGGCGCGAAGACTTTGACGCACTTGCTGCCCAGATCAGGGTACTGGCACTGCAGCCACTGGCCGCCGGCCTTCACTACCCAGATGCGGGAGAGTTTGGTGGTGCCGTAGCTGGAGGGCCTGCAGGTGCCTTCACGTGCATAGACCTCGGTGCACTCCACCAGACCTTCTCGCGTCTCCACCATGTGCCAGGGGCCTGCGTGGCATCCTGCTTGAGCCAGGCAGGGCTTGGTCTTTCGGATGGGACCGGAGCTGGGCATTGGTGCCAACTCGACCAACCGTTCACCGGTGGTTGAGGTGCGAACCGCCTCGTTGCCTTTCACGAATTGGGCGCTGGCGCTCGTGCTGAAAACGACAAGCGTCAACACAATGGGAAGGGTGTGAAACCGGGTCATGTCGCTCTCCTGGAGTTGCGGGATTTGCGATCCTGAACCTCGCGCAGCAGCACGGGAAGCCAGAGAAACGGATCGTTACCGTGTTGTTCACGAACGGTGTCCAGCAGGGCGACGTTGTCGGTGGTGGCCGACAGCACGGTCACGAAGTCTTGTAAACCGCTGAGGTCCAACTCGCAGATCGCGCTGCTGTGCCCTTGTTTGACCAGGAAGCGCCGGCCACCCTGCGCGCCCAGGCTGCGCACGATGCCGAACTCGGCTTCGCTGAGACCAAAACCTTCGACGTATTCTTCGCGCACCGCCTCTGGGTTGGCCAGGAAGATCTTGGTGACGCTCTGTTCCACCATCGTGCGGCCGATGGGGTGGCGCAGCACGTCGGATGGGCTCTGGGTGTCGAAGATGCCCAGGCCGTTCTGCTTGCGGATCGTCTTCTGTTTCTGTTTGGCGAAGTCGCTGAAGATGTCGTGGTCCAGTGCTTTCCAGAACTCCGAGATCACGTAGATCAGCCGCTCGCCGTTGACCAGCTCCTCCATCACCTGGAGCAGGTACAGCATGACCGGCGTGCGGACCTCTGGCAGGTCCAGGAACTCGGTGGTGTCGAAAGCGATGACCGAGGCGGACTGCAGGTTCATCAGCTGGTCGTTGGCCTGGTCGAACACCCAGCCCAAGGCGCCGCCCTCGCACCAGCGGCCCAGCCGTTCGTACAGACTGTTCTCGCCGGACTTGGGCAGGTTCTGGCGGATGGTCGAGAAGCGGCGCAGGGCGGTCGGCATCATCGCTACCGTCTTGACGGCATCAGCGATGGCGCGCTCGTCGGCCGGTAGCAGGGGCAGGGCGGGGGTGGCGATGCAGGTGCGCATCAACTGTTCCCAGAACTGGATGCGGGCCGGCGTGGGGTCGCGCTGCAGCGGGTTGAGGTGGGTGGGCTTGCCAGCTTCGAGCGTGAAGTACCGGCCGTTCATGGCCCGGATGGCGATCTCGCAACCCCGGTCCAGATCGAACAACACCAGTCGCGGTGCTGGGTCCCACTTACGCGTCAGCGTCAGCAGGAACATCTCCAGGGTGGTTTTTCCGACCCCGGTGGACCCGATGATGATGGTGTTGCCGGGCAGCTTCTTGTCGGCCGAGTCTTCGCCGTCGGGGCTGCTGTGGAAGTTCAGATAGAACGGCTGACCGGAAGGCGTCCTCAGCAGCGCCAGCGCTTCGCCCCACGGGTTGCCGTCGCGCTTGCCACGGGCGAAGTTATGCCCGCTGGCCAGCGCGGCGAAGGCGCGGGAAGACAACTTGGCATCGCGCGGGCGCCACTGCCAGTTGCCCGGCATCTGGGCGAACCAGGCGGCGTCGGCCACCAGGTCCACCGGCGACATCTGCAGGCTTGACGACTCACCCACGGCGCCGATGGCCTGCGCCGCACGGCGGCCGGCATCGGCCAGGGTGTCTTCACCCGGGTTGCCGAAGACCACCAGGCTGTAGTGGTACTCGCCCATGCAGAACTGGCCATCGCCCAGCTCGTTCAATGCCTCGTCCATGTCCGCGATCTGGCTGGAGACCACATCGTCGCTGGCGATCAGCTGATCGCGTTGCAGCTCCAGGGCTCGGGTGGCCTCGCGGCGCGGCAGGATCGAGAAACTCTGCGTCTCGATGAACTCGCTGTCTTCGTACAGCAGGGCGTTGAGGATGCCGGGTTCAACAGCATCGGCGTATTCCTTGATGTCCACCAGGGCCGCGCAGCGCCGCTGATCCCCATTTCTCAGCTCTAGCTTGTCGCCGCCAAATGAAAGACGGGTCGAGGGCAGGGTGCGGTGCAGTGGTCCAGCCGTGAAAGGCACTGGCTTCCAGTACCCGTTGACCAGGTAGCCCAGAAACTCGGCTACTTCCGAATAGAGGCGTCCCCGGTGTTCGCGCGCGCCCAGCAACTGCGGGCCAAACCCGCGCAGTACACGGTACACGAACGCCGTGCGCTCTTCCATCGTACGCAGCGCTTCGGCATGCGCTTCAGCGATGGCGGCCTTGGACCGCTGCGGCGATTGCAGCGCACGGCTGATGCGTGAGGCGGTGGGCCGGTAGACCAGGGTCAGGTACAGCTCGTTGCTCATCATCGCCCGCTGGTTCAGGTGCGCCTGATAAGCCTGTGACAGGTCTTTGGCAAACCCATCTTCCGCTGGGTCGCTCAGAGCATCCTGAATCTTGCGGTGCAGCCGGTGCGTCCAGACGGCCCACTGGCCACCCGAGAGGTTGCGCAGCAGGCTGCAGAGTGCTTCGTGTCGTTCCGTAACCAGGTAGTCGTCGGCGCACTCGAAAGCCACGCCATCGAGCCGCCACACCCGCAGGAAATCGCCACCACGGGTGATGACATCGTGGTCGCTCAGCAGCGAAGAGAAGGGTACGAACCTGGTCAATGGGTTCTCCGCCAGAGCCTGCGACCAGTGGCGAGGCTGCGGGCCACCTGCCACAGGGCGTCGCGTTGTGCGGCGTGCGGCCTTCCCCGAGCGGTCAAAGATGCCAGTCATCGGACGCTCCCCGAAAAAGGGTGGGTGAGTAGCTGCGCGCGCACCAGAACCGCCGGTTGCGGTCGTGCAATCGCAGCTTGAGTGCGATGAAGATTTGCCGAAACCGCTGGTCGTCTCGGGATGTCACCCATCGCATCCAGAACAGGGTGGGCACGAAGGACACCAGCACGCCCACTGCGATCCACCAGCTCACGAGGATGCCGCCCCACATCATCAGCAGCATCCCGCTACCGAAAAGCACCACCAGTGGCACCATCGGAATGCCCAGTTTCATGGCCGGGCGAGTCGCCCCCTTGTAGATGGTCTCGGCTTGCATGGTGGATGCCTGCAGAGGTCAGCTCACGATGTAGCTGGCAAACGCGGCTGCACCGCCGACCAGGGTGCCACCGATCAGGATGTTGGCTACATCGGCCAGCCGGGCGCCCTGGAAGATCATCTTGAAGCCGGCCCAGATGATGGCGATCGTCACCACGGCCACGGAGATCGTCACCAGGATCGCGTTGACGTTGGTGACCGTGGTGTTCACCTTGTCGAAGCCTTGCGCCCAGACCTGGGGTGGCAGCAACATCAACAGGCTGAGGGCACGGACTTGGCCTTGAGACAGTTTCTGGCGATTCATGACGGCTCCTTGGATGACGGGTTGGAACGAGGGCGGGGCAGTGAACGGGTTGCGGCGACAACCTTCTGCACATAGCCATGGCGAAAGCCGGTTGAGAAGTTGCCGCTGTAGTAGCAAGAGAGGGCTTTGCGCAGGGCGGACTGAAGGGGGTCCGCACCACTTTGTGACAGGCCTGCTCGGTCGAAGCATTCCGTCAACACGGACTGCATGGCCGACAGGTTCTGGCAGGGGTCGAAGGCACTGCTAGTGTTCAAACCCAGGCGCTGAAAGTTGCTCACGTTGATTTGCCCCAGGCCGACGCTGAAGTTGCGCCCGGCGGTGAGCAACTGATTGGCAGTGGCCAGTGCTTCATCCCGGTGGCTGGGCTGGCGGCGCAAAGCACCACCCACCACGCCGATGGCCCAGGGGTTGAAGGCGCTTTCGACGGAGACGAGCGCCTGAGCCGTGGACAAATGGACTTGTGGTGCACAGGCCAGGACCAGCGCTGCGAAGGTGGAGGCTTCCATGGCGTTGGCCTCAAGGACGTGAGCGAAGCCAGGCGGCCCGGTCGTCGTCGTACTGTGTGTCCCAAATGCCGAGCTGGGACTTCGCGACCGGACTGAAATCCGTCACCGTGTCGCCACCCATGTCCCACCAAGTGCGCGTGAACTGCTTTCCGTCGATGGTGACCGTGATCGCACCGGTGTAGTCACAGGTGTAAATCGGACCGCTTTCGGCCTCGTGCACACGGGTGTACTGGGGCGGGCAGTTGCCCGGTGCTCGGGCCCACGCATGCCTGGCCGAATGGCCAGCGCCGGACATCCCGCAAGTGGGGAACGCCTTACCCCGGGCCAGGTCCCGAAGTACCTGCCGAATCGGCGGCACACATTGAGGGATCGACTTCCAGCTGGGTGCCGCGAAGCACAGCAACACCAGGCAACCGTCTACGGCATGCGCGGCCGTGGGGGCGAGAAGACTCACCGAAAGCACCGCGGCAGACGCCACCGCCGCGCGTGACTTCCGGCTGGTGGCTGCTGCGCGCGTTGCTCCGGAGCGCGAGGCCAAGTGCCGAATTCTTGAAAGGATGAAGTCCACCAGACACCTCACAGTTTCCGCATCCGCTGGAGGTGAAGGTCACTTCATCTCGCTGGGTGCTGTGAGGTCAATGTAGGACTGAGAGGTGCCTGTTCCGCTGCTGGATTTGGGCTGTTTTCCAGCGCTTCCGCGTTGGGTGTGTCAGGGGTTCTGTGAGGCACACCCAAAAAAGGAAAGCTCGGCACAAGGGCCGGGCAAATCAAAGTCGCTGTCACGCGACTTTCAGTGAGGAGGGCCGACTGTTCAGGCCGACCCGCATTCAATATCGAGTCACACAGCTCCAAAAGTCCATCAGAAGCTCTGCGCAGTGCGTCGGTGACACGAACCTGAACGAGATGTGTGGTGCATAACGACTCAAATCTTGTCGACGAAGTCCGCTGTGCAGCGATGGCTGTCGGTGCGTACTGCCCTGCGTTTTCACGCGAACTGGCACACAGCGGCTGTTGGCCACAGAGTGAGTTGCTGAACTGAATGACGGACGTCCGAGGCACAGCGGACAAAGGGAATCATTGACCCGGCAAGTGCGACGTCACTAACGCCGCACTCATCGCCAGGTCGCAGGCAGCGGTCGAGCGTGTTCGCGACCGCCCCCTTTGTCTTGCAACGTCAGGACCGGATTTGATCGACGCATTGCCTCCTCATCAACCGATAGATGACCGGCACCACCAGCATGGACAGAATCGGCGCGCTCAGCATACCGCCCACCATCGGCGCAGCGATGCGTTGCATCACTTCGCTGCCCGCGCCCGCGCCCCAGAACAGGGGCAACAGACCAGCCACGATCACCGCCACCGTCATCGCCTTTGGGCGCACGCGCAGGACCGCGCCTTCGCGGATCGCGTCGAGCAGGTGGTCATCGCTGTCCAGCCCCTGGGCCAGCCGCGTGGCCCAGGCTTGCTTCAGGTACAGCAGCATGATCACGCCGAACTCGGCCGCAACACCCGCGAGCGCAATGAAGCCGACCACGCTGGCCACCGACAGGTTGTGCCCCAGCGCCCAGAGCAGCCAGATGCCGCCGATGAGGGCGAAGGGCAGCGTGGCCATGATGAGCAGGGCCTCGTCGAGGCGTCGAAAGGTTAGGTACAGCAAGAGGAAGATCACCAGCAGCGTGAACGGCACCACCAGCTTGAGTTGGGCGGTGGCCCGCTCCAGGAATTCGAACTGCCCGGACCACGACACCGAATAGCCGGGTGGCAGATCCACCTGCTCGGCTACCACGCGCTGCATCTCCTTCACTGCGCCACGCAGGTCGCGCCCACGGATGTCCACGTACACGAAACCGGCTAGCCGGGCGTTTTCGCTGCGCAACATGGGCGGGCCATCCGAGATGGCGATACGGGCGACATCCGACAACACCAGGCGCTGACCCTGTGGGCTCACGATGGGCAAGGCACGCAGTGCCTCCAGCGAATCACGCAGTTCGCGCGGATAGCGCAGATTGATGGCATAGCGCTGCAGGCCTTCGACAGTCTGTCCGACCTCCATACCACCCACCGCACCCGCCACCACGTCCTGTACGTCGGCGATGTTCAGTCCGTAGCGCGCCGCGTCATCCCGCCGGATGTCCACATCGATGTAGCGCCCGCCGGTCAGGCGCTCGGCCAGCGCGCTACTGACCCCGGGCACCTGTTTGATGGCCGTCTCGATCTGGCCCGTGAGGTGGTCGATGGTCGCCAAGTCGGCGCCGGCCACCTTCACGCCCACCGGGCTCTTGATGCCGGTGGCGAGCATGTCGATGCGGTTGCGGATCGGGGGCACCCAGATATTGGACAGGCCGGGCACGCGCACCGTGCGGTCCAGCTCCTCGACCAGCCTGTCGGGCGTCATGCCGGTGCGCCACTGGCTGCGCGGCTTGAACTGGATGGTGGTCTCGAACATCTCCAGCGGGGCCGGGTCGGTGGCGCTGTCAGACCTGCCGGCCTTGCCGTAGACGCTGAGCACCTCGGGCACGGTCTTGATCAGGCGGTCGGTCTGCTGCAACAACTCGGCGGCCTTGCCGGCCGACAGGCCGGGCAGTGCGGTCGGCATGTACAGCAGGTCCCCCTCGTCCAGCCTGGGCATGAACTCGGCGCCGATGTGCTTGAGCGGCCACAGGCTGGCCAACAGCAACACGGTGGCCACCACCAGCGTCAGCTTCGGTGCACGCAACACCGCGTTCAGGCAGGGGCGGTAGAGCGCGATCAGTAGCCGGTTCAACGGGTTGGCGTGTTCATCGGGGATGCGTCCCCGGATCAGGTAGCCCATCAGCACCGGGATCAGCGTGACGGCCAGCCCTGCCGCCGCCGCCATGGCATAGGTCTTGGTGTAGGCCAGGGGCGCGAACAACCGTCCCTCCTGTGCCTGCAGCGTGAACACCGGAATGAAGCTCAGTGTGATGATCAACAAAGAAAAAAACAGCGCGGGCCCGACCTCGGCGGCGGCCTCGCCAATGACGCGCCAGCGGGGTTCGCCTGAGAGGTTTTGCCCCGGATGCTCATGGCCCCATCGCTCCAGGTGCTTGTGCGCGTTCTCGATCATCACCACCGCAGCGTCCACCATCGCGCCAATGGCGATCGCGATGCCGCCCAGCGACATGATGTTGGCGTTGACGCCCTGCTGCTGCATGACGATGAACGCCATCAGAATGCCCAGCGGCAGCGAGACGATGGCCACCAGGGCGCTGCGCAGGTGGAACAGGAACAGCGCGCAGACCACGGCCACCACCAGAAACTCTTCCAGCAGCTTGAACCCCAGGTTGTCCACCGCGCGCTCGATCAGCCCGGAGCGGTCGTACACCGGTACGATCTCCACCCCCTCAGGCAAACCGCTTTGCAGCTCGGCCAGTTTGGCCTTGACGGCTCCGATGGTCTCTAGCGCGTTCTTGCCCGAACGCATCACGATCAGGCCACCGGCCGCTTCACCCTCGCCGTCGAGTTCGCCGATGCCGCGCCGCATCTCCGGCCCAAGCTGCACCCGGGCAACGTCGCCCAAGCGCACTGAAACACCCAGGTCGGTCGTCTTCAGTGGGATGGCCCGGAAATCGTCCAGGGTCTTGAGGTAACCGCTGGCGCGCACCGCGTATTCGGCCTCACCCAGTTCGAGCACCGATCCCCCGGCCTCCTGGTTGGCGCGGCCGATCGCCTCGCTCACCATCGTCTGCGTGATGCGGTAGGCGGCCAGCTTGTCGGGGTCGAGCACGATCTGGTACTGGCGCACCATGCCGCCCAGGCTGGCCACCTCGGCCACGTCCGGCACGGTCTTGAGCTCAAAGCGCAGGAACCAGTCCTGAAGTGAACGCAGCTGGTCCAGGCTCTGGCTGCCACTGCGGTCCACCAGCGCGTACTGGTAGATCCAGCCCACGCCGGTGGCGTCGGGCCCCAGGGAGGACTTGGCCGACGGCGGCAGCCGCGACTGCACCTGGTTGAGGTACTCCAGCACGCGGGAGCGCGCCCAGTACAGGTCCACGCCGTCGTCAAACAGCACGTAGACGAAGCTGTCCCCGAACATGGAGTAGCCGCGCACCGCCTTGGCACCGGGCACCGACAGCATGGTCGTGGTCAGCGGGTAGGTGACCTGGTTTTCGACGATCTGCGGCGCCTGGCCGGGCCAGCTGGTGCGGATGATGACCTGGGTGTCCGAGAGGTCGGGCAGCGCGTCCAGCGGTGTGCGCAGCATCGACACCGCGCCCCAGGCGGTGAGCATCACGGTGGCCAGCAGCACCAGGAAACGGTTGCCGATGCTCCAGTGGATAAGCCGCGCGATCATGGCTTGGCTCCTTGCGCACTCGGCGCCAACCGCTCGATCCGGGTGATCTGCGGTTCGGCCCCGTCCTGCGTGCGGAACTCGATGCGCACCGGATCTCCTTGGGACAGGCCACGTGGCCGCTGTTCGACCGGTGGCAGGTGGAACGCCATCGTCATCCCGGGCCACTTAAGCGCCGGGATGGCGGGGTGGGTGAGGGTCACGCTGTCTCCGTTCACGGCGTCGATCACGGCATCGGTGCGGTGCAGATCCGCTGCCGCCGCAGGGGCCTGGTTCAGGCGCGCCTCCAGCCCACGAAGGCTGGCTTCGGAATCGATCAGGAACTGGCCCGACAACACCACCCGCTGACCCGCCTGCAGACCTTGCACGATTTCGGTCTGGCCACCAGCCTCGCGCCCCGCATGTACCTCCACCGGCCGGAAATGCCCGCCGTCTTCGGCCAGCATCACCACGCTGCGGCGACCGGTGTGGATCACCGCGTCACTGGGCACCAGTAAGGCCGGCTGGCCTGCCGGTTCGGCGAACCGCATCTGCACGAACATGCCCGGCACCAGGCGTCCGCCGGGGTTGTTCAGCTCCAGCCGCGCCTTGAGCGTGCGCGTGGCGGGGTCCACCTCGGGCAGGATCGCCTGTACCTGGCCCTCGAAGGTCTGCCCCGGCGCCGCCGGGCTGGTGGCGCTGACCTTCGCGCCGGGTTGAAGCAGTGCCACCTGGCTCTCGGGCACCTGGCCCTCGGCCCACACCGTTGCCGTGCCTTGCAGGCGCATCAGCGGCATGCCCGGCATCACGGTCGCGCCCTCGCGCACCATCAGCTCGGTCAGAGTGCCACCGATCGGCGCGCGCAGCGTGAAACGGGATTGCACCGCACCGGTCCGAACCACCTGTTCGATCTGTGCCGCGTCCATACCGGCCTGTCGCATGCGCTGGGTCGCGGCGTCGCGCAGCGGCCCGAGGTCGGCGCCCGGCATGCGCGCGACCGCCAGGTACTCTTCCTGGGCCGCCACCCAGTCCGGGACGTAGATCTCGGCCAGCGGCGCACTGGCCGCCACGCGGTCCAGTGCAGCCCGGACGTGGAGCTTCTCCACGAAGCCCATGGACCTCGCGCTGAGCACCACCTGGTTGCGCTCGTTCCAGGCCACGTTGCCCGCCACCGAGAAGCCGCCATTCAGCGATCCTTGAACTACCTCCACCGTGCGAAGGCCCAGGCTTTGCTGGATGCGCGGACTCACCCCCACGGCGCCGGTGTCGGCACCTGCGCTGGCGCTCGCGCCGCCCGAGTAGCGCGGCACCAGCATCATGTCCATGAAGGGCGATTTGCCTGGGGCCTCGAAGTTTTTGCCGGGCACCATGGGGTCGTGGTAGTTCAGGATCATCCGGCCGGTCACGGGGTCCATGTCGCCCGCCTTGAGGCCGTCGCGCAGGTGGCGGGCGGTGGCTTCGCCGCCCTGAACCACCGTCCAGGCGTCCGGGTTTTGCGGGGCGCTGGTGGCGCTGGGTGATGACGGCGGCGAGCCCATCTCCATGCCCGAGCGCATGCCGGCGGTCCACGCACCGTAGCCCACCGCGCCCAGGACCGTCAAGGCCACGACACCCAGGCCGATGCTGGTTCGATTGTTCATGGTGTCACTCCTTGTGCAGCGGCCGGTTCGGCGGGGATGAGGTAGGCGAGTTGGGCCCACAGGCGGGCGGTCGAGAGGTGCAGGTCGATCCGCTCCATTCGCAGGTCCAGCGCCATGCGCCGTGCGGCCAGCACCTCGCTCAAGGGCGCTCTGCCGCCCCGGTAGGCGGCCAGCGTCGTCTGGATGCGCTGCTCGGCCAGCGGCAGCCGCTCGGCATCGATCAGAGCGAGTTGGGCCAGACCGGCTCGCCAGCCTTCCTCCCAGCGACGGATTTCAGCCAGGTGTTCCCGAGCTCGCTCCTCGCGTTCGGCCCGCAAGGCGTCCACTTGGGCGAGTCGGGCCGCGAGTTCGCGGTCCTGCCGCTGGGGGCGATCCCAGGGCAGTGGCACCGAAACCGCCAGCGAGACCATGTTCGGGTAACCCGGGCCGCGCAGGCTGAGCATGAGCTCGGTGCTCCAGTCGGGTTCTCGCTCCTGCCGTGCCACTTCCGCTTCAGCGGCCATGGCCGCCTCCTGCGCCGAGAGTCGCACCAGTTCGGGGTGGTGCGCCAGGCGCTCGGCCCCATCGCCCGCCCCCATTGGTGAAGAGGTCACATCGGGAGGGGTGGCCAACGGCTGTTCGGGGTCGCTGCCGGTCCAGCGGGCCAGGGTGAGGCGCGCGCTGCGGCGCTCGGCCTCGACGCCCAGCAGTGTTTGCTGCAACTGGGCGACCGACTCCCGAGCTGCAATCCAGTCGGCCGGGGACCCGCTGCCGCTGCGTGCGGCCGATTCGCTGGCCTGCACGAGCAGGCGGGCTTCGCCCAGTTGTTCTTGGAGCAACGCCAGACGCTGTTCCAAGGCCTGGCGCTCCAACCACGCCATGGCGGTATCTCGGCCAATGGTGGCGGTTTGCTCCAGGCGCCCGGCTTCCGCGGTTTGCGCTTCTCGTTCAAAGCGCGCCGTGCGTGCCTGGCGCTTGGCCGCGCTGGGCAAGGTCTGCATCAGCGAAACCGATTTGGCGGTCATGAAGTCGCGGGTGGTGCTGTACCGGTCGGGCCCGGACAGCGGGACGTTGTCCAGCGACAGACGCAAGACCGGGTCGGGGCGCTGGCCAGCCGCCACGGCCGTTTCTCTTGCCGAACGGGCTGCTGCGTCCTGGGCGACCAGAGCGGGTGAACGAGCCAGCGCCGCCTGGACGGCTTGCGGCAACGATAGCGGCTCTGCGGCCTGTGCGATGGGGGAGGTCGCAAGACCGATCAGGACTGCCATGTGTACAGGTGCGATCGCGGTGCGGCAGCGGGCGATGAACTGGCCGCGACGGCGGCCCAGCCCACCGAAGGCCGGTGAAAGGGGTTCCATGTTTCTGCTCCGAAAGAATGCACACGGGCTGAGCACGCGCAGGGACGCGCGGCTGCCACTGGCTGACCACCGACCCGGCTTCAGAGGCCGAGTGGTGTCAGGGTGGAAACGTCAGAGCAGGGAGGGCGGACGCCAGATGTTGGCGGGAGAGCCACGCAGTGGCTCGGGGAGCGCGGGTGCGTGCAGCTCGCTTACGGGAAGCGTTTGCGCCAAAGCCATGACCGGCGGCGCCACAAAGCCCGTGGGGGCCTGGCACTCCTGCCCGGTCTTGCACATCTTGCCGGTGAGTTGAAAGGTCTCAGCGTCGTTGCAGCAATCGTCCATCGCCATCTCCTGGCCGGCGTGGAACGAGTCGCCTTGCATGGTCATGGCTGCTTCCATTGGGCATGGCGGCTGCAGGCGCAAACCACCACCCCAACCCTGCAGAGGCAGGGCCAAGCACAACAGGAGAGCCAGGAGCAGGCGCATGGGCGGATTCTAGGACGATGCGTCCTGCGTGGGAAAGCTCAGGCAGAAGGTGGTCGTCTGTTCGGTGGACGCCACCGATGCCGACCCGCCGTGGGCTTGCATGATGGCTCTGGTAATGGACAGGCCCAGACCCGTGCCTTCTGAGTCGGGGTTGCTGCGCGACTTCTCGGCTCGGTAGAAGCGGTCGAACAGTCGCGGCAGGTCGGCTGCGGGGATTGCGGGACCGGCGTTGTGCACGCAAAGCTGGATCTGACCGTCGCCCTGAGTCACCAACACCCGCACGGGCGCGTTCGGCGGCGAGTACCGGATCGCGTTGGACAGGAGGTTGCTGATTGCGCGGCGGATCATCAGCCGGTCGCACACGATGTGCGCATTGCCATCCGCTTCGAGGGCAATGTGCTTTTCTTCTGCCAGCGCTTCGTAGAAGTCGAACAGGTCCAGCACTTCGTCGATCAGCGACACGGTCTCGCGGTGCGGCAGTTCGATCCCGTGTTCGGTCTTGGCGAGGAACAGCATGTCGGAGACCATGCGGGCCAGCCGCTGCAACTCCTCGGCGTTGGACGCCAGGATGTCCTGGTACACGCTCACGTCCCGCTTCTGCGCCAGCGACACCTGGGTCTGGGTCAGCAGGTTGTTGATGGGGGTTCGCAACTCGTGCGCCAGGTCGCTGGAGAATTCCTGCAGGCGCGCAAAGTCCGATTGCAGGCGTTCCAGCATGGTGTTCAAGCTCTGCGCCAGGTCGGCGAACTCCGCCGGGACTGCGTCCACTGGCATGCGCTGGTCCAGCTTATGGGCCGTGACCGTCATGGCGCGCGCTCTCATGACACGCAAGGGCTCCAGGCCACGGCGGGCGGCCAACCAGCCCAGCAGACCGCTGATCAGGATCGCGCCTACCAGGTAGAGCGCCAGGGTCTGCCTGAGCGACTGCATGAAATGGGTGTGGTGCGCTGTGTCCAGCGCGATCAAAAGTTCAAGTGATGCGCCGTCACTGGCTTGGCCCGTCCATCTGGAGGGAGGTCGAATGGCCGCCCTCAGACCGCGCAGCGTTTGGTCACCGGCCGTCCAGTCGAATGTGCGCCCATCTGTACCGATGGATGACGGCAAAACGGAAAACACCGACCCCTTTGCGCCATACACCCGCCCCGCGCTCTGGCGCAGCTCAATGAACAACCCGTGGTGACTGGTCAAAAGCTCATCCAGTCGAGGGACCAGCATCTCCGATGACGATGCCTCACCGACGATGGTTTGCACCAGGTCGATCTTGTCCTTCAGGAAATCCCTATCGAGTTCGACAAAGTGCCGACCTACGGCTATCGAGACCAGAAGACCCAGCCCGACCAGAACGCAGGCCGATACCAGGGTGTACAGCGCGGTCAAGCGCGCCGTCAGCGACAGCCGGCCGAGCATCAGTGGGCGTCCTCGGGTGCTTCGAGAACGTAGCCCATGCCGCGCACGGTCTGGATCAGGCGCGGTTCAAATGCATCGTCCACCTTGGCCCGCAAGCGCCGCATGGCCACTTCGATCACATTGGTGTCGCTGTCGAAGTTCACGTCCCACACCTGCGAGGCGATCAGGGAGCGCGGGAGCACCTCGCCATGTCGTCGCATCAGCAGCTCCAGCAGGCCGAATTCCTTGGCCGTCAGATCGATGCGTTTGCCGGACCGGGTCACCCGCCGGCGCAGCAGGTCGAGCTCCAGATCGGCTACTTTCATCGAAGTGGGTTCCATACCCGTGCGGCCACGCCGAAGGATCGTCCGGACCCTGGCCAGCAGCTCGGCGAACGAAAATGGCTTGACCAGGTAATCGTCGGCCCCCAGTTCCAGGCCCTTGACGCGGTCTTCAACCTGATCGCGTGCCGTAAGGAACAGCACCGGCATCTGGCGCCCCTGACTGCGCAGGTTCTTGAGCACCTGCCATCCGTCCATGCCTGGCAGCATGACATCCAGGATCACCAGATCGTGGTCCCCCTCCAGGCCATGGTGCAGACCGTCCACACCGTTGGTGACGAGGTCCACGGCAAAGCCGGCCTCGCGCAGGCCTTGTCTGAGGTAGTCACCCGCTTTGGGCTCATCTTCGACGATCAGAATTTTCACGTTCACGTTCTCCTGACCTCGAGTTTGCCCGTATCGAGGCGGGCGCGACAAAAGCTGACATTTTTGTAATCTGACCGACAGGGAAGTGACGAACTCGCCTCGCCAGAATCCGCACCACTTGATCCACATCAAAAGGAGCGATTGCAGTGAAACCTTTGTTCAGTTATGGAACCACGAGCCAGCTGCTGGCAGCGGGCCTGTTGGCCCTGCCAGTCGCGCTGGCTGCCCAGACGGCCAGCCCGACGCAGGAGGCCGACTGGCGCCGGGCCAACGACGCGGTGGGAGCGCTCAAGCGCGGCCATGCCGACGTGCTCAAGTGGGAGCAGGCCAACGTCAGTGCAGTCACCGCGACGCCAGGCAGCACCATGAGTGTTGCCATCCCCACCGCAGAGGCTGCGGTTCGCATGGCCTGGACGTTGCACCGCGATCTGGCCCGTGCGTTGGCTCGTTTGGGTCCGAAGAACGAGCAACTGATCGCAGAAGGTCGCTGGACGGAACTCGACCCCAGCCTGCAGCGCCGCGTCGAGGATGCCGGCGAGGTGCTGGAGGTGGCTGCGGCGGGGCGCAAAGCCTGGATTGACGCTGTGGCCGCCCAGCAGGTCCTGAAGCACCAGCGTGACATGCTGGAGGCGGCTCAGGCTGCCTATGAACTGGGGCAGCGCATGGTGACGGTGGGCAACTGGAGCAAGCTGCAACTGTCTCCCGTACAACTGGCTGCGTCCAACGCACGCATGAATCTGCGGCGAGCACAGCAAGCCGCCGCCCAGGCCCAGGCCAATCTGGTCAAGACGATGGGGCAAACAGGCCTTCAGGATGGCTTTGCGCTGCCGGACCAGCTGCCTGCTATCCCGGTGCAACCCATGACAGCGGCCGAACTGCAGAAACGGGCTGAAGCGGTTCGCAGTCATTTGCCAGATGCAGAAAGCCTGCGCAACCGTGCTCTGTCGAAGTCGGCCATGAACGTTTACTGGGCCGCCCATGCGTTGGCGCAGGACAGCCAGGGAGACATTCTGAAAACCCGTGAGTTCATCACCGAAGAGACGGTGCTGCACTACAACGGCATGCTCAAGAGCGTATGGGACCTGCTGGACGAGGTGCGCAACCAGTCCCAGGCCACCGTGGACGCCATCGGCGCTCAGCGCGACTTCTGGATCGCTGAAGCCGATCTGCAGTGGGTATTGCAAGGCGGAGAGCCCGACAGTTTTGTGAGCCTGGGGGGCGCCGGTGGCGATGCCCCGGCTGCAGCAGCGCATTGAAAGGACACAACACATGACCAACACCAATTCCAGACGCCAGTTTTTCGCCGGTGCAGCCGCCTCCGTGGCCGGCCTGGCCGTGGCCCGTTCCGCCCTGGCGGGTTTGCCGGAGCCCGTCATCCAAACGTCGGTCGACACCGCACCGCCGCTGATTCCGCAGACCGGCCGGCCCTACAACCCAGTGGTCACACTCAACGGCTGGACCTTGCCCTGGCGCATGAACAACGGCGTCAAGGAATTCCATCTGGTGGCCGAACCCGTGGTGCGTGAGGTCTCGCCAGGCTTCAAGGTCAACATGTGGGGTTACAACGGCCAGAGCCCGGGGCCGACCATCGAAGTGGTCGAAGGCGACCGCGTCCGCATCTTTGTGACCAACAAGCTGCCCGAGCACACCACCATCCACTGGCACGGTCAGCGTCTGCCCAGTGGCATGGACGGCGTCGGGGGTCTGAACCAACGCGCGATTCCCGTGGGCAAGACCTTTGTGTATGAATTTGAGGCGCGGCGACCCGGCACCTTCATGTACCACCCGCATGCGGACGAGATGGTGCAGATGGCCATGGGCATGATGGGCATGTGGGTGACCCACCCCAAGGCCAAGCACCCGCACATCAGCGCCGTGGACCGGGATTTCTGCTTCCTGCTCAATGCGTTTGACATGGAGCCCGGCAGCAAGACGCCGAAGATCAACACCATGACGGACTTCAACATCTGGTGCTGGAACAGCCGGGTGTTTCCGGCCATCGACACCCTGAACGTGCGCCTGAACGACCGGGTGCGCATCCGGGTGGGCAACCTCACCATGACCAACCACCCGATCCACCTGCATGGGCACGAGTTTCTGGTCACGGGTACGGACGGTGGACCGACCCCACCCAGCACGCGCTGGTACGAGGTCACCACCGATGTGGCCGTGGGCCAGATGCGCCAGATCGAGCTGATTGCCGACGAAGAAGGCGACTGGGCCATGCACTGCCACAAGAGCCACCACACCATGAACGCCATGGGGCACGACGTGCCCACCCTGATCGGCGTGGACCACCGGGGCCTGGTCAAGAAGATCCAGAAGGTCGCGCCCGACTACATGCTGATGGGCGAGCGCGGCATGGCCGACATGGGCGAGATGCAGATGCCCATTCCCGACAACACGGCGCCCATGATGACCGGCACCGGCCAGTTCGGCCCGCTGGAAATGGGCGGCATGTTCACGGTCTTCAAGGTGCGCAAGGACCAGAAACCGGGCGATTACAAGGACCCGGGGCCGTACCAGTTCCCCGAGGGAACCGTGGCCTACGAATGGAACGGCGCACTTCCCCCGACACCACGCCCTGCGGCCAGCGCTGACACGACACCGGCCGCCGCCACGGCGATCAAACCCACCGTCAAAGGCATGTCCCACTGAAATGGCCCATTGCCCGTCTCACCACTGTTTTTCCTCAACCGTTTCCCCAACCAAAACCCCAAGGACAACCATGAAATCCGTCAAGTTCAACTTCGCTTCCCGCGCTGGCTTTGTTTTCGCTGCTGCAGCATTGGCCGCATCGGCTGCTTTCGCTGGTGGCACCCATGGCGGTGGGCACGATGAATCGCCCATCGGCGAACCGGGTGTCGCAGCCAACGTCACGCGCACGATCGAGGTGGACGCGGCCGACAGCATGCGGTTCACGCCGTCGAACGTGTCGGTGAAGAAGGGCGAGACCATCCGTTTTGTCATCAAGAATTCCGGCAAGGTGCCGCACGAGTTCAGCCTCGGCACGGAAAAGGAGCTCAAGGAGCACTACGAGGTCATGAAGAAGTTCCCGACCATGGAGCACGAAGAAGCCAACAAGATCTCGCTCAAGCCTGGCAAACAGGGTGAAGTGATCTGGCGCTTCACCAAGCCCGGTGTGGTGAACTTCGCCTGCTTGCATGTGGGCCACTACGAGGCCGGCATGAAGGGCCAGGTCAAGGTGGCAGCCAAGTAAGCGGCTATCCGATCATCACAACCTCCACCCAACGACACAAGGATTCACGATGAAACTGCGACTGGTTCTGAGCGCAACCGCACTGGCCTTCACGGCCATTGCAGCCAACCCCGTGTTCGCTCAAATGAACATGGACCACAGCAAAATGGGCATGGCGGGCATGCCCAGCATGACCGATGGTGAAGTCCGCAAGATCGACAAGGACGCCGGCAAGATCACCATCAAGCACGGTGAAATCAAGCACATGGAAATGCCTGGCATGACCATGGTCTTCGTGGCCAAGGACAAGGCCTTGCTGGACAAGACCAGCGTCGGTGCCAAGATCCAGTTCATGGTCACGAACGAGAACGGGCAGATGACGGTGACGGACATCCAGCCAGTGAAGTGATCCTGCGTTTTCAGCGTCTCCGTTTGGCTGCGGCTGTTCTTGCTCTGGCAGGGATTGCCGCAGCTTTTTTCTGGGGGCCATCTGCGGACTTCTTCCGGTCAGATCCCATCGGGCTGCTTCGCCCGGATGACGCCGTGATGCTCAAGCAGGGTGCGCTGATCTACCAGGCCCGGTGCGCCAGTTGCCATGGCGTGACGCTGGAGGGGCAGGCCAACTGGCGAGAACGGGGTGCCGATGGTCGCTTGCCGGCGCCTCCCCACGACGGGAGCGGCCACACCTGGCACCACTCGGACGATGTGTTGATTCGCATCACCAAGGAAGGGGTAGCGAAGGCCGTTGGAATGCCCGACTACGCCACCAACATGCCCGCCTTTGGCGATTCGCTCAGCGAAGCCGACATCGTGGCGGTTCTGTCCTGGATCAAGTCGCAGTGGTCACCAGAGACCCGGCGCCACCACAACGACATCAATCTACAGGCCCAGCAGCAGTCGCCACGCTGAACCTGACTTTTTTGTCATGTCCGGGTCATCTTGGCGACCTGGGTCGATTCCTACAGTGACTCCATGGCATCTCGCCATGCGCTCCGTCACGAAAGGAAATCGATATGTCCACCTTGATCCGAACCCTTCTGGCCGTGGCTGTCGCTGGTGCGGCGTTCTCCACCGCAGCACAGCAAGCAGCAGACCACACCCAGCACCACCCATCCACCCCGGCAGCCAACGGCACGACCCGGCAGGCTACACCTCAGGCCGGTATGCCCATGGGCATGTCGTCGATGCCGCAGATGCAGGAACACATGCAGCAGCACATGACCATCATGCAGGCGCTGCGCGCCAAGATGGCGGCGGCCAAAACGCCGGCCGAACGCCAGTCTCTGATGGCAGAACACATGCAGGCGATGCAAGAAGGCATGGACATGATGAAAGGCGTGAAGTCCATGGGTGGCATGTCTGGAATGCAGGGAATGGGGGCTCCCGGCGCCGTTACACCGGACATGACCCAGCGGCATCAAATGATGGAGATGCGCATGGACATGATGCAGAACATGATGGAAATGATGATGCAGCGCATGCCGCAGTCGCCGTCCAGTACCGGTGCCCAGTGACCACGGCGACGTTCTGACGCTGTACCAGTTTTCATATCCAGTTCAGGAGATTGTGTGATGTCGATGTATTCCCGGCGGCAGTTTCTGAGCGGCGCGGGTGCTCTGGGTGCCGCGACAGCCTGCCCAGGCATCTGGGCGGCCACAGTTGCCCAGTCAGGCCTGTCTTCCGACGAGATCCTTCGCCTTGAAACACAGGCGGCGGGCTTCTCCAACCCCTTGCGACTTCCGGGAAGCAGCGGTCTTTTTGGTGTTCTACCCGCAACAGACTTCAAGGAAGTCCATGTGGTCCGCAGCGAGATCGAGGTGCTGCCGGGTCAGCGCACACCTATCCTAGCCTACGCCGTGGAATCGCGTGGCAAGAAGTTCCTCAACCCGGCGCTTCTGGCCCGCCGTGGCGACGAGATGCGGGTGAAGCTGATCAATCACATTGATCAACCGACGGTCATTCACTGGCATGGCCTGAGTGTCGATTCTCGCAACGACGGCAATGGCCTCAACGTCGTGGCGCCGGGTCAGAGCATGGACTACGCGTTCGCCTTGCAGGACCGGTCGTCGATGTACTGGTACCACCCCCACGCCCACGGATACATCCCTCAGCAGGCCTATCACGGCCTGGCCAGCCTGCTGTTCGTCGAGGACGACGACGAAGCCGCCCTGCGCAAGGAGCTGGCGCTGGCGTTGGGTGAATCCGAAATCCCGCTGGTGCTGCAGGACAAGGAGTTCGACGCACAAGGGCGCCTCCAGTACGCGCCCAGCGCCGCCCAGTCCTTCGGTGGCTGGGTGGGCAACCGGCTGATGGTCAACCTGACCGAACGCCCACGCCTGAAGGCCGGGCGTCGCATCGTTCGTTTTCGCATCCTCAACGGCAGCAACGCGCGCAGCTACCGGCTCGCGTTCCTGCAGGACGGCAAAGCGCTCGGCTTCTACCTGGCGGGCACGGATGGCGGCCTGCTTGCGCAGCCCTTGCGCATCGATCAGACCTTCCTTTCCCCGGGCCAGCGGCTTGATGTGCTGGTGGATTTTCGAGAAGCCAACCCCACCCGCCCGGTGACCCTGGCGTCCTTGCCCTTCGACCCGATGCACCAGGAGGGGGGACACGACATGGCCACGATGGACCACAGCCAGCATGGTGCGACACAGGGCGCAGCCGCGCTCGCAGCGATGGCCATGGAAGGCGATGCACGGGCGCTGATGCGTATCGACCTGGCGCCGTCCAGCACACCATACGACCGCCGTCTGCCTGCGCGCCTGTCTAGCCTCTCCGCTCCGGTTGAACCGGCGGGCGCGGCGCGGCGCATTCAACTGGGCCACGATGGCAAGGGCCACTGGACGATCAACGGTGGGGTGTACGACCATACCGCTGTCCCATTGACTGTCCAGCGGGGCGCGCGTGAAACCTGGCGGATCGAGAACGCCGAACGCAGCATGCCGCACCCCATGCACCTGCACGGTTTCTCGTTCCGGGTGCTCGAACGTCTGGGCAGTCCAGCGCCGGTTCGCTCCCTGGCCGGTGCACGCGGCCTGCTGCCTCAGGACCAGGGCGTGGTCGACACCCTGCAGGTGTGGCCGGGTGAATCCGTGCGGATCGCCATCGACTTTTCGCATCCGCACCAAGGCGATCAGGACTACGTCTTTCACTGTCACACGCTTGAACACGCCGAGGCGGGAATGATGATGCGGTACGCGGTCAAAGCCTAGCCAACGGAGCACCAGACACCATGAACCACGATGACAACGAACCCCATGTGCATTCCTTCTGGCGGCGCCCAGCCGGCATGGCGCTGGCGACGGCTGCATTGATCGCAGGGTTTTACATGCTGCGCGAGCACTGGGGCCATGTCCTGGGCTACTGGCCCTACCTGCTGTTGCTGGCCTGTCCGCTGATGCACCTGATGCATGGACACGGTCATGGAGGACATGGTCGGCACCCGCATCCACCCGGTCGCACCCAGGACGACAAGCAATAGGCCCATGAATATCACCACACACCAACACCACAGAAGCGGCACCCCGCCGACCGTGCCCGACTCGCCCACCGATCTCAAGGACCCGGTGTGCGGCATGAAGGTCACGGCGCAGTCGGCGCACACGCTGAAGCGCGAGGGGCGGCCCTACTACTTCTGCAGTGCCAAGTGCCAGGGGAAGTTCGCAGCCAACCCGCTGCAGTACCTTGTGTCCACGGCGACTGCAGTTTCAGCGCCAGCGGCCGCCGACACGGTCTACACCTGCCCGATGCACCCGGAGATTCGCCAGGACCATCCGGGCAATTGCCCCAAGTGCGGCATGACGCTGGAGCCCTTGCTGCCGGAACTTGATAACGACAACAACCCCGAATTGCGCGATTTCCAGCGCCGCTTCTGGTGGACGCTGCCGCTGACCGCCGGGGTCTTTGTGCTCGCCATGTTTGGCCACCGCCTCCAGTGGATGGACATGTCCGTGCAGAGCTGGGTCGAGCTGGTCTTGTCCATTCCCATTGTGCTGTGGGCCGGCTGGCCGTTCTTCTCGCGTGGCTGGCAATCGGTGATGAACCACAGTCCCAACATGTGGACCTTGATCGGGCTGGGCACGGGAGCCGCATTTGCCTACAGCGTGGTCGCGACGGTCACGCCACAGGTGTTCCCGGACTCGTTCATCTCCATGGGCCGCGTCGCCGTGTACTTCGAGGCTGCCGCCGTGATCATTTCGCTCACGCTGTTGGGCCAGGTGCTCGAACTCAAGGCCCGGTCGCAGACCTCGGCGGCCATCAAGTCGCTGTTGGGGTTGGCGCCCAAGACGGCCCGCCGCATCCGCGCCGACGGCACCGAAGAGGACGTGCCGCTGACCCATGTGCACGTAGGTGACGTGCTGCGCGTGCGGCCCGGCGAAAAGGTCCCGGTGGACGGCGAGGTGACGGAAGGCGGCAGTTCGGTCGATGAATCCATGCTCACGGGCGAGCCGATGCCAGTGGCAAAACAGGTGGGCGACAAGGTGGTTGGTGCCACGCTCAATACCAGCGGCGCGCTTGTGATGCGCAGTGAGCGTGTGGGCGCGGCCACCATGTTGTCGCAGATCGTGCAGATGGTGGCTCAGGCACAGCGTTCCCGGGCGCCGATGCAGCGCATGGCCGATGTGGTGGCGGGCTACTTCGTCGTCACGGTGGTGGGCATTGCTTTGCTGACTTTCTTCGGTTGGGGCCTGTTCGGCCCCGAGCCGCGCTGGGTGTTCGGCCTGATCAACGCGGTGTCGGTGCTGATCATTGCCTGTCCCTGCGCCCTGGGTCTGGCCACACCCATGTCCATCATGGTCGCGACCGGTCGGGGCGCCACGCACGGCGTGTTATTCCGGGACGCCGCGGCGATCGAGAACATGCGCAAGATCGACACCCTCATCATCGACAAAACCGGCACATTGACCGAGGGCCGTCCGAGTTTCGAGCGCGCCATTCCCGCGCCCGGTTTTGATGCCGACGAGGTGCTGCGCCTGGCCGCCAGCCTGGACCAGGGCAGCGAACACCCGCTGGCCGAAACCATCGTGCGCGCCGCGCGCGAACGTGGCATGGCGCTGGACAAGCCCGAGAACTTCGAATCCGGTTCAGGTATCGGCGTGCGTGGCCAGGTGGCTGGGCACCAGTTGGCGCTGGGCAACACCGCGCTGATGGAGCAGATCGGTGTCTCGGTCTCGGCGCTGGTGCCGCAGGCAGAGGCCTTGCGTGCAGAAGGTGCCAGTGTGATGTACCTGGCGATGGATGGCCAGTTGATGGGCCTGCTGGCGGTGTCCGATCCGGTCAAGGCCAGCACGCCGGAGGCCTTGGCGACCCTCAAGGCATCGGGGCTGCGTATCGTGATGGCGACCGGTGACGGCCTGACCACGGCCCAGGCTGTGGCCGCCCGCCTGGGCATCGACGAGGTGCATGGCGAGGTCAAACCGGCCGACAAGCTGCTGTTGGTCGAGCGCTTGCAAAAGGAAGGCCGCGTGGTGGCCATGGCCGGTGACGGCATCAACGATGCGCCCGCACTGGCCAAGGCCGATGTGGGCGTGGCCATGGGGACCGGGACCGACGTGGCGATGAACAGCGCGCAGGTGACGCTGGTCAAGGGCGATCTGCGCGGGATTGCAATCGCGCGGGCGCTGTCAGAAGCGACCGTCGGCAACATGAAGCAGAACCTGGTGTTTGCCTTTTTGTACAACGCCCTGGGCATCCCGGTGGCCGCCGGTGTGCTGTACCCGTTGACGGGTTGGCTGCTGTCGCCCTTGATTGCTGCGCTGGCCATGAGCCTGAGCTCGGTGTCGGTGATAGGCAATGCGCTTCGCCTCAGGTCGGCTCGGCTCCAACGAGGAACACCCTATAGAGAGGTCTGACCATGGACATTGTTGCGCACGGGGTGTGGGTAGGCCTTGGTGCTGTGTGGATGCATCGAAATCGGCGCCTGGACCGTCGCACCGCCGCCCTGGCGGTCGGTATGGCGGTGGTGCCTGACCTGATCCAGTTGCTGCCTCTGGGATACCTGGCACTGGTCACTTCCGATGGTTGGTCCGTCCTGCAGGCCTATGCCATTGCCCTGCCGGGCTACGAACCCCCGATGTCTCCCGTCCTCTCGGAGCTGACCCATCACCTGCATTGTGTGATGCACAGCGCCTTGGTGGCCGGTGTGGTCACTGCTGCCTGCTGGGTGTGGCTGAGGCGCCTCTGGCTACCTTTGCTGGGCTGGTGGACTCACATCCTGATCGATGTCTTCACCCACTCGGCTGATTTCTACCCATCACCGGTTCTTTATCCGGTGACCTATTGGGGGTTCGATGGAATCGCCTGGAACACACCTTGGTTCATGGTGGTCAACTATCTGGTCATGTTGGCTGTTGCCACAGTGATGTTCCGTCGCAAATAGAAAAGCCACCCCAAGACAGGGTGGCTGTTTCTGCGCAGAAGTCGCGATCAGTTGTGGTGACCCTTGCGCGCCAAGATATCAAGGCGAGCGACTTCGTTGCCCACCGTGCTGATCTTCTGACCATCCACCGATTGAACGACCTCTCCCTTGGCGAGATATGCAGTGCGTCCAAATTGGTTGGCTTTGGCCATGTTCCCGTCCTTGAAGACGTACAGGGTCTCACCATTGACCAGTGGGACTGTCTGCTTGGCCTCGGATTGAGCTGCATCCATGGCGAAAGCCGGGAGGGTTGCGGCGAGCGAAAGGACGACGATGTTGAATTTGCGAATCATGGTTTCTCCTGAAAGTTTCACGTTGATCGGGTGATGCAACGAGGTACCGTGTACAGGTCCAATGTAGTGACGCGCGGGTGACCGCAGGCTTGCCTTCCGGTGACAGTTTTGACTGCTATTTGACTGCGAACCTGCCGCCCCTGGCGATTGATGTGGCTGCTGAACTGGTCAGCGCGGCTGGAACGCAATGATCCCCATACCCAACAAGGCCACCGCCGCACCGGTCGCATCCCACACTGAAGGTCGGACACCATCGACTGCCCACAACCACGCGATGGCTGCACCGATGTACACCCCGCCGTAGGCCGCATACACGCGGCCCGAGGCCGCATCATGCAAAGTCAACAACCAAGCGAACAGTGCGAGACTGGCCGCTGCCGGCAGCAGCAACCATGCGGAACCGCCATGGCGAAGCCATAGCCAGGGCAGATAGCAGCCAACGATCTCGGCCAATGCGGTGGCGATGTAGAGAAAAAAGGTCTTCATGACCGGTCAATGCGCAAGATGAGCATGGCACGCACAGGCCTCGCCGTGCGCTGCAGCCACCAGTTCCTTGAGGATGCCGCAGTCTGACCCTTCGTCGTCACAACGGCCGCAGCTGGCCTTGAGCAGCAACAGCTGCTTTTCCAGTGCGCGCATGCTCTTGAGCCGCGCTCGTACCTTGTCGATCTGCTCCTGCACCAGCCGGTCCACATCCGGGTGCGGCTCGCCCGGTGCGTCCAGCGCGCCCAGCAGCCGGCGGATGTCGGCCAGCGGCATCTCCAGTGCGCGGCAGTGGCGGATGAAGGCCAGACGTTCCAGATGGGTGCTCGCGTAGTCGCGGTAGCCGTTGTCCTGCCGGGCCGGTTCCGGCAGGAGGCCTTGTTTTTCGTAGTAGCGGATGGTGTCCACGTCCACACCTGTGGCTTCGGCCAGTTCCTTGATGCGCATGGGGTTTCTCCGGTGGGTGGGACTCAGGGCTTGACTCTGGAGTCGCTCCAGGGTTTTCAATACCCCTATTCTGATCCTGTAGGAGTTTCCATGTCGGCCCCCTCTTCTGAACCCGACCACACCCCATCGACTCGCAAGTGCGGGAACGCGGAGCATCGCCATGAGCCATCTCAAGTTCGTGATCATCAACACGCCCAGGAACAGGACGGGGCTGCTGCTTGCTGTGCGCCCGCTCCAATCTCCCTCGAAGCACTCCGTGCTCCCCAGCTCACCTCCGACGGCGTGCGCACGGCCATCCGCATCCTGCAGATGGACTGTCCGACCGAAGAAGCGCTGATCCGCAAAAAGCTCGACCCGATGACCGAGGTTCGGCAAATGGACTTCAACCTTGTGCAGCGGGTTCTGACTGTGGTGCACGCACCCGGCGCGCTGGACCCGGTACTGGAAGCGGTGCGCTCGCTGGGGTTTCAGCCCGAGCTGGTTGAAGCAGGTGCCGCACGTACTCCTGCCCGCCAAACCCGAAAGCCCTGGTGGCCGCTGGCGCTGGCGGGCGCCGCAGCCATCGCCTCAGAAGCTGCGGACTGGGTCGGACTTCCTGACACCCTTGTGGCTGCGTTGGCCCTTGTGGCCGTATTGGGGTCAGGTCTAACCACTTACAAGAAGGGCTGGGTGGCCATTCGCAATGGCAATCTCAACATCAATGCGCTGATGAGTATCGCTGTCACAGGTGCGTTGGCGCTGGGTCAATGGCCTGAGGCGGCCATGGTGATGGTGCTGTTCACGATCGCTGAGCTCATCGAGGCAAAGTCCCTTGACCGGGCCCGCAACGCCATCGAAGGACTGATGCGTCTGACGCCGGAGCAGGCGACGGTGCAGCAGAACGACGGAAGCTGGCAGTCTGTCGAGGCCCAGTCTGTGGCGGTGGGCAGTTTGGTGCGGGTGCGACCGGGTGAACGCATCGCGCTGGATGGCAGCATCATCAGCGGACGTTCTACGGTCAACCAGGCGCCCATCACGGGCGAAAGCCTGCCTGTTGACAAGGCCGTTGGCGACGCTGTGTTTGCCGGCACCATCAATGAATCCGGCTCGTTCGAGTACCGCGTCACGGCCGCAGCAGGCAACAGCACGCTGGCGCGCATCATTCACGCGGTCGAAGAGGCGCAGGGCGCCCGGGCGCCCACACAGCGGTTTGTCGACCAGTTTGCCCGCATCTACACGCCCGTGGTGTTTGCCATCGCCTTGGCCGTGGCGGTGCTGCCCCCGCTGTTGATGGGCGGAGCCTGGCAGGACTGGATCTACAAGGCACTGGTGCTGCTTGTCATCGCCTGCCCCTGTGCCCTCGTGATCTCGACACCTGTGACCATCGTCAGTGGTCTGGCTGCCGCAGCCCGGCAAGGTGTGCTGATCAAGGGAGGGGTGTATCTGGAAGAAGGGCGCAAGCTGCGGTGGCTGGCCCTGGACAAGACCGGCACGATTACCCACGGCAAACCAGTACAGACCGATTTTGCGCGGCTTGACGACTTGGACGAGGCGCGGTGTCTGCAACTGGCTGCCAGCCTTGCGGGGCGCTCGGATCACCCGGTTTCCCAAGCCGTGGCGGCTTCGGCGAATGCCCAGGGTGTCGAACGAGAGGCTGTGGACAACTTTGAAGCCTTGCCCGGTCGCGGTGTGAAGGGTGTGATCGGTGGCACGGTTTACCGCTTGGGCAATCACAGACTGGTCCACGAACTGGGCTTGTGCACCCCGGACCTGGAAAATCGGCTCGATACGATGGAACGGCAAGGCAAGACAGTGGTCATGCTGGTCGACGAACAGAGGGAGCGGGTGATGGCCCTGTTCGCTGTGGCCGATACCGTGAAGGAAAGCAGTCGGGCCGCTATTGATCAACTGCATCGCCTGGGTGTACGGACCGTGATGTTGACCGGCGACAACGCGCACACCGCCGAGGCGATCGCCCGACAAGTGGGCATAGACCAGGCGCATGGCAACCAGTTGCCCGAAGACAAGCTGCGCGTGATCGAAAGTCTTGGCCGCGAAGGGGTGGTCGGCATGGTCGGCGACGGCATCAACGACGCTCCTGCGCTGGCCCGCTCAGACATTGGGTTCGCGATGGGCGCCATGGGCTCTGACACGGCCATCGAGACAGCCGACGTTGCCTTGATGGACGACGATCTGCGAAAGATCGCCACCTTTATCCGACTGTCCAAAACCACCCATACGGTGCTGGTGCAGAACATCACGCTGGCGTTGGGCATCAAAGCCGTGTTTCTTGTGCTCACCCTCATGGGGCTTGGCACCATGTGGATGGCCGTTTTCGCTGATGTGGGTGCCAGTCTGCTGGTTGTTGGCAATGGACTGCGCTTGCTGCGCCGCTGAAAGGAACCAACATGGGCATTTTCGACAATCCGTTTGGCGACCGCCATGGCCCACGTCGCCATGGGAACCGCAGACACGAATATGAACACCACGCCCACTGAACCCACTGCGACGGTGGCGTTCGACCCGGGCACCTTCGAGCGGCTGCACCGGGCGTACCGCCGGATCGACCGCAGTGACCCAGCCCAGGCCTGGCATCTGCTCGAAGCCCTGCATGTGCTCGGGCAGACGCGGCTGGTGTCGCATGCACGAACGCATGGGCTCATGCTCGCGCTGGCCTGGCGGACGCGAAACCTGACCGAGGTGAATGCTCAGCTGTTGCGGCTGCTGCTGGTGCCGCTTGGGCACCTCCTGGGCCGGCTACCTCTGGGCAACACCGGGCGTTCGCACGTGGGGGCGTTTCGGCCCATGCAGGTCGCTCCGGAATTGCTGGCCACCATTCGCGCACATCAGCGACCGCCGACTCTCTGAACAACCTGCGGGCTGTCCGGGTCAACCGATCTCTATTGCTGTCTTCACCCTACAATCTACCCTTGATGCGTGCCTGCCTGTTTGCCCTGTTGCTGATGTTCTGCCTGCCCCTGCAGTGGGCCGGCGCAGCCACGGGCGCGCCTTGTGCGCACGAACCCTGTGCGCCCCTGCACGCCAGCGCGGCCGGTGTCTCGTCGCAGGTTGACGCCGCCGACCACGCCGGTGAGTCCCATGCTCAGCACCCGCACTGCGGAAGCTGCCACGCTGGCGCCCTGGCCCTGCTGGCCAGCGTGCCCTTTTCCATGAGCGACACCCGTACCCGGACGCAAGCGAAGTCGCGTTCCTGGACCGAGGGCCTGTTCGTCGAGCGGCCCGAACGGCCGCAGTGGCCCACCCTGGCCTGACCAGGGTTCGGTTTCTTTGGCGGCGCCCATTGCCGCCCCTATCCGATCCCTGTAAAGCGTGCCAGCCCTTGCGGCTGGTGATGTCCGTTCTTTCAGGGTCTTTTCATGTCTGTATCTCCCTGGCGGGGCCGTCCTCGTCTGGCCTGGCTCACGGCCGTGGTCCTTCTTCTGGCGCTGGATCAGCTAAGCAAAGCCTGGTTCGCCAGCACCATCGCGCTGGGCACGGCCATCGAGGTCACGACCTGGTTCAACCTGGTCCATGTGCTCAACACCGGTGCCGCGTTTTCCCTTTTGGCTGAAGCGGGCGGCTGGCAGCGGGTGTTTTTCATCGCCATCGGCTTCGCAGTGGTCGTTCCCATCACATTCGTCTGTCTGGCTCGCCAGGTGGAGCCGCTCGAACGCGTGGCGGGTGCGCTGCTGGTGGCCGGCGGCAGCGGCAACCTGATTGATCGCATCGCCAGCGGCGCGGTTACCGACTTCCTTGACCTGCACTGGCGCGGTCTGCATTGGCCGGCCTTCAACCTGGCCGATGTGTTCATCGTGCTGGCGGCGGGCGCCTGGATCCTGATGTCCCTGCGTCCTGCCGTGGCCTCTTCGAAAGGCGCGTCATGAACCGCCCCTGGACCTGGCTGCTGATGGCCTGGCTGGTGGCCACGGCCGCCACCTCGGGCGCGCTGTTTCTGGGCGAGGTTATGGGCATGACGCCCTGCGTCCTGTGCTGGTACCAGCGCATCTTTATGTTCCCCCTCGCCATCATCCTCGGGATCGCCTGCTTCACCGATGACCGTCGGGGCGCCGTCTACGGCCTCGCCCTGGCACTGGGCGGGGTGGCCATGGCCGGGTACCACACCCTGCTGGTCGCCGGCCTGATTCCCAAGGCCTGGGTGCCTTGCAGCGCCGGTGTGTCCTGCGCGGACCAAAAGCTCGACATCCTCAACGGCGTCCAGATCCCCTGGCTGTCGCTGGCCGCGTTCATGGCGCTGGCATTCCTTCTCATCGTTTACCTCAGAAAGTCCTCCCGATGAACTCCAAAAAAATTACTGTTGCCGCCCTGGTCGCCATCGTCCTGGTGTTCTTCTTCCTCGGCATGAACGCTTACCAGAAGCGGGTGCAGAACTCGCAGGCCGAGAAGGTCAGCCAGGTGGTCCAGCAGTCCGGCAGCGAACCCGCCATTCAGACGGACAACCGGCTGGTCCGCTTCCATTCACCGGTCTTTGGTCCCAGCAATGCGCCGGTCACCATCGTCGAATTCTTTGACCCTGCGTGCGAGACCTGCCGGGCGTTCTATCCCATCGTCAAGGACATCCTCAAGCAATACCCGAACGATGTGCGCCTGGTGATCCGCTATGCCCCGTTCCATGCCGGCTCCGATCAGGTGGTCAAACTGCTCGAAGCCGCCAAACGCCAGAACAAGTACCAACCCGTGCTGGAGATGATTCTGGCCACCCAGCCGCAGTGGGCGGACCACGGTAAACCCAACATCGAGCTGGCGTTCCGGGCGGCGCAGGAAGCCGGTCTGGACATTGCCAAAGCACAGGCCGACGCCCAAGGCTCGGACATCGCAGCGGTGCTGAAACAAGACATCGAAGACCTGACCGCACTGGAAGTGACCAAGACGCCCACGTTCTTTGTCAATGGTCGCGGTCTGCCGTCCTTCGGTGACCAGCAACTGCTGTCACTCGTGGCCGAAGAAGTGGCTAAAGCCAGGAAGTGATATGGACCCGCGTTTTTCATCCACACCTGGCCACCCGTCCATGGGCCGTCGGCGCTTTGTCCGGGTCGCCCTGGCCAGTGCAGTCGGCATGCCTGCGCTGATGGCCTGCTCACCCGAGGTTACGCCGTTTAAAAGCACCGATGTGACCGGCGCCACCTTTGCCCAGGATTTCCGGCTCAAGGATCACCTCGGCAACTTGAGAACGCTGGCGGACTTCAAGGGCAAGATCACGGTCGTTTTCTTCGGATTCACACAGTGTCCGGACGTCTGCCCCACCTCGATGACCACCATGGCAGAGGTCAAGCGCTTGCTGGGTGCCCAGGGTGATCGACTGCAGGTGCTTTTCATTACGGTGGACCCCGAGCGGGACACGCAGGCGCTGCTCAAGGAGTACATGGCGAACTTCGACCCGAGCTTCATCGCGCTGCGGCCCGAGCCAGACGAACTCAAAGACGTCGCGGCGGGCTTCAAGATTTACTACAAGAAGGTCTCGGGCTCGACCCCGACCTCCTACACCATGGACCACTCGGCAGGGAAGTACATCTTCGACTCCGAAGCCCGGGTCCGCCTGTTTTCCGCCTACGGAACCGATGCCGCCACGATCGCATCGGACATCCAGATCCTTTTGTCCGCGGCCTGAGGCGTTTGAAGCCGTGGTCAAGCCATCGAGTGACCTGACATGCACCCAGCCAACATGCTCCGTTTGACAGTACTGATCCAACACCACCGGCGGTCCGTGCTGGCGGTCTTGGGCACCTTGATGCTGGGCACAGGCGTCGTGGCTTTTGGTGTCTCCCCGGCTTTGCCCGACGCGGCGCAGTGGCCCGTCCGGCAAGTGATGGAGACCATGAATGCGCCACTGGTGGTGTCTGAGCCGACGACATCGAACCCCGAGTTTCTGATCCATCAATCGCAGCTCACCCGCCGCGACGACTCCCTTCAGGCCCTGCTCAAAAGGCTGGGTGTCGATGACCGCGAGGCACAGACCTTTCTCGCGCACGACGCCACATCGCGCATGCTGTTGACCGGTGCGTCCGGCAAGCTGGCCACCGTCACCCGAGCGTCGGCAGGGCGCCTGAAGACCCTGTCTGTGCGCTGGGTGGACACGAACAGCCAGCGCATCAGCCGGCTGGTGGTGGAGCAACAAGAAGGTGGCTACCAATCTCGGATTGAACAGCCGACGCCACGGCGCCTAGAGCAGTTCGGTTCGCTCACCATCCGCTCCTCGTTCTATGCCGCCACCGACCAGGCCGGCATTCCGGATGCCGTCGCCGCGCAGACGGTCGAGGCCTTTTCCGGGGACATCGATTTCCAGCGCGACTTGAAGCGCGGTGCGCGTGTCAGCCTCGTGTATGAGGTATTCGAGCTGGATGGTGAAATCCTGTTCACAGGCCAGTTGCTGGGTGCCGAGATTCAGAACGGCAAAGACACGCACCAGGCCATGTGGTTCCAGGCGGCAGGTCAGACCGGCGAGTTCGTCAGCCTCGATGGGGCGAGTCAGCGTCGTGCATACCTGGCCTCACCCCTGGCGTTTTCCAGGGTCACCAGCTCCTACGGGCCTCGTATCCACCCGGTGTTCGGGGGTCAGAGAGCGCACAAAGGAACGGACTACGGCGCTCCGGCCGGAACCCCGATTCGAACCGTGGCCGACGGCGTGGTGAGCTTTGCGGGTCGCAAGGGTGGGTACGGCAATTACGTCGTGATCCAACACCCCGATAAGGCCGCCACCGCCTATGCGCATCTGGGCCGCATCGATGTCCGGATGGGCCAACGCGTGCAGCAAGGTCAGACCATTGGCACAGTCGGCTCCACCGGAACGGCGACGGGCCCGAATCTGCACTTTGAATACCTCGTCAAGGGAGTGCAGACCAACCCGTCGCGGATCGCCAGCGATTCGTCGGTCTCGACCGTTGCGGTTGCCCAGTTGCCCGGCTTCAAGCAGGAGGCCAAGGCCATGCGGGAACAGCTCGACATGGCCGCTTCCGTTGCCCTGGCCGACGCGCAATGACCTTTGGACAGAACGACTCCATGTCAGTACCACCTGATCGGGTCACCACCCGACGAAAGTTGCTCTCCCGAGCTGCGCTCGCAGGTGCGTCTCTGGTTTTGCCATTCGGACAGGCCAGCGGCCAGACCACCAGAAGCAGCTTGAACGATGGCGCTGTTCTGGCCGGCTCATTGAGTTCGTCGCCGGAAGCGCGCCTCATCGCGGTCTACCGCGCCATCGCGGCCGGGGACCGGCATGCCCTGCCATTGGCCGCGGCGCTGGTGCGTGACGTGCCGGGTTTCCAGTTGGGACAACTCGTCTACGGGGACCTTCTGATGGCCCAGAGTGGAACGCTGCCCAGCTTCGCCACGGTGAAGGATGGCCCTCCGGCCGTTCGGGAGCAACTGCAAAAACTGCGCGCCGAGGCCACCCGGCGCCTGGGTTCGCTCAGAGAGATGCCACCGCCCGGCACCGTGCCGGAGCAGGTGCTGGAGCTCGCCCGCAACGTTCGGCATGTGGTCGTCGTAGACGCCAGCCATTCACGGGTCTACGTGTTCGAGCAGAAGTCCAGCGGCCTGCAGCTGGTTCGCAGTTTCTATGCGTCCATTGGTCGGGCGGGTTTTGACAAAGAGGTGGAAGGTGATCTGCGCACGCCGTTGGGCATCTACCACATCACCAGCAGGCTGGACGACCAGCAGGTGGAAGAGCTGTACGGAATCGGCGCGCTGCCTCTGAACTATCCGAACGAGCACGACCGTCGCATGGGCCGAACGGGCAGCGGCATCTGGTTGCATGGCGTCCCTCGCGTCTCTTACGCCCGCAGCCCCTACGCCACAGAAGGTTGTGTCGCCTTGGCCAACGACGACATGGCTTACCTCATGGAGGTGCTGCAAACCCGGCGCACACCTGTTGTCGTTGCGAACGAGGTGAACTGGGTTCGACCCGCCGACCAGGCGGCCGAACGGCGCAGTTTCGAAACTCTGCTCACCAAGTGGCAAGAGGCACGTGCCCGCGGCGATGCTCGCACTTTGTTGGCCCTGCAAACGGCGGACTTCAATGCGCGCGTTGACAACCCGCTGCGCAAGGCGTCCCTTGATGCCGAGCCCCTGGGCGCCAGCGGGGAACTCGATCCGCAGGCCGATTGGCGTCAGGTTTCCGTCTTTCGCTGGAAGCGAGGGGCCGAGGTGACCATCGTCAACTACACCGTGGTGAGCACGAAGCCGTCACGCAGCGCCGACCGTCGCCAATACTGGGCACGGGAGCAAGGGCGCTGGCGCCTGTTTTTCGATGGAGCCGTCTGAGCTGCCCTTTAAGCATCATTCAACCCCTGCTCAGGGCACTGTATGCGCCGTACTTTGTTGCAAAGGACGTCGGTCCACGCGCGAAGTGCGATGACCAAGGACATGCGCTGCACTACAGGAGTCCATAGAGGCGCGCGATACGCACCGCAGTGCGCCGATCAGGCGCCCCCAACTTGGCATTGAGCCGCTGGAACCGGCAGTCGATGGTTTTGGCTTCCAGATTCATGGCCGCGCCGATGAGCTTGCTGCTGTGACCGGCGGCCTCATGGCGTAGGAGTTGCAGGTCGGCGTCTGTGAGGCGCACCCCTTGAAGCAGCTCTTCGCGCATGGATTGCGCGATCCAGTGATGCAACTCCATGGCGAGCGCGCGTGCCAGCACACGCAACTTAGGGAAATTTTCGCCGTCAAACCTACTGGGGTCGGCTGATCCCAGGCACAGGACGCCCACCCGGGAGAGGCCAACCGGGCTGGGAGCAGGCGCAATCAGAGCAGAGGTGAAACCATGCTGTGCCGCTGTGCGGGTGAAGTCGATTTCTTCGTTCGATGAGCAGGCCAAGTCGCTGGCGCGGATGGGCTCCGCGTTGCTCGATGCATACCGCAACCAGGGGTCGTATTCGAACCATTGGTGAGACGCGTATTCAGCCGCCCATGCCGGGTCGCACGCCCACATCGACCGAAAGGAGGTTCGGGTTGCATCATCCCGGAGGCAACTCAGGAAGACGCCCGCGTCAGCACCCAGACCGGCAACAACCTCGTGAAAGAGCGATAGCACTTTCCCAGAAGAGCTGACGTCTGCGATCAGGGGCAGCAGCTGCAAAACACGCACATCGTCCATGCTGTCGCACCCGTGCGCAGCGTGCCTGTTGGATTCAGCACCTGGCAGTAAATGCTGCATGGCCTTCGCGCACCAGCTTGCTGAACAGCAGGCCATCTCCAAACCGCAGTGGCTCAACCGCGCACCACAAGTCGAAGCTCTTCACGTCACGAAACACCATCGTCTGTACCAGCCGCGTACCCGCACCTTGACGTTGGGTGCGCTCCATCAGCAGACCGAAGTTGGTGGCGCGCAGCAGGAAGGTTACAGCGCCATCGGCTGAGACTAGCAACGAGTCGCCCGCCGCAGCAAGTCCAGTTTTGTGACCTGCAGACAACGCAGCCGAGTCAGCGCGTTTGACGACAAGCGCCGAACGCTTTGAGCCCAAAGGGCGAGCAGGCGCGTCGATAGGGTCTATGCGTCGTTTGACCGAGGATTGGGTCAACACGGAGCGTGCTGACTGCATCACCACGGGAGTCTGAAAGTTGCTCATCCCCACTCCTACAGGTCGGGTTGACCGACAGGCCACGCGGTGCTGGCACCGAGTGACCCACTCTTCAAGTCTCAACTGATTGGATAGAGGGGAGGGTAGACAAACGCGTCGTGCGATGTCAAAGGAAATCCGGTCAGGGCGACCAAATCTGCAGCTAGGTCAGTCGCGCTAAACGACGACGACCCGATGCACGCGGTTCCTCAAATCACTGCTGGCGCGCTGCTTTGGCTCAAAGCCTCCAGCAACGAAAACGCATCGTCGGCCCGATTCACCGGGATGAACAGGTGATCGTGGTGGAAGGCTGCGACCGCGTTGCAGGGGATGCCCGCTTTGGCCAATGCAGAGGAGATCATGGCCAGGAAGCCGATGGCCTCCAGCGAAGAGTGCACGGTGAGCGTGATGAGTTTGGCCTCGAAGATGTAGGGTACTTTGGCTTGAACGGCTTGAGAGCGCTCCACGATGGCCGTCAGTCCTTCTGACTCTCTGAACGTACAGATGGGGGAGAGGTCAACAGGAAGGCAATGGTCCTGGAAGGTGCAGTAGACGTAGGTCTCTGGCCTAAGGTCAGGGGCCATCATCTGCTGCAGCCGAACTTGGTCTTTTTCTCCGCTCATCCGATGTCCTCCTGTCAGGGCAATGGTGTTGGCTTTCGGCGCTGATTATGGGCGGCAGGCGTTCATCTGGCGCGTGCACAAGTGCGCAGGTGGACCGCTGAAAGCGGTCTGTTTAGCTGAATTGACACGAGGCCAAAGTTCCTAAACCACGACGTTCAAGCGGGATCTGCTGCTACCGTCTGGCGCAGCCCGGAACAGACTCCCGCCATCAACTGCTTTTGCCGCCGGGCGCCACACGGCAAAGCACAGTGAGAAGGAGTGTCCAAATGGCACCGACTTCCGAAGTCCTCGCGGACATGGCCGATCTTCGCAGCCAGCTGAGGGAACAGGGCAGTCCATACAGCGAGTTGTTCAAGCTGCGTCCCGCACGCGTGTTGCTCGATATTGCGTTCGACTGGACGCTCATGGTGGGAGCTGTTGCCGCCGTCGTGTGGCTCGATGTGATGCTCGCTCCCTTGTCCGTGCTAGTACTCGCCAATCGGCAACGGGCACTGGGCAACATCCTGCACGACGCGGGTCACCGAAACATTTTTCGAGACAAAGATCGGAACGATTTTGTAGCCCGTGGGCTGGTGGCGCCGTTGCTGTTCGCAAGCCTATCCCGATACCGGGAGACGCATTTCCAACACCACCTGGAGTTGGGCCGCACGCAAGGCGATCCCGACCTGATTCCGGGTCAGGATCATCTGCCATCTTCGTGGATGGTCAGCTACATAAAGTGCCTGCTTTCGTGGACCAATTGGCTCGGGTCACTGGGCGGCCATCTGTTCGACCAGAAGGTCAGCTTGAGGAGCAAAGCCTTCATCATGGGATGGTGGGCGAGCCTCGTCGGTGTGCTGGCCCTGTTGGGTGGCGGCGATTTTGCTTTGGCTTTTGTATCGCTGTGGTTGATCTCGCGGGCAACGCTGTTTCATTGCATCACCACATTTCGCGAGATGTGCGATCACTTCGGACTGCTACCGGGAGGGGTGTTTGGCTTCACCCGTGACATGGTCTGTCACGGACCCTGGCGCTGGATCATTCATCCGCGCAACAACGGCTACCACCTCACCCACCATCTGTTGCCAGCAGTTCCGTACTACCGACTTCCGGAAGCTCACACACTGCTGTGTCAGTTGCCTTTGTTCGAGGATCGATCACACATCTGTCGTGCCTACTTCACCACGCAAACGGCGGTGACGACCGAGTGGCAGAGCAAGGCGGCGACGTGATGGATCGCGTCCTGAGCAGCGTCCAGATCGCGGCGCTATTGGTGTCGGCCAGCTACGGCATCGGCTTCTTGTTCGGCTCCGGAGAACTGGCCCTGACACACGGGATGGCCGGAAGCATCTACGGCTTCGCCACAGGGTTGGGCATGCTGGCTCTCGCGGTGGTGGCAAAACCTCTGTGGCAGTCTGGTTTGTCGGTGTGGGACCTGTTTGGGCGTGCCTACGGCTCGCAACAGCGTGGCTTGGTGGCGGCTTTGTCCCTTGTATGGATGGCGGGTGTGCTCGCCGCGCAGATTCATGGCGGTGTGGCTGTCGCTCGCTTGCTGGGAGCACCCGATCCGTATGGACTGATCATCGTGCTGGTTCTGATCTACGCCGCAGCGCAAATGAGCCTTCGCATTGCTTCGGGTGTTTTCGCCGGCTGCCTTCTGTTGAGCGGGGTGGTTCTGGTGTACACCCTCGTTGCTGCAGATGGACTGGCACTCTATTGGCAGGCAGTGCCTAGGTTCGTGGAGGACCTGGATACCTTCAGTCCGACCCAAATGGGCACCATGTCCCTCGCCGTTTGCCTCCTTGTCGTCACTGGGGCCGACTACCACCAATTCGTGATGTCTGGTCGAACAGCCCAATGCGCCGTGGTCGGATGCGCCACGGCTGGGTTGGCGCTGATCCTGATTGGATTCTTGCCAACGGCTGTTGTGGTGGCGATGCAGACAACCGGCGTGCTGGTGGACATGCCAGATGGCAAGCAAGTCATTCCGTGGTTGCTGTCTCGCTCAGCCGGCCATCTTTCGGGGAGTCTGGGGGCTGCCATGTTGGTCGCACTGTCACTTGCTGCGTTGGGTTCCGGAGCGGCGATTTTGCGAGCGATGGCTTCAGCGATTAGCACGACTCTGCCAGGAATAGGGCGGCGAAGGCTTGCCTCAGCTTCGGCGCTCGTTATTGGGGCCATGCTTGCCGCGCGCGATCAGGGCATCGTGGAGACCATGGTGTCGGTCAACATCGTCTACTTGGCCAGCGTCGGCGTCTGCTTTTTTGCCTTGCTGGCAGACATCAACCTGACCCCTCAGCGTGCCAGGGCAACCATGGTCGCGGGGCTCATCGCGTCTGGCGGTGTCTACGCGGCCAGTTGGCTAGGCCTGCTGTCTACACAGGCTGACGCCAGTTCGCTGGTGGCTGGACTTGCGGCATCAATGGGTGTTGCAGTCGGCTTTGGTTTTGTTGCTGGCCACCGCCGGACTCGCATGACGAGGTCCTCTCGCTGAGTCGTCCGACCCAGCGACCACCAGCACTGGCTCTTCGACTGCTCGCGAAACCAGTTCACGTTGAGCCACCTTGACGATCAGCGCAGTGACGTCGTGAGCCAACGGCGGTTCGAGTTCCCAGTGGTGCCAGTACAGATCGACCATGACCCGGTGGTTTGGGCACAAGTCCACGAGCCGTCCGCTGTCGACCACCGGTTGTGCCTGGGTGCTCGGTATCAGGCCATAGCCTGCACCCATCGCCACGCCTTCCAGCAGGGCAACTGGTGACGGCAAAAAGTGTTTCGCGTACCGGTCTATCGGAAATCCGAAACGGCTTTTCAGGAAGTCGTCATGCAGGGAGTCTTTTCGATTGAAAAGGACGGCGGGTGTGGCCAGAACTGATGGAACAGTCAATCCGTCTGGAAATGCACTTACTGCGAAATCAGGCGTTGCGTAGCAGCGGTACTCCATGGCGCCGAGGCATTCGGCCACGAAACCATCGGCCGCTTTGGCACTGGTCGATATGCACCCAATGACTTCACCGCGAGACAGCAACTGAGATGTGTGGTCCTGATCGTCTGCAATCACTTCCAGTGCAACCAATTGGCTCAACAGGAGTTCCTTCAAGACCTCTGGAAACCAAGTAGCCAATGAATCCGCATTCACCGCAATGGAAAGCGGAACGGGCGCATGGAGTTTGGGCTGGGGCGCCAGTTCCTGCAAGGCAGACCCTTCCATGATTCTCAGCGCCTTCACGTATCGAAGCAGGACTTCTCCTGCCGGCGTGGGTGATACCGGTCGGTCTCGAAGCACCAGGACTGTGGACAGCGATTCTTCCAACGCCTTGATTCGCTGAGAGACGGCGCCCCTTGTGATACTCAATGCAGACGCCGCTTTTTCAAAGCTCTGCTGCTCAATCACAACGGCAAAAGTTTCCAACTGATCACGATCCAGCATGGGTATCTCCCGATGTCTGGCTGACGCGGTTGCCAACCTTCACCATTTAGTGGGGTAATCGGGAAATATGTCGATGGTTTTTAGGTGTCAAACGCTTCCGATAAGTTACGAGCAGTATCGGGTTTTGGCCGATTCAAGGCGGTGAGACAGATGGCTGTAAAACACAAATTACACATGGTTGCCATGCGAAATGAACCGATGGATGGGATGTGGCATTCTTGAAGAGACTAAAAAAGGAGGTATTCCATGTGGCTTCTGGTGGCTCGTGAACCGAGGCAAGATGCTCCCCAATGGGCGGGCAGGAAAAGTCTTGCTGTTTTGGACGCGGTGGCATGGCCGCTGGTCGGCGTTTCTTTGCTTTATCTGTCTCGCATGTCGCTCGGTGTCGTCGGCCCGGTGTTGATGGCGGCGGCTTTCGTGTTGTCAATTGCCCGACTTCGTCGCGCCATCTGGCTGAACCACCGGTACCGATTCACTACCTGGCGATGGGGTGGGATGGTTCTCGGTCTGGTGATGTTGGGAGCCGTCCTGGACATGAGCGCTTGAGGGTTGCGTCAGGCGTGGGACGGTGATCCCAAAACGCGCTGGATCGTGTAGCCACTCAACCGTATTGCGCCAGATCTTCCTGCGCCACGGTCTGGGCTGTGCCCAAGGGAATGCGTATCGCGTTCGAAAGAAACCTGAGGCATCGTCCCCCAGCACGATCATGAGCATGTCCACGCGCTTGGCGTCCGCATCGTGGATGACCAGGTCACCAGGCTTCCACAGAGTTGTGTTCGGATCGTGGATCAGACCCATGGCATACCCCACTCGGCGGTGCAATCAGTGAGCCGCTACCGGGCGGGTTTCGCTCCACGCTTCGATGTCGGTACTCCGCCAAGCGACAGCATGTGAGGTCAGACGTACCGGGCAGGGGAACTGTTTGCTTGCGATCAGCCTATAGATGGTTGACCGCCCAAGCCCCGTGATCTTCATGACCGACCGCATGCGCAGAAAGACAAGTGAGGACTGATCTCGATGATCAGGCTGCAGGTTGGTTTGAAGCTGTTGCATGGCGCACCTCTGGTAGAAGCAACACCACCACTGTGCCGTCGGAACGTTCCTCTCGGTTCGCTGGATTCACATCAATTTCGTGCTGCATTCGTACATTGACCGCAGAGAGCGGTGCAGAAGCGCCAGGCTGAGCAGCACGAGGCGCGTCAGATACTTTTTTGCAAGCGCCTTGATCATTCGATACGAGTTACCCGCACGAGAAAACCATACAGGGCTTCTGCATAATTGATCGCAAATGTTCAACAAGATATCGCGAGACTACACATGCGGACGCTGTTCCTGAAGGGACACAAGGCCAAGCTTCAGCGTTGGCATGTGGCCGCCTGGGCATGTGGGGTAGTTGCCGTATTGCTCACCGTGCTCGCACTGCTGGAAGAAGCGATTTCATGGCATGTGGCGTCCTTGTGGTTGCTTGCAGCTGCTGTGTTCGCAGGGCTAGCGATACTTGTCGGCCGCTGGGTGTACCGACGGCGCCTGCAGGACTCGACTCGGAGTCTGAAAGACTCTGCACTTTGGTAGTGTGGTCAAGTGCGACTCCTGGCTTTGGTTGTCGCCACTGTGGGAGGTGATTGCTTGCAGAGGCGCAGTCACTGGCAGGTAAGTCATGCCTGCACATGCCTTGGCGCCATAAAGGTGTAGCCCACTGAGTTTGATCATGGTGTTGTACTCAAGATACACACACCAAACCCCCTGGAAATTTCGGACACGTGTCGGACACGAGCCGCCCAGAAAGCAAAAAAGTCAGCAGGCGCTAACCTGCTGACTCTCATGTTTCTTGGCTCCCCGACCTGGACTCGAACCAGGGACCTGCGGATTAACAGTAAGTATAAACCGGTGACGTCACCCCAGAATTCCGGACTTTTCAAAACTAGAGGTACGGTTCGTCAGTTGCACTGATGCGTCTCAGTCAAGAACGGTTTGTGCAATGTGAATCAGCCCCGGCTGTAGGCCAGGCCGGAGGCCACGCCGCCGAACAGATCGCCCTCGACCACGGCCACGCCGGGAAATTCGGCCTGCAGGGCGCGCTGGAACGGCCGCAGGGCCGACGAACCGCCGGTGAGGTAGATCGCGTCCAGCGCGCTGTCGGACATGCCGGCGCGCTGCACACATTCGCGCGCGCAGGCCACGGTGCGCGCCAGCAGGGCCGCCAGGTGGCCCTGCAGATCGGCGGTCTCCAGCGGCGCCTGCAAGCCGGGCTCGACGATCGACAAGTCGATCTGCGTGCCGGCGTCGTGCTGCGAACAGCGGATCTTGGCCTGCTCCACCTCGTGCGCGATGTGGTGGCCGTGGCGGTGCCTGAGCACCTCCATCAGCCGCGCGTGCAGCCGCAGGTCGCTGTAGTTCACGCGCAGCGCCTGCGCCTGGCTGATCGCCCGCGGCAGGTACTGCCAGTGGATCAGGTGCCAGGTGGCGAGGTCAAAGAAGACACGGCTCGGCACCTCGCGCTGCTGCGGCCCGAGGTGGCGGTAGCCCAGCAGCGGCATGACCTGCTCCAGGCTCAGCTTCTGGTCAAAGTCGGTGCCACCGATGTGCACGCCGCTGGTGGCCAGCACGTCGCTGCTGCGGTCGGCCAGGGCCATGCGCTCGGGGCCCAGGCGCACCACGGTGAAGTCCGAGGTGCCACCGCCCAGGTCCACCACCAGCACCAGGCTCTCACGCGTGAGGCGGCGCTCGTGGTCCAGCGCGGCGGCGATCGGCTCCAGCTGGAAGCTCACCTGCTCGAAGCCCACGGCCTGCGCCGCCTCCAGCAGCGAGCGCTGCGCCAGCGCGTCGCGCTCGGGGTCGTCGTCCACAAAATGCACCGGCCGCCCCATCACCACGCGCGTGGGCGCCGCGCCCAGCGCCTGCGCCGCGCGCTCGCGCAGCTCGGCGAGAAAGGTGGCCACGATCTCCTGGTAGCTGATCTGCTGGTGGTTGACCTCGGTCTTCTCCCGCAGCAGCGGGCTGCCCAGCAGGCTCTTGAGCGAGCGCATCAGGCGGCCTTCGGTGCCCGCCAGGTACTGCGCCACCGCATCGCGGCCGAAGTGCGTGCGCCGGTCCTCGGCGTAGTAGAACACCGCGGTGGGCAAGGACAGCGCTTCGCCTTCGAGCGGGATCAGGCGCGCCAGCCCGCCTTCGGCGGCCCAGGAGACGGCGGAGCTGGAGGTGCCGAAATCGATGCCGAGCGTGGCGGTGTGGCTTGAAGGTCTTTCTTCCATAGCCTTCGGTCCTAGCTCGGGCAAAAAGGAAGACATGGCTGGATGAGCGGCCCTCTACGTACCCGAAATGCTCAGCAGTGGACCGTGCCAATCATGGCTTGACGACTGGAGCTGATGCATCTCGGAGAACACCTCTGAACACTGTCGACAAACGTCAGGCTCTTGGGTCATACTGAGACAGTATCAATAAATATGTTCAATATAAGTGAAAACCCGGGGTGGAAAAAAATATTCTAGATGCAGAATTTAAGGCGGCATACAGAATAACCATCCTGCGTTAATCGGACCTGAGAGATCAAGGCGGACGAATGTGGACGACGGCTGAACGATGTGCCAAGAACCAAGTAACCCCCGATCGATGGAGACATCCTTATGAACAACAGACAAACGAGAACGGGGCCTTCCGGGGCCGCAGTGCACATGATTGCCGCTGCTGCGGCATTGGTCGTCTCCAGTGGCGCGCATGCCGTGGAAATCGACACCGGTAATCCAGACCTCAAGGTGCGCGCCGACCTCACACTCCGCTACAACCTGGGTGTTCGTACAGAGAAGCAGGATCCCCGCTTGTTGAACTTTGCCACCACCGACGAGGGTGATGCCAAATTTGAACGTGGCGACATCGTCACCAACCGTTTGGATGCTTTGGGTGAACTCGACGTCAACTACAAGGGTGCTTTCGGCGCTCGTGTCAGCGCTGCTGCTTGGTATGACCATGCCTACCGCGACTCTACGGTGACGTCACCCGCTGGATATGCCACGTCGTACATCAACGACCAGTATTCCAACGAGGTCAATCGTTTTGTTCACGGTCCGTCGGGTGAAATCCTGGATGCGTTCGTATGGTCCAACTTTGACCTGGGCAACGTGCCCGTGAACGTCAAGTTGGGCAAGCACACGGTGGTGTGGGGTGAAGGCCTGCTCATCGGTGGGCATGCCATTTCCTACGGGCAGTCGCCGGTTGATGGTGTGAAGGCCGTGTCGAGCCCTGGTATTGAGACCAAGGAGGTCTTTCTTCCCATCAATCAACTGACGTTCAAGGCGCAGGTGACCGACAAGTTGTCTGTTGCGGGTCAGTACGCTCTGGACTGGAAGCCGACGCGAGTGCCTTACGCGGGCACGTACCTGATGGGTGCTGACAACGCGCCAGGTGTGGATCGTTTTGCCTTGACGCCTTGCAACCCGGCGCTGGGCCCCATGTCCTGCAGAACCATGGCCAACACAGCGGCCTTGACTTCGGGGGATAAAAACTGGGGTGTTTCCGCCCGTCTGGATGTGGACGCCATCGAATCGACGCTAGGTGCCTACTACCGAGTCTTTAATGATACCAATCCGGAAACCGGCATCCAGCTCGGGAATTTCTACCAAGCCATTCCTGGTGTGGCGGCAACAACCCTCCCGGGCACTTACCGCTTCGTTTACCCGGCCGCTACCAAGGTCGTCGGCGTGAGTCTTTCCAAGCCGGTGGGCCCAGTGAGCGTCGGCGCCGAACTGTCGTGGCGCAAGGATGCGCACCTCAACTCCGTCGCGAGCTACACCACCACCAGCACGGGCGCTACCGGTGACACCTTTCATGCGGTGGTGAACGGGGTGTATCTGCTGCCCAAGACAGGACTTTGGGATACCGGTTCGCTGATTGGTGAGTTGGCTTACAGCCGATTGAACAAGATCACGGCCAACGAGAAGCTGTTCCGAGGTGTGGGGTATGCAGGCTGCGTGAAGCTCGGTACCAGTGGCGCCACCGCCCAGCCGGGTGACATCACCGACACATGTTCCACCAAGAGCTACTGGGAGATGGCGGTTCGCTTCACACCCCAGTATCTGGGCATCATGCCTTCGTGGGATCTGTCGGTTCCGATGGCTGTCAACTACGGGTTGAAGGGCACGGCGGCGACCGGCGGTGGTGGTTTTGAGGGTCGTCTTTCCTGGTCGATCGGCCTCGCTGCCACTTACGCAGGCAAGCACGATTTCAACCTGACCTACGCAGACTCGGCGGTTCCCACCAAATACAACGTGGCCGGTACGGCTGCCATCGGTGGCAATGCACTCAACAGCGCTGTGGGCGCGACCGACCGTGGTCGCCTGCTCTTTACCTACAAGACCTCGTTCTGATCCTCAGGAGTCGCCATCATGAAACTTCAAAATATCCTTTCTCTGGCTGCCATCAGCCTCGCTGTACCGGCATTTGCAGCCGTGACCGCTGAGGAGGCCAAACAACTGGGCACCACGCTGACCGAGTTCGGCGCCATCAAGGCCGGCAATGCCGACGGCAGCATCCCGGCCTACGCCGGTGGCTTGACCAAGGCACCCGCAGGCTTCAAAGCAGACAGCGGCTTCTGGGTCGATCCGTTCAAGGATGAAAAGCCCGTGCTCCGCATTGACAGCAAAAACATGGCACAGCACGCCGCGCTGCTGAGCGAAGGACAGAAGCAATTGTTGTCCAAGAACCCGTCCTACTACCTCAATGTGTATCCCACGCACAGGACGGCGGCCTATCCCAAGAAGATTCTGGACGCGACGGTGCGCAATGCGACCACCTGCAAGACGACCAAAGAGGGCCTTGCCATCGACCGCAGCTGCCGTGGTGGCATGCCGTTTCCCATCCCAAAGACGGGATATGAGGTGATGTGGAACCAGATTCTTCGCTACCAGGGTGAGGCGATGACGAACACCACAGCATCGCGCTCTTGGGTCGTCGATTCCTCCGGCAAGGCCGTGATGACGGCTGAGCAGGCCACTGTCCAGGACTTCGTCTACTACCAGACCAATCAGGCTGATCGCGATCCCGACATGGTCTGGCGGACGTATTCGATCAGCAAGTCGCCGGCACGCCGCGCCGGTGAGATGACGGGACTCGCTGATTACCTGGATCCGGTGGCTCGCCCTCGCAGGGCATGGAGTTACACCCCGGGCCTGCGCCGCGTGAAACTCTCTCCAGAGTTTTCGTACGACACCCCTGTGGCCAGCATGGGCGGCGTGACGCTGTTTGACGAACTGTTCGTGTTCTCCGGGACCATGGATCGCTTCGATTTCAAGCTGGTCGGCAAGAAAGAGATGTACATCCAGTACAACGGCTACAAGAACCAGTATGACTGCCCGACGGCTGAAAAGGCCTTGCTGCCGGCACACGTCAATCCGGAGTGCGAGCGTTGGGAAAAGCACCGCGTCTGGGTGGTTGAAGCCACTCTCAAACCTGGTCAGCGTCACGCGTACTCCAAGCGCACCTATTACTTCGATGAAGACCTGAGTGGTGCGGCCAACTACGATGCCTTCGACCAAAGCGGTCAGTTGTATCGCTCTCTGTTCCAGACGACCTCGCCGATGTACGACAAGCAGATTCCCTTTTCTGCAAAGAACGTGGTCTACGACTTCAACAAGGGCATGTACGCCTATGTCAACGACGTGATGGTCGGCGGGTGGCAAGTGCTTTCATCGGTTCGCAGCGAGCGCGAGATGAATCCTGAAGCCGTCGTGTCTCGCGAGTCGGCTCGCTGAGCTTCGCAGTTGGCAGACATCAATCGGATCCCCGGACCATGACTTCATTGCGCGTTTCACTGGGTGCATTCTTCCTGCCGCGTTGGTGCGTTGCTGCGGTGGTCGGGGGTGCGCTGGTGATGACCACCTGGGTGATCGCAGCGCCTGGAGTCGCGTCCGTGGATCTGATGGATGTGCCGTCGCGAAAGCTTGCGACGGCGACGCAAACGATGGTCAGTGGGGTGGCCAGTCAGGGCGGGCGTACCGTCGCGGTGGGGCCGCGAGGTTTGATTCTGCTGTCTGAAGACGGTGGTGGATCGTGGCGCCAGGTCACCAGCCCGGTGTCCACCGATCTCGCCACGGTCCGCTTCGCCGGTCCCAACGTGGTCTGGGCTGTGGGTCACGATGCAGTGGCCCTGCGGTCTTCTGATGGGGGCGCCACATGGGAGCGCATGCTGGACGGTCGCAGTGTGCTGAAGCTGCTGCGTGAATCTGCCCAAGGTTCTGAACGGCTGGAAGCTGAAATCGAGCGAACGATGGGGCAATCGGCCACCGCTGACGTCTGGCCAGCCCCCTTGCTCGACATCCGGTTCGCCGCCGACGGCCTCGCGGGATTCGCCGTGGGGGGCTTCGGCTTGATCTTGAAGACCACCGATGGTGGAAAGACCTGGCAATCCTGGCAGAGCCAAACCGAGAACGATCAGCGATACCACCTGTATGCGCTGACGGGCAACGATAGCGCGGTGTTCGTGGCGGGTGAACAGGGGCTGGTGATGCGTTTGAACGCCGAGAGTCAGCGCTTCGAACGTGTCGAGACACCCTACAACGGCAGCTACTTCGGTATCGATCTGCTGGGCTCAAGACTGGTCGCCTATGGCCTTCGCGGCAACGCTTTCATGAGCGAGGACGCCGGGCAGGTGTGGCGAAAAATCGAGACCGGTACCGACGCCAACCTGGTGGGTGCGGTCGCTCATGGTGGTGCGGTGCTTCTGGTGTCGCAGAAGGGGGATGTGCTTACCGTGGATTTCGGTGAGTCGCGTGCCTCCATCTACAACCAGGCCCCGGGCGCCGAGGTGTATGGCGCGGCGATGACCAGCTCCCATCGGCTGGCGCTTGCCCGCTTGAATGGCGTCGGTGTGATCGCTGTTTCAGCGCAAGGTAAGTGAAGGTGGCCGATCTATTTGGTCCATGCCAGCGAAAGTTCTGATGTCTGCTCATTCCCAACAACCCGCCATGCCGGTCGTCAGCGATCCGGCCCACTTCGATCGCAAGTCGGGCAGCCGCCTGGAGCAGCTGGTGTTCAACAACCGGTTGCCGGTCTTGCTGATGTGCCTGATCGCTACCGTGGTGCTGGGCTTCTTCGCATTGAAGCTGGAAGTCAACGCCAGTTTCGAACGGATGATCCCGTCGTCCAGTCCGTACATTCAAAACTACTTTGCCTACCGCAAGGAATTGCCGGGGCTGGGCAACACCGTCCGCATCGTTGTCGAGAACAAGAGCGGTGATGTGTACGACGCAGCCCATCTGGAGAAGCTGCGCAAGATCAACGACACCCTCTACCTGATCCCGGGGGTGGACCGTTCCTGGATGAAGTCGCTCTGGATGCCCATCGTGCGTTGGCGGCAGGTGACGGAAGAGGGCGTGGTGGGTGGTCCTGTCATGCCGCCCGACTACAGCGGCACGCCGGAATCGATCGGCAAGCTCAAGGAGAACGTCGGGCGTTCCGGCATCGTGGGAAGCCTGGTCGCCAACGACTCGCGCTCGACGATGATCATCGCGCCGCTGCTGGACCGCCACCCACAGACGGGTGAGCCGCTGAACTACGGCGAATTCTCGCGGGCCCTGGAAGAGCAGATCCGTTCGTTCGAAGACGAGAGCACCGGCGTCTACATCGTCGGCTTCGCGAAGATCGTCGGCGATCTGATCGCGGGGCTTTATGAGGTGATGCTCTTTTTCGGGCTCTCGGTGGCGGTTGCCGCTCTGTTTGTGTACCTGTATACCCGTTGCATCCGCAGCACCTTGCTGCTGGTCAGCGTGGCTGTTGCCGGGGTGGTGTGGCTGCTGGGATTGATGAGCCTGCTGGGCTACGAACTGGATCCTTATTCGATCCTGGTGCCGTTCCTGATTTTTGCGATCGGGCTCTCGCACGGCGCCCAGAAGATGAACGGCATCCTGCAGGATGTGGGACGCGGCACGCACAAATACGTCGCCGCTCGATACACGTTCAGACGCCTGTTCATGGCAGGCCTCACGGCACTGCTGACCAATATTGTCGGCTTCGCCGTGCTGGTGATCATCGACATCCCGGTGATACGCGACCTGGCCCTGACCACCAGCATCGGCATCACGGTGCTGATCTTCACCAAGCTGGTGCTGATCCCGGTGACCTTGTCCTACATCGGCGTGAGCGAGGTGGCGGCGCGTCGGGCCCTGGCCGAAGACACCGGGCAGAAGCGGGGCATGCTGGGCCGTGCCTGGAACGCGCTGGACCGCCTGACGGAACGGCGTGCGGCCACGGTGACCGTGGGCGTGGCTGCGGTGATCACTGTGATTTGTACGGTGGTGATGTTTGACCTGCGCATCGGTGACCTGGATCCGGGGGCACCCGAGTTGCGACAGGACTCGCGCTACAACCGCGACAGCGCCTACATCACGGCCCACTACGGTTTGTCGAGCGACCAGTTCGTGGTCATCATGACCAATCCGGACGATGGCTGCCGCCTGTATGGCACCTTGCAACTGATGGACCAGTTGGCCCAGGCGCTGCGCCAGACGGAAGGCGTGCAGGCCACCAGTTCGCTGGCGGAATCCACGCGCTTCATCACCGCTGCTTTGAACGAGGGCAGTGGCAAGTGGCTCACCATCAGCCGGGACCAGGGCATCACCAACGCGGCGGTGGGTGCGGCCATGATCGCCACCCCGGACATCACCAACACATCGTGTGCCGTGTCGCCCTTGATCGCCTATCTGGCCGACCACAAAGCCGACACGCTCAATCGCGTGCTCAAAGTGAGTGAGGCCTTCGCTGCCGAACACAACAGCTCCAAAGCCGAAGACGGGCCGCGCTTTCTGTTGGCCGCAGGCTCAGCGGGCATCGAAGCGGCCACCAACATCGAGGTCGAACACGGCATCCTGCTGATGTACCTGGCGGTATACGGTGCTACGGCATTGCTGTGCCTGCTGACCTTTCGCAGCCTGCGCGCCACCCTCGTGGCCATGATTCCGCTGGTGATGACCACCATCATCTGCAAGGCGTTGATGGTCTGGATGGGCATCGGTCTCAAAGTGGCGACCTTGCCCGTGATCGCCGTGGGCGTCGGTGTCGGTGTCGACTACGCCCTGTACCTGCTGAGCGTTCAGATTGCCATGCAGCGCCGTGGTGCGACGCTCGCCCAGGCGTACCGAAAGTCACTCGATTTCACCGGTCGCGTCGTTGCGCTGGTGGGCCTGACCATGGCCGCAGGCGTGATCACCTGGGCTTTTTCTCCGATCAAGTTCCAGGCCGACATGGGCATTTTGCTGACCTTCATGTTTCTCTGGAACATGGTGGGCGCCTTGGTGCTGATTCCCGCCTTGTCCCATTTCCTGCTGAACCCGAAGCAGCCGACGTCTCACGTGCCAGCGGGCTGAACGCGTCCCCTTTTTCACTCTTCCCCTATTTCTGGAGCAACGCCTGTGTTTGATTTGTTGATGAGTGCCGACATGATGCTGTCCGATCCAGACGGCATGGCCGATATTCTGGTGAAGAAGCTGGGTGTGCACGGCCACCCCAAATGGCGCCAGGCCTTTGATGGGCACCCGTACATCGCTCATTTCTTGCGCGTTCACAAGTCGCTGGCCGTGGCGCCCACCCGCATCGAGCCGCAATGTCATCTGGACCAGCCCAATCCGGGTGACCCGATGTTTCACGACTTCCTGGAGAGCCTCAAGGCCTATCAGGGGCCGCACCGCCCCATGGTGACCCACTCCATCGTGCTCGCTGCGCGGGGCGACAAGTTCGACCAGCTGGTGGAGAAGCTCATGCGCCGGCGCTTGCGGTTCCGCATGGCGCAGCGCACCCCCGACATGCCCTTTGACCGCCTCTGGCTCGGCGCCACGCCCGAAGACCCCCACTACCACCCCTCGGTGGATGGCGGCTTGTGCATCGAGGTCATGCCGCTGGAGCCCTTGCAGATGCCGGCAGACACCTTCATGGTGCCGCCGCCCGAGCCGCGCGATTCCCAGCCGGGCGACATGGTGCGAGTCACCTCGCGTGGCTACATCGTTCGCAACCTCGACGAAACCCTGCGCACGGTGTCGAGCAACCTCGACTGGGAGCCGACCGGCCCGGTGGAGTCGCTGGGCAAAGAGGGCTACCGCCGTGCCCGCATGGGTTTCACGGTGCCGCACAGCGCCACCTTGGACGTGATTGAGGCCACCCGCTGGAACGGAGACGCCGGCGTGTACCTGAACTCTTGGGGCCCTGGCCCCTACTACATCCGCATTGCTGTCACCGGCCTCCAGGCCAAGGCCGAAGACCTGAAGGCCCGTGGCACCCGATTCACCTGGATCGACGAATGTGAAGCGGTGGGTGGCAAATCGCTGATTCGTGTCGACCCGGCCGATGTGCGCGGGCAGTTGTTTGAGTTCGAGGAGTATTGATCCGATCATGGAAACCACCCTGCACAAACCCGGCTCCAAAGTGCGAGATCAAGCCACAGCCTCCGGGCCCGCCGTCGAGGTGGAGCGTCGGGGGGCCATTGGCTGGATCGTGCTCAATCGCCCGGACCAGATCAATGCCATCAACGATGACATCCGTCGCGGTGTCCCGGCGGCTTTGGCCGAACTGGACGCGGACCCGTCGGTGCGCGTGATCGTGATTCGCGGTGCGGGTGCGCGGGGGTTTTGCGCCGGAGCCGACATCAAGGAGCGGCGGGCGGCCGAGTCATCGGTCCAGGTGCGTCGGCGCATGCAAAAGTCGCGCTGGATCGAAGCGCTGGACCGTACCGAGAAACCGGTCATCGCCGCTATTCATGGGTATTGCATGGGCGGGGGCATGGAGCTCGCCCTTGCCTGCGATCTGCGTTTCGCCGCACCCGATGCCGTATTCGCCCTGCCCGAGACCGGTCTGGGGTTGATCCCCGGCGGCGGCGGAACCCAGCGTCTGGGGTCCGTGGTCGGGCCGGGCCGGGCCTTGGACCTGTTGCTGACCGGCGACCGGATGGATGCTCCCCAAGCGTTGACCATCGGCCTGGTCACCCGGGTGGCCGGCAGCGCGGACGCTCTGGACGATGAGGTCACAGCGCTGGCCGAGCGCATTGCCGGCAAGCCGCCCACGGCCACCCTGTTCGTCAAGCAGGCCGCGCGTGCTGCCACGCAACTGGATCTTCGGAGCGGCCTGGACCTGGAACTGGACCTGTTCGCCATGCTGGTCCCGATGCACGATGTCAAAGAAGCTGCGCTCGCGTTTCGCGAAAAGCGCGCCCCGTGTTTCACCGGTGAATGACATCGTCACGCACATCTATTTCTGGAGACCCCATGAGTGAACGCAAACTGGATGGCAAGGTCGCCATCGTCACCGGCGCGGGTGCCGGCCTGGGCGCTGAATGTGCCCGCTCGCTGGCTTTGCATGGCGCCCGGGTCGCTGTGGTGGACATCCACCTGGCGGGGGCGCAGTCCGTGGTCGCAGAGATTGAAGCGGCCGGTGGCCATGCCCTGGCGGTTCAGACCGATCTGACCTCAGAGGCCGAGGTGATGGCGATGGTGGCTGCGGTGATCCAGCACTTTGGCCGTGTGGATGTGTTGCACAACAACGCTGCCGCCTTGGCCCCCGCCCAACGTGCCGGGGACCGCGATGTCTGCAATGTGGATATCGCTGCCTGGGACCAGGCCATGAATGTCAATGCGCGCGGCGCCATGCTGTGCTGCAAGCACACCATTCCCCACATGCTCAAAACCGGTGGGGGATCCATCATCTTTGCGACCTCGGGCTTCGGGTTGCTGGGCGACGTGACGCTGACGGCCTACGCCGCCTCCAAGGCGGCCTTGATGGCGCTGGCACGTTCGGTGGCCGCGCAATACGGCAAACAGGGCATCCGGTCCAACGCCATCATGATCGGCTTCGTGCTCAACGAGCACGCTCAGAAGGGCGTTCCTGAAGAGATCAAGCAGATCCTTCTGGACCAGCACCTGACACCCCAGCTGGGTTCGCCCCGGCAGATCGCCGATGTGGTGAGCTTCCTGGCCAGTGACGAGTCCTCGTTCGTCACCGGCGCGGTGATTCCGGTGGATGGTGGCTTCACCAGCCATTCCCCGTCCATGGTGCCCATGCGCGAGTTTTTCGCCCGCATGGGGTCCAACAAACTCTGACCCAATCTCCATTCGATCATGTCTTTTTCCATGTATGCCGCCAGCGCGGAAGTCTATGTCCGCATGCTGCGCAACCTGCTGACCTGGCTGGACAAAGCTGAAGGGCACGCCAAGGCCAGGGGCTTTGACAGCGGGGTGTTCCTGGGCACGAAGCTGGCGCCCGATATGCTTTCCTTTGGCAAGCAAGTGGCCATCGCCAGCGAGGTGGCGCGGCTGGCCGTTGCACGGCTGGGTGCCATCGATCTCCCTGCGGCTCAAGGTTCCGATGAAAGCTTTGACGGGTTGCGCGTTCGTGTGCGGGATGCCATTGCCTTTGTCGAAGGTGTGTCGCCGGAACAGCTCGCCGGGAGTGCCGAGCGAGCCGTGGTCCTGCCGCAGCGGCATGGCGATCCGCTGCACTTCACCGGTCAGACCTTCCTGCAGCAGTGGTCGTTGCCGAACTTCTTTTTTCACGTGACGACGGCCTATGCGCTGCTGCGTCAGGCCGGTGTGGAATTGGGCAAAGCCGACTACCTGGGGCCGATGACCTGACCTGGCCAAGGCCTGAACGTTTGTCTCCAAGGTGGCAAGTACCGGAACGAAGACCGGTGATTGACACTGCACCCCGTTGAAACCGGGGTGATTGAACACCCTGACAAGCCTTGCTGGTTTGTCAGGGTTTTTTTTGACCGGCGGAAGCGGGAGCGTGGCGTCCTCAGTTCGCCTCGCGCGTCGCGGCTTCAAAGGCTTTGAGCTCGAAGCCCTCAGCCGAAGCCTCGGCCGCACTGAGCGGTATGTGGCGTGCAATCAGCTTGCGTGCCGCCATGTGGTCGGCTGGCCGGTTGCAGGACTCCACCGCCACCAGACGACCGGCGCGAAAACACAGCACACTGATCTGCCTTTGCTCTACGGAGCCCAGCACGACGGTTTCATCGTGTCCATCGGAGAGGCCGGCAATCTGCAGCTTGAGCTCCCCTTGATCGGTCCAGAACCAGGGCAGGGCGGTGTAGCTGGCGGGTTTGCCCATGAGCCGGGCCGCCACGGTCTTGGCCTGATCGACGGCGTTCTGAACCGATTCGAGCCGGATGGGCTGCTGTGCCCAGGGGCTGGGGAAGCTGACCACGTCGCCAATGGCAGAGATGGCCGGATCGCTGGTGAGCAGCTGCGTGTCCACAACGATGCCGTTGTTGACCGCCAGTCCGGCTTCGCTGGCCAGTTCCGCGTTGGGCAGCACACCAATTCCATACACAACAAGATCGGCCGGCAGCGCTTCACCGCTGGCCAGCTGCACGCCGGTCACATGGCCATCAGCGCCAAGGATGGCCGCCAGACTTTGACCATAGTGAATCCGCACGCCCCAACTGGCGTGGGCCTGATCGAACACCCTGGACGTGACCGTGGAGACCGCCCGCGCCATGGGCCGTGTACCGAGCTCCAGGACATCCACCGAGATGCCGCGCGCGGCCGCGACGGCAGCGAACTCCAAGCCGATGAAGCCCGCGCCGATGACCACCGCGCGTTTTGCATGGCCCAGGCGTTGTGACAACCCGTCCGCATCGGCCAGGCTGCGCAACCCGAACACGCCGTCGAGCTCCATGCCTGGGACACTTGGCACGCGGTTGCGCGCGCCTGTGGCCAGCACCAGGTGCTCGTAGCTGAGCTTTTCGCCACTCGTGAGAAGCAGCTGGCGATGGTCACGATCGATGGCGGCCACGCTGCCCTGTATGCGTGCAATACGGTGTTCGTCAAAGTACTCAGGCGGACGAAAACGCAGTGCCGCCACGCCGACTTTTCCCAGCAGATAGGCCTTGGACAGTGGCGGGCGCTGGTAGGGCACGCCGGGTTCGTCGCCGACGAGCGTGATCGCTCCATCGAACCCCTCTTGCCGCAGTGATGCCGCAACCTGATAACCGGCTTGGCCGGCACCGACGATGACGATGGTGTTGATTGACATGGGAGTTCAGTCTGAATGGGTTGGGGCAGGGGCGGTGCTGTGGTCAAAGGTCGGGTAGCGACCCAGAACGAGCAAGGCCAGACCCCCGGTGAGAAACAGGGGACCGCAGACCATCAGCGTCGCCTGGTAGGTGCCGGTGCTCCGGTAGAGCTGTCCGAAAAGCCAGGGTGCCAGTGTGGAGGCCAGGGTGATCAGGCCGAGGTGAATGCCGAACAGGCGGCCGTAGTCGCGCATGCCGAAGTACCGCGACACGAGGAACGCCGCCAGGTCGAATTCAGCACCCGCGCCAATGCCCACGAGCATGACACCGACAACCAGCAAGATGGTGTCGTCTGCACCGCTGGTGCCCAGCAGCAGACATCCCAGGGCAGGCAAGCTCAAGGCCACGGCGGCCACGCCGGGCGCCCAGAGTCGGTCGACCAGGTAGCCGACAACCACCCGCCCCAGGATCAGTGAGAGGCCAAAGCTGCCGAAGATGCGCGCGGCATCCACGGCTTCGAGACCCTTGTCGCGCAGCAAGGGAACACCGTTCGTGACCAGGGTCACCACACAGGCCACCACCATGGACAGGGCGATGTTCAGGAGCCAGAAACGGGGATTTCGCACGCCCTCGCGCAACGAGACGCCTGCCACCCACTCTGACGAGGATGCCTGCTTGCTGGGCGTGCGAGCCGGTGCGCGAGTGGGCTCTTTCATCCATGCGAGAACCAGCGGCAACACCAAGGTGACAGGGAGGGCCGCGAGCAACCAGAAAGCCGCTTGCCAGTTCCATCGTGTGATCACCGCACTCACCGCAGAGGGAATCAGCATGGCGGCCAGTCCGGTGCCAGACAGCACCAGCGCCAGCGCGAGACCGCGATTGTGTTCAAACCACAGGTTCACCAGGTGGGTCCACGTGACGTGCATGGTGCCCATGCTGGCCATGGACATCAGGAAGAAGCTCAGATAAAGCGTCACGATGGACGGCCCCATGCGTGTCATGCCCATGAAGGTCAGGGACAGCACGCACAGCGAAATCACGGTGACGCGCTTCATGCCAAAGCGCAAATTGAGCCAGCCCACGATTTGGGAGGCCACCACCGACCCCAGAAACATGAAGCTCACCGCAGACTGGAGATCGGCGCGGGCCCAGTCAAACGTCTGTTGCAGTGGAACCATCATCGCACCGTACGCATACAGCATGGATGAGTTGGAATTGATCGCCAGTCCCAGCGTGGCCAGGACCACGATGCGCCAGGCGCGTTTGAACTCGGTCAGATCAATGCCCAACCCACGTGGGCCATGTGAGCTGCTGGAGTTGTGTTGTGTCATTCGGTCATACCGGGGAAGGTGAGGGGGTTCTGCTTTGCCGACGCAGGCGGAGGTACGAGCGGATCACTCGCGCACGAGCAGCAGTGAACCGGCGAGCGGTCCTCCACCGGCTGCCGCGATCGCGACCCGATGCGGTGCGATCTGGCGCAGCCCGGCGCGGCCCCAGAGTTGGGTACAGGCTTCATGCACATAGCCCAGGCCGTGGGTCCTGCCGCCCGAGAGCTGGCCACCGTTGGTGTTGATCGGCAGCACGCCGTCGCGGGCGATGCGCGCACCGCCTTCGACAAAGCGACCACTTTCACCCACCGGGCACAGTCCCAGGGCTTCCAGCCACAGCAGGGTGAGGATGGAGAAACCGTCGTACAGCTGGGCACTGCCCACATCGGCGGGTTTGAGGTCGGTTCGTTGCCACATCATGTGGGCGGCGTCGATGCTGGCCCCACCGGTCAGGGAAATCTGGTCCCAGGACCAGGGCTGGTGCAGGGCCGATCCGATCGCCTCCAGACGGATGGGGGGATTGGGCCCATCGCGCGCCGCATCCATGCGCGAGAGCACGATCGCGGTAGCCCCGTCACAGTGCACGTCGCAATCCAACATGCGCAGCGGCGTCGAGATCATGCGCGACGCCATGTAGTCGTCCATCGTCATGGGCGTGCGGTACACGGCTTTCGGGTTGACCACGGCATTGGCGCGACAGGTCAGGGCGATCAGGGCCAGTTGCTCCTCGGTGGTCCCGTATTCGTGGAAGTGCCGCTGTGCGTACATCGCCATCAGATTGATGGCCGAATGCACTTCGTAGGGGGTGTACCACTGCCAGAAGAAGCTGCTGTCTCGGCCGGCGGTCTTGTTGCTCAAGGCATTGGCGTTCTTGTCGACCCTCCGGGCGCTCGCTTCGGTGATCGTGCGAAACACCAGCACATGGCGGCACAGGCCTGCGGCAATCGCCATCGCGCCGTTGATCACGCCGGCCAAGGGTCCTGGTCCTTCATAGCCTCCGCCATACCAGTTGACCTTGAGCCCCATGGTGCCGATCAGGGCATTGGGTCCGACGGGTGAAAAACTGTTGCCGTTGTTGTTGTCGCCCGGCCAGCAGGCCACGCCATCGATGTCCTCCCGGGTGAGCCCAGCGTCGGCAATGGCTTCCAGGCAAGCGTCCAGGGTCAGGCGCATGGCGGATTTGTCGGAGGGGCGCGCCACCTCGGACTGGCCAACCCCCGCAATCGCCACGTTCTTTTCGTACAGGTGATCGAACATCATTCGGCTTTCTCGAACAGGGGAAGCCAGACGTCTTCGTGCTGCTCAAAGCGCACTTGAACCGGCATGTCGATCCGCACCTGTTCGGGCGGCATCCCCACCACATTGCTGAGCAGGCGCAAGCCGGGCTGATCATTGAGTTCGATGATGGCGACGACGTAATGTTCGGTCAGCTCGGGTTTCCAGGTCTGGTGATTCACGGTGAACGTGGCCACGTGGCCGCGACCACTTGTGGGCTCAGGGGCCACATCCATCGAACCGCAGCGAGGGCACATCGGTGCGGGTGGATGGAAGAAGCGCCTGCAGGCGCCGCAGCGATGGATCATCAGCCGACCAGATTCCCCGCCCTGCCAGAAGGCCGACGATTCGCTGGTGATCTGGGGCAGTTTTCGTGGCATGGACAGGTGGTGTGTGAAGCAGGCAGCGGGTGTGGTCAGGGTCGCCACGAATTGACGTGGAGGGTTCGAACGAGTTTAATAGCTGAACAGATTGCGTCAATATGTCTAACTACTGGTTTACACCAACTACCCGCACTTATGACTGAACTTTCTTTGGCGAACCGCCATATCGTGGTGACCGGTGGCCTGGGCGTGCTGGGCCGCGCGGTCGGGGCCGTGCTCGCCGAGCACGGCGCGCGCGTGGTCCTGCTCGATCGTGCCCCAGCTCACGATGTACCCGGAATGGCGGCTGTGATCGGTGGCGTTGATCTGACCGACCCGGACGCCACACGGTCTGCGTTCGACCAGGCCGGTGAGCGGCTCAATGGCTTCGACGGTCTGGTGAACGTGGCCGGAGGTTTCCGCTGGGAAACGCTGGAAACCGGGAGCCTGGAGTCCTGGGACGCACTCTACGCGATGAACCTGCGCAGCACCGTGGTGGCGTGCCGTGAGGCCTTGCCGCGTCTGCTGAATGCAGGCGGGTCGGGCATCGTCAACGTGGGGGCTCTGGCCGCTCAAAAGGCGGGTGTGGGCATGGGTGCCTATGCGGCGTCCAAGGCGGGCGTCGCCCGGCTGACCGAAGCACTGGCCGAAGAACTGAAAGACCGCGGTGTGCGTGTGAACGCCGTGTTGCCTAGCATTCTGGATACCCCCGCCAACCGGGCCGACATGCCCGACGCAGACGCCACGCGCTGGGTGCCTCCACGCTCGCTGGCTGCGGTCATCGCATTTCTGTTGTCGGACGACGCCAGTGCTGTCACCGGTGCCTGCATCCCTGTGGCGGGTCGGGTTTGATGATGGAGAACCTGAACGTGTCTTCCGAGTCTTCTTCATCCACGGCCGCCGGATCGACGGGCGGCAGCACCATGACATGGTCCGACCGCTACCTGCTCGGGCACAACGGCATGGACGACACCCACCGCGAATTTGTCGAGTGCGTGGCCGCTCTTCAATTCGCAGAAGATGCCGACCTCGCTGAATGCCTGGCCGCTTTCGAGGCACATGCCGTCGAGCATTTCGAGCAGGAACGGCGCTGGATGGACAGCACCGCATTTCCTGCCGCGCAGTGCCACGTGGACGAGCACACTGCGGTCCTCAACTCCGTGCACGAGGTGCAGGAGTTGCTGCGCAACGGAGGGTCCGGGCAGGTGGCCCGTGATCTCGCCCGTGCGCTCGCGGACTGGTTTCCCGGACACGCTGATTACATGGATGCCTCTCTCTCCCATTGGCTGATCAAACGCAGTCATGGTGGGAAACCCGTGGTGCTTCGCCGGCGGATGGACCCCGCTGACGCACCGGTTCCGCCCGAGGCCGATTGAATCCTCGCTCACGCCAGGTTCGCTGTTGACCCTGGTTTCCACTTTCCCCAAAGAGACACGCTATGAGACTTGTGACATTTCAGAAACCAGGTGAAGCGGCCCGCGCCGGCGCATTCATCGAGAGCGATCAGGCGGTGCTGGATTTGCGGCAGGCCGCACAGGCCGTGCACGGCGGCAGCGCCGATGCGCTGGCCAGCGTGCTGTCGCTGATCGAAGCGGGGCCTGCGGCTTCCGAGCTGGCGCGAGGCTTGATCGCGCGCGCGCCCAGCGTGGCGGTTCGGCAGCGGAGCGAGGTCAAGATCCTGGCGCCCATTCAACCCCCGCCACAGATGCGCGATGCCTCCTGCTTCGAGCTGCACCTGCGGCAAAGCTTTGCGGCGGCCCGAAGGGCCCGCGCAGCGCGCACACCGGACCCGGAAGCCACGCTGAAGGCCATGAACACCCGAGCCGACGACCGCGTGATCGAGACCTTTCAGCGTCAGCCGATCTACTACAAGTGCAACCGCTTCGCGACCATCGGCGCGGACGACGATGTGATCTGGCCCAGCTACAGCAAGCTGTTGGACTTTGAACTTGAGTTCGGCTTCTACATGGGTGCGCGGGCCACGGACGTGCCCAAAGAGAAAGCGCGGGAGTTCATTTTTGGCTACACGATCTTCAACGACATCAGCGCGCGCGATGCGCAGGCCGTGGAAATGGGCGGCATGCTCGGGCCGGCCAAGGGCAAGGACTTTGACACCGGCAATGTGATGGGCCCTTGCCTGGTCACGGCCGATGAGTTGCCCGATCCCTACAACCTGAACATGGTCGCCCGCGTCAATGGCGAGGAATGGGGGCGCGGCAATTCACGCGACATGTACTGGAAGTTCGAGGACGTGATCGCGCACATTTCGCGCTCCGAAACCCTGTACCCGGGCGAGTTCTTCGGGTCGGGCACGGTGGGCAATGGCTGCGGCCTGGAGCAGATGCGTTACCTCAAGCCCGGTGACATGGTGGAGCTGGAGGTCGAAGGCATTGGCCTGCTGCGCACGCGCATCACCCAGCCATCCACCCAGCCCATCCCCCAGCCCTGAGGAAGGGGCCGCTCGCGGGTCCTGAGCGCCGTCGTCATGAAGGGGAGGCGGCGCACAACATGCCTTCGAGCGCCGTGAGCAGGTTGCTTAACGTGCCCTCGGCCGACCAGAACGCATGGGTGGTTTCGGTGCGTTCCAGGCTCGCCTCACGGGCCGCCAGGATGGCGCGCAATGAAATGCTCATGAACACCAGGCGCTGTTCCAGCACCGCCGCAGGGACGGCCGTGACCAGCTGCCGGATGTGCGCCAGGCAACGCTGGTAGCCCGTGTTCAGGCCGCCCTCCAGCACCTCGTTGAGCAGCCCCCGGTTCTGCAGCGCGAGCAGGCTGATGAAGCGCAGGTAGGTGTCTTCCTCGCCGTTCGCCTCGCCCAGGTTGATCGAGGGAAACACCAGCACTTCCAGGACCTGGCGCAGGTGCCTGGGCCCACCCTCGGCCTCCATCTGGTCCAGTGCGGCGTTGCGCCGGTCGTCGATCAGTTTTGCGGTGTCTACGATCAGTTCACGGACGAGGGCGTCCTTGGTCCGGAAGTAGTAGTGCAGCGACCCGGAGTTCTTTTGCTCGCTCGCGGCCACGATTTCCCGCACGGTCACGCCGTCGATGCCGCGCTGGGCAAACAGCCGTCTGGCCGAGAGTTTGATGTGCTCACGGGTGTCGTTTCCGCTCATGGATGGCTTCTTTTCTTGGGGGGTTGCATGAATTAGGTCATTTGCTTTAACATGATGACCTAAATGCCCGAGGGCAGGCATTCATCCTACTGGACACCATGGACGACACCTTGCAAGAACTCAGTTTCGACCAGCGCCGCGTGCTGGTGGTGGGGGGCTCCAGTGGCATCGGCAATGGCATCGCCCAGGCCTTTCGGGGGCGCGGTGCCGAGGTGCATGTGTGGGGCACGCGTGCCAGCGCGGGGGACTACGCGGCAGAAAAGGGCTCCAACCTGGAGGGATTGCACTACGCGCAATGCGATGTGGCGAACAGCGCTGCCGTTGCCGCCCTCCAGCCCGGTTTTGATGCGCTGGACGTGCTGGTGCTGTGCCAGGGCATTGTTCGGTACGGGCGCGACGAGTTCGAGCCAGAAGGGTTCCGCAACGTGGTGGATGTCAATCTCAACAGCCTGATGGATTGCGCGCACAAGTTCCACGCCATGCTCAAGCAGCGTCGGGGGGCGCTGATCATCATCAGCTCGCTGGCGGGCTTTGCGGCCCGTATTGGCAACCCGGCCTATGCCGCGTCCAAGGCGGGCGCCATCTCGCTCACCAAATCCCTGGGCGAGGCATGGGCCCGGGACGGCATCCGTGTCAACGGCGTGGCCCCCGGCCTGGTGCCGTCCAAGCTCACCGGGGTCACCTTTGACGACCCCGATCGGGCCGCCAAGGTGCTGCGTGGTATCCCGGCCGGCCGCTTTGGCACGCCGCAGGACATCGCTGGCCCGGTGCTCTTTCTGGCCTCGCCCCTCGCGTCGTACGTGGTGGGGCAAACCATCCTGGCGGATGGCGGCAAGGGCCTGTCCTGACGGGCTTGGGCGTCACTCACCACCCCTTTCACGAACTTCAACGACGAGGCATCACCATGGGCTGGGATTTCGAGACCGAACCTGCTTTTCAGGCCAAACTGGACTGGATCACCACCTTCGTGCGCGAGGAGGTGGACCCGCTGGAATTCGTGCTGGGCAACTACTACGACGTCAAGCACCCCGACAACGTGCGCCTGATCCGGCCGCTGCAACAGCGGGTCAAGGACCAGGGTTTGTGGGCCTGTCACCTGGGCAAGGAGCTGGGCGGGCAGGGCTACGGCCAGGTGCAGCTGGCGCTGATGAATGAGATTCTGGGTGCCGCCCGGTTCGGCCCCATCGTCTTTGGTTGCCAGGCGCCCGACACCGGCAACGCCGAAATCCTGGCGCACTTCGGGACCCCCGACCAGAAGGTGCGCTACCTGCAGCCTTTGCTGGACAACCACATCGTGTCCTGCTTCTCCATGACCGAGCCGCAAGGCGGCGCCGACCCGCTGGAGATCAGCACCCGTGCGGTGCTGGAGGACGGTCATTGGGTGATCGATGGCGAAAAATGGTTCGCGTCCAACGCGAGTCTGGCGGAATTCTTCATCGTGATGGCGCAGAGCGAGCCTGATGCGCCGCCGCACCAGCGCATCTCGGCGTTCATCGTGCCCGCAGAAACCCCCGGCATCGAGATCGTGCGCGACTGCGGTTACGGCACGGGGCCCAAGACCCACGCCTATGTGCGTTTCCATCGGGTCCGTGTGCCGGCCGACCACATCCTGGGCCAGCGGGGCCAGGGCTTTCTGGTGGCACAAACCCGGCTCGGTGGCGGACGCATTCACCATGCCATGCGCACCATCGCCAAGGCCAAAAAGGCGCTGGATTACATGCTGCGGCGGGCCGTGTCCCGCCGCACCAAGGGCTCGTTGCTGTCGCAGAAACAGATGGTGCAGGAGCGCATTGCGGACTCGTGGATCCAGCTCGAACAGTTCCGGTTGCTGGTCATGCGCACGGCCTGGCTGATCGACAAGCACCAGGACTATCGCAAGGTGCGAAAAGACATCGCAGCGGTAAAAGCCGCCATGCCCAAGGTGTTGCACGACATAGCCAGCCATGCGCTGCAGGTGCACGGTTCGCTGGGCCTGTCCGACGAAATGCCGTTCATGCACTGGGTCACCGAGTCGTACTTCCTGGGCCTGGCGGACGGCCCGACCGAGGTGCACAAGGTGACCGTGGCAGAACAACTTACGCGGCATGTTGTGCCCGACGACAGCCCCTTTCCCGACTACCACCTGCCGCAGCGCGCACAGGCGGCGAGGGACCGGTATGCCGACATGCTGGAGGCCGATCTGCCATGAGCGATGCACAGGAGAGGCTCGCGTCCATTGACTTTCTGCGCCTGAATCGCTGGCTGCTGGCGCAGGGCCTGGCCGATGGGGAGCTGCAAGGGCCCACCTTGCTGGCGGGGGGCACCCAGAACCTGATCGTGCGTTTCCGCTGTGGTGGTCGGGAGTTTGTCTTGCGCAAGGCGGCTGGCACGGCCTACGCCAACGGCAGTGAAACCATGCGCCGTGAAGCCCGGATTCTGGCCGCACTGGCCGGCACCGATGTGCCCCATGCCCGCCTCATCGCAGCCTGCGAGGACGATGCGGTGCTGGGCGGCGCGTTTTACCTCATGGAGCCAGTGGAGGGTTTCAACGTGGGCATGGGCATGCCCGAGCCTCACGCCAGCCAGCCCGCGATGCGGCGCGCCATGGGCTTCGCTTTGATCGACGGGTTGGCCGCGCTGCGACGTGTGGACCCCGTGGCCGCGGGTCTTTCCGACTTCGGCCACCTCGATGGGTTTCTGGAGCGCCAGGTCGGCCGCTGGCGGACCCAGCTGGAGAGCTATGCCCGCTACGAGGGCTGGCCGGGCGCCAACGGGCTGCCGCAGGTGGAGGCCGTCGGGCGCTGGCTGGAGCAACACATGCCCAAAGGTTTCACGCCCGGCATTCTGCACGGCGATTACCACATCAAGAACGTGCTGTTCCGTCCAGACAGTCCGGCGCTGGCAGCCATCGTCGATTGGGAACTGAGCACGGTGGGTGACCCGATGATCGACCTCGGGTGGCTGATGGCCACCTGGCGGGGGCAGGGCGCGGACGACCCTGGATCGCCCATCGAAATCGAGCCCTGGTCGGGGTTCCCCACGGCGGTCGAGCTGGTGGACTGTTACGCCGAGCGCACCGGAGCCGATGTGTCTCAGGCGCGTTGGTACGGCGTGTTGGCCTGCTACAAGCTGGGCCTGTTGCTGGAAGGCACCTTTGCGAGGTCTTGCGCGGGCAAGGCCGATCCGGCGCTGGGCCAGCGCTTTCACCACAACGCCGTCAATTTGCTGCAACGCGCCACGAGGTGGACCGAATGAACTCACCCATGGACAACACACCGGGGTGGACCACTGGGCACCGCGACACCCCGGTCGCGGCCCTGGCGCGCGCCGTGGCCACACACCCGCACAAAGTGCTGTTCGATTTCAGCGGGGAAACCACCACCTACGCCGAATTCGACGCGCTCACCAACCGCATGGCCCATGCGCTGCGGGCGTTGGGGGTGAAGACCGGCGCCACGGTCACCTCCTTGTTCGACAACCACCTCGACGCGGTGGTGCTCTGGATCGCGCTCAACAAGCTGGGTGCCGTGAGCGTGCCGCTGAACACGGCGCTCAAGGGCGAGTTCCTGCGGCATCAGGTGGTGGACTCGGGGGCCGAGATCGTCGTGTGTGACGCGGTTTATGCGCCGCGCCTGTTCGAGGTCTCCGACCTGCTCGGCAACGTCCAACGCGTGCTGGTTCGCGGAGCGCTGGACACCCGTCCTGCGGTCGGCTTTGCCATCGAACACCTGGACGAGCACCGGGGGTTTGATGCCACGCCCATGGCCGAGCTGCCCGACCCCGCAGCGCTCAACGCCCTGATCTACACGTCCGGCACCACCGGCCCGTCCAAGGGCTGCATGATCAGCGGCAACCAGATGTGCCACGTGGCCCGCCTGCTTTTGCGGGCGGCGCCGTTCGGCCCGGACGATGTGCTCTGGACCCCGCTGCCGCTGTACCACATGAACGCGATCGCGACGGGTGTGGTGTCCACGTTGCTGGTCGGCGCGACGATCTCGATCGCCCCCAGGTTTTCGGTCAGCGGCTTCTGGCCCGCCGTGGAGGCCTCGGGCGCCACCGTGGTGTCGATCCTGGGCGCGCTCGGCACGCTGCTCGCTCAGGCGCCGGACAACGACGCCATGCAACGCTGCTTCGGCCAGATCCACACGGTCAAGGGCAATCCGTTCCCGGAGGAAATCAAGGCCATCTGGCGCACGCGTTTCGGTGCGCGCCAGATCGGGTCCAACGCTTATGGATTGACGGAGGCACTGATCACCTCGGTGCCCGCAGGTGAATCGGTGCCGCCGGGTTCGTCGGGGCGCTGTGCGCCCGAGTTTGATGTGCGCATTTTGGACGACCAAGACAATCCGCTGCCGCCGGGTCAGGCCGGTGAGGTGGTGTGTCGCCCCCTGCACCCCGACATCATGTTCAAGGGCTACTGGCGCCGCGCCGAGGACACGCAGAAGGTGATGGGAAACATGTGGTTCCACACGGGTGACATCGGCAAGTTCGACGAGGCCGGGTTCTTCTATTTTGTGGACCGCAAGAAGGACTACCTGCGCCGGCGCGGGGAAAACATTTCCAGCTTCGAAATGGAGTCGGCGATCTTGCTGCACCCCGAGGTCGAGCAGGTCGCGGTGCATGCCGTGCGGTCGAGCCTGGGCGAGGACGATCTCAAGGTCACTGCCTTGCTGGTGGCGCACGCCCAACTCACCGAGGAAGCCTTGTGCCGCTGGCTGGTGGACCGGGTGCCTTACTACGCTGTGCCCCGCTACATCGAGTTCCGGGCGGAGCTGCCCGTCAATCCCCAAGGGCGGGTGCTGAAGTACCAACTGCGCGACGAGGGCGTGACCCCCGCCACCTGGGACATTGAAACGTCCACCATCAAAGTCCAGCGATAGAGGAAAACCCAGCATGTCCATTTCAGAATTGACCAGTCGCCGCATCCTCATCACCGGCGGCGCGAGCGGCATGGGCGAAGGCCTGGTGCGGTCTTTGACCGCCATGGGCGCGCTGGTGGTGTCCATGGACCTGAACAGCCAGCGCGGCGAAGCCATCGTCGCGGAAGCGGGCGCAAAGGGTTTCGTTCAGGTCGATGTGGCCGACGAGGCCTCCGTGGCGCAAGCCGTGGACGCTGCTTGCGCCCGTCTGGGTGGCCTGGATGTGCTGATCCATGCCGCTGGCATCGCGCCGTCCTCGCCAGCGCAAGACACCAGCCTGGCGCTGTGGGAGAAGGTCTTCGCGGTCAACGCCACCGGCACTTTCCTGATGAACCGGGCTGTGTTCCCCCACCTGCGGGAACACGGCGGCAGCATCATCAACTTTGCGTCCGCAGCCGGTGCGCTGGGCCTGCCCAACAAATCGGCGTATTCGGCCGCCAAAGGGGCCGTGCTGGCCTGGACCCGCACGGTGGCGCAGGAATGGGCGCCCTACAACATCCGCGTGAACGCGATCGCCCCGGCCATCTGGACACCGATGTACGACAAGACCCGCGCCGAGATGAGCCCGGAACAACTGACCGCGCACGACGCCATGATGGCCAGGGTGATTCCGCTGGGGGGCCAGCTGGGCGACATGGAGCGCGACCTGGTGCCCGTGCTGGCCTTTCTGGCTTCTCCGGGCGCGCGCTTCATGACGGGGCAGACCTTCGCCGTGGACGGCGGTACCCTGATGGTTCGCTGATCGGGAGAAGGCGCATCAGCGCCAGCCGCCGCTGCGGGCTGCGGGGTGCTGATCAAAGTGCGGGGGGCGCACCGACACGCTGGCACCGCCATGCAGGCGCGGCTGCACGGCACCCAGGAAGTTGTACGGAAACAGCGCCGGCAGAGCACCCACCTGGTCCAGCCGGTCGCGCAGTTCGGGCGGCAATTCAAAGTCCAGGGCGCGCAGGCCGTCTTCCAGTTGTTCCAGCCGGGTGGCGCCGAGAATCACCGAGCTGAGGGCAGGGCGACCCGACAGCCAGTTGATGGCCACCCGTGCCATGGGTTGCCCCAAGGCCTTGGCGACGGACTCCAGCGCTGCCACGATCTCCCAGTTGCGCGGCGTCAGTTTGTTCAAGGCGGGCGTCGCCACCGCAGCGGTGGTCTTGATGCGGCCAGTCTGCTGGGCTTGCGCCTCGACGTTGGGCAGGTACTTGCCGGACAACAGCCCTCCGCCCAGGGGGCTCCAGGCCACCAGCCCGAGACCCAGCTCCTGGCACATGGCCGGAAACTCGTATTCGATGCCGCGCTGCACCAGCGAATACTCCAGCTGCACGGCGCATGGCCCTTCGAGGCCGTGACCCTGAGCCAGGGTGGTGATGCGGGCGGCGTACCAGGCGGGCACGTCCGAGAGCGCCCAGTGGCGCATCTTTCCGGCCCGCACCAGGTCGTCCATGCTGCGTAGCACCTCCTCTGCCGGCGTGATGCCATCCCACGCATGCAGGTAGTAGAGATCCACGTGGTCTGTTTTCAGCCGCGTCAGCGAGGCTTCGATGGAGCGCATCAGGTTCTTGCGGCCGTTGCCTGCGGCGTTCGGGTTGCCTTGCGGGTACTGGTGGTTGAAGCTGTATTTGGTGGCCAGGACCACGCGATCACGCGTGCCTGTTTCAGCGATGAACCCGCCCAGCCAGGTCTCGGCGGTCCCTTGGGTGTAGATGTCGGCGGTGTCGATGACATTGCCACCCGAGGCCAGGTAGGCGTCGAACATGGAGCGCGCGGTCGCCCGGTCGCAACCCCAGCCGTTTTCGGTGCCAAACGTCATGGTGCCCAGCGCAAGGCGCGAGACGCGCAAACCGGTGCGGCCCAGCAGGTGGTACGGGGTGGGTGTCATCGGATGCTCCTGATCTTGTTTTTTTATTAATACAAATTGACAAAAAGTGTTCAATCATTAGACTGTTCGAGCCCTGCTCATGTCAAGTGTGGGTGGCCGTTCGAGGGCCCTTTCCTCGTCTCATCCCACTGTTTCAAATCATGCTGATCGACGCCCACGCCCACCTGATCACCCCCGGAATGCTCAACCGCCATGTCTTCTGGGGACCGTTCATGAAGATGCGTGGCTTCACTGTCGGGGACTTTTCGCTGGGTACAAAACAGAAATCCAAGGCGGCCAGCGACGAAGAAGCGGAGGCGAACCTGTTGGCGAAGATGACGCACGCATCGCGTCGGGAATTGATGGCACAAAGGGGCGTGGATCAGATCGTGGTGTCCACCCCGTCGCATGCGTTCATGTATTGGGCGGACGAATTCGGCAGCGAGTACGCGCGCATCTGCAATGACGAACTGTCAGCCTATTGCGCTCAGGACCCGGCGCACTTTGCCTTCTGGGCTCATGCCAACCTGGCTGAGCCTGCTGAGGCTGCGCGCGAGATCGAGCGCGCGGTGACGCAACTCGGTGCCAAGGGCGTTTGCGTGGGTGGTGCCAACTTCAAGAGCTTGCAGGCCTACAGTGAGGAACTTTTCCCTGTCTGGGAAGCCGTCACCCGGCTGGACGTTCCGTTGATGGTGCATGGCTACAACCAGTCTGTGTGGTGGGGCGACAAGCACGCGGAAGACCGCTTTGAAACCACCTCGATCGTGGGCGATTGCGTCGATGAGACCTTGTTTTTCTGGTACCTGATCTGTGGTGGTGCACTGGACGTGTTTCCCACGCTGAAAACCTACATCAACCACGCCGGTGGCATGTCGGTGTTCCAGCTCGGGCGCCTGGCCGAGCTGAACAAGTCGATGGCACCCGACGCCCGCAACAAACGCCCGTTCATGGATTACCTGCCCAGTTTCTGGTTCGACCTGGATGTGCACCACCCGGCCCTGCGTCGCGCTGTGGTGGAGGTGGTGGGCGCTGATCAGGTCCTTTACGGCACCAACTTTGGCGGTGCCTACGACAACGGCGACCTGACCGCCGGGCTCGGCCTGTCGGACGACGACGTGGCCAAGATCCGCAGCGGGAATGCGCGCCGTCTGCTGAAACTCGACGCCCCCGTCGCGGGGTAACAGGCTTTGTCCTCAGCCGGCGCCAGGTCTGGCTGCTGGTGTGGATCACCCCGTTATAGGGGGGCACTGGCCCTTCATCAAGTTGGTTGTCAGAGCCTGCCCCGAGGTGCCGTTGCAGGCCTGTCCATGCTGCTGAGCCTGTCTTGTCTATGGGGTGGGCAAGTCAATGCATGAGCCTCTGCGTGTACCCCGGAGGCATCGCCTTGCGGTCAACTAGAACAGAATCCGATCAACTGCTCAAACAGCTGAAAAAGACCCTAAAAGTTTGAGGTAGATCAAGAGCGCACATGTTTCGATTCCGGGTAAACCCTTGGAAGTTATACACAAACAATAAAACTGTCTTAAATTAGTTTCCATGCCTGCAATGGTGCTGGCTCCAAGGAGACTGATATGTTGACGCGTAGCAATCCGGTGTTGGCCGATGGAACCAAGATCTCGGACCTCATCAACCTGGACACCCGTGAAGTGAAGATGCGGGTTTTGTCCGATACCGAGCTGTACCAGCTCGAGATGGAAAAAATCTTCGCCAAGACGTGGGTATTTCTGGCCCACGAGACGGAAATACCCAACTCGGGTGATTTTGTTCAGCGGGACATGGGATCGGACTCGGTCCTTGTCACGCGCGACCGCGAAGGCTCGGTGCATGTGGTGCTCAACGCCTGTACCCACCGGGGCATGAAGGTGTCCACCCTGGACATGGGCAATACGCAGGCCCACATGTGCATTTACCACGGCTGGGCCTTCAAGCCCAACGGTGACTTCATTGGTGCACCCGTCGATAAAGAGTGCATGCACGGGAAGATGATGAGCAAGGCAGAGCTCTCATTGACCAAAGCCCGTGTGGCGATCTATGGCGGCATGATCTTCGCCACCTGGAACATCGAAGGTCCGTCGTTTGACGAATTCCTGGGCGATGCCAAGTTTTACTACGACACCATGTGGTGCCGCACCACCAAGGGCATGGAAGTGCTGGGCCCGCCGCAACGCTTCATCATCAAGGCCAACTGGAAGACTGCGGCTGAGCAGGGGGCTTGCGACGGCTATCACACGCTGACCTTGCACCGCTGGCTGGGGGAGATCGGCCCTTACGCGAAGAAGCCCGGTGCGGAGGGCGGCGGTGCTGACCTGACCCCGGAGATGTACGGTGTTGAAGTCTGGACCGACCACGGCCACACCATGCGCTGCATCGATCTGGATCGCAAGGTGCGTCGCATCACCGGCCAGGACCCGTCCGAGCTGACACCCGAGCAGAAGCTGGCCGTGCTGCCACCCCCGGGTTTGACACCGGAGATGATTCCCGACGTGGTGAGCCGCCTCTCGCCCGAGCAGGTCCGGGTGATGAGCTCCAACCCGCCGCAGGTGGGCAACTTTTTCCCCAACGGCCTGTTCGAGTTCATCTACCTGCCCACGGCCGACGGCAAAGTGACCGGCGCGATGGCACTGCACACCTATGTGCCCTTGGGGCCGGACAAGTTCATGTTCATGAACTGGATCCTGGCGGAGAAAGACACACCGCCCGAACAGAAGGCCGCCATGCTGCGAATTTCCTGCCAGTTGCTGGGCACCTCCGGCATGGTCGAGCAGGACGACTCCGACACCTGGCCGCACCAGACCATCGTGTCCAAGGGCGCCATGAGCAGGAACATCACGCTGAAGTACCAGGCGAAATATGAGACCGGCAAGCCCGATGGTTGGCCCGGTCCCGGCCATGTGGGCAGCGGCTTTACCAAGGACGACACCAACTGGAGCTTCTGGCAGTACTGGCACGAACTGATGACTCAGGCGTCTTGAGTTGCCCATGCCAGCCCCACATCACCAGGAGATCACCATGCTTGCCCATTTGCTCGAACCCACACCCTTGCCACCTACCGTGCGCAGCAACCGCCTGCCCGTCGGCAGCCCGTTGTACAACGAATGCGTTGAGTTCCTCATTGATGAAGCCGAAATGCTCGATGAGCTTCGCTTTGCCGAATGGAGCCAACTTCTGGCGCAGGACATTGAATACAACGTTCCCCAGCGCTTGACACGGCCCGTGCGCATGCAGGACGGCACCATCATCCGCACGGTCCAGCACATGCACGACAACCACGCGTCGTTGATGCTGCGCGTGCGCCGCATCACGGAGACCCGCAGTGCTTGGTGCGAAGACCCGCCGTCGCGTACGCGCCGCTTGGTCAGCAACGTGCGTGTCTACAGAACCGAAAAGCCGAATGAATTCAAGGTGCAGAGCTACATGCTGCTCACCCGGAACCGGTTCGACTTCGACTACTTTGACCTCATCCCCTGTGACCGGCACGACGTGTTGCGCAAGGACGGAGACACCCTGCAGTTGGCGCGGCGCGAGGTCCTGATCGACCAATCCGTGCTCGGAACGCCCAACTTGGGCATCTTCCTTTGATCTGTCCTCCCACCCTCTGCTGATCAGGATCAAGAAATGACCACCACCTACCGCTCCGAAAAGCTCGAACAAGCGTTCGCAGCACTGTCGGCCAACTACCGTGGAACCGACATCGACCTGTATGCGGCGTGCCGCGACAGGCGCGCGAAAACGCCGGTCGCGACCGGCGACTTCATGAACAGCATCGGCGTGCCCACCCATGCGGGCGCCAACCACGGCCACCCGACCTTCACCCTGTTCAAGTACAACGATGTCAAGACCGTGCTGCAGGATTCCGCCACCTTCAACAGCCGCTTCATGGCCAAGGGCTTCGGTAGCTTTTTCAGTGCCGATGGGCTGGTCATCACGGCCATGGACGGTGAAGCGCACCGCAAGGCCCGCGGGCTTTTGCAGCCGGTGTTCGCACCCGACGCGGTGCTGCCATGGCGCACCGCCATCGAACACCAGATTCGCGACGAATTCATCCTGCCACTGGTGCCGGACAAGCGCGCCGACCTGATGGACTTTGCCCTGTACTTCCCGATCCGGGTCATCTACGGACTGATCGGTTTTCCGGACGAAGAGCTGGGCAACTTTTACGAGTACGCGGCGATGGGACTGACCGTGCTGGCCGGTCCCAAGCTCGACCCGACCGAAGAGGCGGCATCCCGCGAACGCGCCATGAAGGCCACCAACACCTTGTACGAGGCCGTGATGGCGCTGGTCAAACGCCGCCGCGCCGAAGGTGCGCCCGGTGACGACCTGGTTTGCCGCCTGTTGCGTGCCGAGTTCGAGGGTCGCAAGCTCGATGACCACGAGATCACGACCTTCGCTCGCTCGATGGTGGCCGCCGGCGGTGAAACCACCACCCGCACCTTCAGCTCGATCATGACGCTGCTGTTGCAGCGCCCTGCTTTGGTCGAGCGGGTTCGCAACGATCGCAGCCTGGTGGCCAAACTGATCGACGAGAGCGTGCGCTTCGAGCCGGTGTCCACGGTCAAGGTGCGCCAGGCTGTTCGCGATGTCGAGATCCGTGGTGTGCAGATTCCCAAGGATGCGATGGTGCAGTGCGTGGTCGCTTCGGCCAACCGCGACGAAGAGGTCTTCGACAACAGCGACACCTTTGACATCGATCGCCGCCAGAAGCCGTCCTTCACCTTCGGCTTCGGCCCGCACATGTGCATCGGCCAGTACCTGGCAAAGATGGAACTGTCCATCGCCATCAATGCGGTGCTCGACCTGTTCCCCAACGTTCGACTCGACCCGGATCGCCCCGCGCCCGTGATCGCCGGCAGCATGTTGCGCGGCGCTTCCTCGGTTCCCGTGATTTGGGACTGAAGACCCTGACCATGAAACGTGGCGTTCCAACGGTCGTCGACTTTGACGAACACGCCATCGACACCCTGATCGACCCACCGGTGATCAGGCCCCCACACCTCGGCACATTCCTTTGATCTGGAGACCCTCATGAAACTCGACGACCTCATTCTTGTCAGCGTGGACGACCACGCGATTGAACCGCGCGGTGCTTTTGACCGCCACATGCCAGCCAAATTCAAGGGTCGCGAGCCCAAGGTGGTGCAAAGCAAGGGCCGCGATGTCTGGGTCTTTGAAGGCCGTGCCACGGGCTATATGGGTCTGAACTCGGTGGTGGGTCGGCCCAAGGACGAATACGGCATGGAGCCTCTGGGTTATGAGCACATGCGCCGCGGTACCTGGGATATCAAAGCCCGTGTCGAGGACATGAACGCCAACGGCGTTCTCGGGTCGATCTGCTTTCCGACCTTTCCCGGTTTCGCGGGTCAACGCTTCCAGCAGTACAAGGACGCGCGGGAGGTCTCGTTTGCCGCCATCCAGGCGTACAACGACTGGCACCTGCACGATTGGTGCAATGCCGCACCGGGTCGGTTCATTCCACTGAGTCTGATTCCCTGGTGGGACGGTGCGTTGGCGGCTCAGGAAATCCGGCGCATGGCGAAACTAGGCGTTCACGCGATTTCGCTCTCGGACAACCCGGCACTGCACGGATTCCCGTCGATCCACTCTGACCACTGGGACCCGGTATGGCAGGCCTGCGCGGACAACGACGTCGTGATCTGCTGCCACATCGGTACCGGCGTCAAGGCCGAGCATGCCTCGGATCTCACGCCGATCGATGCCTGGATCACCTCGATGCCGATCTCGATCGCCAACTCGGCCGCCGACTGGATCTGGGCACCCATGTGGAAGAAATACCCCAACCTGCGCATGGCCTTGTCCGAGGGCAGCATCGGGTGGATTCCCTATCTGCTCGAGCGCGCCGACTTCACCTACCGGCACCACCACGAGTGGACCAACACCGACTTTGGCGGCGGAAAGCCCAGTGATGTTTTCAGAAAGCACATCATCACCTGCTTCATAGAAGACGAATTTGGTCTTCGCAATCTGGCCGACATCGGTGAAGACAAGGTGACCTGGGAATGCGACTACCCGCACTCCGACTGCACCTGGCCGGGTTCGCCGGAGATCTTCCATGCCCAGACCCAGCACCTGACCGATGTGCAGATCGACAAGATCGGCCACCTCAATGCCATGCGGGAGTTCTCCTACGACCCGTTCTCGATTCTGGGACGCGAGAACTGCACGGTGGGCGCGCTGCGGGCGCAGGCCCAGCACGTGAGTGTGGAACCCATGCTGGGCATGGGGGGCGCCAAGCCGGTGCGTGTGGCTGGCAAGCCGGTGACTTCGGGCGACATCAACAGGATGTTTGCCGATGCGGATGCCGAAACCGCGCTGTAACCCCAGGAGCACCCGATGAAACAAACCAACGATGGGCCGGGTCAGGTCGATGCCTGGCACCTTGAACCTCAGGAGGTCGCATGATGCGCGCCGCTGTCATCACCGAGCGCGGCCTGGGACCGGTCCTGCAGGACTTTCCTGCTCCGCAAGCACGCGAGGGCGCGACCTTGATCAAGGTCGACACCGCCGGACTGGGAGGCTGGGACGTTCTGGGCGCCTACCGTCTGGGGGTGCAGTTCCCGTGCGTCATTCGTGGCGAGGGAGTCGGCCGTGCGCCGGATGGGCGCCGGGTCTATTTTGGTGAGCGCTCGGTGGCGCCCTTTGGCGCCTGGGCCGAGCAAACCCTGGTGCCGACCGAAGAGGTGTGGGACGTGCCCGACGATGTGGACGATGTGCTCGCCATCACCATGGGCATCGCGGGCACGGGCGCGCTGCTGCCGCTGGAGCAGGCCGCTATCAAGCCCGGCGAGAACGTGTTGATCCTCGGCGCGACCGGAACGCTGGGGCAGATCGCGCTTCAGCTCGCGCGCATCCTGGGGGCGGGTCGTGTGGTGGGAGCGGCCCGAGATGCGGCCGCGCTGGAACGCCTGCGCGCGCGTGGCCTGGCCGATGCCGTGGTGGCGCTGGGCAGCGACGACGATGCCGCAGCCCTCAAGGCCGTGGCGGGGGAGGGCTTCGACGTGGTGCTCGATGGCGTCTGTGGACCGCCCCTGCTCGCCGCCCTGAAGGCCACACGCTGGGGGGCACGCATCCTCACCATCGGCACCGGTGCCGGGCGCGACATCCAGCTCAACATCGCCGATCTGCTGTTCAGAACGCTCAGCTGTGTGGGCACCGGCCAGCGTTCGCCGAGCGATCGCGAAGCCACCTGGCGCAGGCTCTTGCAGCTGGCGCGTGAGCACCAGATCACCTTCGACCATGTGGGTTACCGCTTCGATCAGATGCCTGATGCCTGGGCGGCACAGGTGGCGGGGCCACATGCCAAGATCACGGCTTCCTTTCGCGGCTGATGCGCATGCTGTGGATGGGCTGATCCAGCAGCAGGGCAATGAGTGGGGTAGAAGATTGGTGTTAACCCTTGTTTTTTGCCGCATTTTGCAAATACGAGGGGCTTTATATGTACACAGTTGGATGAATTGTTTATATTAAGTCTTCACCGCTGCTTAACAGATGAAGGAGACGCGCATGCTGAGCCCGACACACCTCACACTTTCCGATGGAACCAAGGTCTCTGACCTGGTCAATGTCGCCACCCGGGAGGTGCAGATGCGCGCGCTCTCGGATCCCGAGCTCTACGAGATGGAGATGGAACAGATCTTCGGCAAGATCTGGGTATTCCTCGGTCACGAATCGGAGATTCCGAACTCCGGCGATTTCATCACCCGCGACATGGGTTCCGACTCGGTGCTGGTCACGCGGGACAAGTCGGGCGAGGTCCACGTGCTGCTCAACCTGTGTTCGCACCGCGGCATGCGGGTTTCAACCCTGGATGCGGGCAACACCCAGATTCACACCTGCATCTACCACGGTTGGGCATTCCGCCCGAACGGTGCCTTTCTCGGTGCGCCGGTCGAGAAGGAGACGATGCACGGCAAGATGATGAGCAAGGAGCAACTGGGGTTGAAGAAAGCCCGGGTCACGCTGTATGGTGGGCTGATCTTTGCGACCTGGAACATCGACGGGCCTTCGTTTGATGACTTTCTCGGCGATGCCAAGTGGTACTACGACATTCTTTTCAAACGCACGGACAAAGGCATGGAAGTGCTGGGTCCGCCGCAACGCTTCACGGTTCGCGCCAACTGGAAGGCTGCCGGCGAGCAATCGGCCGCCGACGGGTACCACACGCTGACCCTGCACCGCTGGCTCGGCGAGGTCGGCAATTACTCCAAGAAGGGTGAGGGTGAGGGCGGCGGCGGTGATCTGAGCCCAGAGATGTACGGCGTGGAAGTGAGCTCTCCCCATGGCCATGCGTTGCGCTGCATCGATCTGGGGCGAAAGATCCGCCGCATGACGGGGCTGGACCCCGATGTGCTCAGCGTGGACGAAAAGCTCAACGCCTTGCCACCGGCCGGCATGACCAAGGACATGGTCGAGCAACTCAAACGCAACCTCACCCCTGAACAGCTGAAGGTGCAGACCAGCATGCCCCCGCAGGTCGGTGGCATTTTCCCGAACGTGCTGTTTGGCTTTGTCTACATCCCCCAGGCCGATGGCACGGTGGTCGGCTCGATGACCATGCACGCCTACGTGCCGAAGGGGCCCGACAAGCTGGAGTTCGTGAACTGGATCTTCGCGGAGAAGGATGCGCCGCAGGAACTTCGCGACAAGATGCTCAGGCAGACCATCCAGCTTTTTGGCACATCGGGCATGGTTGAGCAGGACGACTCCGATACCTGGCCTCACATGACCCTGGCTGCGAAGGGCGCACAGGGCAAGAAGGCGACGCTGAAGTACCAGGCGGTCTACGAAACCGGTGCCCCCGAAGGCTGGCCCGGCCCCGGCATCGTCAACGAGGGCTTCACCAAGGACGATACGCAGTGGCACTGGTGGATGTATTGGCGCCAGCTCATGGGCGGCACGGTCTGAGCCCCCTTTAAGCCTTCCTCGCAATTCGTACCCCATTTTCGGAGATTTCCATGAGTGAAGCCCAAGGCACCCTGGTGCCGATTGGATCGCCTGTTTACAACCAGATCCTCCAATTCCTGTACGTCGAAGCGCGGCTGCTGGACGAGATTCGCCTCAAGGAATGGGGCGATACGTTGGCCCAGGATCTGATCTACACCGCACCTTTGAGGGAAACCCGACCGGTGAATCAGCAGGCGGCGTCGGTGGTGCGCACCATGCAGCATTACCACGATGACTGGCGTTCCGTGATGGGACGCATTGTCCGCCTCACCGGTACCAAGAGCGCTTGGGCGGAAGACCCCCCATCGCGCACGCGGCGGCTGGTGACCAATGTCCTGGTTGAAGAGACCGACAAGCCCCAGGAATACAGCGTGCGCAGCTACCTGCTGGTGACGCGCAGCCGTTTCAACTTCGACGAGTTTGATCTGATCAGCGCCGAGCGCCGTGATGTGCTGCGGGTCGATGGCGAGAGCTTCAAGCTGGCGCGCCGTGAGATCCTGCTGGATCAGGCTGTGCTGGGAACCCCGAACCTGGCCATCTTTCTCTGAGCCTGTTGATCGCCTTCAGACCTTGAAGGCGATCCAGTCCTGGTCGTCCCGGCACAACTGGTCGGGCTGCCAGGTGAAGTTCCAGGTTGAACCCACCTGGCGCAGGGCCAGAGGGGCCCGTTCAGGCTGTTGTGCAAAGCAGGCGCCGCTCAGTTTTGCATGCCGTTGGGCATCGAGTGGGCGGTTCTTTCCCATGGAAATCACTGCACATCGCCGCAACACCAGGGCCGCCTCGGCCATGTCCTCGCTCAGGTGGCTCAGAGCCCAGCGCGCCATGCCCTGGCGCAAACCGATGCCGCTGTAGGGTGGCGGTCCTTCGATCTCAAGATCCTGGACATCCCAGGCCAGCAGCCGGGAGCCGTCTCGGTCCAGGGTGGCATGGGTGCGCCCGTCGACCCGCAAAGGTATCTCGATGTCATAGCGCCGTTGCTGCTTGCCGCGTGCCGCGGCCGCGGCCGTCAGACCACTGAGTTCCAGCATGTGGGTGCATTGCTGGCTGGCATCGACCTGGCGCATCACCGCGTGTGCACTGGTGGCTGGGACCGTACCCACCAGCTGCTGGAGCTGATCTGCCGCAGATGGGCACAGGCTGTAGGGGTGGCGTGGCGCTTGAGCGTGCAGTGAAGCGATGAGGCCATTCCGGACCACCAGTTCAACCCGGAAATGGTGGAAGTCGTCCTCGAGCGCAGCCCGGTACCTGGTGCCGATCTCCATGGGATCGGTCGCGATCAGAATGCGTCGTCGGAACAGGGGCATGCGGACTTTCTAGGGTTTTTACCGAGCAGGAAATCCACGATGTTCACGTCTTCCCGGCTGACACACCATGTCTTAAAGTGTACGATAAATAGAATTATGTTCAATATATATTTGGAGACCCGATGGATCTGCTGAAAGACAAAGTGGCCCTGATCACAGGTGCCGGTGGTGGCATTGGCAGGGGTGTCGCTCGCTGCTTTGCGCGAGAGGGCGCCGCGGTGCTGATTGCCGAGCTTGACCCGGTGACGGGGGCCGAGGCCGAGTTGGAACTCCGGCAGATGGGGGCCCGCGCCCTGTTCGTTCGAACCGACGTCCTGAGCAAAGAGAGTGTGGAGGCTTCAATCCAGGCCGCTGTGGACAGCTTTGGAGGTCTCGACATTCTTGTCAACAACGCCTTTGTGCCTTCGGAGAACGTGTTGCTGGAGGACAAGACGGACGCGATGCTGGAGCGCACCTTGACCTCGACCGTCTGGGCCAGCTGGTGGGCGATGCGTGCGGCCATGCCGCACATGCGCCAGCGCGGTGGAGGGCGCATCATCAATTTCACCTCCATCGATGTGGACATTGGCGCTTGGCAACACGCGGACTACAACACGGGCAAATCAGGTGTGGTCGGGTTGACCCGCAGCGCAGCCGCCGAATGGGGTCGCTTCAACATCACCTGCAACGCCATCGCGCCGACCGCTATGGGGGCCACCTTCCACAAGCTGGCCGCTGAAATCCCCGGTTTTGCCGAACGCTCAGCCGCCGCTCGGCCGCTGGGGCGGTCGGGTGACCCGGAGCTCGACATCGGGCCTGTGGTCGTTTTTCTGGGCTCGGAGATGGCCCGATTCGTGACCGGGATCACCATGCATGTGGACGGTGGCCTGCACCTGCCCGGCTACAACTCGCGCCCGGCCCATGTGCCGGTGCGTGAATACTGATGGACCATGAAGCGCTAGGTTCAGCGCTTCTTGACCTGGATGCCGCTGGTCTCCTGATCCCAGGTGGTCGGCGTGCAGCCCTGTTCACGCAGTTCGTACTTGAGAACCCGCCCCTGTGGGTTCTTCGGGAGGCTGTCGCGGAATTCGATGTAGCGCGGCAACGCGTAATAAGGCACCGCGTCAATGGCCCACCGGAAGAGGTCTTCGGGACTCAGCGTCATGTCGGGGCGCAGCATGGCCGTCACCTTGACGTCATCCTCACCCTTGTCGGACGGCACGGCGTGCACCGCGACTTCAGCGAGGGCCGGATGACGCGCAAACGCCGCCTCCATCTCGAAGCTGGAAATGTTCTCGCCGCGCCGGCGCAGGTAGTCCTTCTTGCGGTCCACGAAGTAGAAAAAACCTTGCTCGTCGAACTTGCCAATGTCCCCGGTGTGCAACCAGAGATTGCGCATGATCTTCAGCGTGTCTTCCGGACGGCGCCAGTAGCCCATGAACATGATGTCCGGGCGCAGTGGTCGCACCACGATCTCGCCAGAAGTCCCGGCCGGTACCTCGCGGTCGAGGTCGTCCACGATGCGCACGTCGAAGTCGGGAATGCGGGTGCCCGACGAGCCGGGCGCTGCGTATTCACCCCCGGCCAGCGAGGTGATAACCGCCGCCTCCGTGAGCCCGTAGCCATTGCCGCCCACCTGTTTGGCGCCAAAGCGTTCGCGCCAGATGGCTTTGACTTCTTCGGTGAACGGATTGCCACGCACCGTGTGGATCTGTCCCTTGCAGCGCTGTCCCGCTTCGGTGTCGGGCGCATTGGCCAGCATGGCGCCCATGCTGCCCAGGATGGAGGCGATGGTCGCACCGCTGCGCTCCACCTCGGGCCAGAAATTCGACACCGAAAAGCGCGGCACAAAGGCGACACGGGCGCCGACCAGGATCGACGCCAGCACGCCCACGCACATGGCATTCATGTGGAACAGTGGCAGCGGCGTGATCGTGACGTCGTTTTCGTTGGCCGGACCGGCGCGCAGTTGCAGGCGCGCCAGGTTGCACATGTAGTTGTAGCTGATCATGCAGCCCTTGGACGGCCCGGTGGTACCCGAGGTGTAAATCAGGCAAGCCAGTTCCCAAGGGTTGGGTTTGCGCTCGATCGCGCTGTCGTCATGGCCCTGGTGCTCGCTGAGAGGTGCCAGTGGCAGGGTGCCACACTGTCCGTTGCCGGGCTCACCCCGGGTCAGCACCTGCTTCACGTCCGGCAGCCCATCCGAGACCGCCGCGATGCGTTCGACGTAGTTCGCTTCGCAGACCACCAATGCTGCTCCGGCATCGGCGATCTGGTGGCGCAGAAATTCGCCCTTGAGGGCCGTGTTGATGGGGACGCTGACAGCGCAGAGCTTGTTGATGGCGAACCAGCAGAGCACCGCGTCGACGTTGTTGTCGAGCATCGTCACCACGGTTTGCCCAGCTTGCACACCGAGTGCTGCAAACGAATGGGCCAAGCGGGTCGATTGGCGATCCACCTCACCGTAAGTATGAAATTCACCCGAAAAGTCGAGCAGAACCCGGTCGGGGTGTTTCGCTACCGCGCGTTCAAGCGCTGCAATGACCGTATCCTGTTGACCGAGAGACCATGTGTCTGGGTTGCCGATGCCTGCCATGTGAAAAGCTCCAAACTGCGACGAAAGCCACAGATTATTCTGTATATAGATAAAGATTCTAAATGCAGATTTCACAGCGGATGTGCTGGTAAACCCTTGACTTTGCCCCGCTGCAGCAACTTCACCGACCTTCAGAAAGTATGGAAATGAGTCTCAAGAGTGCGAAGAAACAAACCTCAGTCGCTCTGGCTTTGGACGTAGAAGCCGAACCCGAAGCCCAACCCGAGGGCAAGCCCCGTCCCAGAGTGGCGAAAAAAGTCGTTGCTGCATCGGTGGCAAAAAAGCCCTTGGCCGCTGTCGCGGTGCCAGAAAAAAAGCCGGCGGCCGTGGTGCCGGAAGGTGTCCGGCGCGTGCGCAGCAATCGGCGATCCGAGCAGACCATTGCGAACATCCTGGCAGCCACCGAAAACATCGTGTTGGAATCCGGCGCTGAGCGCATCTCTATCCTGGATGTCTGCCGGGCGGCTGATGTTTCTCGGGGAACGTTCTACCGCTACTTTGCGTCCCAAGATGAGCTGCTGGATGCTTTCTCACGACACAAACGGGAACGGTTTCATGTGGCACTGGCCGAAGCCGTTGAGGCCTACGAAGACCCCGACGAACGCTTTGCAGCGCTGGTTCGCTATCTGGATCACTACCTGGAGCATGGCCGGGCGCGCCGGCTGCTCGTTGTGGCGCCCGAGTACGCCTTGGGGTTTTTTCGGCGCATCTTCCACGATTCGGTCGTCAGATTCCAGGATGTGTTGGCCGTGGTGTTTGACGCCTGGGAAGCGCGTCTTGGCGTCAAGCTCGACCGGGAGCTCGTGTGTGAACTGATGATCCGCTACGTGCTCAGCGAGCAACTGGTCCCGGGTGACACGGATCGAAAGACGGTGCCCCGGCGCATCGGACGGATGGTGGAGTCCTTGACGATGGGCGCTTCCCCGCGAGCCCGGCGCTGACCCGAACGGCATCCACCTTGCGTGGCCCTCACTCCGGTGAGGGATCTGACGGGTCCTGCCTCAAAGCGGTCGCAATGCGTGCGAACAACTGCTTGACTGGCACCTCGGACGGGTGGGTACGCAGCGGGTCCTCATGGGCCGAGAAAGCCTGGTAGACCGTTGACCATTCGGCGCTGGAGAGATGGCGACGGGCTGCCGGGAAAATGACGGACTCTTCAAGAGACATGTGTTCCCAGATGGCGCCACTGAGGCGCTGGACCGCTGCGCTGATGGCCGTCTGGGAGTCTGGCTGTCCGCGCTCCTGCCGGGACAGGGCGTCGGACAAGCTGTCGATCAACGCGTTTTCCAGGGTGTGCTGCCGCTCCAGTTCGTCCAGCACGGCGTTGTGCTCGCCCGTGTGTTGCCGGAGCAATCGAAAAATGAATGTCTCTTCCTTGGGGTGGTGCAACTTCGCCGGACACTGGCGCAGGTAGTCGACCATCAGGTGCATCAACCTCAGATCGGGCGCCTTGCCGTTGATGCGCCCGGCTTGGTCCAGTTGCTGAAGTCCATTCAGTACCGCAGCGATGGAGCGATGTTCTCCCAGCACGATGGCGAGTGCACGATTGGCGTCGGCCTCATCGTCATTCGACTCTATGCTGGCCACATGCACCGGCAGGTCGGCGATCTGCAGCAGGCGGTGGGTCACACTGCCGTGCAGCCAACCCCGCAAACCCGGCAAACGGCCGTGCGAACTGACAAAAAGAAGGTCGCAGGCATGCCGGTGTGCCGCGTCAAGGATGGCCTGGGCCGGGTGGTCGCTGATGCTGGCGTCTGTCGAGCACACCACGCCACCGATTCTCGCCGCGTTGCTCGCTTTGAGCAGCACCGCATGCCGGGGCATATCGCTCTCGTCGCTGAATGCCTGCCGGTCGAGGGAAAACAGCAGGGCACCTTCGCCGGTGGCGGTCAGGTCGGGTGCGGCGTAAAAAAAGGTGATTCGAGCTCCCAGGGCGCGCGCGAATTCAAGCGAACGGTTCACGGTGGTCACCCCGAGTGGGGTGTCGTCCAAGGCAACCAGCAGGTGTTTGTACATAAAAAATCTCCATGCAAGACAGTGTGCAGAGTACCTGCATCGGGTCAGATCGTGATCTCAGTGTTTTCGATAACTTGAACAGAATCGCATTTTCTGATTAATATCTCGTTGATGCAGCGCAAACCCATGTCGAATGTCTGGCATGTACCGCGACTGCTTCGGTGACACACGAAACGACATCCGCGTCGGCCCCTTTGGCCACGCCTGAACCTGAAAGAACCACCATGCTGATCGATCTCCACGCCCACGCACCGCTACCCGGTTACTACAACCAGCACCCGTTCTGGGGGCCGTTCTTCGAAAGGCATCCGGACGGCGATGTCAAACTTCGCGTCGGCCACTGGGTGCTGCGCCTCGGCTCGCCCGAGCGCAAGGCGGCTGTGCGCGCCGGCAATGGTCCGAGCGTCGAGG
>NZ_JASJOY010000051.1:0-4215 GCF_031426985.1 Hydrogenophaga sp.
CACATCCTCAACGGCAGCACCACCGTGATCGACCCGCCCGACGGCCACATGGGCGACTACCTCGATTCGCTGGACAAGCTCGACCGGCTGTGCGCTGCGCACGGCGTGCACTTCATCCTGCCCGCGCACGGGTACGTGCTGGGCGACCACCCGCGCAGCGCGGACCACCCCAGCAGCCCCGGGCACGGCGGCGCCCGCGCCGCCATCGCCCACCTCAAGGCCCACCGCCTGGCACGCGAAGCCAAGGTCGCCGGCGCGATGCAGGCCATCCCCGACGGAACGATGGACGACTGGGTGAAGATCGCCTACGACGACGTGCCCGAACGCCTGTGGCCGGTGGCCAAACGCTCGATGCTGGCGCATGTCGAACACATCCAGAGCCTGGGCGGGTTCAACGCATGACGCGCCACCCTGTACCCATGGTTCTGGCCTTCGCGCTCGTGACCTGGGTGGTGCCCGCGTCAGCCAGCATGAACCTGGCCCTCGAAAAAGGCTGCCTGAGCTGCCACGGCAGCCCGCCGCGCGGCAAAGCGCCGACCATGGCCGAACTCGCCTCGCGCTACGCCACCGCCCGTGGCAACGAAGCCGAGATCACCAAGCTCTCGGCCCATCTGCGTGAACACCACCTGTTCGGCGGCGTGCCGGCGCACGAACGCATCAGCGCCGAGGAGGCCGAGCGCTTTGTGCGCTGGCTGGTCGACGGCGGCCGCTGAGCGGCTGGGCCATCCGCCCTCCCCTGCGTCGCCAACATCCACGACCAACTGGCCGCGCTGGACGCGGCCATTCAGGTTCCATTCGCAGCAAAGGACCTCGCCATGCAAAACACCCGCTGGTATTCGCGCTTCGCCAAAGCCGCGGCCCACTTTTGTGGCCGCCCGCGCGTGTTCACGCTCGCGGTGGCGGTCGTCGGGATCTGGCTGCTGACCGGGCCGCTGTTCGGCTTCAGCGACACCTGGCAGCTGGTCATCAACACCGGCACCACCATCATCACCTTCCTGATGGTGTTCCTGATCCAGAACACGCAGAACCGCGACACCGAGGCGATCCAGGTCAAGCTCGACGAACTCATCCGCGCCACCCAGGGCGCGCACAACGCCCTGCTGGACCTGGAAGAACTGGAAGAAGAAACGCTCGACGCGTTCAAGGCGCGGTACCTGGCGCTGGCAGCCGCCGCCCGCACCCGGCTGGACCGGGGGGCACAGGACACGGACACGCCCGAGGCCTGAAGAAATAAAGTGTGAAGCGCGCCGATAAGCCGGATTCTGTGCACCCGGGTTGCCCCGGATGTGACCGCCATTCCTCTGGGCCGGGGGTTGCCCACCCGGCTCGGTGCTACCTACCCGCCAGCTCCGCGGAACCACATCAACGCTGGCCTATTTGGTATTGCTGCGCGTAGAGATTGCCCGTTTCACCCGCACTGAAGCGGCTCGTCTCTGTTGCTCTGATCCTCACCTTAGGGCTCTCCGGGTTGCCCCTTCAAACTGGTCGGTGGAGAGGTGTTACCTCCTACGCTGTCCTGTGCAGTCCGGACGTTCCTCCAGTGCTCCCTTTCGGGTCCTCTTGCGAGGTTGCACCAGCGGCGGTCTGGCGCGCTTCACGGGCGGGATTATCCCTCACGCCAGCCCCCTCAGATGAGTTTTCGGATCTTGCGGTGCCGCCACACGCCCAGGTAGTAGCCCGACTGCAGCACCAGCATGGCCACATAGGCCACCGGGAAGGCGATCCAGATGCCCGCCAGCCCCAGCCGCGCGTCCAGCCCATGCGCCACCGGCAGCTGCACGCCCAGGATGCAGAACACCGAGATCGCCATCGGCACCAGCACGTCGCCGCTGGCGCGCATGACGCCGCCGATCACCGCCTGGAAACCGAACACCAGGATGCTCCAGAGCATCAGGTGCAGCAGATGCTGCGCCTGCGCCATGACCGGCGCCTGCGTCAGGAACAGGCCCAGCGCCCAGCCCGAGACGGCGTAGCCCAGCAGCACGAGGCCGCCAGTGAGCGCCGCGTTCAGGCCCAGCCCCGTCTTCAGAATGGCGCCCAAGCGCTCGATGCGGCCGGCACCGATGGACTGCGCCGCCAGGATGGACGCGGTGATGGCGATCGAGAGCGCCGGGAACTGCACGTAGTTGACGATCTGCGTCACCGCCCCGTAGGCCGCCGTGGCCTGCGAACCGTGGCGGTTGACCAGCGCGAGGATGACCAGCTCCGACAGCGAGATCACCACCATCTGCAGGCCGGTCGGCAGGCCGATGCGCATCACCTGGCCGAGGATGGCGCGGTCCAGCCGGAGCGCGTGCAGCAACGCGCGGTCGGGCGCCAGCACGTGGTTCAGGCGCCGCAGCCGCAACACCAGAAACCCCAGGGCGGTGGTGGTCGAGACCAAGCCGGCCAGCGCCGCGCTGCGGATGCCCAGCGGCGGCAGCCCGATCCAGCCCTTGATCAGCAGCGGCGTCAGCGCCAGGCCCACCGTGGTCGACAGCAGCAGTGCCAGCAGGGGCGAGACGGTGTCGCTGACGCCGCGCAGCAGCTGCGTGAGCAGGATGAACACCAGCAGCAGCGGCATGAACAGCATCATCATGCGGGCGTAGGCCACCGCGTCGTCCAGCACATCGGCCGGCGTGCCCAGCGCGGTCATGGCCTCGCGGGCGAACACCGTGCCCGCCACCGCAGCCACCAGGCCGATCAGCGCCCCCAGGGTGAGCGCGGTGCCGGCGACCTGCTTGACCTTGTGCGGCTCGCGCGCGCCCCAGGCCTGGCCGATCAGCACCGAAGCGCCCGCGCCCAGGCCGATGATCAGCGAGATGAAGAAGAACACGATGGGGAACATGCCCGAGACCGCTGCCAGCGCGTGGGTGCCCAGCATCTGGCCGATGTAGATGCCGTTGAGCGTGCCCGAGAGGCCCTGCAGGATGTTCGACAGCACCATGGGCACCAGGAACACCAGGTAGACGCGCCACAGGGGCTTGACGGAGGGGACGGGCACACGGGCGGCGGACGGGGTCATGCGGTGATTGTCTCCGGCGACAATACGGCCCCTCGCTGCTTGATGAACACAAGCCCCACGACACCATGATCCGCATCGCCGAACTCAAACTGCCCCTGGCCGAGGTGCCCGCCGAGCACCGCCGCGCCGCCGACGCCCCCACCGAAACCGATCAGGACCGCGTGCCACCGCCGCACCCGGTGGAAGCCCTCACCCGGCTGGCCGCGCAGGCGCTGGGCATCGCGCCCGACGGCATCGCCGGCCTGACGGTGTTCAAGCGCAGCTTCGACGCGCGCAAGGCCGATCTGCTGGCGGTCTACATCGTCGACGTCACGCTGACCGACCCGGCGCAGGAGGCGGCCCTGCTGGCGCAGCACGACAAGCACCCGCACATCCAGCCCACGCCCGACATGGTCTGGCACGCGCCCGGGCAGGCGCCCGCCGGCTGGCCGGCCACCGAAGCCGACCGCCCGGTGGTGGTCGGCCTGGGGCCGTGTGGCCTGTTCACCGCGCTGGCGCTGGCGCAGATGGGCCTGCGCCCCATCGTGCTCGAACGCGGCAAGCCGGTGCGCGAGCGCACCAAGGACACCTGGGGCCTGTGGCGCAAGAAGGTGCTGAACCCGCAGAGCAACGTGCAGTACGGCGAGGGCGGCGCCGGCCTGTTCTCCGACGGCAAGCTCTACAGCCAGATCAAGGACCCGCGCTTCCTCGGCCGCAAGGTGATGAACGAGTTCGTCGATGCCGGCGCGCCGCCCGAGATCCTGTACCAGGCGCACCCGCACATCGGCACCTTCAAGCTGGTCAAGGTGGTCGAGGCCATGCGCGAGAAGATCGTCGCACTGGGCGGCGAGATCCGCTTCCAGCAGCAGGTGGTGGGCGTGGCGCTGGCACCCGCCGCCAACGGCCAGCAGCAACTGGCCGCCCTGCGCGTGCAGCGGCTGGACACGGGCGAGACGGTCGAGATGCCGGCGCACCGTGCCGTGTTCGCGCTGGGCCACAGCTCGCGCGACACCTTCGCCCTGCTGCACGACGCGGGCGTGTTCCTGGAAGCCAAACCTTTCTCGGTGGGCTTCCGCATCGAGCACCCGCAGAGCGTGATCGACCGCGCCCGCTGGGGCCGCCACGCGGGCCACCCGCTGCTGGGCGCGGCCGACTACAAGCTGGTGCACCACGCCCAGAACGGCCGCGCGGTCTACAGCTTCTGCATGTGCCCGGGCGGCACGGTGGTGGCC
>NZ_JASJOY010000052.1:0-42580 GCF_031426985.1 Hydrogenophaga sp.
GGCCTGAACCTGGGCGACGTGAGCACCACGGGCGGCCTGAGCCTGGACAGCAACGGCGATATCCAGCAGTTGGCTGGGACGACGGTGTCCGTACAAGGCAGCACGGCGGTTCACAGCTCTGGTGGCAGTGTCCTCCTTGCCAGCGCTGGCAACACCTTCGGTGGCCAGGTGACGGCCATGGCTGGCACTGGATCGAGCAACAGTGTGATCTTGAATGCCACTGGCAGTCTGACCACCAGTGCTTCAGCGGGTGGCAATGGGACCGTGCAGTCCAGCGGCGATGTCAATGCCCAGTTGAACCTGGGCGGGAGCGGCAGTGTGACCAGTTCTGCCGGGGCGGTGAATCTGCAAGCCTCGTCTGTTGGTGGCGATCTGGCGGTGACGGCGCTGGGCAACATCACACAGTCGGGACCGCTGTCTGTCGGAGGTGACACCACGGTCAAGACGCTGACAGGGACTGTCGATCTGAGTGATCCGGGTAACAGCTTCAGTGGCGCATTGACGATCAACACGCCGTTTGTCGATCCGAGTGAGCAGAGCTATCAGCCGCAGTTGCCGAGCCTGATCGTTGAGACGGCGATGTTCACCTCACCGCCTTCTGAGGCCACGAGTTCCAGCGTCAGCACATCTGCGGATGCGTCCGGTAGCAGTGCGCCTGGTGTTGTGACAGATGCGGCTGAATCGGTTGGCGATGACGCTGGTTCGGGCTTCGGGACCTCAGGTTCTCTTGGTTCCGGTCTGAATTTTGTGTCTGTCACAACGCAGATGACCGGATCGGCCGCAGAGAGCGGGGATGGAACAGCTCAGACCAGTACGAGCGAGCAAGAAGTCACCGCCGCGATCAACAACGCGTTGTTGAGCAGCACTGGCGTGGTGCAGGCTATCTCGGTCGATGGAGGTACCCGCAACCCCGACGACGCGATCGTGGCCGAGTAAGGCAGGACTGCCACCCGGGGAGGCCACCAGCCTCCCCGGGTGTCCTTGCCACTACCCACCGAACCCATTGAACGCATGGGAGCGGTGTGAATCGACGTGAAATCAGACAGCCGCAGTGAGCCTTTGCACCATCCCTGGCCAGAGGGGGGAACGCCGCCGGTGAGTCGGGTTCTCGGCTCTGTTGCTTGTGGCTGTGTGGCGGACCGGCGGATAGAGCCGGCGGGTCCCTCCCCGGCAGCTTAGTTCCTGCCATGGGTCATGGTCGGTGGCGTGTGAGGACAGGCATCATGCGGCGGCCGACACGTGGCCTGCGACGTCTGTTGCTTGCGCTTCTTCAGCCTGCCTTGCAACGCGGGCGCTGGTACTTGCGTGGGTGCTGAAGGGACGCAACGCCCCGTAGCGGCTGTGGAGTCTCAGCTGTCGAAGAAAGACAGCGATTCGCGGGTGGGGTCTTGCTGTCTTTGAGGATCGACCTTCTGCAGTGCATGGGCCAAGATCGACGAAGGAAGAACCACGGCAGCGTGACTTTCCGCCTGCCGGCCAGCGGGATCCGTGGGCAGGGTTGATTTCTCAAGGGGACTCCGCCAGTCAAGGCTGGAGAGCCTGCCTTTGCGGCTGGCCTTCATACCGCACGGCTGCGCGCTGCTCACCGCGACGGAACCGCCATCGCAAGGCTTGGACCATGCCATTGGTGGCCTCATGCCACGGTGGCGGTTGGCTCCTCAGCGCGACCCTGGTGTTCAGGCGAGCTGTAACTTGTTGGACGGCGTCAGGGTGATGTCCCATTCGCTTCGGGTGGCCATCACATTCGCCCGGTCAAGCTCCCACAAGGTGTAACCGTGTGGGCGGAGTGTGTCCTTGATGGCTTCATAGTCCGACTTGTGCCTTTCGAAGAACAGGACGGGACGGTGGCGGCGGATGGTGCCCGTGGCACCTCGGAGGGCACTGGCTTCCATCCCTTCCACATCAAGCTTGATCAAGGCGCACCGGTTCAGATCCAGATCGTCGATGCAGAGCGATTTCACGGCCTCTTCGACCATGAATCGCGTGCCGTCGTAGTCGCTCGATCTGACGTTCTTCTCAATCTCGAAGGCACCGAAGTTCGCCCGGTGGTTCAGGTCAGGCGGTGCGATCAGCATGGAACGCTCGTTGTCTTCGCCAAGTACGGCATGGTAGGTCCAGACGTTCTCCAGGCTGTTGAGCGCCATGTTGGCATTGAGCATCTGGAAGATGAGGCGCTGTGCTTCCACGGCATGCACCTTGGTCGGTCGCGTGGCGAGGCTCGAGAACGCCAGGGAATACACGCCATAGTTTGCGCCGCCATCCACGATGTCCACGGTATCGGTTCCCGGGTAGTGCTGTTCGATGATCTGTTTCAACGCCCGGATGTACTTCGATTCCCAGCTGCCCACCTGCGAAATGGTGGGCCCGATGATCGAGTCGTTCCTGTTGATCAGCATCAGACCCAGATCCGAAGGGGTCAGCACATTCTTGAATTTCACGGTGGGTTCCGGATCGACGCGGTGAAGAAGAGGTGATGACGCGGCGTCAGAAGCTCGCCGCCCCCGTATGCACCAGCCGGTGGTTCATGCAGGCAAACACGTCGCCGCCAATCTCTCGCCAGCGCTTGCAGAACGCGTAATCTTCCGAGAGGTACCGTCTCGTGACGGGGTCGATCATGGTGTCGAAGATCGCCACGCAGTGCTCCGGCCGGCAGTTGTTGTTGTAGAAGCTGATGTCGTTCACATACCGCAGTTGCTCACGGTAATGGTCCTGCATCTTTTGCAGCGCGCTGCGGCGGATCATCAGAAAGCCCGTGCCCAGCGATTCGGCCTTGCGCCAGCCGGGCTGGAGCGCTGTTCCGTCGTCGGGCAGGTAGTTGATCGTGAAGCGGCGGGTGATGTTGTGCAGCTTCTGCGTGGTCATGGGGTCGCCTGTGGGGGGCGGCTCATTGATCAGGCGGGTGATCTTGTCCCAGTCGTAGCTCTTGGTGGGATAGGGGATGCCACACACCTCGTGCGGACTCTCCATCAGTTCCGTGAGGGCGTCTGGGTTCCAGGTGATGTCGGCGTCGATGAACATCAACGCCTCGTGGTCGGTCGCCATGAACTGGGCCACCATGTTGTTGCGTGCCCGCGTGATCAGGCTCTCGTTGCCGAACGCCAGCAGATGCATCTGGCAGCCGCGCTGCATCAGATGCTGCCGGGTGTTCAGCAACGAGACCACATAGCCACGAAGCATCTGGTCGCCATAGCATGGCGTGGCGATGACAAGAGACTTCATGCCTTTGCTCGGCGGGTGCTGCGCCCTTTTCTGGCGGGCTTGTCCGTTGCTTTGGGGGACGACGCTGCGTTTTGAGCGGGGTCCTGTTGCGGCTGGGTCGGCTTCTGGACGTCTTCCGCCAGCTGGATCAATCGCTCGATCTGTGTGAGCGACATCAGGTGGGCGTACACAGCGGGCAGATAGCCGCGTTCGCGCATGGCGATGAACTGCTCGTGCGGCAGTGCGGCGAGGAGGCTTTCGTTGATGGCAAACGAACCTTGAATGTTTTTGACGCCGCTTCCCGAGTGCAGCTGCATGTTCAGCGGGACCAAAAGATCCCGTTCCGCCAGGAATTGACAGAAAGCTTGGGTCTGGACGTCCATCTGTTGCAGGTCGGTCAGGTACTTGACCACCCCTTGCAGAACGGGGGTCGGGTTGCCTTCGCTGCCAAAGAGCGGCTCACCTTCTTCTTGTCCCAGGCAATCACTGCCCTCGTCGACGCAAACGACGAAGTCGGCCGGTGTTTCTTCTTTCAAGGCAAGGTTGAAGGGGTATTGCCGGATCGTCGCCGGCACATAGGATGCTTTCCATCGGCCGGCTTCATCGACAAAAAGGTTCTGACCTTCGGTCAGTCCGAGCAGGGCGACCGGACGAAAACGCGCCGAGGCTGGGTCCTTGAGGAACACGAGCGGGTAGAGCGCGGCCGCGCGCGGAAACTCCTGTGCCACAACGCCAGCGACATGTAAGCGGGCGGCATGTGCAAACCCGGTCAGCGGGCGGACCCTGGTGGCGGCGTGACGGTCTCGGTTCAGTGCGGTCAAGTGGGCGAACATGATGGCTTCCCGGTTGGTGTGGACAAAGGTTTTGAGGTGCTGGCAGCCTCAAAAATCACAAAACTAACAATATTATAAATAATGGAAATATATTGTGAGTATGGTTTCGTATGAGGCCGTGTGGCATGTCACGGCAACCGAAACCTTTTTTCGCGGGCGGAAGGCGAAATGATGAACAAGGTGGTTGTGCACTCTTTTGTGGCATCAGGTCTCGGCGCTGGGTCCAAGGGAGTCATAATGCGAAAATTGACAAGACATTCAACATCGCGGTGATGGCCATGTGACACATGGCGGACCGTGAACAACCGGTATCCGGAATGGCAGATCACTGCGGGACTTTCGAAGCGGCCAGATTGCTGGGACTGTCGGTGGGGACTGTGCAGTCACTGGTGGAGCAGGGCGAACTCAACGCCTGGAAAACATCAGGCGGTCACAGGCGCATCTACCTTGAGTCGATCGAGCAATATCGCCAAAAGCACGGCAAGGTTGCGCAGCCGTCCGCGGCGACGGGTGCCGAGGGCGCTTTGCGTGTGTTGGTGGTGGAAGATGACGAAGTGACCCTGGCGGTGATCAAGGCGGCTATCGACTCTTGGCAGCTTCCCATGGAGGCCGACTACACGAACTCGGGTGTCAAGGCGCTGCTCGAGATCGGTTCCTTGCGGCCTCGGGTGCTGCTGACCGATCTCATGATGCCGGGTGTTGACGGATTCGAGTTGGTGGCAACACTCGATCGCGATGCCACGTTCAGCTCTTTGCTCATCGTGGCCATCACCAGCCTCTCTGATGAGGAGATCCAGGCAAAAGGGGGGTTGCCGGCGCGTGTCCAGCTGCTGAAAAAGCCGGTGAACCTGCAGTGGCTCCATGGCTTCTTCACGGCCTTGGTCGCTCAGCGGCGTCTGGTTGCTGCCTGAGACGGTGGCTGAGGCGGTGGATGTGGGCCGCCTCTGGTGGCCGTGCGAGAGTTCAAGTCCCATCCGGTAACGGGTCGGGCTCTCTTGGGCGGACGTGATGGCGTGGGTCGACGTTTCAACCCCGGGGCATTCTCGCGAGAGTGCTCGGGGATGAAAATGATAAAAATCTCATGTCAGGAGCGTTCCCGCTCCCCCTTGTATACCCAGTGAGTGATCCGGTTCCCAGGCATTGCAGGCCTGGCTGGATTCGGAGGCGCTTCGGTCGGGTTCGCGCGGGGTGATCACGTGTAGGGCGTGGGCACGGCGGCCGCTGTGGCTGCGCAAGCCCACAGACGGCTCTCTCCCGCGCGCATCGCTGACCCCTGCCGCCAGCTGAAAAGCGGGCCTCAGTTCACCAACACCAGCTTGCCCTTGACCGAGCGCGATCCCATGACCGCGTAGGCCTTGGGCAGCTCGCTCATGGGCAGGGTCTGGTCGATGACCGGCTTGATCTGACCTTTGAGGTAGAGGCCGGCCAGGGTCTGCATCATCTGTGCATTGGCCTGCGGCTCGCGTTTGGCGAAGTCGCCCCAGAACACGCCGACGATGCTGGCGCCCTTGAGCAGGGCCAGGTTCAGCGGCAGGCTGGGGATGGGGCCGCTGGCGAAGCCCACGACCAGGTAGCGGCCGCGCCAGGCGATGGAGCGGAAGGCCGGCTCGGCAAAGTCGCCGCCCACCGGGTCGTAAATCACGTCCGGGCCTTTGCCGCCGGTCAGGCGTTTGATCTCCTCGCGCAGCGTGCCCTGCGGCGTGTGCACGCTGTAGTTGATGGTGTCGTCGGCCCCCAGTGTCTTGCACAGCGCGCATTTGTCGTCGGTGGACGCGGCGGCGATCACGCGCGCACCCGCCGCCTTGGCCAGCTGGATGGCGGCCGTGCCCACGCCGCCCGCCGCGCCCAGCACCAGCACGGTTTCGCCGGCTTTGAGCTGGGCACGGTCCACCAGCGCGTGTTGCGAGGTGGCGTAGATCATGATGAACGCGGCCGCATCGACCGGCGGGAAGCCCGGCGGCAGGGGCATGCACAGCGCGGCCGGGGCCAGCGTGTGGGTGCCAAACCCACCGGTGCCGCTGAGGCAGGCCACGTTCTGGCCCACCTGCAGGTGCGTCACGCCTTCGCCCACCGCCTGCACCACGCCGGCGTATTCCGACCCGGGCACGAAGGGCAGGGGCGGCTTCATCTGGTACTTGTTCTGCACGATGAGCAGATCGGGGAAGTTCAGGCTGGCCGCCTGGATCTGGATCAGCACCTCGCCGGCCTTGGGCACGGGGGTCGGCAGTTCTTTCCAGGTCAGGGCTTGCACGCCCACGGGGTTTTCGCACAGCCAGGCTTGCATGGGGTGGTCTCCTTGTTGGTTCGGGCTGGCGCGATGATAGGCAGGCCCCCTGGTTTTGACCCAGAGATGCCGGTGCTTTTCTGTCGCGGTCGGGACCCCGGCCGGTGCCGGGGCGGGGCGGGGCCTTCCACCTAAAATCGCGGCATGAAAATCCTCATCTCCAACGACGACGGCTACCAGGCGCCGGGCATCGTGGCCCTGTACGACGCGCTCAAGGATCTGGCCGACGTGGAGGTGGTGGCACCCGAGCACAACAACAGCGCCAAGAGCAATGCGCTGACCCTGCATTCGCCGCTGTACGTGCACACGGCCGCCAACGGCTTTCGCTACGTCAACGGCACGCCGGCCGACTGCGTGCACATCGCGCTGACCGGCCTGCTGGGCTACCGGCCCGATCTGGTGGTCTCGGGCATCAACAACGGCGCCAACATGGGCGACGACACCATCTACTCCGGCACTGTGGGCGCCGCGATGGAGGGCTACCTGTTCGGCATCCCGGCCATCGCCTTCTCCCAGACCGAAAAGGGCTGGGCGCACCTGGACACGGCCGCGCACAAGGCGGCCGAGCTGGTCAAACAACTGATGCCGTCCCTGCCCGATGCGGCGCAGCGTGGTGAACCCTGGCTGCTCAATGTGAACGTGCCCAACCGCCCGGCCGCCGAGCTGCGTGGTTTCAAGGTGGCGCGCCTGGGGCGCCGGCACGCGGCCGAGCAGGTGATCACGCAGACCAGCCCGCGTGGCGAGACCATGTACTGGATCGGCAGCGCCGGCCCCGCCAAGGACGACGCCGAAGGCACGGACTTCCATGCCACGGCGCAGGGCCACGTCAGCGTCACGCCGCTGCAGGTGGACCTGACCGACCACCAGCGCCTGCCGTACTGGGCGCCGATGGCGGCGCTGCTGTCGCAGCCCAAAGGCCCGGCATGAAGCGCCTGCCCCACGGCCTGCCGTCGGGCAATCCGCCCGCCGCACGCCCGCGCCCGGGCTTTCCGGCGCGGCTGGACACACCGCCCGCACCCACGGCGGTGCGTCCGGGCGCCCTGGTGGCCAAGACCGCGCCTGCGCCCCGCGCCGCGCCGGCCACCACCGGCCTGGGCATGGACTCGCAGGCCGTGCGTGCGGCCATGGTGCGCAAGCTGCAGGCCCAGGGCGTGGCCCATCCGGCGGTGCTGGCGGCCATGCACGCGGTCGAGCGCCACCGTTTTGTCGATTCCGCGTTGGTCAACCAGGCCTACGAAGACACCAGCCTGCCCATCGGCCTGGGGCAGACCATTTCCAAGCCCAACGTGGTCGCGCGCATGATCGAGCTGCTGTGCCAGGGCCGCACCGAGAAGCTCGGCCGGGTGCTGGAGATCGGCACCGGCTGTGGCTACCAGGCCGCGGTGCTGAGCCATGTGTCACGCGAGGTCTACAGCATCGAACGCCTGCGCGGCCTGCACGAGAGGGCGCGTGAGAACCTTCGCCCGTTCCGGCTGTCCAATGTGCACCTGCTGTTCGGCGACGGCATGGTCGGCTATGCGCAGGGCGCGCCGTACGCCGCCATCATCGCGGCAGCGGGCGGCGACGCCATTCCCCAGGCCTGGATCGACCAGCTGGCCGTGGGTGGTCGCCTGGTGGCGCCGACGGTGAACGCCTCGGGGCGCCAGAACCTGGTGGTGGTCGACAAGACCGCCACCGGCGTGCTGCGCAGCGAACTCGAGGCGGTGCACTTCGTCCCCCTAAAATCAGGGATCGCCTGAGGTTGATCCCCTTGACAGGGGGCCTGTTTTGTTTATTGGTGGCGGCCTTGATGCGGCCACCTCGTATGGGAGTTTTCATGAGCACATTCCTGATCCACGCATCTGCCGCGCCTGTGGCCGAACGCCGCCCCGTGTGGCGCGGGGCGATGGCCCTGACGCTGCTGGCCGCTGCGTTGGTCGGCACCGGCTGCGCTGGTCGCCGCCTCTCCGGCCCCGCCCCGGTCGAAGACCGGGGTGCTGCGGGCGGCGCCCGGGCGGCTGAAGTGAAGACGCTGCCCGGTGCCGAGAACGCCGGCAAACCCGGTTACTACACGGTGCAACCCGGTGACACGCTGTTCCGCATCGCCCTGGACAGTGGCCAGACCTGGCGCGACGTGCAGAGCTGGAACAACCTGGCCAATCCGAACGTGATCGAGGTCGGGCAGGTGCTGCGCGTGGCACCACCGGTGGGCGCCGCCGCAGCGGCCACCCCGGCAGCGGCTGCGCCCACGGGGGTGACCGCCGCGCCCGTGGCCAGCGCCACCGTGGTCTCGCGCCCCCTGACCGCCACCAGCACGGCGACGGCGACCGGGACGGCGACGGTCGCGCCAACGCCTGCGGCACCCGCGGCGGTGCCGGCGAGCGACGCGGTGAACTTCATCTGGCCGGCCCAGGGTTCGGTGGTCGTCAACTTCGACGAGGCCAAGAACAAGGGCGTGGCCATCGGCGGCAAGGTGGGCGACCCGGTGCTGGCCGCGGCCGACGGCCGTGTGGTCTACGCCGGCGCCGGGCTGCGTGGCTACGGCAACCTCATCATCCTCAAGCACAACAACACCTACCTCACCGCCTACGCCCACAACCAGGCGCTGCTGGTGCGCGAGGACCAGGCCGTCAAACAGGGCCAGAAGATCGCCGAGATGGGCAGCAGCGATGCCGACCGCGTGAAGCTGCACTTTGAGGTGCGACGCCAGGGCAAACCGGTGGACCCGATCGCCTACCTGCCCAAGCGCTGAGCCCCCGCCATGGCCTGGCCGGTGCTGGTGTTCGACATCGAGTCGATTCCCGACATCGCCGGCCTGCGCCTGTTGCGTGACGACCCGGCCGACTGGACCGACGCACAGGTCCACGCGGCCTGGCTGGCCGAACGCCAGGCCAAGGGCCAGAGCGACTTCATGCCGCTGCACCTGCAGCGCGTGCTGGTCATCAGCGTGGTGTTCCGCAACGCCGAGGGCTTGCGGGTGCATTCCTTCGTGGACCGCGATGGCCACAGCGAAGGCAAGGTCGTGCAGACCTTCTTCAACAGCATCGAGAAGCACCAGCCCCAGCTGGTGAGCTGGAACGGCGGCGGTTTTGACCTGCCCGTGCTGCACTACCGCGGCCTGCGCCATGGCGTGGAAGCCAACCGGTACTGGGACATGGGCGAGGACGACCGCGAGCACAAGTGGAACAACTACATCAGCCGCTACCACATGCGCCATCTGGACCTGATGGATCTGCTGGCGATGTACACGCCCAAGAACAACGCGCCGCTGGACGCGCTGGCCAAACTGTGCGGCTTTCCGGGCAAGCTGGGCATGGACGGCTCTCAGGTCTATGCGCAGTATCTGGATGGCCGGGTGGAGGACATCCGCCGCTACTGTGAAACGGACGTGATGAACACCTACCTGGTGTACTGCCGCTTCCAGAAAATGCGCGGCGGCTTCAGCGCGGCCGAATACGAGCAGGAGATCGGGTTCGTCAAGGACACGCTGGGCCAGCTGGCGCCCACCGAGCCGCACTGGGACGAGTACCTGCGCGCCTGGGGTTGAAGCCTGGGCGGGGCCGCGGGCCTGAGACAATCGGGGCATGAGCCAAGACAGCCCCACCACCCAAGACCCCCTGACCCCCGTGTCCCCCTCTGCCGGCCTGCCCGAAGGCCAGCTGTTCGTCGAGTCCCTGGACATCGAAGCCCAGGGCATTGCCCACCGGCCCGACGGCAAGGTGGTGTTCATCGACGGCGCGCTGCCCTTTGAAGTGGTCAGCGCCAAGGTCAACCGCAAGAAAAACAACTGGGAAGCGGCGACGCTGACCGAAATCCACCGCGAGTCGCCGCAGCGCGTGACACCCGGTTGCCCGCACTTCGGCCTGCACGACGGCGCCTGCGGCGGCTGCAAGATGCAGCACCTGGAAGCCAGCTCACAGGTCGCCATCAAGCAGCGCGTGCTGGAAGACAACCTCTGGCACCTGGGCAAGGTCAAGGCCGAGACGCTGCTGCGCCCCATCCAGGGGCCGAGCTGGGGTTATCGCTTCCGCGCGCGCCTGTCGGTGCGCTTCGTGCACAAGAAGGGCGTGGTGCTGATCGGCTTCCACGAGCGCAAGAGCCGCTACGTGGCCGACATGCAGGTCTGCCGCGTGCTGCCGCCGCACGTGAGCGCCATGATGATGCCGATGCGCGAACTGTTCTACGGCATGGACGCACGCGAAACCTGCCCGCAGGTCGAGCTGGCCTGTGGCGATGACGTGACCGCGCTGGTGCTGCGCCACCTGGAACCGCTGAGCGACGACGACCTGGCCCGCCTGCGGGCCTTTGGCGCGCAGCACGGCGTGCAGTGGTGGCTGCAGGCCAAGGGGCCGGACACAGTCAAGCTGCTGGACGAAGGCGGCCCGCTGCTGGCCTACGGCCTGCCGGATTTCGGCATCACCATGCCGTTCAAACCGACCGACTTCACCCAGGTCAACCCGCACATCAACCGCGTGCTGGTCTCGCGCGCCCTGCGCCTGCTGGGCGCGCAGAAGCACGAGCGCGTGATCGACTGGTTCTGCGGCCTGGGCAACTTCACCCTGCCGATCGCCACGCAGGCCGGCGAGGTGCTGGGCATCGAAGGCAGCGAAACCCTGGTGGCGCGCTCGCGCGAGAACTGGTCGGCCAACCAGCACGGGCGTGCCACGCCGATGGCGCCCACGCAATTCGTGGCGCGCAACCTGTTCGAGATGACGCCCGAGCGGCTGGTGGCCGATGGCCGGGCCGACAAGTGGCTGGTGGACCCGCCGCGCGAAGGCGCCTTTGCGCTGGCCAAGACCCTGGCCGATCTGCACCAGCAGCCCGAACTGCGGGGCGCCGACTGGACGCCGCCCAGGCGCATCGTCTACGTCAGCTGCAACCCGGCCACGCTGGCGCGCGACGCCGGCCTGCTGGTGCACCAGGCGGGGTACCGCTGCACGGCGGCGGGGGTGGTGAACATGTTCCCGCACACCGCCCACGTGGAAAGCATGGCGGTGTTCGAGCTGGCCGATCCGGCCTGACGCGGCAGGCCCGGGCGCCGGGCCTCAGGACTTGTGGGTCTTCTTGGTGGCCGGTTCGTGCGCCTTGTCCACCGCCTCGGCTTCGGCCTCGGGTTCTGACGGCGGGGGGGTGAAGGGCATGCCCACGATCTCGTTTTCGCGCATGTAGGCGTCCATCTCTTTCCAGCCGGCGAACACGGCGGCTTTGCCGGCCTTGGGGTTGGAGCGGAAGCAGTCTTCGACACTGCGCACCGCGTGGCGGCAGGCGCTGCCGATGGCTTTGCCTTCGGCCTCTTTCTTTTCGGCCACTTGCGTGGCGGTTTCGAGGCCCAGCGCGTCGCATCCGGTCAGCAGGGCGCTGGCGGTGGCGAGCAGGGCGGTGACAAGGAGGGTGCGGCGCATGGCAATCGGTCCGGTTTGCACCTTGTTTCGGCCGTTGGCGCGCCAACTTGATGCCTGCGTGATGGGCGCCTGGTGCACCGGGCGCAAAAAAAGGGGGCCATTCGGCCCCCTTTTGTCGATCGAACGCGCAGCGTGTTCAGTCGCGGTCGCCGCCGAAGATGCCCAGCAGGGCCAGCAGGCTCTGGAAGATGTTGAACAGGTCCAGGTAGACCGCCAGCGTGGCGCTGATGTAGTTGGTCTCGCCGCCGTCCACGATGTTCTTCAGGTCGTACAGCAGGTAGGCGCTGAAAATGACGATGGCCAGGGTGGCGATGGTGGCGAACATGGCCGTGCTGCCCACGAACACGTTGATGACGCCGCCGATCAGGATGGCCAGGGCGCCGATGAACAGCCACTTGCCCATGCCCGAGAGGTCGCGCTTGATGACCGTGGACAGGCTGGCCATGACCACGAACACACCGGCAGTGCCGGCGAAGGCGGTCATGATCAGGCTGGCGCCGTTGCTTAGGCCCAGGACGGAGCCGATCAGGCGCGAGAGCATCAGGCCCATGAAGAAGGTGAAGCCCAGCAGCACCGGCACGCCGGCGGCGGAGTTCTTGGTCTTCTCGATGGCGAACATGAAGCCGAAGGCGCCACCCAGGAAAACGATCAGGCCCAGGCCACCGGTCAGGGCGGCGGTGATGCCGGTCTGCACGCCGATCCAGGCGCCCAGCACGGTGGGCAGCATGGACAGGGCCAGCAGCCAGTAGGTGTTGCGCAGCACCTTGTTGCGCTGCAAGGCCGACCCGGAGGCGGCGGTGCCGAAGCGGCCGCGGGTGTCGATGGGCTGGTTCATGGTGTGCTCCTGTGGTGTTGAACGCTGCCGGCACAGGCCCTGCAGCGGATGTGGCGCATTGTAGGTGTGGCCGGCGCGCCGCGCCGGAGGCCGGTTTTGGCCACACCGGGGTGGCGACAATGCTGACCCCCGTGCACCCAATTCCTGCGTTAAGGTGGCGTCCCCCCGGTTCGGGCGGCGCCGTGTGCGCACAGCCTTGTCCGTTCAGACTCCCTGTTTCAGAAAGAAGTTCATGAAAACCAAAGCCGTTCTCGAAGCCGCCGACGTGAAGCTGATCGCCGCCGCGGCCGAAGCCGAAGCCCTGAAGAACAACTGGGCCGTGACCATCGCCATCGTCGACGACGGTGGCCACCTCCTGTGGCTGCAGCGCCTGGACGGTGCCGCGCCGCTGTCCTCGCACATCGCCCCGGCCAAGGCCCACACCTCGGCGCTGGGCCGCAAGGAGAGCAAGGGCTACGAAGACGTGATCAACCAGGGGCGTGCCGCGTTCCTGAGCGCACCGGCCGTGGCCGGCATGCTCGAAGGCGGCGTGCCCATCGTGAAAGATGGGCAGTGCATCGGTGCGGTGGGCGTGAGCGGCGTGAAATCGTCGGAAGACGCGCAGATCGCGCGCGCCGGCATTGCCGCCATCGGTTTGTAAGCTCGTGAAAAAATGACTGGCTACCGGGGCGCGAAGCCCCCTGGCTGGCCAAAAAACGACGCTCGGAGAGGGTGAGCTCTCCGGGTCGCCCCACGATGAAAAACTATTTGGTCAGGATCAGCTTGCCCTGACGTGTGGCCTGCAGGCGGTAGAGCGAGCCGTTGTGCGCGATGGCAACGGCGTTCTGGCCGCGCAGCAGGTCCTGGCTGTCGAGCGAATGTGGCGCCCCCGGGGCGGGCGCTTCACGCGTCTGTGCCGCGGTTTGCGGGCGCGGCGTGGTGGTGGCGGTGTGCATGCGGTGCTCCTGGGCCATGGCGGGTTCGGCGGGCTTCAAGGCTTGGCCGGCTCGGTCACGAAGCCGATCTTGCGCACCCCGGCACGCTGGGCCGCGGCCATGGCCAGCGCCACACGCTCGTAGCGCACCGCCTTGTCGCCGCGGATGTGCAGCTCCGGCTGCGGTTCCTGGGCGGCGGCGGCGCCCAGGCGCTGCTCGAAGTCGGCGTCTTCGACCTGGGCATCGTTCCAGAAGTAGGCGCCGTCGGCGGCCACCGACAGGCGGATGTTCTCCGGCTTGTCCAGCAGCTTCTGGTTGCTCGCCTGCGGCAGGTCGATGTTGACCGAGTGGTTGATCACCGGCACGGTGATGATGAAGATGATGAGCAGCACCAGCATGACGTCGATGAACGGGATCATGTTGATCTCGCTGAGCATCTGGTCGCTGTCGTCCTGGGTTCCGATGGCCATGGTCGTGTCCTGGTGAAACTCAGGCCTTCTTCATCGGCAGGACCTTGGCATCGCCTCCTGCCGTGACGCGGGCGCCGGTGACGAAATAGGCGTGCAGGTCGTTGCCGAAGCGGTTGAGGCGGTGCGTCAGCCCCTTGTTGCCGCGCACCAGGGCGTTGTAGCCCAGCACCGCGGGGATGGCGACCAGCAGGCCCATGGCGGTCATGATCAGCGCCTCGCCGATGGGGCCGGCCACCTGGTCGATGCTGACCTGGCCGGCCGCGCCGATGCCCAGCAGGGCGTGGTAGATGCCCCAGACGGTGCCGAACAGGCCCACGAAGGGGGCGGTGGAGGCGATGGAGGCCAGCACCGTCAGGCCGCTCTGGGCGCGGGCGGTGAAGTCGTCCAGGCTGTTGCGCAGGGCGCGTTCGACCCAGTCGCTCAGGTCCAGGCTGTCGTGCAGCTGCGGGCGGGACTGCCCGTCCTTGTGCAGGATGTGGCGGGTGGCTTCGCGGCCTTCCATGGCGAGGGCGCGGAAGGGATTGCCCGGCTCATGGCCCAGCTTGGTCACGCCTTCGGCGAAATCGGCGCTGTGCCAGAAGCTTTCGCAGGCCTTGGCCTGGCGGCGGTGGGCGCGCTGGTCCAGGGCTTTCCACAGGATGATGACCCAGGTGGTCAGCGACATGGCCAGCAGCACCAGGGCCACGGTGCGGGTGACGGCGTCACCCTGGTTCCAGACGTGGGCGATGCCGGAAGAAGCGAGTTGGGGGTCCATGGCGGTGGGGTTCCTGAGTCGAGAAAGTGGGACGGTTTATTCGAGGACGAAATGGATGGGCACGTTGAACCACATGCCTTCGATGACGCCGGCACGCTTGCCCGGCACGTAGCGCCACTTCAGCACGGTCTGCAGCGCGGCCTGGTCCAGGCGGTCGTAGCCGCTGGACGTGCGGACCTCGGCTTTGGTGGCGGTGCCGTTGGCCTCGATGAAGGCGCGGACCACGACCTTGCCTTGTTCGCCCAGCCGTTTGGACAGGGGAGGATAGGCCGGCTTCGGATTGTTGAGGTAGTCGGCGTTGCTGGAGGGCAGTTCGATCTTGGGCGGCGCCGGTGGCGCGGGTGGTGCAGGCGGGGCCGCGGGTTCGGTCGCAGCGACGGCCGTCACCGGTGGTGCCGGTGGCTGGGGTTCGGTCACGCCGGTGGGGGCCTGGGGCGCCGGGGTGGGGGTGGCCACGGCCACCGGTTGCGGTGCCGGCTGGGCCACGGGTCTGGGCAAGGGGGCTGCCTTGGGTGTGGGGGCCGTGCGTGGCTGGGGCTGCGGCGGGGTGGGGGTGACCTGCGGCTGGGGCGGCTCGATCATGTCCGACAGCACCGACACCGGGACCACCAGTTCAACGGCACGGCGCAGCAGGCCGGCCTGCAGGGCCCACAGGCCCAGCACATGAAAGCCGAGCACGGCGATCACGATGGGAATACGGCGGTCCATGCGGGGTGCGGTGGTCCGGGCCGGATGGGGCCCGGGGTGGGGAAGCGCAAGCGCTGCGCTGGCGGAAGACATAGTGTAGAGAGTGTGTGCGGGAATGTTCGGTCCGGGCTGGAGACGCCGCTCAGTGGCGAAAGACCCACCAGAGCGCACCCAACAACAGGACCAGGCCGCCACCCAGGGCGGAAAGGGTTTGAAGAACCATGGGCAGCTCCTGTGTTGTCGGTCGGGTCGACGATGGGATGGATTATAAATGCGAATCCTTCTTATTTGAATAAATCGGTCGAAAAAGACCGAATGGCTGGGGGCTCAGTGCTGTGGCGGTGCATGCAGCACGGCGGCCGCGTCGCTCAACTGGCGACAGCCGCACAGCGCCATGGCGATTTCCAGCTCGTCGCGCAGCAGGCGCAGCACATGGGCCACGCCCTGGGCGCCGGCGTTGGCCAGCCCGTGGATCACGGGCCGACCCACCAGCACCGCCGAGGCGCCCAGCGCCATGGCCTTGAGCACGTCGGTGCCGCGGCGGATGCCGCCGTCCACCAGCACCGGCAGGGCACCGTCCAGCGCCTGCACCACGGCGGGCAGCAGCTCGGCGGTGGGGGGCAGGGTGTCCAGCGTGCGGCCGCCGTGGTTGGAGACGATCACGCCCGCCGCGCCATGTTCGGCTGCGAGCACAGCGTCCGCCGGGTGGGTGATGCCCTTGAGCAGCACCGGCAGGCGGGTGATGGAGCGCAGCCAGGCGATGTCGTCCCAGGTCGGGGCGTGGGTGAGCAGGTCGTCGAAAAGGGCGCTCTGGCCGGGTTGCAGGTCCACCGGGGGCGGCACCATGCGGCCGGCCAGGTTGTCCGCCTGGAACGCCGGCGGGCGGCGGTAGCCGGTGCGGCGCTCGCGGTCGCGCGCGCCTTGCACCGGCGCGTCCACCGTCAGCACCAGCGCTTCGCAGCCGGCGGCTTCCACGCGCTGCACCAGGCTGCGCACGAAGCCGCGGTCGGGCAGCATGTACAGCTGGAACCACAGCGGTCCACTCGCGGCATCGTCGCGCATGAGGCGGGCCACGGCTTCGACCGGCGCGGTGGCCTGGGTGCTGAGCACCAAGCCGGCCCCCTGGGCGGCACAGGCCAGCGCGGTGGCCTGTTCGCCGTGGGGATGGGCCATGCGCTGGTAGGCCATCGGCGCCACCAGGATGGGGTGGGCCAGCGTGCGGCCCAGCAGGTTCACCCGCGTGTGGCCACCCGCCAGCGGGCGCAGCACGCGGGAGGACAGGCGGATGCGCTGCCAGGCCAGCTCGTTCTCGCGCAGCGTGATTTCGTCGGCGGCGCCACCGTCGAAGTAGGCGAGCACGCGCGGGTCCAGCGTCTGGCGCGCGCGTTCGGCGTGGTCGGCCAGGGTGGCGGGCAGGCCGTGAGCGTGGGGGTCTGCGGGCCCGTCGCCGGGCCGCCCCAAGGCGGGCCCAGCCCCTCCGGGGGGCAGCGACCCGCGCAGCGGCGGAGCGTGGGGGTCTGCGGGCCCGCCGCAGGGCCGCCCCAAGGCGGGCCCAGCCCCCTCGGGGGGCAGCGACCCGCGCAGCGGCGGAGCGTGGGGGTCTGCGGGCCCGCCGCCGGGCCGCCCCAAGGCGGGCCCAGCCCCCCCGGGGGGCAGCGACCCGCGCAGCGGCGGAGCGTGGGGGTCTGCGGGCCCGTCGCCGGGCCGCCCCAAGGCGGGCCCAGCCCCTCCGGGGGGCAGCGACCCGCGCAGCGGCGGAGCGTGGGGGTCTTTATGTCCGGTCATGTTTCAGCCCACATGCGCAGCAGGTTGTGGTAGGTCCCGGTCAGGGCCGTGGTCTCGGCGGTTTCGCCGTGGCGCTGGCGCAGGGCCAGCAGGTTCATGTCGAGTTCGTACAGCAGGCGGCGCTGCTCGTCGCTGCGCACCATGCTCTGCACCCACAGGAAGCAGGCCATGCGGTGCCCGCGCGTGACCGGCGTGACCTGGTGCAGGCTGGTGCCGGGGTACAGCACGGCGTGGCCGGCCGGCAGCTTGACACCGCGCGTGCCGTAGGTGTCGCTCACCGTGAGCTCGCCGCCCTCGTAGTCGTCGGGGTCGTTGAGGAACACGGTGCACGACACGTCGGTGCGCACGTATTCGGTGGCGCCGCCGTCGGTGGCCTTGAGGCGGATGGCGTTGTCGACGTGGTTGCCGTAGGTGTTCGTCTCGCCGCCGTAACGGTTGATGCGCGGCGTGAAGATGCGCATCGGCAGCGCGGCGCTGAAGAACAGGGCCGACCGGTTCAGGCCGCCCAGCACCATCTGGCGGATGGCGGTGGCCGCTGCGCTGTCGTGCGGCAGTTGCTGGTTGTTCTTGACGGTGCGGGCCTGCGGGCCGGCGCTCTCGCGTCCGTCCTGCCAGGGGGCGTCGGCTAGCAGGGCGCGTGCGCGCGCCAGGTCGTCGGGCGAGAGGATATTGGGCAGGGTCAGCAGCATCGTGGGGGCCTGTGAAGGGGGTCTACCCTATGGAAAAAGCCTAAGGCAACGCTGATCAAGTCCCTCGTGGCGCGCTCATCCAGCTCTCGGGCGGTCTTCAGCGTTGCAAAGCCTCGCCGGGCCGCCCGGCCCGTCTGCGTTTTGCGCCTTGCAGCCCATCCCGACAGCGGGCGATCGCATCCACGGGGACTTGTTCAGCGTCGCCCTAAAGGCCGCACTGTCGTGGACGGGCGGCCTTTGGGCAGGGAGGGCTGGACCGGTCAGAACTTCAGGCTGGCGGTGACCTGCAGCATGCGGCCGGCGCCCGGGATGTAGTGCGCCGGATACAGCTGGTCGGCGTACAGCTTGTTGGTCACATTGCTCAGGTTGGCCTTGAGGACCAGCTTGTCGAAGTCGAACTTGTATTCGGCCATCAGATCGGCGGTCACATAGCTGGGCACGTTGAACTCGGCGCGGGTCGGCTTTTGCTTGCCGCGGAAGTTCAGGCCGCCCCCCAGGCGCAGCTTGGGCGTGAGCTGGTAGGTGGTCCACACCGTGCCGCTGTGCACCGGGGTGAGGGCCGGGCGGTCACCCTCGCGCTCGCCAGGGGCGCTTTGTGTGCACTGACCCGTGGCCGGGCAAGCGGCAGCCTTGTCCACCTTGGCAATGGGCATCCACATGTAGGAGCCGTAGATTTCCCATTGCGGTGTCAGGCGGCCGGTGAGGTCCATTTCAAAGCCAGCCACGTGGCGTTTGCCTGCGGTGCTGATGAGGGCGGTTGTTGCATTGGGGTCGGTCGCGGTCGGCGCCGGCACGGTGCGGTCGGGGTCGGTGTTGCGTTCGTTGAACTTGGTCGAACGGAACAGGGCCAGGCGGGTGGTCCACTGCTTGTCGGCCGAGTCCAGCTTGGCGCCCAGTTCGATGTTGATGCTCTGCTCGGGCGGCGTGTCCACGTTGCCGGCCCCCAGCGAATAGGCATCGCCCGAGGAGTTGAACGACGTGCCGGCGGAGAAGTGGTAGGACTGCCGATCGGTGGGCTGGTAGAGCACGCCAAGCCGCTTGCTGATCTCCGAGATCTTCATCGTGTAGCTGCTGGTGGTCACGGGGCCGGCCGCGTTGTTCGGAATCGCGTACGCGTTGTAGTCGCCTTCGAGGTTGTCGTAGCGCAGACCGCCCACCAGCTTCCACTTCGGCGCGATCTGGATCATGTCCTGCACGTAGACACCCCAGGCCGTGGAGACGTAGTCGTTGCCCACGCGCAGCACGCGCGAGGCTTCGTCCACCGAGGCGCCGTCGTTGGGGGTGCCCACCGTGGTGGTCGGTTTGGTGATGTTCACCCCACCCTGAGCCGCTGAGCGGGCCGCATAGACGGTCTTCTTCTCCCGCGTGATGTCCACGCCGGCCAGCAGTTCGTGCTTGACGCCCAGGGCGTCGAACTTGTTGCTGAAGTCGCTCTGGACCTGGGCAATGTCCATGTCCTGGATCTTCAGGTGGGTGCCGCGTGTCAGCACGGTGTCGGGGCCGAAGTTCGTCAGGTTGGCCGCCACGCCGCCCGGCTGGAGGCTGGCGTTGGCAAAGCGGATGGCACCGGAGCGCTGGTCGCGGTTGAAGCTGCCCACGCGGGCCTGCGTCTTGAGTTCGCTGTCGTGGCTGAACCGGTGCGTGTGGCCGACGCTGGCGATGGTGCCGCCGCTTTCGTTGTAGTCGCTGGCCAGGCCGTAATAGGCCGTCGGGTCCAGCGGCAGCAGGACGCGGTCGGTGCTGGGTGCACCTTCATAGGGCGCGATGAACGGCAGGCCGTAGTTGATGCCGTTGTTGTTGTCCAGGTGGTACAGGCTGGCCTGGAACTCGTCGCGCTCGCCAATGCCCCAGCGGTAGGCGGCGGCCAGGCCCTTTTTGTCGAGACTGCGCCCCGTGCCGTCGTTGTTGGCGTCGGTCACCATGGCATTGAGGCGAAGGGCGGCGCTTTCGCCGGTCTGGATGTTGAAGTCGCCCACCAGGCGCTTGTAGGCGTGGCTGCCCAGCGTCAGGTCGACCTGGTGTTCGTTGATCAGACGCGGCTGCTTGCTGACCTGGTTGACTGCGCCGCCGGTGGAGCCGCGGCCGAACAGCATCGACGCCGAGCCGCGCAGCAGTTCCATGCGGTCCATGTTGAAGGTGTCGCGGTCGTAGATGGCCGGGTCGCGCATGCCGTCGATGAACAGGTCGCCGGTGGCCTGCAGGGCGAAGCCGCGCAGGCGGATGTCTTCTTCGCCCCCTTCGGCCGCCAGGAAGGTGATGCCCGCGGTGTTCTTGAGCGCTTCCTTGACGGTGTCGAGGTTGCGGTCGTCGATCAGCTTCTCGGTCACCACGGTCACCGACTGCGGGATGTCACGCAGCTGCTGCTTGCCTTTGCCGATGGTGGTTTCCGTCGCGCGCACCGCCTCTTTGCCTTCCGGGGCCTCTGCGCGCTCCTTCACGGTCACGGTCTTGAGCGTGGTTTCGGAAGCGGATGGGGTGGTGGCGGTCTGGGCGAAGGCGCCCATCGAACCGGCCAGCAACATGGCGCCCAGGGGCAGCATGGCGGCGGGGGATGCGGGGGAGGGGAGGGCGTGCGACTGGGCGCGGCGGGACTTCAGGCGTCGGGGCATGGTGGCAGTGAGTCGATGGGTTTTCGGCTGGCTGCAACGGTTCGACGCTGTGGCTGGCTAAGATGCTAGATTGTATTGCAAATGCGAATAATTCGTAAACAATACTTTACAAGGTCTTTGCTGGAGGGGCATCGGCGGGTTACCAGCGGTTTTGGAACGGCTTGAGCGCCATGGGCGGATGTCACCGACCCGAGGAAAGGCATGATCAATGCGAATCACTGGCATCTGACGTGTTCTGGTGCGCTGCAGCACAAAAGCTATAGACCGAATAGAGACTATCAATGTTTGATGTCGATAGTTCTCGGCTATGATTCACGCCGTTGCGGTTCACGTATCGCATCGCCTTCTCCGGTTCTTCAATCCCAACCTGTTAGGAAACAACCATGTCCCTGATCAACACCCCAGTCCAGCCGTTCAAAACCACCGCTTTCGTCAACCGCGCCGGCAAGGGCGAGTTCATCGAAGTGACCGAGCAGTCCCTCAAGGGCAAGTGGTCCGTGCTGATCTTCATGCCGGCCGCCTTCACCTTCAACTGCCCGACCGAGATCGAAGACGCCGCCGACAACTACGCCGCCTTCCAGGCCGCCGGTGCCGAGGTCTACATCGTCACGACCGACACCCACTTCTCGCACAAGGTGTGGCACGAGACCTCCGACGCCGTCGGCAAGGCCAAATTCCCCCTGGTCGGTGACCCGACCCACGCCCTGACCAACGCCTTCGGCGTGCACATCCCCGAAGAAGGCCTGGCCCTGCGCGGCACCTTCGTGATCAACCCCGATGGCGTGATCAAGACCCTGGAAATCCACTCCAACGAAATCGCCCGCGACGTGTCGGAAACCCTGCGCAAGCTCAAGGCGGCCCAGTTCACCGCCGCCAACCCTGGCCAGGTCTGCCCGGCCAAGTGGAAGGAAGGCGCCAAGACCCTGACCCCCAGCCTCGACCTGGTCGGCAAGATCTAAATTGCCCACCCCCGCGCCGCGCTGGCGCGCGGGGCCGCTGCCAGAGGCTGCGGCACTTCGCGCTGTCCCAAGCTGCGCAGGCCGCTTGCGGCCCGGCAAAGCCGGTTCCGCGGCGTTCTGGATTGAGGCACTTCACGCTTCCGTTTGTTCAGGCAGTTCCGCTGCCTCATGGGCTTCTCTGCAGGCCCATGCACCAGCGGTCTTCCGCACCTTCTTTTCCTTTTCAGGAGTTCGCCATGCTCGACGACACCCTCAAAGCCCAGTTGCAGCAGTACCTCGGCATGCTGCGCCAGCCGATCACGCTGATCGCGTCACTGGACGACAGCACCACCGGCGCCGAAATGCGTTCGTTGCTGGAGACCATTGCCGGCCTGTCCGACAAGGTGACGCTGGACACCTCGGGCAAGGATGCGCGCAAGCCCTCGTTCGTGGTCGCCCGTGCCGGTGAAACCAGCGGCGTGCGCTTCGCGGGCCTGCCGCTGGGCCACGAGTTCACCTCGCTGGTGCTGGCCCTGCTGTGGACCGGCGGCCACCCGCCCAAGGTCGAGGCGGACGTGATCGAGTCGATCAAGGCGCTGGATGGCGACTTCCGCTTCGAGGTCTACATGTCCCTGACCTGCCACAACTGCCCGGACGTGGTGCAGGCGCTGTCGCTGATGGCCATCGTCAACCCGAAGATCCAGACGGTGGTGATCGAAGGCGGCGCCTTCCAGACCGAGGTCGAGGCTCGCCAGATCATGGCCGTGCCCATGGTGTTCCTCAACGGCGAGGTGTTCGCCTCCGGTCGCTTGAGCGTGGAAGAGATTGTCGCCAAGCTGGACACGAAGTCGGGCGAGCGCGAAGCCGCCAAGCTCAACGCCAAGGACGCCTACGACGTGCTGATCGTCGGCGGTGGCCCGGCCGGTGCCGCCGCAGCGGTGTACGCCGCCCGCAAGGGCATCCGCGTCGGCGTGGCCGCCGAACGCATGGGCGGCCAGGTCAACGACACCATGGCGATCGAGAACTACATCTCGGTGCTGGAAACCGACGGCCCCAAGTTCGCCGCCGCGCTCGAAGCCCAGGTGCGCCACTACGAGGTCGACGTGATGAACCTGCAGCGCGCGCAGAAGCTGATCCCGGCCAGCGAGCCGGGCGGTCTGGTCGCGGTGCAGATGGAGAACGGTGGCGTGCTCAAGGCGCGCAGCGTGATCCTGTCGACGGGCGCGCGCTGGCGCAATGTCAACGTGCCGGGTGAGCAGGAATACAAGAACAAGGGCGTGGCGTACTGCCCGCACTGCGACGGCCCGCTGTTCAAGGGCAAGCGCACGGCGGTCATCGGCGGCGGCAACTCGGGCGTGGAAGCGGCCATCGATTTGGCCGGCATCGTGCAGCACGTGACCCTGGTTGAATTCGCCGACCAGCTCAAGGCCGATGCGGTGCTGGTGAGCAAGCTCAAGAGCCTGCCCAACGTCACCATCCACGTGAACGCGCAGACCACCGAGATCACCGGCGACGGCAGCAAGGTCAACGGCCTGAAGTTCAAGGACCGCGTGAGCGGCGAGGAACAGCTGGTGCCGCTCGAAGGCGTGTTCGTGCAGATCGGTCTGGTGCCCAACACCGAGTTCCTCAAGGGCACGGTCGAACTCAGCCGCTTTGGCGAGATCGTGGTCGATGCCAAGGGCCACACCAATGTGGACGGTGTGTTCGCCGCCGGCGACTGCACCACGGTGCCCTACAAGCAGATCGTGATCGCTGCGGGCGAGGGCGCCAAGGCCGCGCTCAGCGCGTTTGACCACCTGATCCGCCAGCCGGTGGTGGTCGAGCCGAAAAGCGAAGCGGCCGTCGCCAGCGCGGCCTGAGCGCTCAACGCGGCTGCGCCTGAGCGGTCGGCAGGGCGCTGGTGACCAGCTCGCCCGTGCCTGCGGCCAGGTGAATCATGAACAGCGCCACGCGCTGCAACACCGGCGGCGTCCACAGCGCCTGCTGGCGCGGGAAGTCGTCCACCAGGCCGTTCATGTAGTGGTTGGTCAGGTCGGCAATGGCGTCCGGCGGATAGGTCGACAGGTCGGCCAGCAGCAGGGGCGCGCCCGACTGTGCAAGGGCCAGCCGACCCGGCACCGTGACGAGGAACGGCCCCGGCGCGCTGGTCAGCCGTTGGCGGACCGCCTTCTGGGTCAGCAGGCCGTTCTGCGCGCGCATCTTGAGCTGCTGCCCGAGATCGGAGGCATAGGCCACCTGGCCGGCATCGCGGACGCCTTCGTTGCCCGGGGTGACCGGGATGCAGAACACATTGACGTGCGGCTTGTCCCCGCTCGCCACCAGTCCCGCGGCCGGCAGGGTCTGCAGGATGTGCAGCAGCTGCAGAAAACGCTGCCGGACAGCGGGCGTTTGCAGGTCGCTGGCGCTGCGCACCAGCACGTAGGTGTAGGCACCGAAATCGGCAATCTCGCCATCGAAGCGGCTGAAGAGTTCGTACGCGTGGCTGCGGATTTCGAGACGCAACATGGCAGCAGAGGGGGCGGGCGCGATGCCCGCCATGCCCATGCCGCTGGCGGTGGCAACGTCGAGATCGGGCTCGGGGGCTTGACCGTAGGCCTGCTGGTAGGCCAGTTCCCAGGCCTGCCGGGCGTGTTCGTGTGCGCGCTCGGCGGCGGACTGCAGCTGCACCGCTGCCGCCTGCACAGCACGGCTGGCCGCCGTGGTTTCGGTCACCGCCGGCCCCAGCGTGCTGGCCATGGGCTGCATGCGAACGTTCAGCGATTGCCGCCGGGTCAACAGCGGTGCCAGCTGTTCGCGCAAGGAAGCGGGCGACTGCCGCCATTGATCCACCGCCTGCGCCAGTTGGGCCTGGGTGTCGGTCATGCGTGCGGTCAGCCCGCGCCGCTCGGCCAGAAGACCCGCGCAGCTGGCGTCCACGCAATCGCTCAAGGGGGATGCGGTGCTGAGGTCGATGTACGCGGCCGCGTCCTGCAGGCGTTCCAGTTCAGCGGTCAGGCGCTCCAGGTTCACGCGGTTGGGCGTCAGCGGTCCGGTCAGCACCGCGGTCGGCGCGCCACTGCGCGCGGGCAGGCCTGTGCCCGCCAGGGCCTGTTCCAGGCGCTTGAGCGGCTCGTCGCTCGCGATGGTCGGCGCCGCACCGGCGGGCTCCACCAGACCGGCCTGTGTGGCGGCCAAAAACGCTTCCGACGTTGCTTGCCAGCGTGTGCGCAAGGCCGCGAGCTGCGGCGCCAGATCCCGCGCCAGGTCCACGGCCTCCTGCGCGTGGTCCTGGGTGCCCTGGATGGCCCAATGGGCCGAAAGGGTGTCGCCTGCGCAGACGCGAGCCTGCTCGCTCACCGCCCGGTGCCGTTCTGCAAACGCCATTTCGGCGGCCCGGCGCTGCTGGAAGGCCAGGTCGGCGAGGTGCGCCGCGGGGGCCAGTCCGCCGCCCTCGGCCGATGCGACGGCCCGCACGGCCGCCTGCGACCGGGTCACGGCCTGGGCCCGTGCCGCCAGGGCCGCGTTGTTCGCGGCCAGGCGTTGCTGCAACGGTGGCAGGCAGTCGCGGGCCTGTTCGAACGCTGTGCGTCCGCGTTCGTCCGCCCTCAGATAGCCCTGCCAGGCGATCAGTGCGTCGCGGCCGGCTTGCGCCAGGCGGTCGGCGGCGGCGCGCGTGTCGCCGGCCTGTTCCTCAAGTCCGGCCAGCCGCTCCATGGTCTGCTGGGCGTCGCGCACCTGGCGGACCAAGGCGGGATCGGGCGTTGCCGGCTGGGCCGCGAAGGCGGGCGCCGCGACCCACAGGCACAGCGATCCCGCGAGCGCGATCCAGCCGCTCCGCAGGCCGCGGGCAGGCAGACAAGCGACCGGCCAGTGAAGCGCGTGTTTCACATCGGACTCCTGACCAGGGTGCGTGAGGCCACACGCCTTCGCCACAGGCGCAGCAGGGCTTCCACCAGCAAGGCCATGGCCAGGCCCCACAACAGGGCCGCCGTGACCGCGGTGCCCGGGCTGCTGTCGGCCCAGTTGGGCAGGGCCCTGGCGAGCAGGGTCCGCACGGCCAGCGCGACCACGATCACTACCGTCGCCACGCGCGCCACGCACCAGAACACATGGCCCGCCACGCTGGTGGCCACCTCCAGCGAGGGCGGCCAGGGCGGTTCGTCGTCCAGCGACGACGGTGGCGAGGTGGCCACCTCCAGCGGCGGCATGTCGGGTTCGGCATCGGGCTTGGCGCGGCCCTGGGTCACGCCCTTGAGCAGTTGCTCCCTGGCCTGCGCCCGGTCGGGCAGGCCCACGAGGTCGATGTAGACGATCTGCGCCAGCAGGCCGCTGGGCTGGCACTCGCGCACGCGCACCGGCAGCAGCCGCCCGGTGCGACCGGTCGGGTCCTGGGCAAAGGCCGCGGCCCATTCCGGCGCGGTGAACCGGGAGGCCAGGAAGTCGGGCGAGAGCACGACGATGGTGCGCTGCGCGGCCTCCACCGCGCGTTGCATGTCGAGCACGAAGTTGCCACCCTGGCGGAAGTCCCAGGCCTGGATCACCACCTGGAAACCCGCGGCCTCCAGCTGCCAGGCGATCCATTCGGCCCAGCCCTTGTCGGCCTGGTTGTAGCTGATGAAGAAGTCCTTCATGGAACCGCCGTGCCGTGCTGAACGGTCAAGGTCAGGCGGTGCGCCTGACTTTGACCGAGTAGTTCCCCATCCCGTTGGCCTTGTTGTAGTGCCGCACCTGCGCGTAGTAGGTGCCCGGCAGCAGGTTCCGGCGGATGGATGCGTTGGTGCCCACGCCGCTGTCGTCGTCCTCGGCGATCACGGCGGTCGGGCTGTCGGGGCCGAAGAGCTTCATCACCACATCGGTCGGCCCGCGCGTGTCCACGATGTGCGTGCCGCCGGTCCTGACCTGGAAACGGAACAGGTCCTCTTCGCCCGCCTGGCCGATGGCCGCCGCCGTGCGGCGCGTGGCGTCGACCACGAGTTCGGTCGCATCGGCGATGGTGGGCGCGGCTTTCGGGTAGGCCCGTGCGCTGGCGATGAAGGCCTTGTCCATGGCCGAGAGCACCTCGTTGGCGTGCGTGCCCTGGCCGCTTTGCACCCAGCTGCCCGGGAAGGCGTAGAGCATGATGGAGTCGGGGTCGAAGCTGGTGCCGTTGAGCTGGTCGGCCCGGTACTTGTTGAGCACGTTGTGGCGGATCTGCGCCTCGTTCCAGCTGTTGGGTGGGCCGCTGAGGTCGCGGATCACGGCGGCCTCGTTCCACTGCATGCCGCCGGCCGGGTTCTGGTGTTCGTGCGCCAGGCCGATGGCGTGGCCGAACTCGTGCGCCGTGGTGCCGCCGTCCATGAAACCCAGGTTCATGGTGGGCTGGTCCAGCGGGATGCTGCGGTTGTCGGTGCCCACGTAGGACCAGGCGCCGTTGTTGGGGTCGAAGGCGATGCGGATCTCGGCGTCGGCTGCGTTGTTGAAATCGAAGCGCAGGTTGGCGTGCACCGTCCACCAGCCGGCCTGCTCTTTCACCTTGGCCTGCTGCGCGGCCGTGCCCCCCAGAAAGCGCACGCGCAGCGTGCTGCCGTTCATCCAGAGTTTGCCGATGGGGCTGATGGCACGCGTGCGGCCGCGGCTGCGCAGCGTTTGCTGCGGCTGCATCAGCTCGGCCGGCAGCACACGTTCGGTGCAGATGTGGAGCATCTTGGGCATGGGGTCCTCCTGTGGGTGGTGGTGAAAGACGGGGTCAGGGGCGGCGCACCAGCCGCAGCGGCGTGTGGGCCTGGTCGCCGTTGCTCCAGAGCTGGCCGGTCAGCTCGCGGCCGTCGGCGCTGAGCGTGAGGGTGAGGGCGCCGGTGTCCAGCGGGCCGTGGCCTTCGGCGCTGTGCACGTTGACCGGGATCTGCAGCCGCCCGTTGGCCCACTGGCCGGCGCCGCTGTAGCGGATGTGGTCGAACACCGTGCCCTGTTCGCGCAGGCGCTGCGCATAGGCCTGCCATTCGGGGTACCAGGCCACCGGGATGGCATCGGTCTGCAGCGCCGCGTCGGCGCCGTTCACGCTGATCTGCACCCGGGTGCGGTGGCCCGCCGCGTCCACCGCCCACCACACGCCGGCGGCATCGGTGGGCGCGCTGGGCGGGGTGGTGGCCGCGGCCCGGGGCGCCAGGGCGTTCGTTTCACCGCCGGGGGCAGGGCTGTCGTCGGGGTTCAGCAGGCCGATGAGCAGCAGCGCCGCCACCAGCACCGCCACGGCGGCGGCGCCGAGCTTGAGCCAGCGCTGCACGCCGTGGCCCGTGGTGGTGGACGAGAGCAGCGGCTGGATCGCGGGTGGCGGCGTGGCGGGCACATGGATGCGGTGCGTCTGGAGGTCGTCCACGATGCGCTGCAGGTCGGCGTTCCAGTCGTCGGTGCGCAGCGGGCGGGCATGGGTTTCGCCCAGGAACCGCAGCGGTGGTGGCAGCAGATGCCCGGCGGGCATGGGCATGCCCTCGGTCAGCAGCGGCAGGATCACCGCGCCGTTGTGGTGCGCCGTCAGCAATTCGTTGCGGATCGGGTCGTCCTCGCGGTCGATGCGGCGCCCGCCCTCCGGGTGCTGGGCGTCCAGCAGGTCGGGGGTGATCAGCACCAGCACCACCGGCTGTGAACCCAGCGTGGCGGTGATCGCGTCGCGCCAGGAGCTGCCGCCCACCAGGTCCTGCTTGTCGTAGAACACCAGCTGTTCGCCAAAGCGCTCGTTCAGGTCGGCCGCCAGCCGCGCCGCATCCTTCTTGCCGTCGGACGACCGGTAGCTGATGAAGATGCGGTTCATGGCGGCCTCAGGTGTTCAGCCTCGAACCTCTGCTCAGCCCGTGCGGCCGGCCGCCCAGGCCGCCAGCCGGGCCTGCAGTTGCTGGGCGGCGCGTGCCTGTGCGTCCTGCCCGTCCAGCCAGGGCCGCAGCACAAACCCCGCCTGGTCGGCCACCGACGCCCACATCCACGCCGTGCCGGCGCGCTGGTGCAGGTCTTCGTACACCGCCAGCACGGCGGGCAGCTGCTGCGCCAGCTGACCGGCGGCCAGCGCCTCCAGGGTGGCCAGCTCGGGCAGGCCGACCACGCTCCAGAAGTCGGGCGCGTCGCGGCGCCGGGTCTCCAGCGTCTGGCGGATGTCGGCCACGTCCTGGGCGTCGAAACCGCTCCAGCCGGGCTGGCCGGTCTGGGCCAGCAGCTCGGCCGCCAGGCGGTTGAGCGCGGGGTAGAACCAGTCGGGCGAGCCGGCGCCGCGCGCCAGCGCCTCGGCCTGCCGGTAGTGCGTGGCCATCTGCTGCACCGCCTGGGTGGCGGCACTGGCCTGTCCGGCCAGCAGTTCCAGCCGGTGCAGGCGCTTGTAGGCCGAGCCCAGCAGGCTTTCGCGCTCCAGCGTGGGGCAGACGGTCACCAGCGCCTGCAGCAGCCCGATGGCGGTCTGGATGTCGTCTCGGCCCTGCGCGATGCGTTGCGCCAGATCGGGGTCCTTCTTGCCGGCCCGGGGTGGCGGCGCCACCCGTTCCCAGGCCAGGCGCGCCAGCAGGTTGGCCAGCTGTTCGCTGCTCTTGACCGAGGCGCTGCCGTCGTTGGCGGCCACCGCGCGGCGGTACCAGCGCACCGCGTTGTCCAGGTCGCGCGCGGCGGCGCAGGCCACACCAAAGGCTTCGGCCACCGCGCCCATGTCGCCCCAGTCCACCTCGAAACGCGCTTCCAGGTAGCGGATTTTTTCGCGCTGGCGCGCATCGGGCGCCCCCTGTGTGGTGCTTTCCACCGCCAGGGTTTCCAGCGCCAGCGCCAGCGCCACCGGCGAGGCGATGCCCGCGTAGTCGGCCCCCACCGGTTTGGGCATGCGGTTGAGGTCGCGCTGGTCGGGTTGCCACACCCATTCCGGGTCGCCGTAGCACTGGTAGGCGGCCCAGGTGTTGCCCAGCGGGTTGGCTTCCCAAGCGGCCACGCGGGCGTTGTGCACCGCGTCCATGAAGCGGTCGCCCCGCAGCAGGGCTTGGTAGAAGGCGCCGGCAAAGCGGTTGGCGGCCTCGTCCTCCACCGCCCAGCCGGCCGCCACCACGCAGCGCACGCCGATGCGGATCAGCTGCTTGGCCACGCCGGCCGCAAAGGCCGCGCGGTCGTAGCCCTGCAGCAGGTGGCGCGGGTCGGCCGCCAGGTGGCAGCAGTTGAGGAAGACCAGCTCGGGCACCACGCGCATGGCTTCCACCTCGCGCGGGCCGAGGAAGGTGCCGTCGCTGAGCACCACGCCGCGCATCTGGGGGGGCTTGTCGTCTTCGATCAGCTCGGGCTCGCCGTGGCCGGCGATGTGCACGATGCGGTAGGGCTGCGCCAGCAGGGCGTTGATGACGCTGGCCGCGTCGGCACCCGGCAGGCCGTCTTCGGCAATCAGCGTGTGCACCCGCTCGGCACTCAGGCCGGTGGGGCCGACCAGCGCCTCGGCCACCGCCAGCGCTTCGCTGCGCGCGGCGGGCAGGGGCGGGTAGAGCGTGGCGTCGCACAGCGGCTCGCCGATCACCAGCACCGCGTCTTCGGCGCGCGCGTCGCTCACCTGCGCGCGGAACTGCACCGTGCGCAGCTTGCGCAGCAGCCGGTTGCGGATCGCCCAGGGCTTGCGCGCTTCGCTGCGGCCGTCGTTGGGGGCGTCCAGCAGTTCCCAGGGGATGCCGGCGGTGCCGTCGTTGAGTTCGAGCAGCAGCTCGGTGCTGCCGCGCAGGCTGGTTTCCATCTCCACCGGCACCAGCAGCTGGAACAGGGTGCGGCCGATCTGCGGGTCGCGGTTGGCGTCGTTGCTGGCGCGGCGCACCAGCTCGCTCACCAGGCGCGCCTGGGTCGGCTGCACCCGCGCTTCCGATCGGGCGCGCTGCGTGTCCAGCGTGTAGGTGATGGTGGGTTCGCCGGCCTCGTTCTTTTCCGAAATGGCGCTGATGAAGTCGTGCCCGGTGCCGCGGTAGCCGCTCTCCAGCGGGCGGCGCAACGGGCCGACGCCGGACACCACCGTGGGCGTGAGGCTGAACTGTTCGGGCGCGGCCAGCGCCAGCAACTGCAGTGCGCCCCAGGCTTCGGTGGCGCGGTCCAGGTAGAGCTCGATCAGGTGCAGGTGCGCCACCGTGGGCCAGCCGCCGGCTTCGAGTTTTTCATTGGCCTCGCGCACGCCCTGGGCCAGCGCGTGGGCCGAACTGCCCACGCTCACGCCGATGCCGCCGCTGCCGATGAGGGTGGCGGTCAGCTCGAACGTGCTCTGCCCCTGGCCAGGGACCTCGGCCACGCGCTGCGCCCAGGCCAGTGTGGCCTGGCGCACGGTCTGCACCAGGTCGGCGCTGTGCAGCTTGCCTTCTTCGCCCAGCCCCACCACCACCACGTTGGCCGGGCGCGGCAGGGCCAGGGGGCTGTCCGGGTCCTGCCGGTGGTTGATGAAGAACTGGTGCGTGCCCGGTGCCTCGGGGTACAGGCCCAGGGCGAGCGATGCGCCCATGGCGCCGCCGATGAAACGGTCCACCACCGCTTCGGTGCCGGTGAGGGTGGAGGCGCCGTAGTGCCCCACCATCAGCGTCTTGCTGACGAACTTGAGGTTGCCGTTGTGCACGCTCAGGCGCAGCGCGGCGCCGGCGCTGCGGGCGGTGGCCGGCGGGGGCTCGTCCGCGTCGAGGCGGAACACGTCCATCAGCTCGACCGGGGGGCGCAGGCCCGCGGTGCGCTCGCGTGCCGGGCGGCTGCGCACCAGCGCGGCGGCGGCCGAGGGGGCGCCGCGTGTGACCGCCAGCGGCCGCAGGCGTTCGGTGTCGCCCAGGTTGAGCAGGTCGCGGTAGGCCTCGAAGGCGTTGTCGGCGTCGGCCAGATCACCGTGTTCGCAGTCCAGCGTCCAGGTCTTCACACCGGGCAGCAAGGCGCTGTCGCGGGTGACGCGGCCGTCGCCGTCGTCGGGCGCGTCCAGGTAGAACAGGCCTTCGCGGGCGTTGAGTTCAAAGCCGGCGGGCGTGAAACGGGCCTTGCCCACCACCAGCAGCAGGCGGTCGGCAAAGGCCTGGAGCGTTCCGTCGCGCTGGGCGTCCAGCCGGCGGCGCAGGGCCACGGCCTGGTCCAGCACCGCCTGGGTGGGCACGCCCCAGCGGTAGACGCTGCGCTGCGCTTCCTCGTTGTGCCAGCGGTTGGCGTCATCCAGCAGTTGCGCGTCCTGCTCGGCCAGCGCCCGCCAGCGTTCGCTGCGGTCCAGGCCCAGCTGGGCATCGAGCAGGCCGGCCTGCAGCTGGATGAAGCCGGGCATGTCGGCCATGAGCTGGCGCGCCTGCTGGTCGCGAAACGGCAGGCCGAAGGTCGCCAGCGTGTTGCCAAAACGGTCGTCGCCCGAGAGCACCTGCATGGGCGCGTAGGAGCCTCCGTTGGGCGTGCCCAGCATCAGCAGGCGCGAGCCGCTGCGCTGCAGCCAGCGCTGCCACACCTGGGGCTGCTCCAGCTGCACCGTGCGCGCCACCAGCCCGCCCATGGAATGCGCCAGCAGGTGCACCGGCTGGCCGGTGGCGTCGCGCGCGCTCAGGGCCTGGTCCAGCACGCCGGCCAGGCGGCGCGCTTCCTGCTCGATGGGGCGGCGCCAGTCGAAGGAAAACTCGATCACCTCGTGCGTGGTCGAGAGGAAGTCGGCCAGGTCGTCGTAGCTGCGGCCCATGGCGCCATCGGGCTGCACGTTGGTGGCGTCCGGTCGCCAGGCGATCCGTTCCAGCCCGCCCAGGATGCGCAGGCTCAGCCACACGCGTTTGCCGTCCACCGCCAGGTGGCTGCCCAGGATGCCCGGGATCATGATCACCGCCGGCCGCTCGGCCGCGGGCCGGGCGTCGCGTGTGCGCGGGGTGCCGCGCAGGCCGTCGGCCGAACTGCCGGCCCACGACATGGGCCCGATCGGTCGGTACCCCGCGGGCTGTTCCTGCGTCAGGCCGTTGCACACCGCTTCGGCGGTGCGCGGGTTGCTGAAGTAGGCGAAGTGGGTGACGCCGCCGCCCTGGTCGAGCACGAAGCTGGCGGCCGCGTGCCCGCCGGCCGGCGCCCGCGGTGCGCCGCCGTACATCGACCGCGTCTGCACCACCAGGTCGTTGTCGGTCCAGTAGAAGGCGTCGGCCAGCAGGGTCTTGACCCAGGACATGACCGAGTCGCCCTCGATGTCGCCGGCCACCACGCGCAGCTGGCCGGGCAGGGGGGCATCGGCGCTGTGCAGCCACTGCACTAGCGGGCTGTCGGGCACCATGGATTCGAGACCGGGCAGCAGGCTCGGGTCGGTGCGCTGGCTGGCGACGGCACCGATGAAGTCCAGCAAGGCCGGCGCGACCGGAATGCCGGCCAGCTCCAGCGACCACTTGAGCACGGAGACGTACGCGTCCAGCCGCTTGGACGCGAGCAGCGTGCCGCGCGCCGGGCAGGCCACGCGCACCACGCGCACCACGCGGATGTCGCGGCCCCGCACGGCGTCGGCCAGGTCGCGCAGGGCTTTGTGCTGGTCTTTGTAGGCCGGGTCCTTGAAGGCGCTCAGCTCGGCCGGGTCCAGATCGGGCTGGGCGCAGACCCGGGCCAGCACCTCGGCCACCAGGCCGCCGCGCGAGTGGGTGAGCAGGTGCACGCGGGCGCCGTCGGGCAGCTTCTGCGCCAGCAGCAGCGCGTTCTGGATGGGGCTGGCCATCAGCGTGGGGTGGTCCAGGCCGTAGACGCGGTTGCCGTAGTGGGCAAACAGTTCGCGCACCTTTTGCGGGTGTTGCTGCCACAGCTTGCCGAAGGTGCCGTGCGTTTCAGAAAAGGTGCCGTGCAACAGCACCAGCATCGGCGCGCCCGGCGCGGCGGGCGGGATGTGGTCGAGCTTCTGGCCGCTGCCCTTGAGCGGCGCGTTCAGCCCGTCGGCGCGCAGCGCGTACACCCCGGCGTCGACCTGGCCGTCGAAGCGTTCGCCGATCTTGCGGGCCGTGAGTTGGGCCGCCGGTTCGGTGAACAGGCCGGTGACGATTTCGATGCCGGTGAGCAGGGCCTGCCCCAGCCGGCCGCGCGAGGCCCCCCCGCGGGTGGCGCCCGACGGTTCCGCTCCCTGCCACAGCAGCTGGGCGGGCACCTCGACATCGGTGGGGGCGGCAGCACCGCGGGTGGCGGACCGGTGGGCGGCGCCCGCCTGGGCCTGCATCAGGTCGCGCGCGGTTTCCGGGTGCAGCAGCAGCGACGGGCCGTTGCTGATGTGCAGCAGCACCGTGTCCTGCCCCGGGCGGGCGACCAGGCGCACCACCGCGTTGCCGCTGCTGCGGCGGGCGCCGAGCTGCACTTTCTGTGTGACCCGGCCGCGCCCGCCAAAGCCACCGCCCACCGCCGTGGGCGCGGGGCCGCCGCGTGTGGCCGCCGCGACCGGCAGGGACTGCCCTTGCACCGTGAAGGTGATGGGCTGAGCAGAGGTGTGGTGTTCCATGGTTCAGCCGCTTTCAGGGTGGGGTGCCGTCTGGCGGGGGCGATCGGCAGGGTTCAGCGCGGGGTGGTGGTTTTGCGCGCCGCCGGCCGCGTGGTCTTTTTGGCGGGGGCCTTGCGGGGGGCGGCCGTCTTTTTGGCCGCAGCGCTGCGCGCCGTCGGGGCGGGCGGCGCGGCTCGGGCACGGCTGGCGCGCTTGGCGGGCGGGGTGGCGGCGGTGCTGCGCTCGGCGCGCGACAGCACGGCTGGGCCGCTGCGGCTGGCGGGCGCGCGGGTCACAAAGTCGTTGCTGACCCAGCCTTCCAGGTCGGTCACGCCCACCACGGCCACCAGGCTCCAGCGGTCGCGGGGTTCGATCAGCAGCAGCTCGGCGCCCTGCTTGAGGGCAGGCGCGACCACCGGGAACTCGGCCCCCGGCCCGCTGCGGATGTTGAGCTTGCTGGCGGTGACCAGCAGGCGCGGCTGCACGTCGCCGCCGCGGCCCAGGGCGCGGGCGCGCACGGCCGCCAGCGGGAAGGCCGGGCCCGGGTCGGTCTTGCGACCGCGGGCGATGTCTTCGTGGCCCAGCACGTCGTCCAGCCGGTAATGCGCCACCAGCAGTTCGCACAGTTCCAGTGCGCGGGCGATCTGCGCTTCGGTGTAGGCGTGCCAGGGCTGGGCGCCGCCGCCGTGGCGGTGCGCGGCGACCAGCACCTCGTTTTCAGGGTAGTCCTTGCCGAACCACGAGACGAAACGCTCGCCTTCGCGGTGCAGCAGGCCGGCGTTGTCCATTTCGATGCCGATGGCGTGGTGGTTCAAGCCGTTGAGACCGTTCCACTGGCTCACGCCGGCGTGCCAGGTCACGCGGTTCAAAGGCGCGAGCTGCACGATGCGCCCGTCGCGCCCGAGCACGATGTGGGCCGACGCGTTGCCCTGGGGTTTCTGTGTGCACAGCGATTCCACCGAACTCTCCAGGTTGCGCCCGGCGGTGTAGTGCAGCACCACAAAGCGTGGTGACAGCGCACCGCCCACGTTGGGCGTCTGGCGGAAGCTGACGTTGTCGCCCACGAGCCGGTGGTTCTGGATGCTCAGCATGAGAAGGCCTCCTGACGGTGTGCGGCGGCAGGTCCCCCGCCGCGGCGGGATCAGCGCGTGAACGGCGTCTGCTTGAGGAACCCGGCCGCCGGGCCCAGCGTGAACAGGTTGGGCGATTGCGTGGGCGGCAGGCCCGCGCGCACCTGGGCATGGAAGACCGCGTGGCTGCCCTTGAAGGCGCCGTTGTTCCACACGCGCAGCACCTGTTCGGTGAAGGCGCCGTTGTGGTTGCCGTCCATCGAGAACTGGTTGTCCTGGCAGCCCGAGACGAGGATCACCGAGGGCTCGAACTTCTTGACGATGGCGGTCAGCCGCGTGCTGACGGCGACCTGGGCGATGGCGGTGTCCGGGTCGGTCACGCGACCGCCGGCGGCCTTGGCGATCTCGGCCTGCAGCTGGTCGTAAAAGGCCTTGTGCGCGTTGTAGACCCGCATGCCCACGGCCGGCGGCATGATGCGTGGGCGCTGCTCGGCCGTGCCGGGCGCCGGGCGCGCGGCGCGCACCACGGTGCCGCTGTGGCAGCTGTCGGACAGCACCAGCACTCGCACCCCTTTGCGAAAGCGGCTGAGCTCGAAATACAGCTCGTCATCGATCAGCTGGCCGTCGTAGAGGCACCAGGTTTCGTCGAGTTTGTCGGGTTCTTCACCGCTGGCGTCGGGCACCTGGCCACCGTGCCCGGAATAGGTGAGCCAGAACAGGTCACCGGCCTGCAAGGCCTTGGCTGCCTTGCGGATGGCGGCGAGCGCCGCCGAGCGCGTGCCTTTTTTCGTCAACAGCGAGGTGGGTTTGAAGCCCTGGGCCTGGGCGATGGCCGCCATGTCGTGGGCGTCGAACTCGCAGGCCGCCAGCGGCCCGGTCCAGCCGGCGTAGTGCGCGGCGCTGACTTCGTTGATGCCGATGTGCAGCGACAGGCCGGTGGCGGAGCGCTGCGGGGCGGACTTGGACGCGGTGGCCATGGGGGTTCCCTCCGTGTGCAGATCGAAGTGTGCGATCTGTCACGGATTCTGTGCCCATTGGCGGTCAAAAGTAAACAAGTGCCGCAAAGGGCTGGTCAGGTGCGCGTCCCCCAGCCTGGGGAAGCGCGGCGGCGCGACGGCGGGCCTTTGGGGGCCGGGGTTCAGCCCTGGAGCTGCTCGAACGGCGTGTGCTGCTTGACCAGGATGACGGTGCAGGGCGCGTCCATGGCGACCTTGATGGGCACGGTGGCCACGAAGCGCTGCATCTGCAGGCCGTGGGTGGCGGCGCCCATCACGATCATGCTCACGTGGTTGCCTTCGGCATAACGCACCAGGGCCTGGGCCACGTCGTTCGATTCGAGCACGTGATACGAGGTCTGGTGTCCCGCCAGGTCCAGCGGCTGCGCCCACTGTTTGAGCTGCGTGAGGTGCCGGCGGTGCACGCTGGTTTCGCTCTTGTCGCTGTGGGTGGTGCTGGTGTCGCCGGTCGAGATCACCGTCACCACGGCCAGCCGCGCACCGGGCCGTATGCCCAGTGAGCGCGCCACCGCCTGGCGCAGCGAGTACAGCGTGGCGTCGCTCACGTCGTGGTGCGGCACGGCCACCATCAGGATCGGCACTTCCTCGATCTGGTGGCTGGGCATAGGGCTGGGCTGGTAGTGCTTGCCCGCGGCCTTGAGCCAGCGCTTGAAGTGTTCTTTGAACCCGGTGCCCACGGTGCGCTCACCCCGCGCGGTGACGGTGATCTGGTCCGGGTTGGTGAGGTCCAGTGCCAGGTGGGCGGCCGACGGGTAGCGTTGCGCGGCTTCGGTTTCCAGGCAGCGCAGGATCACCTCCTGCAGCCAGGGGGGCAGGTCGGGGCGCAGCGCGCGTGGGGGCCGGGGGTCCATCCACAGGCGCTGGCGCAGGCCACCGTCGGTCTTGGGCGCGCCGAACGGCAGTTCGCCGGTGGCCAGTTCGTAGAGCATGACGCCGATGGCGAACACGTCGCTGCGCGGGTCGCCGCGCACGCCCACCACCTGCTCGGGTGCGATCCAGGCCGGCGAGCCGACCGCCTTGCGCAGCTCTTCGGCCAGCAGGTCGGGGTAGTGCGCGTGGCACGAGAGGCCGAAGTCGAGCAGCACGGCCGAACCATCGGGCTTGATCAGCACGTTGGCGGGTTTCAGGTCCAGGTGGCAGGTGTTCTGCCTGTGCAGGCTGTGCACCGCGTGCGCCATGGCAGCGCCCAGGCTGGCCAGGGTCGCGGGTGTCAGCGGGGTGTGGGGTTCGCCTGGTTCGGGCAGCCAGTGGTCCAGCGTCTGGCCCTGCACGTATTCCATGACCAGGTAGGGCACGTTGTGCAGGTCACCCGCGGCCACGAAGCGCGGCACATGCGGGCCGGTGAGCACTTGCAGCAGCTGGTGCTCGACCTCGAAGCTGACGATGTTCTCGGCCCCGTCGCCCGCGGTCATGCGCGGGATCTTCATCACCATCGGGAAACCCGGGTCGCGCGCGCCGTTGGCGTAGTGCACGCGGTAGATGTGGGCCATGCCTCCCGAGTGGAGGCACGCTTCGATCACGAACCCGTCCAGCGGGGTCCCGGGTTCCAGCAACTTCATCGACCTTCTTCCAGGCGTTGGGCGAAATATTCGGGCAGGCCGGCACGCCGCACCGCGGCGGCGGCGGCCATGTGGTCGTACGGTACGCGGTGGAAGCTCAGACGGGCCTGCGCCAGATCAAACAGGGCATACATGGCGCTGGGCTGGCCGTCGCGCGGCTGGCCGACGGAGCCGACGGTGGCGATCCACTGCCGGTGCGCAGGGGTGGGAATGGGCACCCCGGGGGTGGGGGCAAAAGCCATCAGGCCGCGCCCGCTGCCCTTGTAGTACAGGGTCTGTCGGTGGACGTGGCCACCGAACACGTAGCGCACCTGCGGGTCGGCCGTGGCGGCGTCCAGACTGGCCCCCGCACTGCGCTCGTCTTCGACGTAGCGCCACTTCTCGGGTGCGTCGGCGCTGGCGTGCACCAGCAGGCACGACTGCAGCCGCGCCGTCAGCGGCAGTGCGGTCAGGAACTGCCGGTGCTCGGTGGTCAACTGGTCGTGGGTCCAGCCGGCGGTGGCTTCGCCCAGGCGGTCGCTCTGGGCGGGGGGGTGCAGCGCCATCTCGTCGTGGTTGCCTTGCAGCACCACGGCGCCCTCGCTGGCCAGCTGCACCACGCGGTCCATGACGGGCGCCGGATCGCCACCATAGCCCACCAGATCGCCGAGCAGGGCGTACTGGGTGGCTCCTTGCCGTTGGGCGTGGTCCAGGCAGGCCTGCAGCGCCTGCAGGTTGGCGTGGATGTCGGAAAGCAGTGCCAGCTTCATGCTTGCCGCCTGTGATGTGTGGAAAGGATCAACCGTCGGGTGCCCGCCCGGGGCGGACGGCGGTCACAAGCCCAAGGCGCGCTTGAGTTCGGCGGCCGCCTTGTCGCCGGCCGCGATGGCGATCTTGGGCAACAGGGCCACCAGATCGTCGTAGCCGGACGCCGCTTCCACCGCCAGGTTCAGCTTGAAGCCCCGCAGGCCCAGTTTAGCGGTGATGCGCGTGGCCACCGGGTAGGCCCGCTGGTAGCGCTGCATGGGGGGCAGCTCATCAGCCGGCGCATGCGCTGCGGTGGAGGCCGGCTCAGCCTCCACGGCCGCTGGCACGGTGTCCACCACCGGCGGCGGGACTGTGGCAGCGCCAGCGGGCGCCACCAGCAAGCCCTTGACCACCAGGTCCTCGATGTCGGGTGCGCCAATGCCCAGGCCGAGGGTGGCTTTCAACACCTCGGCCAATGTGCGCTTGCCGTCGAAGAGCAGAAAAGCCGAACGCTGCCGGCTGCTCAGTTCCGCCGAGCGGGTTTTGAACGCGGTTTGTCCGGCCTCTGTTTTCTGGTAGATCAATGGCATGTATCTGTGGATGTGGGCACTTCCTGTCAGAGGCGGTGGTCAGGGCGTCGACTTATTTGGCCGGGGTTTCTGCGGGGGCCGGGGCAGCGGCTGCGGGCGCCGGTTCGCTGTGGGTGGTTTCTTCGATGCCGTGCTTTTCACCACCCATGTCGATGTCAGCATCGCTTTTCATGAGCATGAACAAGGCCAACGCGGCAAAGATGACGAAGCCAATAAAAATTTTGATCATGAGAGAGTCCTGGCTGGAAAAACAAACCCATGCCGGGGCATGGGTTTGAAGGAGAAAACCGCTCCCGAGTGGCCCCCGCCTGAGCGGGGTGCCACTCGGAATGACGATATCAGTCGTTGGCGTAGATGTCCACGTCCTTGGTTTCCTTGACGAAGATCATGCCGATGACGAAGGTCGCCGCGGCGATGATGATCGGGTACCAGAGGCCGTTGTACATGTTGCCGGTCTGCGCCACGATGGCGAAGGCGGTGGTGGGCAGCAGGCCACCGAACCAGCCGTTGCCGATGTGGTACGGCAGGGACATGGATGTGTAGCGGATGCGGGTCGGGAACATCTCCACCAGCATGGCGGCGATCGGGCCGTAGACCATGGTCACCAGGATCACCAGGTAGGTGAGGATGATGATGATGGTGAACTTGTCCACCTTGGCCGGGTCGGCCTTGGTCGGGTAGCCGGCGGCCTTGAGCGCAGCACTCAGGTTGGCGGTCAGGGTGGCGTCCTTGGCCGTCTTCTCGTCGGACAGGGCCTTCACCGCACCTTCAGCAGCCTTCAATGCCTTCGCGTCGGCGTTGCCGGCGGCGGTCAGGTCGGCCAGCTTCTTCTCGGCGCCGGCCTTGGCGGCTGCGATCTCGTCGGCGCTGGGCACCACGTTGATCACCTTGTCGCCGATCTTGATGGTGGCGGGGGTGCCGGCCGGAGCCACTTCGTTCTCGTAGCTCACCGAAGCGCCAGCCAGTTTCTGCTTGGCGATGTCGCACGAACTGGTGAACTTCTTGGTGCCGGTCGGGTTGAACTGGAACGAGCACTCGGCCGGGTTGGCGGCCACGACCACCTTGCTGGTTTGTTGCGCGGCGTGCAGGTCGGGGTTGGCGGCCTTGGTCAGCGCGGTGAAAACCGGGAAGTAGGTCAGCGCGCCCAGCAGGCAGCCGGCCATGATGATGGGCTTGCGGCCGATCTTGTCGGACAGGGCACCGAAGACCACGAAGAACGGGGTACCGATCACCAGCGACGCGGCGACCAGGATGTTGGCGGTGGAACCGTCGACCTTCAGCGATTGCGTCAGGAAGAACAGGGCGTAGAACTGACCGGTGTACCAGACCACGGCCTGGCCCATGACCAGACCCACCAGGGCCAGGATCACGATCTTGAGGTTCTTCCACTGGCCGAACGACTCGGACAGGGGGGCCTTGGAGGTCTTGCCTTCGGCCTTCATCTTCTGGAAAGCGGGCGACTCGTTCATGGACAGGCGGATCCAGACCGAGACGGCCAGCAGCAGGATGGAGACGATGAAGGGAACGCGCCAGCCCCAGTCGGCGAAGGCTTCTTCACCGATGATCGTGCGGGTGCCCAGGATCACCATCAGCGACAGGAACAGGCCCAGCGTGGCGGTGGTCTGGATCCAGGCGGTGTAGGCGCCGCGCTTGCCGTGCGGAGCGTGCTCGGCCACGTAGGTGGCTGCGCCGCCGTACTCGCCACCCAGCGCCAGACCCTGCAGCATGCGCAGGGCGATCAGGATGACCGGAGCGGCCACACCGATGGAGGCGTAGTTGGGCAGGATGCCCACGATGAAGGTGGCGCCGCCCATGATCAGGATGGTGACCAGGAAGGTGTACTTGCGGCCGATCATGTCGCCCAGACGGCCGAACACGATGGCGCCGAACGGACGCACGATGAAACCCGCAGCGAAGGCCAGCAGCGCGAAGATGAAGGCCGAGCCAGCATCCAGACCGCTGAAGAACTGCTTGGCAATGATGGCTGCCAGCGAACCGTACAGATAGAAGTCGTACCACTCGAACACCGTGCCGAGAGAAGACGCAAAGATCACTTTGCGTTCTTCAGGCGTCATCGGGCGGGCTGGGGTTGTCGCCATGAAATGTCTCCTGTTGTTGAAAGTTGAACGCCCGGATAGGCGTCTGGGGCGCGATTCTTTGAACGTCGCCTGACGGTGTTCTGACGAAAAAACGCCAACGGCCCGCTGGGGGCCGTTGTCTAGGGTTAGCCCCTATGAAATGGGCTTAGGTGTTTTCCCTGTGCGCTGCGCAGGCGCTCAGTAGATCAGCCGTTCGGGCCGGATTTCCTGCAGGATGGTGGTGGCGATTTCTTCGATCGACTTGGTCGTTGTCGAGAGCCAGCGGATGCCCTCGCGGCGCATCATGGCCTCGGCCTCGTTGACCTCGGCACGGCAGTTTTCCAGGCTGGCGTAGCGCGAGTTGGGCCGGCGCTCGTTGCGGATTTCGGAGAGCCGTTCCGGTGCGATGGTCAGACCGAAAATCTTCTTGCGGTGGGGCACCAGGGCCGGCGGCAGCTTGCGGCGATCAAAGTCCTCGGGGATCAGCGGGTAGTTGGACGCTTTGAGGCCGTGCTGCATCGCCAGATAGAGCGAGGTGGGCGTCTTGCCGCTGCGGCTCACGCCAACCAGGATCACGTCCGAGCCCTGCAGGTCCTTGTGGCTCTGGCCATCGTCGTGCATCAGCGAGAAGTTGATGGCCTCGATCCGGTCGTGGTATTCCTTGCTCTTGGAGGCGTCCGAGAAACGCCCCACCCGGTGGTTGGACTTGATGCCGAGTTCGTCCTCCAGCGGTTCGACGAAGGTGCCGAACATGTCCAGCATGACACCCTGGCAGTGTTCCTTGACCACGGCCAGCACATCCATGTTGACCACGGTCGCAAACACCAGCGGGCGCCGGCCTTCCACTTCGGCCGTGTGGTTGATCTGGCGCACCGCCTGGTGGGCCTTGTCCACGTTGTCCAGGAACGGCAGGCGCACGCGGCGCAGATCGATCTCGAACTGGTTGAGGATGGCGTTGCCGAAGGTTTCAGCGGTGATGCCGGTGCCGTCGGAGAGGAAAAAGACCGTTCTGTTGGGCATGGGGTGCTCGGGAACAAGAAATTTCAGGGGTGCACACAGTGGATTTCAACGCCACTGCCGGCCGGACTCGGTCGGCGCGCGGGGGTGCGACCCTACAATCCGTGCCGATGCGCGCGCAATCCATTATCCGGGTTGCCGCTGCCCCCAGATTGCTGCCCTTGACCCGGTGCGGGACCCATAACAGAACCACAGGTCCGGATTCGGTGCGCGGAGCCCCCGGTTTTTTAACCTCAGGAGTCTTCCCATGTCCCAACTGTTTGGCGCGACCGATCTGGTCGTCCCTTTCGAAAAACTGCGCATGAGCGATGTCGAGGCCGTCGGCGGCAAAAACGCCAGCCTCGGCGAGATGATCTCGCAGCTGCCGCAAGGCGTGAAGGTGCCGACCGGCTTTGCCACTACGGCGCACGCCTTCCGCGAATTCCTCAAGTTCGACGGCCTGACCGAGCGCATCAACGCCCGCCTGGACGCACTGGACACCGAGGACGTGCGCGCCCTGGCCGAAGCCGGGGCCGAGATCCGCGCCATGGTCGAGAACCAGCCGTTCCCGGCCGACCTCGAGAAGGCGATCCGCGACGCTTTCGTCACCCTGGTCGGCGGCAATGACAAGGCCACCTTTGCCGTGCGCTCCTCGGCCACGGCCGAAGACCTGCCCGACGCTTCGTTCGCCGGCCAGCAGGAAACCTTCCTGAACGTGCACGGCATCGACGAGGTGTTGCACAAGATGAAGGAGGTGTTCGCCTCCCTCTACAACGACCGCGCCATCAGCTA
>NZ_JASJOY010000053.1:0-7517 GCF_031426985.1 Hydrogenophaga sp.
GAAGGCATCGACCTGCCCGGGCGCCGGCTCATCGGCGCCTTCATCGCCACGCTGGGTCTGCCGCAGGTGAACCCGGTGAACGAACAGCTCAAGGCCCGGCTGCAGGCGAAGTTCGGCCGCGGCTACGACTACACCTACCTGTTCCCCGGCGTGCAGAAGGTGGTGCAGGCCGCGGGCCGTGTGATCCGCAGCGAACAGGACCACGGCACGGTCTGGCTGCTCGACGACCGCTACGCGCGCGCCGAGGTGCGGCGGTTGCTGCCGGCGTGGTGGGTCATCGACCGCCGTCCCGTGGGCTGAGTCCCCGGCGATCAGACCCGCGGCTGCGCGTCGACCTGGCCCCGCAGCCACTGCGCCAGATCGCTGAGCACCTGTCCGCCCAGCGGCGACACCGCGGTGAAGTGGATGCAGGCGTGGATGCCGTCCGGGTAGTGGCGGTGCTCGGTGGCCACGCCCGCTTGTTCGATGCGCTGCGCCAGCGCGTGGCCTTCGTCGCGCAGCGGGTCGTGGCCCATGGTGGCGACCCAGCTCGGCGGCAGCGTGGCGAGTGTGGGCGCGCTCAGCAAGGCGAAGTCCGGGTGCCGGGTGAGTTCGCTGCGACCACCCAGGTAGCTGTCGATGAACCATTGCATGACGCCGAGGGTGAGGAACTTGCCCTCGCCGTTCTCGGCCATCGAGGCGCTGGGCTCGCTGTGGTGCTGCGCCACCGGGTAGATCAGGCCCAGGGCGCGCGGCTTGATCGTGCCGGCCGTGTGCAGGCAGGCGACGGTGGCCAGCTGGGCCCCCGCGCTGTCGCCCGCCAGGGCGATGCGCGACGGATCGGCGCGCAGCTCGCGCGCATGCGTGGCCAGCCATTGCAGCGCGCAGACCACGTCTTGCACGGCGGCGGGAAACGGGTGCTCGGGCGCGAGCCGGTAGTCCACCGCCACCACCACGGCGCCCACGTCGTGGCACAGGGTGCGGCACACCGCGTCGTGGGTCTCGAGGTCGCCGATCACGAAGCCACCGCCGTGCACGTAAAGCAGCGCGGGCAGTGACCCGGAAACATCGGGGTGGTAGATGCGCAGCTGGAGCGGGCCGCCGGGGCCCGGGATGCTGCGGTCTTCCGTGGCGACGGCCGGTGGCGGCAGGCCCAGGCCCGCGGCCAGGTCGCGGTAGATCTGGCGCCCGACCGCGGGCGGCAGCGACTCCAGCGGCGGGTTGCCCTGCGCGGCGGCCTGGGCCAGAAAGCTGGCGAGGCCGGGGTCCATGGGGGCACGGGGGAGCGTGGTGGTGACGGTCATGGTGTTCTCTGTTGTGGGGCAAAAATAGACGCTCAGGCGCTCAGGCCGCAGCGGGTTCGGGATGCGGCGCGGGCGCCTCGGTCGCTGGCGTGCGGGCGGCCTGGGGGCCGGGCAGCAGGAAGTGCGCGAGCGCGGGCAGCAGCACCAGCGCGCCCACCATGTTCCAGACGAACATGAAGGCCAGCAGGATGCCCATGTCGGCCTGGAACTTGATGGGCGAAAACGCCCAGGTGCCCACGGCCAGCGCCAGCGTCACGCCGGTGAGCATCACCACGCGGCCGGTGAACTGCAGCGCGTGCGCATACGCGTCGGCCAGGCTGGCACCGGCGCGCAGCCGGGTGAGCGTGACGCTGAGCACGTAGAGCGCGTAGTCCACACCAATGCCCACGCCCAGCGCGATCACCGGCAAGGTGGCCACCTTCACGCCCATGCCCAGGCCCACCATCAGCGCTTCGCACAGGATGGACGTGAGCATGAGCGGCAGCACCGCCACGATCACCGCGCGCCAGGAGCGGAAGGTGATCCAGCACAGCAGCACCACGGCGGCGTAGACCCACAGCAGCATCTCGCGCATGGCCTGGCGCACCACGATGTTGGTGGCCGCGTCGATGCCGGCGCTGCCCGCGGCGAGCTTGAAGGTCAGCTCGGGCGAGTCGTTCTGTGCCTTGAAGCGTTCCACCTCGGCCACCACGCGCTCCAGCGTTTCGGCCTTGTGGTCTTTCAGGTAGACGTAGAGCGCCAGGAACGAGCAGCTCTGGTTGAACAGCTCGCGCGGCGCGCGGGTCTGCACACCGCCCAGGGCGCTTTCGTTGGGCAGCAGCTCGAACCACTTCAGGTGGCCTTCGTTGTAGCCCACCATGGCCAGCTTGGACAGCGCGGCCATGGAGTTGGTGGACTCCACCCCGGGCAGTTGCTCCAGCTGCCAGGCCAGCGCGTCCAGCGTGGACAGCGCGCCGTAGCTGGTGCAGCGGTCGGGCGGCGTGGTGGCCATCACGGTCAGGATGTCGGTGCTGGCCGCGTAGTGCGAGATCAGGTAGGCGTTGTCCTGGTTGTAGCGCGAGTCCGGGCGCAGCTCGGGCGCGCCCGGGTCGAGGTCGCCGATGGACAGGTGCAGGCTCACCGCGAAGCCCGCCGCGGCCAGCAGCGCGCCCGTGGCGACCGCGATGGCGGCGGCCGGCCGCCGGGTGAAACGGGTCAGGCCCGACCACAGCCACGAGCGCTGCAGGGCCTCGGCCGAGTCCGCGCGCAGGCTGCGCTCGGCCGCCTTGGGGCTCACGCCCACGTAGGACAGCAGGATGGGCAGCAGCAGCAGGTTGGTCACGATCAGCATGGCCACGCCGATGCTGGCGATCAGCGCCAGGTCCTGGATCACCTTGATCTGGATGATGAACAGCACCGCGAAGCCCACGGCGTCGCACAGCAGCGCGGTGGCGCCGGCCACGATCAGGCGGCGGAAGGTGTAGCGCGCGGCCACCACGCGGTGCGTGCCGCGCCCGATGTCCTGCATGATGCCGTTCATCTTCTGCGCGCCGTGGCTCATGCCGATGGCGAACACCAGGAAGGGCACCAGCACCGAATACGGGTCGAGCTCGAAGCCCAGCAGCGCCAACGCACCGAACTGCCAGACCACCGCCACCAGCGAACACGCCACCACCAGCGCCGTGCTGCGCTTGCAGTGCGTGTAGCCGTAGAGCAGGGCCGTGGTGATGGCCAGCGCCAGCAGGAAGAACAGCAGCACCTGCTGCAGGCCTTCGATCAGGTCGCCCACCACCTTGGCAAAACCGGTCACGCGGATCTGCAGCGCATCGCTGTCGTAGCGCGCGCGCAGCGCCTCGATCTGGCGCGAGAGGTCGCCGTAGTCCAGTGCCTGGCCGGTCTCGGGGTGACGGTCCAGCAGCGGCACGAAGACGATGCTGGACTTGAAGTCGCCCGCCACCAGCTGGCCGATCTCGCCCGAGCGCTCCACGTTGGCGCGCAGCTCGGCCAGGCTTTGTGGCGAGCCGTCGAAGGCATCGGGGATCACCGGCCCGCCGTCCAGGCCTTCTTCGGTCACGGCCACCCAGCGCGTGTTGGAGGTCCAGAGCGACTTCATGAACGGGCGGTCCACCCCGGGCAGCAGGAAGATCTCGTCGTTGAGCTTCTGCAGCGTCTCCAGGTACTGCCGGTCGAAGATCGTGCCCTCCTTGGCCTGCACCACCAGGCGCAGCGCGTTGGTCTGGCCGCCCAGGTCGGCCTTGTGCGCCAGGTAGTTGGCGATGTAGGGGTGGCCGGTGGGAATGGTCTTCTCGAAGCTGGCGTTGAGCTGCAGCCGCGTGGCCTGCCAGCCCAGCACCAGGGTGAGCAGCAGGCCGAGCAGCAGCACCCAGGGCCGGTGGTTGAAGAAGGCGCGTTCGATGACCGAGCCCGAGGCCGGGTCAAAGTCCTCCAGCCGCGTGACGACGGGCTGGGCGTCGAGGGGGGAATCGTGGTTCATGGAAACGGGTTCACTCGATGGGCAATGAAGCCAGGCGGCGCATGCCGCGCAGGCTGGCCAGGACCAGGGCGCCGTCGGCGGCCAGGGCGGCACCGGCGATGGGCACGGATTCGCGCACGGGCAGGCGGCGCAGGGCGGCGGCATCGGGTGGTGCGATCAACACCTCGCCGACCTGGCTGACCAGCACGAAGCCGCCGTTGGGCAACACGGCGCTGGCCCCCAGCGAGGCGGCGGTCTGGCTCTCCAGCCGCTCCCAGCGCGCCGCGCCGGGGCCGGCGCGGTAGGCCGAACCGCGCAGCCCGTGGGCAACCAGGTGGCCGCCCGGGGTTTGCAGCAGGCCGAGGAAGCTGCCCTTGTAGGGCGATGGCAGGGCCTCGAAGCTGGCACCGTTATCGACCGAGCGCATCAGCAGGCCCTGCTCGCCGGCCACGACCAGCTGGCCAGCCGTGGCCCGCAGGCCGTAGAGGTGCAGGCCCTGCGGGTTGGCCGCTCGCGCCGGCAGCGGCTGCCAGGATTTGCCGCCGTCCGCCGTGGCGAACAGCAGCCCATAGGCGCCCGCGGCAAAGCCGCGCTGCGCGTCGATGAAGCTCAGGTCGAAGAAGGGCTTGTCCGGGCCTTCGTCCACCAGGGCCTGTGCGTCGGCCAGGGCCGCGGCGTCGCCCGATGCGCGCGCCGCTTCGGCCACGCGTGCGGCGGCGGCAATGCCGTCGAGCTGCTTGCGCCAGGTCTGGCCGCCGTCGTCGCTGTGCAGGATGGTGCCCAGATGACCGGCGGCCCAGCCGTGGCGCTCATCGGCAAAAGCCACGCAGGTCAGCGTCACCTGCACCGGCACGGCCGCCTGCCGCCAGTGCTGGCCGTGGTCGTCCGACAGCAGCACCGTGCCACGCTCGCCCACGGCCACCAGGCGGCTGCCGGCCCGGGTCACCGCGAGCATCGCGGCACCCAGGGCCTTGGGACTCATCAGGGCCGGGCGCGAGAGCGCAGCGGGGGCCGGCGCAGCGACCGCGTACAGCGGTAGCAGCCCGGGCACCGCAGCGCCGGCCAACCCCACCAGCGCCGCGCGCCGCGACACGCCGGAGCGCGCAGCCGATACGGGAGCCATCACCTGCTGCCTTCGCTGGCCAGCAACTCGGGGCTGAACACCGAACGCAACAGCGGCGGCATGACCTCGTACTGCCTGGGCAGTTCGTTGGAGGCCATGTTCAGGTAGTAGGCGCCGCTCTGCATGTCATAGCCGCCCCACATCACGAAGCTGGTCACGGCCGGGATGTCGGGCGCGGTCAGCATCAGCGAGTAGTTGGTGCGCCAGAGCTGGCCCTTGGCGTCCCAGCCATCGAACAGCACGATCTGCCACGAGTCTTCGTCGATGTAGTACTTGCGCTTGGGCACCACATGGCGCTTGCCCGCGGCCAGCGTGGCCTCGACTTCCCACACCCGGTGCAGCTCCCAGCGCACCTGGGCCGGGTTGAGCGTGCCCGGTGTCACCAGCTCCTCCACCTTGGCGGCGGCTGCGCGGTTGTTGTTGTAGGGGATGTAGACCTCTTTCTTGCCGACCAGCTTCAGATCGTGTTTGTCGATCGGGCCGAACAGGTTGAAGGCTTCATCGAACAGGCCGATGCCCGAGGTCACGGAGTCGGGTGTGTCGTAGGCCACCGAGGGCGCCTTGCGCACGCGGCGCTGGCCTACGAGGTACTGCCACAGGCCGCGCGGCGCCGAGGCGTTGACGCCGTCGTGCGCGAGGATCGCCTCACCGGCCTTGGAGCCCGGGGCGTTGGCCACGAACTTGCCGAACTGGTAGAAGCCGTCGAACTTGTCCAGGCTGCCGGTCTTGTCGTAGTAGGTCTGGCTGATGGTCTGCACACCGCCCGAGGCCATGCTGCGCCGGCCGTCGGCCGTCACCACCCAGACCCGCACCGGCATGGTGTAGTTGCCGCCGCGCCAGGCCAGGCGGTGGTTCCAGATGGCTTCATAGCCGTCCTTCGGGATGGGAAACGGAATGCCACCGTAGGCGCCTTCGACGCCGTGGCCCCCTTCCACCGTCTTCGCCCGGGTGGCATTCAGGAACGTGTTGTCGTAGACGAACTGCGGCGCGGCGGCGCTGCGGCGCGTGGGGTAGACGTCGATGCGGAAGTCGGGGTGCTTCTTCATCAGCGCCTGCACGCCGTCGGTGAGCTTGTCGGCGTGTTCGGCCATGTTCTTCGCGCTGATCGACAGCAGGGGCTTGTCGGCGGCAAAGGGGTCGGGGCGCGCGTCACCGTTGCGGTAGCCCGCGGGGGCCTTGCTCAGGCCGCCGTCCCAGGCCGGAATGGTGCCGGCCTTGTTGCCGGCCTTTTCTGCGCCCACCGGTGTCAGCGTGGACTTGAGTTTGGCGGCTTCTTCCGCCGTCACGGCGGCCTGCAGCGGGAGGGACGTGGCCAGCAGCGCGGCCAGCAGCCAGTGGGGTTTTGCGTTGTGCTTCATGGTGTTTCTCGGGTGGGGGTCAGAAGGTGCGGGAGACGTTGAAGGACAGGTAGTCGCGGTCTTTCAGGGTCTGGCCAAAGGACAACATGCGCGTGGGGGTGCGCGGGTCGGCCACGGTGAAGGTGTTTTCCTTGCCGAAGAAGGCCGTGTAGTTCAGGCCGACGTTCCAGCTGTTCTGGTACTTGGCCTTGATGCCCACGCTGACATCGCCCGCCTTGCTGGCACCGCCGGCGAAGTTGAAGATGGCCGAGGAGCGGCCGCCAAAGTTGTAGCCCAGGCCGATCGGGATCGACAGGTCCAGACCCGGCAGCACCTGGAAGTACTGCGGCTCGAAGATCATGCGAAACGCCATGGCGCTGCGGGTGGTGTTGGGGTCGAGCCCGCCAAAGCCCACAGCGCTGGGGTTCTTGTCCACGCTCATGACGCGGTTCCAGGCCAGTTCGGCCACCAGCGCGCCACCGTCCCACAGGCTGGACTTGTTGAGCACGTAGATGCCCGAGAGGTTCAGGTGCGCGGTCTTGCCGATGGCGTAGCAGGGGTTGCTGGCGGAGCCGCTGCAGTTGAGCGGCGGCATGAAGGGCGCGCCACCGAGCACGGCGGGGTCGTTGGCCAGCGGTGCGTCGGTGCGCACCGAGCCTTCGAGCGCCCAGTTCAGCTGGCCGATGGAAGACGTGACGCTGGCGCCCACGGTCTTGATGCCCTCGGCGTAGACCTGGTGCACGTTGCCGTTGACCAGGTCGAACACCGGCACGGCGGGGGTCTTGTCGTGGTAACGCGCGGCGTAGAAACCGAACTCGTAGTCGCTGCCCGCGGGCGACCAGCGCAGCTGGGCGCCGAACTGCCCGCTGTCGCCCGGACGCTGGTCCTTGCTGTTGTCGGTCACCAGCACCGGCGGCAGCGGCGGGCCGAAGAACACCTGGCCACCCCCGATGTAGTCCTGGTTCGAGAAATAGCTGCCCACGCCCGGGATCTTGCTGGGCCTCCACTTGAGCTGGTAGTAGCCGCCCAGCGTCACGCCTTCGGCCACCTGCAGGCTGCCCGAGACCTGCTCCACCGGCAGCAGCACTTCCTTGAACTGCCAGTTGGGCACCGAGACGATCTTGGCCACGTCCACCGGGCCCTGGGCATTGGCGATGCCGTTCTGCCCGAAGAACAGGCTTTCACCGTACTGCAGGGCGTGTTTGCCGACGCGGATGGAACCGGGCAGCTCGCCCACCGAACCCTTGGCGTAGACGAAGGCGTCGAGCACTTCGCCGCCTCGGCCGTGCCGGCTGCGCGTGGCCGGGATGAATTCGTTGGCC
>NZ_JASJOY010000054.1:0-7215 GCF_031426985.1 Hydrogenophaga sp.
CAGCCTGACGCCGCGCGAAGCCAAGGTGCTGCGCATGCGCTTCGGCATCGAGATGTCCACCGACCACACACTGGAAGAAGTGGGCAAGCAGTTCGACGTGACGCGCGAGCGCATCCGTCAGATCGAGAGCAAGGCGGTGCGCAAGCTCAAGCACCCCAGCCGTTCGGACAAGCTGCGCAGCTTCATCGATTCGCTGTAAAGGCCGCGACGCGGTCAGCCAAAGGGCCTCTTCGGAGGCCCTTTTTCATGGCAGATGGGCGAAAATGACCGCATGAAACGCCCTCGCCCACTGCCCCTGCGACTGCTCCGCTCCACCCAGACGCTGCTGCTGGCCGGGCTTGTGGGCACCGGCCTCCCGGCCCTGGCCGCCAGCTACTACGAAGACGCATTGCAACGCTTCGAGGCCAAGGACCACGCCGGCGCCATCATCCAGCTCAAGAACGCGCTGCGCAACGAGCCGAACAAGCTGGCCATCCAGTTCCTGCTGGGACGTGCGCTGCAACAGAACGGCGACGTGCTCGGCGCCGAGGTGGCCTACAACGAAGCGCTGCGCCTGGGCATCAACCGCTCTGAAGTGGCGGTACCGCTGGCGCAGGTGGTCATTGCCCAAGGGCGCCCGCGCGAGATGCTCTCGCATCCTCAGCTGCAACCCAGCGGCCTGCCCCCTGATGTGTTGCAGACCCTGCTGCTGCTGCGCGCCGGCGCCCAGACCGACCTGGGGGACAGCCGCGAGGCACTGGCCACCATCCAGCAGGCACGCGCCATGAACGACCGGCGCGCCGATGTCTGGCTGGCCGAAGTCCCGGTGCGCGTGCGCGCCCGCCAGTTCACCGAAGCCCTGCAGGCGGCCGAACGGGGCGTGGCCGCGGCACCCAACGACGCCGAGGCCCATTACGTCCAAGGCTCGGTGCGCCACGCGCAAGGCAAGCTCGACGCCGCACTGACCGACTACGCCAAGGCGCTGAGCCTGAAGGCGGATCACGCCGAAACGCTGATCGCCCGCGCCGGCATCCACATCGACCGCAACCAGCTGCCCCAGGCCAAACAGGCGCTGGACCAGCTCAAGACCGCCGCCCCCAGGGAGCCGCGCGCCGCCTACCTGCGCGCCCTGGTGGCCGAACGCGAGAACCAGCCCGCCGTCGCCAAAGCCGCCTTGCTGGAAGTCACCCAGCTGCTGGACCCGGTGCCCGTCGCCTACGTGCAGTACCGGCCACAGCTGCTCATGCTCAACGGCCTGTCGCACTATGGCCTGAACGAACTGGCCAAGGCACGGCAGTACCTCGAAGCCTTCCTCAAGGTGCAACCCAACAGCCCCGTGGTGCGCCTGCTGGCGCGCATCCAGATGACCGAAGGCAACACCGCCCTGGCCATTCCGCTGCTGGAAACCTACCTGCGCAAGAACCCAGCCGATGGCCTGGCGCTGAGCCTGCTGGGTACGGCCTACATGGCGCAAGGCAAGACCGCGCGCGCCACCCAGTTCCTGCAGGAAGCCATCAAGCAGCAGGACCGGCCCGAATACCGCACCGCGCTGGGCCTGAGCCTGCTGGGCAGCGGCAAGACCGACGGCGCCATCACCGAACTGGAAACCGCCTGGCGCCAGGACCCCGGCCAGGTGTCTGCCGGCATGTCGCTGGCGCAGCTCTACGCCCAGCAGAACCGCCTGCCCCAGGCGCTGGCGCTGGTGCGCGACATGGTCAAGCGCTTCCCCAGCCACGCCGGCCTGCAACACCAGCTGGGCGACATGCTGCTGCGCAGCGGCAAGCCGCCCGAGGCCCGCCAGGCCTATGAAAAGGCGCTCGGCCTCAACCCCAAGTTGACCGCGTCGCGCCTGCAGCTGGCGCGCCTGGACATCGACGCCAACCAGATCGCCGCAGCCGAGCAGCGCCTGGCCGCCCTGCTGCGCGACATGCCCAAAAACACCGACGCCATGGCCGAGATGGCGCGCATCACCGAGCGCCAAGGCCAGAGCGAAGAAGCTATGCGCTGGCTGCTGCGGGCCCGCGACGCCAGCGACCGCAAGGACATGCGCTGGAACCTCGCCCTGATGGAACTCGCCCTGCGCCAGGGCAAGCCCCAGCAAGCGCTGGAAGAAGGCAAGATCGCCCTGGCCAAACAACCCGGCAACCTGCCCGCCCAGCTGCTGTACGCCCGCGCGCAACTGGCGCTGGGCGACCCCGGTGGTGCGCGCGCCACACTCGGCAGCGCTACCCGCGTGGCCGATTTCAATGCCCCGCAACAGACCGAAATCGCCCGCCTTCAGCTGGCCGCCAACAACGTGGACGGCGCGGCCTACAGCCTGAGCAAAGCCCTGAGCGACCAGCCCAACTTCATTCCCGCGCAAGCGCTGATGGTGCAGGTGGAACAGCGCCAGGGCACGCCCGACAAGGCCGAAGCGCGCGCACGCAAGATCGTGCAGCAGCAACCCAGCCGGGCCCTGGGCCACAGCCTGCTGGGTGATCTGGCGATGGCGCGCCAGAATCCGTCGGCCGCCGTCGCGGCCTACCGGCAGGCGCTCAAGGTGGAGCCCGGCACCGGCACCACCCTCACGCTGATGAACGCCCTGGCCAGCCAGAACCAGGCCAGTGAAGCGCTGGACATCGGCCGCCAGCGCCTGCGCCAGTCACCCAACGACGTGGCAGTGCAACTGCTGGTGGGGGATCTGCACGCCCGCAGTGGCCGCTTCGCCGACGCCATCGGTGCCTACAAGGCCGCTCTGAAGGTGCAACCGCAGAATGCCCAGGCCCTGAACAACCTGGCCAATGCGCAACTCAAGCTCAAAGACCCTGCCGCCCTGCAGACCGCGCAGGCCGCGCACCAGATCGAGCCCCAGAACCCGCTGGTCATCGACACCCTGGGCTGGGTGATGTTCCAGCAAGGCCAGACCGAACAGGCGCTGCCCCTGCTGCGCGATGCGCGGCTGCGGGCGCCCGGCCATCCAGAGATTCGTTACCACCTGGCCAAGGTGCTGTTCGCGATGGGTCGCAAGGCCGAGGCGAAGGATGAGGCCATTGAGGCCTTGAGAATCGGCGATCTGTTTGATGGCGCCGCAGACGCCCAGCGCTTGGCTGGCGCTCAACCTTGATTTGTCGATTTTTCTTACAAATACAAAAAAAGACCACATGGGCATTCGCTAAGCCCATGATTTCTAAGAGCTAAATTTTGTGGCCTGCTTTTTGCTAGTTTGTTTGCATTTGTAAGCTCAGGCTCTGGGAGCACCGACCATGAACATCCGTTTGACATGCTTTGCAACCCGCCTCATCGCCTCGGCGGCTGTGGTTGCTGGTGGCTTTGCCGGTTCGGCTCAAGCCGCGACCACATGGAACCTCACCTCGAGCACGCTGAGTGGTGTTTCCGTCACCGCCAAGACCACCGGCGGCACCGGCGCCGGCACGAGCACCGTCATGAACTACGGTAGTGGTGGTCTGGGTGTGGTCAACAGCGCCGAGGACGCGTCCATGACCGGTCCGCACGCCACAGACAACTACAACGGCGTCGATGCCCTGGTGCTCAGTTTCAGTCAGGCTGTGTCGCTGAGCAGCATGACCATTGGATGGAACGGGACCGATGACGGGCAATACACCGCCTACAACGACTCGGACATGTCTGTGTATGCCTACAACAGCAGCGCGGCGGCATGGAGCTTGGTCGGCCATTACAACGATGTCGGCGCTTTGAGCGGCAACACCCAATCGATCAGTTCCTCGATTTATTCAAGCTCCTGGCTGATCAGTGCGTACAAGGGCACGACATGGTCCTCGACCAACGACGCTTTCAAGCTGCTGTCGGTGGCTGGCACCGTGCTGTCCACACCACCGACCGGCGTCTCCGAGCCGGGCTCTTTGGCTTTGCTGGGCTTGGGTGCTGCAGGCCTGCTGGCAGCGCGCCGCAAATCGCTGGCACAGCGCTGAGCTGACGCCCATCCAACAAGAAAGGGAGCCACTGGCTCCCTTTCTTGTTTCCGGATGGCTACAACAGCCACCCGATCAGACCGTCTCCAGCGCCAGCACGCCCGTCGCGGTGTTCGAAATCGGGATGTGGTAGTTGCTGTGCACCTTGCGCACACCCGCGCCGGCTGCGGTCAGTGCGGCGCGCATCGCCAGCCACATCAGCAGTTCCACCCCCTGGGTCCCGACTTTTTCCACCAGTTCCAGGTCGCTGAACTGCGTCGCCCATTCGGGGTTGGTTTCCATGCTGTCGAGGAACTGCAGGTCGAACTGCTTGTTGATGAAGCCGGCGCGCTCGCCGTCCAGCTGGTGGCTCAGGCCGCCGGTGGCCATCACCGCCACCCTCTTGTTGCTGTCCCAGCTCTTGATCGCCTCACCCACCGCCTTGCCCAGTTTGTAGACGCGCTTGGCCGTGGGCAGCGGGAACTGCACGGTGTTGATGTTGATGGGCACGATCTGCACCGGCGCGATCTCGTGGTTCGGCCAGAACAGCTTGAAGGGCAGCGTGCAGGCGTGGTCCACCAGCATTTCCTGGCAGGTCACGATGTCGAACTCCTTGGCGACGAGTTCGCGGATCAGGTGCCAGGACAGGTCCTGACAACCCGGGATGGGCGGCAGGGTCGGGATGCCCCAACCTTCGTCGGCGTTGCTGTAGGTGGCGGCAGCGCCCACGGCAAAGGTCGGCATCTTGTCCAGAAAGAAGTTCAGGCCGTGGTCGTTGTAGAACACCACCACCACGTCGGGCTGCACCTTGTCCAGCCAGCTGTGGATGGGCGGGAAGCCATCAAAGAAGGGTTTCCAGTAGGGCTCGTTCTGCTTGCCCTTGTGGATGGCGCCGCCGATGGCGGGGATGTGCGATGTGGCCAGGCCACCGATGAGTTGTGCCATGTTGGTGTCTCCTGGTTCAGCACTGGTCGTTCGCGGCCACGAGCTTGGCCTTGAACTCGTCTTTGGTCATGCCCGTCTGCTGGGCGCCGATGTCCTGCATGTCCAAGCCAAAGATGCCGGCGAACTTGGCCAGGTAGTAGGCGTTGCCACCGGCCGCGATCAGGGCCAGCACCTGTTTGGAACGGATGGCCTCGGCCTGCTCCTGGTTCAGGCCGTACTGCTGCATGAAGGCCTCCGGGTCGGCCAGGAAGGCGTCGCGGTTGGCCTTGTGGTTGAAGGAGTAGCACATCTTGTTCAGGGCGTAGCCCTTCTGAGCTGCGCCACCGTCAAAAGGCGTGGTGCCGGGGATCGTGAGGCTCACGGTTTGTCTCCTGCTTGGGGTGGATTGACAAGGGTCAAGCGGGAGTATTGGTTTTTGATTGCCAAAGATAAACAGATCAAAGATCATCGAATACATGAATGATTTCGATTGGTCTGACCTGGATGTGCGCCTGTTGCAGCTGCTGGTGGCGGTGGTGGAGGCCAGCAGCATCACCGGCGCGGCACAGAAGCTGGGCGTGACGCAGTCGGCGGTGAGCCACCAGCTGGACAAGCTGCGCGCCATCACGGGCGACGCGCTGTTCGTCAAAAGCGGGCGCGGCATCGTCGCCACGGCCCGCGCGGGGGAACTGGCGGTGCAGGCGCGCGAACTGCTGCGCCAGTTGCAGGGCTTTGCGCAGAGCGACACCTTCGACCCGGCACGCTGGCAGACCACCCTCACGATCGCGGCCAACGACTTCCAGCGCGACGTGCTGCTGCCCGGCCTGGCCCAGGCGCTGCGGGCCCAGGCGCCGGGCGTGGCGCTGCGCATCATCCCGTCGGACGTGCCCAGCCTGGAGATGCTGCGCGACGGCGTGTGCGACATCGCCATCAGCCCCCGCCCGCCCGAGGGCAGCGACATCGTGCAGAAACGCCTGTTCGAGGACCGGTACTGCGTCTATTACGACGCCGGTGTGCGAGACGCGCCGGGCAATCTGGCGGACTACCTGGCGGCCGACCACATCACCGTGGTGTACGAACCGCGGCGCACCCTGCACCTGGACCGCACGCTGGAGAGCCAGGGCCTGCGCCGGCGTTTTGCCGTGATGGTGCCGGGCTTTGCCGGTGTGCCGGCGTTTCTGCGCGGCAGCCCGCTGCTGGCCACCGCGCCCTCGCTGCTGCACCAGGGTTGCTTGCGCGGGTTCGCGCAGGCCGAGGTGCCCACGCCCTGCCCCACGCTGCCGATGTACCTGATCTGGCACCGCAGGCACCAGCAGGACGCGGCGCACCGCTGGCTGCGCGAGCGGATCGAATCGCTGGTGCCCACGTTGCTGGGCGGCCCGGGGTGAAGCGTCAGACGGCGATTTCTCGTCGCGTCAACACCCAGGAGCCCGCGGGTCAGCCGGCGTGAACACCTCCGGCGGGACCGGACGGCGTGCCTCCCGCTCGCCACGGGCGGGCCCGCGTCAGGCCAACGGCAAGCTGACCGTGACCGCCAACCCCGGCTGCGCGTTGCGCACGGCAAAGCGGCCGCCGTGCGCCCGCGCCACCAGGCGGCACAGGTACAGGCCCAGCCCCACGCCGCCGGCGCTGCGGGTGCGGGCGCTGTCGGGCCGGTAGAAGGCCTGGGCCAGCTGGGCGATCTGGTCTTCGGGCACGCCGGGGCCGTGGTCGCGCACCTCGACCTCCACCCCGCCTTCGGCCAGCGGGCGCAGGTGCAGCTGCGGCGGCTCGGTCGCATCGGTGCCGTGGCGCAAGGCGTTGTCCAGCAGGTTGCGCAGCAGCAGGCGGGTGCGCGCCGGGTCCACCGCCACCGGGCCCAGGCCGGGCGCAACGGTCACCGCCACATCGGCCGCGCGCGGGTGGCGCGCCTGCAGGGCGGCCAGCACCTCGTCGGCCAGCGCGCGCACATCGGTGGGCTCGCGCTGCAGGGCCGAGTGCTGGCCCGACAGGCGCTCGCTCTCCAGCAGGTCGTTGATCAGGCCGGCCATTTCCTGCAGGTCGCGCAGCAGGGCCTCGCGCTGCGGCAGCACGTCGGCGCTGTCGGGCAGCAGTTCGGTGTTCAGGCGCGCACGGGTCAGCGGGCTGCGCAGTTCGTGGCTGATGGCCAGCAGCAGCGCCCGTTTGGCTTCGAGCATCTGGTGGATGTCGCGGCCCATGGTGTTGATGGTGACGGCCAGCTCGCCCAGTTCGTCGTGGGCTTTGCAGCAGCGCTCGGGGATGGGCTGGCTGAAGTCGCCCGCACCGAAACGCCGTGCGCCCGCGCCGATCGCGTCCAGCGGCCGCAGCAGGCGCCGCACGTACAGCCAGGCCAGCAGCGTGAGCACCAGCAGCGCGGTGAGCGCGTAGCCCACCAGGCGCGGAC
>NZ_JASJOY010000055.1:0-46541 GCF_031426985.1 Hydrogenophaga sp.
GCACGCCCGTGCCCTGAACGCCATCACCAACCCCGGCACCAACAGCTACAAGCGCCTGGTGCCGCACTTCGAAGCCCCGGTCAAGCTGGCCTACTCCGCCAAGAACCGTTCCGCTTCGATCCGCATCCCCAACGTGGCGTCGGACAAGGCCCGTCGCGTGGAAGCCCGCTTCCCCGATCCGCTGATGAACCCCTACCTGGGCTTCGCGGCCCTGCTGATGGCCGGTCTGGACGGCGTGGAAAACAAGATCCACCCGGGCGAAGCCGCCACCAAGGACCTCTACCACCTGCCGCCGGAAGAGGACAAGCTGGTCCCCACCGTCTGCGCCAGCCTGGACGAAGCCCTGGGCCACCTGGACAAGGACCGCGCCTTCCTGACCAAGGGCGGTGTGTTCACCGACACCTGGATCGATGCCTACATCGAGCTGAAGATGACCGAAGTGACCCGTTCGCGCGTCGAGGTGTCGCCGGTCGAGTACGACATGTACTACAGCCTGTGATGAAGGCCAGGCCTGCCTAGGCAGGCCTTTCGCCCGGCCCGCCATGCTGTGGGGCCGATGCCCAAAAGGGACGACGGAAGTCGTCCCTTTTGCATTTGGGCGCGGCATATTCGCCTCCCGTCGGCTGCCTCAGGCACTTTCACCGGGCTTTTGGTTCATACTGAAAAGCACTGCCTGGGTGCGTGCTGTACCCGACCGATTCCCTTGTGCCCTTGAACATGACGCACCACTTTGTGATCCGATGGCTGGCCGCGATGTCCGCTGCCGCCTGTTTTGTCCCGGCCCTGGCCCAGGAGCGCATTTACCGCTGCGGCAACGAGTACACCAACGACGCGGAACTGGCCAAGAGCCGTGGCTGCAAGCCCATGGACGGCGGCAACATCACCATCATCCAGGGCACGGTACCGCAGGCCTCCAGGCCGGTGGCCGCCAGTTCGCCGCGCCCGGCCACGTCGCAGCCCACGGCGCGCAGCAGCGGTGAACGGGTGGACAGCAGCGAACAGCGCGCCCGCGACAGCGATGCGCGCGCCATCCTGACGGCCGAGCTGCGCAAGGCGCAAGAGCGCCTGGCCCAGGCCCAGAAGGCCTATGCCAACGGGGCACCGGAGAAAGAGGGCATCGAAGGCCGCAACCACCAGCGCTACCTCGACCGCGTGGCCGAACTCAAGGCCAGCGTGGCCCGTGCCGAGAGCGATGTGGCCGGCATTCAGCGCGAGCTCACGCGCCTCGGTGGTGCGCCGGCCGCCGCAGGAAGTGCCGCAAAATAGGCGGCTTGAAAAAGCCCACCCCCATCCCCCCGCCCACGCCTCTGGCGCCATCGGCTTGCGCCGACGCTCCCGGGCATCCCGTCCCCTCTGCCGCGCAGCGTTTCCAGTCGCTGGACCTGCTGGCCACCCTGGTGGCGGTGGTCGCGTCTGACGGCGCCGTGCTCTACGCCAACGCGGCGCTGGAAGACGCACTGGGCATGTCCCGGCGCAGCATCACTGGCGCGCAGCTGCAGGACTGCTTCACCGAGCCATCCTTGCTGCAGAACGCGCTCAGCGGCGCCCGCGGCAACGAGTTCGCCGCCCTGCGCTACGACGCCTGGCTGCGACGCCTGACCCACGAACCGTTGCCGGTGCACGTGGTGGTGGCGCAGACCGATGTGGCGGGTGAGGTGATCGTGGAGCTGCTGCCGCTGGAGCAGCAGACGCGCCAGGAGCGCGAGGAGCGCCTGATCGACCAGGCGCAGGCCAACAAGGAACTCATCCGCAACCTGGCGCACGAGATCAAGAACCCGCTGGGCGGCATCCGGGGCGCGGCGCAGCTGCTTGAACTCGAACTCGACAACAAGCAGCTGACCGAGTACACGCAGGTCATCATCCACGAGGCCGACCGCCTGCAGTCGCTGGTCGACCGGCTGCTGGCGCCGCACCGCCGCCCGCACGTGGTGGGCGACGTGAACATCCACGAGGTGTGTGAGCGTGTGCGCTCGCTGATCGTGGCCGAGTTCCCCAAGGGATTGAAGGTCGTGCGCGACTACGACACCTCCATTCCCGAGTTCCGTGGCGACCGCGAGCAGCTCATCCAGGCGGTGCTCAACATCGCGCACAACGCGGCGCAGGCGCTGGCCGATCGCATCGCGGCCGGCGACGCGCAGATCACCTTCCGCACGCGCGTGGGCCGGCAGGTCACCTTCGGCAAGCAGCGCTACCGCCTGGCACTGGAATTGCATGTGATCGACAACGGGCCCGGCGTACCGGACTCGATCAAGGACCGCATCTTTTTCCCGCTCGTGTCGGGGCGCGATGGCGGTTCCGGCCTGGGGCTGACGCTGGCGCAAACCTTCGTGCAGCAACACCATGGCCTGATCGAGTGTGAGAGCGAGCCGGGCCGGACGGATTTCAAGATCCTGATTCCGTTGCCTTGACCACAACACACACACACGCCGCTGAAGGGAACCGCCACACATGAAGCCGATCTGGATCGTTGACGATGACCAATCCATCCGCTTCGTGCTGGAGAAAGCGCTGCTGCGCGAAAACCTGCCCACCCGCAGCTTCACCAACCCGCAGGAAGTCCTCAAGGCCCTGGCCGACACACCCGAGAGCGAAGGCCCGCAGATCCTGGTGAGCGACATTCGCATGCCCGGTGGTTCGGGGCTGGACCTGCTGGAGAAGGTCAAGGAGAAGCTGCCCGGCCTGCCGGTCATCATCATGACCGCCTTCTCCGATCTGGACAGCGCCGTCTCGGCCTTCCAGGGCGGCGCCTTCGAATACCTGCCCAAGCCCTTTGACCTGCCCAAGGCGGTGGAGCTGATCCACCGCGCGGTGGAAGAGAGCCAGCGCGAAGAGGTGGCGCAGGAATCGGTGGCTGGCGCGCCCGAGATGCTGGGCCAGGCGCCCGCCATGCAGGACGTGTTCCGCGCCATCGGTCGCCTGTCTCAGAGCAACGTCACGGTGCTCATCACCGGCGAATCGGGCTCGGGCAAGGAACTGGTGGCGCGCGCGCTGCACAAGCACTCGCCGCGCGCCAACGGGCCGTTTGTGGCCATCAACACCGCAGCCATTCCGAAGGACCTGCTGGAGTCCGAACTGTTCGGCCACGAGCGCGGCGCCTTCACCGGCGCGCAGACCATGCGCCGCGGTCGATTCGAGCAGGCCGAGGGCGGCACGCTGTTCCTCGACGAAATCGGCGACATGCCGTTCGACCTGCAGACGCGCCTGCTGCGCGTGCTGTCCGACGGGCATTTCTACCGCGTCGGCGGTCACAGCGCGGTCAAGGCCAATGTGCGGGTGATCGCTGCCACCCACCAGAACCTGGAACAGCGCGTCAAGGACGGTGGCTTCCGCGAAGACCTGTTCCACCGCCTCAACGTGATCCGCCTGCGCCTGCCGGCGCTGCGCGAGCGCCGCGAAGACGTGCCCATGCTCACGCGCTTCTTTTTGCAGCAAAGCGCCAAGCAGCTGGGCGTGGAGCCCAAGCGCATTTCAGACGGTGCGCTGCGCCTGCTCAGTGGCTTCGACTTCCCGGGCAACGTGCGCCAGCTGGAAAACGTCTGCCACTGGCTGACCGTGATGGCGCCGGCGCAGGTGATCGAGGTCAAAGACCTGCCGCCCGAGGTGCTGGCGGTCACCAGCGGTGTGCCCGCTGAGCCGCCGATGGCAGCGCCGGTCCCGGAGCCGATGCCATCGGTGGTGGAGCCGGCTCCTGTGGACTGGACCGCCGCGTCGACCGTTGCGACGCCGACGACAGTGCCCGCCGATCCGCTGATGCCCGCCGCAGCCGCTGTTGCCGTGGTGCCCACCGCGCCCGTTGTGGCGGGGGGCGCCTCCTGGGAAGCCGGCTTGCAGGCCGAAGCCCAGGCTCTGCTCGAGGCTGGGCGCACCGACGTGTGGGACGTGCTCACCCGCCGGTTCGAGACCCGGTTGATCGAGACGGCGCTGGCCAACACGCGGGGGCGGCGCATCGAGGCGGCGCACAAGCTGGGCATCGGCCGCAACACCATCACCCGCAAGATCCAGGAACTGGGGATGGAATGAAAAAAGGAGCCGTGAGGCTCCTTTTTTCATGGGGTGCAGCCAGGTCAGTCCGCCAGCGTGAGCACCACCGGCGCGTGGTCGCTGGGCTGCGGGTTCTTGCGCGGTACGCGGTCCACGGTGCAGGCGGTTGCGCGCGCTTTGAGGGCGTCGGTGATGAGGATGTGGTCGATGCGCAGACCGCGGCCTTTCTGGAAACCCAGCATGCGGTAGTCCCACCAGCTGAAGCTCTTGGGCGGCTGCTCGAACAGCCGGTGCGCATCGTGCAGGCCCAGGCCGATCAGGCCCTGCAGGTGGGTGCGTTCTTCGGTCGTGCAGTGGATGGTCTCGCGCAGGCCCACGGGATCCCACACGTCGAGGTCATCGAAGGTGATGTTGTAGTCGCCCATCAGCACCAGCTGCGGGTGCTGGGCCATCTCGGCGTGCACCCACTCGCGCAGCGCGGTCAGCCAGCGCATCTTGTAGGCGAACTTGTCGCTGCCGGGCTCCTGCCCGTTGGGGAAATAGGCACCGATCACGCGCACGCCGGCGATGGTGGCGCACAGCACGCGCGACTGCTCGTCTTCAAAACCCGGGATGTTCTTGATCACGTCGGTCGCGGGCGCCTTGCTCAGCAGCGCCACGCCGTTATAGGTCTTCTGCCCGAACCACTGGGCCTGGTAGCCGATGTCGGTGAAGGCCTGCAGCGGGAACTTGTCGTCGGTGAGTTTCAGTTCCTGCAGGGCCAGCACGTCCACCGGGTTGGCGGCCAGCCAGGCCAGCACCTGCGGCAGGCGCACGTTGAGGGAGTTGACGTTCCAGGTGGCGAATTGCATGTCGGTTCTCAGGCGGTGCGGGTGTAGGTGACGAAGGCAAAGGGCAGACCGTTGGCGGCCACGTGCTCCTCGCGCGCGGTCTCGCGCCATTCGGGGCCGAGGGTGGGAGCGAAGGCGTCGCCGTCGAAGTCGCGTGCGATTTCGGTCACCACCACCGTGCTGGCCAGCGGCAAGGCCTGCGCATAGACCTGCGCACCACCGATCACCCAGGCGTCGCAGTCGGGCGGGCAAAGCGCGTGTGCGGCTTCGAGAGAATGCGCCACCGCGGCGCCCTCGGCCACAAAGCCTTCGTCGCGCGAGACCACGATGTTGAGCCGGCCGGGCAGGGGGCGGAACTTCGGCGGCAGCGAGTCCCAGGTCTTGCGGCCCATGATGACCGGGCAACCCAGGGTGGTGCGTTTGAAATGCGCCAGGTCCTCAGGCAGGTGCCAGGGCAACTGGTTGTCCTTGCCGATCACGCCGTTGGCGGCGCGGGCATAGATGAGGTTCAGGCGGGCAGGGGGTGCGGCGGTATCAGGCATCGGGCGATTGTGCCGCGGCCGGGCGCCGCCGCAGTGCGCCCGCGGGCAGCAGCACGCTGGCGATGGCCACCATCACGAAACCCATGGCCAGCCAGTCTTGCCAGTGCGGCACCTCGCCGGTGATGACGGTGGCACTGAGCGTGCCGACCAGCGGGATCGCCATCACGCTCATGGCGCTGGTGGCGGGCGGCAGGTTGCGCGCCAGGCCAAACCAGATCAGCTGCGCGAAGCCGTAGTTGATCAGCACGCCGTAGGCCAGGCTGATCCACATCAGCGGCGTGAACGTGGCCGGTTGCGGCAGCGGCTCCAGCGACAGGGCCAGCACCCAGACCACGGCGCTGCCGAGCAGCAGCATCCACACCGTCACCACCAGTGGCGAGAGCGTGAGGTGGGCGCGGCGGAACATCAGCGTGCCCAGGGCCCAGGAGGCGGCGGCGCCCAGCATCCAGGCCACGCCCGCCGGGCGGCCCGAGAGGCGCTGCAGTTCGTTCCACAGCAGCAGGGCGATGGCGATGCTCACGCACACCACCGCCAGCCGCACGCGCGGCGTGACGCGTTCGCCGAAGAAGGCCGCACCGATCAGCACCGTGAAGATGGGCATGGTGAAGCCCAGGATGGCGGCGCGGCCCGAGGCCAACTCCTGCACGCCGAAGATCGACAGCGTGTGCCAGCCCAGCACGTTGGGCAGCCCGAGCGTGGCGATGGCCAGCCATTCACGGCCGACGGGCTTCATGCGCTCGCCCCGGGCCGCCACATAGACGAACAGCCAGCTTGCGCCCAGCAGCATGGTGCTGGCGCGGAAGTACAGCGGCGAGAGCTGCTGCAGCGAGAGTTTCATCATGGGCCAGTTGACCCCCCACATGAGCGTGAGGGCCAGCAGCGCCCAGAGCTGGCGACGGGTGATCACAGAAGTGTCCCCCCCGCGCCGCTTCGCGTCACCCCCCAGGGGGCGGCACTGGCCGTCTGGCAAAGCCAGCCCGGCGGTGCCTCTGGATGGCGAAATGGCACGCGTTGGGCGTGGGTGCAGCGCACCAGGAAACTAAATCGCAACGGGTGCCTTGATCGCCGGGTGGCATTCGTAGCCGACCACCTCGAAGTCCTCGTAGGCGTAGTCGAAGATCGAATCGGGTTTGCGCCTGATGCTCAGCGTCGGGTAGGCCATGGGCTGGCGGCTCAGCTGCAGCTCCACCTGTTGATGGTGGTTGCTGTAGATGTGGCAGTCGCCGCCGGTCCAGATGAAGTCGCCCACGTCCAGGTCGCATTGCTGGGCCAGCATGTGGGTCAGCAGCGCGTAGCTCGCGATGTTGAACGGCACGCCCAGGAAGATGTCGGCGCTGCGCTGGTAGAGCTGGCAGCTGAGCTTGCCCCGGCCACCGGGCTCGGTGGCGGGCGCGACGTAGAACTGGAAGAAGGCGTGGCAGGGCATCAGCGCCATCTGGTCCAGGTCGGCCACGTTCCAGGCGCTGACGATGATGCGGCGGCTGTCGGGGTTGCTCTTGAGTTGCTTGACCACTTCGCTGATCTGGTCGATGTGCCCCCCACCCGGCTTGGGCCAGTTGCGCCACTGCACGCCGTAGACGGGGCCGAGTTCGCCGTCTTCGCGCGCCCATTCGTCCCAGATGGTGCAGCCGCGTTCCTGCAGCCACTTCACATTGCTGTCGCCGCGCAGGAACCACAGCAGCTCGACGATGATGGCCTTGAGGAAGACCTTCTTGGTGGTGACCAGCGGAAAGCCTTCGTTCAGGTCGAAGCGCATCTGGTGGCCGAACACGCTGCGGGTGCCGGTGCCGGTGCGGTCGCCTTTCTGCACGCCGTTTTCATAGACGTGGCGCATGAAGTCTTCGTACTGGGAGCGAACGGGGCGGGCAGCGGTGGGGGCGGTCATGGTCGGGGCAGTCATCCGGGGAAGGGCGTCATTGTGCCTTTTGCGGTGCCGCCCCGTGCCCGCCGGGCGCATGGGCCCGCACGGCTCAGGTCAGGCGGTCCAGCGCGGTGGTGACGGCCAGCAGGGCCAGCAGCAGCACCAGCACCACCGGCATCACCGCGCCCAGGCCGGCCCAGGTGGCCAGCAGGCCGAAGGCGGCGGGCACCAGCGAGCCGCCGGCGTACGAACCCATCATCTGCCGCCCGATCACGGTGCGCGCCAGGTCGGCCGGGAAACGCCGTGCGGTTTCGTGCATCAGCGAGGGGAACACTGGCGCGCAGCCCAGGCCCATGAGCACCAGACCCGCCAGCGACAGCGCGGCGGGCGCCCCGGGCACGGCGAACAGCGCGGCGCCCAGCAGGGCCAGACAGACACCCGCGCGCACCAGGCGGCGGTTGCCGACTCGGTTGGCCACCAGGCCCACGGCCACGCGGCCGGCGGTGATGGAACCGAAATACACCGACACCCAGAAACCCGCCTCGGCCGCGCCCACGCCGCGTGTGCCCACCAGGATGCTGGCGGCCCACAGGCCCGTGCCCATCTCGGCCGAGACGTAGAGCAGAAAACTCAGTGGCGCCAGCCAGAGCGCCAGCCGGCGCGGCATGCGTGGCGCTGCGGCGGGCCCGTGGCCGGCGTCATCCGCAGGCGGCCGGGCATGCTCACGCCGCCACAGCCCCAGGCTGCTCCAGAGCAGCGCCGCCAGCGCCAGCTGCAGCAGGCCGAGGTGTTGCACGCCCCGCGTCCAGCCGGCCGGGCCCGCCAGGGCCAGCGCCATGATGGCCGGCCCGGCGGTGGCGCCGATGCCCCAGCTGGCGTGCAGCCAGCTCATGTGGCGCGACGAGTAGTGCGCCGCGACGAAATGGTTCAGGCTGGTGTCCACCGCGCCGCCGCCCAGGCCCAGCGGCACCGCCAGCAGCACCAGCCAGGCGAACGAGGGGGCGACGGAAAAGCCCAGCAGGGCCAGGGCCGTCATCAGGGCACTGCCGGCCACCACGGCGCCGGTGCCCACGCGGGCCACCACCCGGCCGGTCAGCCAGGCGCTGGTGGCGGCGGCCACGGTGGCGGTGATGGTCAGCAGGCCGACGGCCGCCAGCGGCTGGCCCATGTCGGCCCGGATGGCGGGCCAGGCCACGCCCAGGATGCCGTCGGGCAGGCCCAGGCTGATGAACGACAGGTAGACGATGCCGAGCAGGAACCAGTGGGCCAAGTGCGGGACTCGCAGGGCAGGGGCGTGCGCCGTGGGCGCGCTCAGGAGCGCGGCCGCGCGGCGATGCGCGGCCATTCGGGCGACGGGGCGGTGATGCGGGCGTCGAACGGGTGGCGCTGGAGGTTGAACACCTCCTGAATGCGGCGCACATAGCCCTGTGTTTCCGGGAAGGGGGGCACGCCCAGGTAACGGTCCACCGCGCCTTCGCCGGCGTTGTAGGCGGCCACCGCCAGCGGCACATCGCCCTTGAAGTAGGCCAGCAGCCAGCGCAGGTAGGCCAGGCCGCCGCGGATGTTCTGCTCCGGGTCCAGCGGCTGGGTGACGTTGAAGCGCGCCGCGGTCTCGGGGATGAGCTGCATCAGGCCCTGGGCGTTCTTCTCGGACACGGCCAGGGGATTGAAGTTGGACTCGGCCCGGATGACCGCGTAGGCCAGACCCGGGTGCACGCCGTACTGCGGCGCCAGGCGCATCACGATGGCCATGATGCGCCTCTGGTCGGCGGTCGCGATGAGCCGGCGGTAGTGGGTGGCCGCAGCGGCTTCGGCCGCGGCCTGTGCGGCGGCCAGGGCCTGTTCGGCGGCCAGGGCCACGCCGGTGACCGCCCAGGCGTCGGCGTGGCGCTGGGTCTCGGCATCCGCGATGCAGGGCGGCTTGACCGCGTCGGCGCTGATCGTGCGGAGCATGCGCTGCGAGGGCGCATCGCCCTGCGCGGCGGCCTGCCGGAAGTACCAGGCGGCGTAGCCGTCGTGGCGCTCCAGGCCACGGCCGTTGGCGTAGATCCAGCCCAGGTTGTGCTGCGCTTCGGTGTCGCCCGCCAACGCGGCCTTGCAGTACAGGTCCAGCGCGAGGGCCATGTCGCGCGGCACGCCTTCGCCGTGTTCGTGGCTGCGCGCCTGCTCGCGCCAGCGCGCGGCCTGCTCGGGCGTGGCCGCCTGCACCGGCGCGACCAAACCCAGCAGCAGGGCGGCTGCAGGCAGAGGGCGCAGAAGGCGGCGCAGGTGGCGGGGGTTCATGTCGAGAGGACGCGACCGGGGTTGAGGGTGTTGTGGGGGTCCAGCGCCTGTTTGACGGCGCGCATCAGGCCCAGGGCGACCGGGTCCTTGTAGCCGGGCAGCTTGTCCACCTTGAGGCTGCCCACGCCGTGTTCGGCGCTGATGGAGCCATCGTAGCGCGCCACCGCGTCAAACACCAGCGTGTTGACGCGTTCTTCCATGGTCTGGAGGAAGGCCTTGGCGTCGCCGCTCTCGGGGGCCTGCACGTTGTAGTGCAGGTTGCCGTCGCCCAGGTGGCCGAAGTTGACCAGGCGCACGCCCGGCACCTCGTGCTGCAGCAGCGCGTCGGTCTCGGCACAGAAGGCCGGGATCTTCGACACCGGGATGCTGATGTCGTGCTTGATGTTCAGGCCCTCCTGGGCCTGCGCCAGCGGGATGCTTTCGCGGATGTGCCAGAGCGCGTGCGCCTGGCCCAGGTTCTCGGCCACCACGGCGTCGCTCACCACGCCGTTCTCGAACGCGGTTTCGAGCAGGCGCTCGAACTGGCTGCGGGCGTGGTCTTCGGATTCGCTGTCGCTGTTCTCCAGCAGCACGCAGTACGTGGCCCCCACGCTCCCCGCTGCGCGTGGTTCGCTGCCCCCCGAGGGGGCTGCATCGGGCTTGGGGCGGCCCGGCGCCGATGCGGCCGGGTGCTCCAGAAAGGGCACGCGCTGTTGCGGGAAGTGTTTGGCCACCAGCGAGAGCGCGAACTGGCCCATGACCTCGAAGCCGGTCAGGCCCGCGCCCAGGTGCTGGTGCGCCAGGCCCAGCAGGGTCACGGCCGCGTCCAGGCTGGGCACGGCGGCCCAGGCGGTCAGCTGTGCGGCGGGCAGCGGGTAGAGCTTCATGGTCGCGGCGGTGATCACGCCCAGCGTGCCTTCGCTGCCGACGAACAGGTCGCGCAGGTCGTAGCCGGTGTTGTCCTTGCGCAGGCCGCTCAGGCCGTGCCAGACCTCGCCCTGCGCGGTGACCACTTCCAGGCCCAGGCAGAGTTCACGCGCATTGCCGTAGCGCAGCACCTGGGTGCCGCCGGCGTTGGTGGCCAGGTTGCCGCCGATGGTGCAACTGCCCTCGGCCGCAAGCGACAGCGGGAACAGGAAGCCGGCCTTTTCCGCCGTTTCCTGCACCGCCTGCAGCACGCAGCCCGCGTCCAGGGTGATGGTGAGGTTGGCACCGTCGATGGCGCGCACCTGGTTCATGCGGGTGAGCGAGAGCACCACCTGGGTGCCGGTGTCGTCGGGCACCGAACCGACCACCAGGCCGGTGTTGCCGCCCTGGGGCACGAGGCTGACACCGGCCGCGGCACAGGCACGCACCACGGCGGCCACCTCGGTGGTGCTGCCGGGGCGCACCACGGCCAGGGCGCGGCCGCGGGCGCGCTGGCGCCAGTCCTGTTCCCAGGCCGAGAGGTCGGCGCCCGGGTCGTCGTGGGTGAGCACGTGGGCGGCACCCACGGTCTGGCGCAACTGGGCGATCAAGGGGTTCATGGTCCAGGGCTTCAGGGTTTCGGGGCGGCCACCGGGTCGGCCGCGGCGCCGATTTCGATCGCGCGGCGCGCCGCGTCGGCGGCCACGGCCTCTTTGCCGGCGGCCTTCAGGCGCATGCGCACATGCACCGCGCAGGCCACGAACAGCAGCACGCACAGCAGCACCTCGATGGCGGCCAGACCGGCCGACAGGCCGGGGTCGCTCCAGGCGCGCACCACGCCTTCGGTGAAGTACAGCCACACCATCAGGCTGACCCAGCGGTAGGTGTACATGCGGTTCTTGAGCAGGCCCACCAGCGGAACGGTCAGCGGCAGCACCTTGAGCACCAGCCAGGAGCCGCCCGGGCGCAGCGGCGCGAGCCACAGCTCCCAGGCCAGGCCGAGAACGATGAGGCCCAGCAGGCTGCCCACGGCGAGCGCGCGCGTCCAGCGCACGGCCTGGGCAGAAGAAGGGAGAGGGGTGGGGGAGAGGGGGGTGGGCATGGCGGGTGGCATGATACCGGGATGACCTTTTCCGAGCGCCTGCAAGGCGCACAGACCCTGCTGCGCACCGTGTTGGCCGACGGCTGGCAGAACCTGCGCCGCTTCCCTTGGCGCACCACGGCGCTGACGCTGCGCGAGCGCTTCCGCGAAGACCGCCTGGGCGTCACCGCGTCCAGCCTCACCTTCACCACCACCATCTCGCTGGTGCCGCTGTTCACCGTGGCGCTGGCCATCTTCAGCGCCTTTCCCATGTTCGCGCGGCTGCAGACCACGCTGCAGCGCTGGCTGGTGGAAAGCCTGGTGCCCGACAACATCGCCAAGCAGGTGTTGAGCTACCTCAACCAGTTCGCCGCCAAGGCCGGGCAGATCGGCTGGGTGGGGGCGCTGTTCCTGCTGGTGACCGCGCTGGCGCTGATCCTGACCATCGACCGCAAGCTCAACGACATCTGGCGCGTGCGCACGCCGCGGCCGCTGACGCAGCGCATCCTGGTGTACTGGGCGGTGCTGACGCTGGGGCCGCTGTTGCTGGGGGCCAGCCTGAGCGTCACGTCCTACGCGCTGTCGGCGTCCAAGGGCATGGTGGCGGCCCTGCCGGGCGGTGTGCGCTTCCTGCTCGATGCGCTGCAGTTCGCGCTGGTGATGGTGGGGCTGGCGGCGCTGTACCGCTACGTGCCCAACACCCGCGTGCGCTGGAGCCACGCGCTGGTGGGCGGTCTGTTCGTCGCCACCGCGCTGGAGCTGGCCAAGAGCGCACTGGCCTGGTACCTGGCCAAGGTGCCCACCTATTCGGTGGTCTATGGCACCTTCGCCACCGTGCCCATCCTGCTGGTGTGGTTCTACCTGGCCTGGGTCATCGTGCTGCTGGGCGCGGTGGTCGCGGCCTACCTGCCCAGCCTGCTGGCGGGCATTGAGCGGCGTGGCAATTCGCCGGGCTGGCGTTTCCAGCTCGCGCTCGAAGCCCTGGCCCAGTTGCAGACGGTGCGCGAGGCGCAGCAACGCGGCCTGAGCCTGGAGGCCCTGGCGCAAACGCTGCGCGTGGACCCACTGCACCTGGAAGACCCGGTGGGTGCCCTGGTGGCGATGGACTGGCTGGGCCGGCTGGACGAAGAGGACGAGCGTTACGTGCTGCTGCAGGACCCGGCCCACCTGCCGTTGGCCCCGCTGGCCGAGCGGCTGCTGCTGCCGGCCGCCCCCAGCACCGAGGCGTTCTGGGCCGGCAGCGGCCTGCGCAGCCTCACCGTCGCGCAGGCGCTGGCCGCGCCGTCGGTGCCCTGATCAGCCGGCGCGAAACGGCGCCGACAGGAAACCGCGGAAACGCGCCCGGCCGCCGCGCACCGGCGACGCACTCAGTTCAAAGGCGGGAAAGCGCCGCAGGAAGCGGCCGATGGCGATGCGGCCCTCCAGCCGCGCCAGGCTCAGCCCCGCGCACTGGTGGATGCCGAAGCCGAACGCGAGGTGCTTGTTGCCTTCGCGGCGCAGGTCCAGGGTTTCCGGATCGGCAAAGACGGCCGGGTCCCGGTTGGCGGCGCCGATGCACAGCGTCACGAGGTCGCCGGCCGCCACCGCGACCCCACCGATCTGCGCCGGTGCGAGCGCGCGCCGGTTGCCCAGCTGGTTGGACGATTCGAAGCGCAGGCATTCGTCCACCGCCAGTGCCAGCACCTGTTCCCGTGCGGCCTCGTCGGCAGCGGAACGCAGGTCGGCCAGCAGTTGCGCGCGCTGGGCGGGGAACTCCTGCATCAGGATCAGGCCGTTGCCGATCAGGTTGGTGGTGGTCTCGTGGCCGGCGTTGAGCAGGAAGATGCAGTTCTGCAGCAACTCCACTTCGCTCAGCTGGTCGCCGCTGGCCTCGCCCTGGATCAGCCGCGTGAGCACGTCGTGCTCCGGGTCGCCGGGGGCCTGGCGCCGTTCGGCCACCAGCGTGCGCAGGTAGGCCAGCATCTCGGTCACGCTGCGGTTGCCGGCCGCGTGCTGCGCGGGCGTGGGCACGGGTTCGAGCGCGCCCAGAATGGCCAGCGACCAGTCGCGCAGCGGGCCGCGGTCGGCGTGTGGCACGCCCAGCAGGTTGCCGATGATCTCGACCGGGATCGCTGCGGCGAAGTCCTCGATCAGGTCGCCGCCGCCGCGCGCCTCGATGCGATCGAGCAGGTGGTCCACCAGGGCGATCAGGCCGGGTTCCATGTCCGCGATGGCGCGGCGGGTGAGCGCGCCCATGATGAGTTTGCGCACCCGCGTGTGCAGCGGCGGGTCGTTGAACACCAGGCTGGTGGTGTGGTGCGCGTACAGCGGCGAGTCCACCCCGTACTTGGGCGCGAACTCGACGTGTTTGTCGGAGCTGAACAGCGCCGCGTCGCGGTACACCGCCATCAGGTCGGCGTGGCGCGTGAGAAAGCGCGAGCCGTCGGGCATGCGCCGCACCGGATCGTGCTCGCGCAGCGCGGCGTAGACCGGGAAGGGGTTGGCCAGGAAGTCGGCGGGCAGGGCGCGCAGGTCGAAACTGGCCACGATGTCGCGCGCCCGCGCGGCGCTCATGGGCGGGGTGATCGGCAGCTCGGTCATGGGCGCATTGTGGCGCCGGCATGGGGGGCATGGGGTCGCTCAGGCGGCATGGTCGGCGTAGCATGACCCGGGGCGCAGTCGGCGCCTGGATGAAGGAGTTCCCATGGTTCCCAACTTCTCCCGCGGCGCCGGGCGCGCCGCCGTCGTGTTGTGTCTGGTCGCGGCCGCGCTGGCGGGTGCCGTGTTCATGCAGGTCCGCCCGGCCGAAGCGCAGGGCATCTTGGCCGCGCCACCGGCCTGCCAGTGTTCGGCGCCGACGCGGGTGCCCGGTCTGTCGATGGACGTGGTGCACTGCGTGTGCGGCGGTATGGCCTGCGTGATCAGCAGTGGAAAACTCGAAACCACCCAGAGCACACCGCTGATGCAGTGCGTGCGCTGACCGGTCTCAGGCGCGCTTCTTCTCGGGGTTTTCCTGCGTCATCTCGCGCGCGATCTCGCCGATGCGGGCCAGCGCCTGCATGTGCAGCGTGTTCCAGGCGCCGGAGAAGTTCAGCCGCAGGCAGTGGCGGTAGCGGTCGGTGGCGGTGAAGAACTCACCCGGACCGAAGGTGATGCCTTCGGCGGCGCAGCGGCGGAACAGTTCCATGCTGGAAAAGCCGGGTTCCAGCTCCAGCCACAGCGTGTCGCCCGACGGCGGGTTGCTGACGCGCGTGCCGGCGGGAAAGTGGTGCGCGATCAGTCGCCGCGCCTCGTTGCGGCGCTGGTTCATGTAAGTGGTGAGCCGGCGCAGGTGGGCCTCGTAACTGCCCTGGGTCAGCAGGTCGGCCAGCGCTTCTTCCAGCACCACGGGGGTGGCCGCGCCCTGCAGCCGTTTGCTGGAGGCCACGCTGTCGCGCCAGCGCCCGGCCTCGACCCAGCCCAGGCGGATGCCCGGCGTGAGCGTCTTGGCGAACGAACCGCAGACCATCACGTGGCCGTCGGTGTCGAAGGCCTTGGCGGCCTTGCGGCGCTCGTCGCCGGCCAGCAGGTCGTTGAACACCACGTCCTCGATCAGCGGCACGCCGCGCTGCGCCAGCAGCCTGACCAGCTTCTGTTTGGCCGCCAGCGGCATCACCGAACCCAGCGGGTTGGACAGCGTGGGCGCGGCCAGCACGGCCTTGACCGGCTGCGTGTCCAGCGCCAGTTCGAGCGCCGGCAGCGAGAGGCCGGTGGCCGGATGCGTCGGTATCTCCAGCACGCGCAGACCCAGCGACTCGATCAGGTCGAGGTAGCCGAAGAAGGTGGGCGATTCCAGCGCCACCACGTCGCCCGGCTGCGTCACCGCGCGCAGGCACAGATGCACCGCCTGGGTGCAGCTGGCGGTGATCACGATGTCGGCCGCGTCCAGCGCGCAGCCCAGGTGCAGCGCGCGCCGGGCCACGGCCTGGCGCAGCGCGGGGCGGCCGGGGTCGGCCTTGTTGTATTCGGTCAGGCTGTGGCGGTGCACCCGCGAGGCGCGGCCGATGGCCACGCGCAGCCGCTCTTCGTCAAACAGCGTGCTGCGCTCGGGCGAGAAGCCGCCGAAGCTGGCGCGGTCGCCGGGCTGGTGCAGCATGGCAAAGCCTTCGGATCGCGTCTGGCGTTCGACCAGGAAGCTGCGCTGCGGCGGCGCGCTCAGACCCGGCTGGGCGATGCGCTGCGGCCGCCGCACGAAGTAACCCGCCTTGGGCCGTGCCTGCGCCAGGCCCTGTTCTTCGAGCTGGCGGTAGGCCTGCATGGCGGTGGAAATCGAGACCCCGTGGGTCAGTGCCGTCTCGCGCACCGAGGGCAGGCGCTGCCCGGCCTTGAGGCTGCCGCCGTGGATCAGCTGCGCCAGTGCCTGCGCGATCCGCTGGTACAGCGGCGGGGCGGGTTCGGGGGGCGGCGGCACCGGTGGGACCGGGCGCAGCACGGAGGGCTGGGGCGGCTCGGACATGGCGCTTCCATGCTAACCGAGCGCCTGCCCGGCGCCCGGCCGGACCGACACGCCAGGACCGGTACAGATGGCCGCCAAACCGGGCACACAGATGGGCGCCTGTGGGGCCTTGCACGTCCGAACTGGGGCGCCTGTGTGTCTGTCGCGCGGGCGGGGAAATCCCGACAGTGGAGCCACTGATTTCATTGGTCCGCACGAAAGGTTCGCCATGCACACCACCCCGCCCCTTCCCACCCGCCTGTGGCCCCGGCAGACCCGCGTGATCAACGCCAGCGCCGGCATGCGGCTGCGCGTGGTCCGCGGCCGGCTCTGGCTGACGCAGCCCCACGTGGCGCAGGACCTGTTCCTCGGCCCGGGCGCGGTGGTCGACCTGTTGCAGGACTGGGTGGTGGTCGGCGCCGACGCCGAGCCCGCGAACACGCCGCAGGAGCATTACAGCGAGTACCAGCTCACCCCCCTGGTCGAGCCGGCGCCCAGCTGGTTTCAGCGACTGAGGAAGTCGCGGATCGCGAACAGGGTGGCGTCGGGGGTCTCGGTCATCTGGTGATGGCCTACAGGCAGCGTGACCACCTGCACGGTCTTGCCCGCCGCCTTTGCCGCCTGGACCAGGCCCTGCGCCGCTTTGGGCTGGGTCATCTGGTCCTGGCCGCCCAGCAGGAACAGCACCGGGCAGGTGAGCGCGGCCATGGCCGCTTCGCCGCCGGTGTAGCGGTCGCAGGCCACGAAGCCGCGGTGGAACACGTTGACCTTGGGGTTGCTGCGCAGCACCCGCCGGTTCAACGCCAGGCTGGATCCGTAGACCCAGGTGCCGGGCCCGAGCGCCGAGGGCGGTGCGGCGAGCGTGCTGCGGCTGAACACGTTGATCATCTTCATGCCGACTTCGGGCGCGTTCAGCGCGGCCTCGATCAGCGCGGGTGAGACCTTCATCGGGAAGGCGGTGCCGACCAGCACCGCGTGGGTCACGCGGTCCTTCAGGCGTGCCGCCGCTTCCATGGTGATCAGCGAGCCCCAGCTGTGGCCGACCAGGGCGGCCTTCTGCACGCCGGCGGCGTCGAGCAGGGCGGCGACGAAGTCGGCCGCCTCTTCAACGGTCGACGGCGCTTCGCCCTCGCTCCGGCAGTGGCCGGGCAGGTCCACCGCCAGCACGTTGAAGCCGTGGTTCGCCAGGTAGCGGCTCTGCAGGATCCAGACGCTGTGGTCGTGGAGCACGCCGTGGATGAAGACGACGGTGGGCTTGGCCGGGTCAAAGGCCTTGCCGCCGGTGTAGCAGTAGGTCTTGGCGCCTTGAACGTCGAGGTACATCAGGCACCTGCCTTTTCTGCGGCTTTCAGCGCGCGCTTCAGATCGTCGATCAGGTCGTCCGGGTCTTCCAGTCCGATGGACAGACGGATCGTGCCGGGGCCGATGCCGGCGCCGGCCAGCGCCTCGTCGCTCATGCGGAAGTGGGTGGTGCTGGCCGGGTGGATCACCAGCGAGCGGCAGTCGCCCACGTTGGCCAGGTGGCTGAAAAGCTTGAGCGCTTCGATGAAGGCCTTGCCCTGTGCGCGCGAGCCTTTGATGTCGAAGCTGAACACCGAGCCGGCGCCTCTGGCGCCGTGTTTGAGCAGCTTGTTCGCCAGCGCGTGGCTGGGGTGCGAGTCGAGCAGCGGGTGGCCGACGCGGCCCACCAGCGGCTGGCTGGCCAGGAACTGCACCACCTTCTCGGTGTTGCCCATGTGGCGGTCCATGCGCAGCGACAGGGTCTCCAGCCCCTGCAGGATCAGCCAGGCGCTGTGCGGGCTCAGGCAGGCGCCGAAGTCGCGCAGGCCCTCGCGGCGCGCGCGCAGCAGGAAGGCGCCGACGGTGCTTTCTTCGCTGAAGGTCATGCCGTGGAAACCGTCGTAGGGTTCGGTCAGTTCGGGGAATTTGCCCGAAGCGTCCCAGTCGAAGCTGCCGGCATCGACCACCACGCCGCCGATCACGGTGCCGTGGCCGCTCAGGAACTTGGTGGCCGAGTGGTAGACCAGATCGGCACCCAGCTCGAAGGGTTTGACCAGGTAGGGCGTGGTCAGCGTGCTGTCCACCAGCAGCGGCACTTTCGCCTCGTGTGCGATCTGCGCGACGGTCGGCATGTCCAGCACGTCCAGGCCCGGGTTGCCCACGGTCTCGCCGAAGAACAGCTTGGTGTTGGGCCGCACGGCGGCCTTCCAGCCGTCGATGTCGCCCGGCTTCACGAAGGTGGTCTCGATGCCGAAACGGCGCAGCGTGTAGTGCAGCAGGTTCTGGCTGCCGCCGTACAGCGCGGTGCTGGCGACGATGTGCGAGCCCGCGCCCATGAGCGTGGCGATCGAGAGGTGCAGCGCGGCCTGGCCGCTGGCGACCGAAATCGCGCCGATGCCGCCTTCGAGCGCCGCCATGCGCTGCTCGAACACCGCGTTGGTCGGGTTGCTGATGCGGCTGTAGACGTGGCCGGCGCGTTCGAGGTTGAACAGGGCGGCGGCGTGGTCGCTGGATTCGAAGACGAACGAGGTCGTCAGGTGGATGGGCACGGCGCGGGCGCCGGTCGCGTCGGGGGTGGCGCCGGCGTGCAGCGCCAGGGTGTCGAAGCCGGGGTCCGAGTAGCCGGGCATGCGTGGGTCTCCAGTGGTTTTGGCGATTATTGTGGGCTATAGTGACCGAACGCCAGAGCACTGGCGACATCCCACAGACCACTCGACGAATCCGAGGAGAACAGCCATGCGAGTCAGCGACATCCTGCGTGTCAAGGGCGGCACGCTCTACACCGTCTCCCCCGACGAACCCCTGACCAAGGCCGTGGACGTCATGGCCCAGTTCGACATCGGCTCGCTGGCGGTGATGGAACACGGCGAACTGGTGGGCATGCTCACCTTCCGCGAGGTGCTGCACACCGTGGCCCGCAACGGCGGCAGCGTCGGCCGCAACACCGTGCGCAGCGTGATGGACGACCACCCCATGAGCTGCACACCGGAAACCGAACTCGAACAGGTGCGCCCCCTCATGCTGGAACGCCACACCCGCTACATGCCGGTGATGGACGCCAAGATGCTGATGGGCGTGATCAGCTTCTACGACGTGGCCAAGGCGGTGGTGGACAGCCAGAACTTCGAGAACAAGATGCTCAAGGCCTACATCCGCGACTGGCCCGAAGAAGAGACCGGCAAGGCCGAGCCGAACTTCCCCTGAACGCCGGTTGCTCCCAACAAAAACGCCCCGCCAGTCGGGGCGTTTTTGTTGGTGCAGATGCAGGGTACGGGGATGCCGCGCGCAGGGCGGCGCGGGGGATCACACGCTGCCGTGCACATGGTCGCGCACCCGCGGGTAGATCTGCTGGTTCCACTTGCGGCCGCTGAACACGCCGTAGTGGCCCACGCCGGTCTGGATGTGGTGGGTCTTGAGGTAGGGGCGCACGTTGGTGCACAGGTCCTGCGCGGCCACCGTCTGGCCGACCGAGCAGATGTCGTCGCGCTCGCCTTCGACCGTCATCAGCGCGGTGCGGCGGATGGCCGCCGGGTTCACCGTGCGGCCCCGGTAGGTCAGCACGCCGCGCGGCAGGTCGTAGGTCTGGAACACCTTTTCCACCGTCTCCAGGTAGAACTCGGCCGGCAGGTCGTTGACCGCGAGGTACTCCTCGTAGAAGTTCTGGATGGTGGCGGCTTCCTCCAGCCGGCCGTGTTCCAGGTGCTCGTACAGGTGCACGAACGACTGCTGGTGGCGTTCCGGGTTCATGCTCACGAAGGCGCTGAGCTGCACGAAGCCGGGGTAGACGCGGCGCATGAAACCGGCGTGCGGCAGCGGCACCGGGCTGATCAGGTGGTTCTCGAACCAGTCGATGGGTTGGCTGGTGGCGAGCTTGTTGACCTCGGTGGGGTTGACGCGGCAGTCCACCGGACCGGCCATGAGCGTGAGGCTGCGCGGCTGGGCCGGGTGGTCGTCTTCGGCCATGATCGCCGTGGCCGCCAGCGCGGCCACACAGGGCTGGCACACCGCCACCATGTGGCTGCCTTCGCCCACTGCTTCGGTGAAGCGGATCAGGTAGCCGATGTAGTCGTCCAGGCCGAAGCCGCCGTGCACCAGCGACACGTCGCGCGCGTTGTGCCAGTCGGTGATGTAGACCTCGTGGTCCTGCAGCAGCGTCTTGGCGGTCTCGCGCAGCAGCGTGGCGAAATGGCCCGAGAGCGGCGCGGCCAGCAGCACCCTGGGTTGTGCCGGCAGGGTGGTGTCGGCCTTGCGAAAGCGCAGCAAGGTGCCAAACGGCAGGGTGAGCACGGTTTCTTCAACCACCGGCACCTCGCGCCCGTCCACCACCACCGAATGGATGTTGTAGGGCGGACGCGTGTGCGTGAGCCGCAGGCGCGAGAGCACATCGCAGGCGGCCGCCACTTTGCGCACGACGGTGCGCTCGGTCTTCTGGAACCAGAGCGAGGCGCTCAGGGACTGGGCGCCCAGGCGCAGCGGGGAGATCAGGTCGGACTGGAACTGGTAGGCCTGATACAGCATGGTGTCGTTTCCTCGTGAGGTACCGCAGTCGAGGCAATTCCCGGGCCAGGCGGTACCGCACCCTTGCGGTGCATCCGGGCCCCACGGCTGTGGCACAGGGATTGCTGCGCCTGTGCCACCACGAGGAGCGACACATGGCCAAAGCGGTACTCACGATCAGCAGCAAGAACTACGGCGCCTGGGCTTTGCGCGGCTGGCTCATGTGCAAGCTGGCCAAACTGGACTTCACGGAACACGTGATCTCGCCCGACGATCCGGCCATGAAGGCCGAGATGCTGCTGCTGTCGGCCTCCATGCGCGTGCCCTCGCTGGACCACGACGGCGTGCACGTCTGGGACACGCTGGCGATTGGCGAATACCTCCACGAGATCAAGCCCAAGGCCGGGCTGCTGCCGGCCGACCGCAAGGCGCGGGCCCATTGCCGCGCCATCTGTGGCGAGATGCACTCGGGCTTCTCGGCACTGCGCGGCTCGCTGCCCATGAACATCAAGGCGCACTTCCCGGGCTTCAAGGTCTGGTCGCGCGCGCAGACGGACATTGAGCGCATCGAGACCATCTGGAACGAATGCCTGGCGACCTACGGCGGCCCGTACCTGTTCGGTGACAAGCCCTGCATTGCCGACGCGATGTTTGCGCCGGTGGTCACGCGCTTCATCACCTACGACGTGCCGCTGGACGCCGCCTGCGTGGCCTATTGCGAACACATCATGGCGCTGCCGGCGATGCAGGCGTGGGTGACGGCGGCAGAGGCCGAGCCGGACGAGATCGACGAACTCGACGCGGAGTTTTAGCCCACCCCCGCCGCGCTGCGCGCGACCCCCTCAAGGGGGCGGCGCCTGCGGCCTGGCAAAGCCAGTTCCGCGGCGCCTCTGGATGCAGGCACGTCGCGCCGGGGGCTCACTGGCTTTTCTTTATGGCTCGGACCAGGGCGTCGGTTCCGGGATGCTGCAGACCGGGTCCACATCCACGGTCTTGAAGTCGGCCGGGGAGACGATTTCCAGGTACTCCATGTCGGGCGAGTAGTCGAACAGGTAGTGGCGGATGCCCGGGCGCTGGTGCACCACGTCGCCGGCTTCCACGTGGGTGACCTGGTCTTCGTACATGAACTTGGCCCAGCCCTTGGTCATGATGACGATCTGGAAATCCGCCTCGTGCCGATGCCAGCCGGTGCCGCCGCTGCTCTCGGGCGGCCGGTTGGCCTTGACCAGGTGCGCCACCACTTTGCCGTGCGTCGCCTGCGCCACCCCCAGGTCGCGGTAGAGAAAGAAGTCGCGCAGACCGCCGCCCTGAAATGAGGTGTCCGAGGGTTTGACGTGCGAGAAGAGGGTGCCTGTCTTGTCCAGCATGGTGCGCTCCTTTCGGGTTTGGGGCAGCGAAATGGCTGCGCCTTCACCGATGCAGGAAGCGTTCCACGGGCCGGACGCACCGGCACGGGGCCGTCAGGGCCGGGCGATGCGCAGGCGGGTGGCGCTGTTCTGGTTGGCGTCGTACACCAGCGCCGTTCCGGCAACGCCGTTCACCGTGAAATCCGTGAAGGCCACCTTGGCCTTGGACAGGGTGCTGCTCGCCAGCTTGCAGCTGCCCGTGCTGCCGGTGACGCAGGCACTGCCGCCGCCGGGCGCGAACGAACCCGTCACCGTGGCGCCGGCCACCGGGCTGCCCTGCAGGTCGCGAATGCCAACCTGGGCATAGGCGATCCAGTTGTTGCGGCCCGAGAGTGCGGTGCTGCCCGCGATCGACGCCACCGACACGGTGCGGATCACCGGGGCCTGGGGGGCGCCGGCGGCCAGCGAGAACACCAGGCGGTTGGGCGATCCGGTGCCGGCGGTGCCGACCTTGTTCAGCGAAGCGTTGTCGGTCAGGAAGCGGGTCACCATGTCCGGCGTGCTGGCCGGGTTGGCGGCCAGGGCCAGTGCGGCCACACCCGCGACGTGCGGCGAGGCCATCGAGGTGCCGCTGATGGTCTGCGTCGCGGCGGTGCCGGTGTACCAGGCCGAGGTGATGGACGAGCCGGGCGCGAAGAGGTCCAGGCAGCTGCCGAAGTTGGAATAACTGGCCCGGGCGTCGGCGCTGGTGGTCGCGCCCACCGTGATGGCCGAGGGTTCGGAGGCGGGCGAAGTGTTGCAGGCATCGGCGTTCGAATTGCCCGCGGCCACGACCATGGTCACGCCCTTGCCGACCGCGGCCGCGACGGCTGCGTTGACCGAGCTGGACTTGGCGCCGCCGAGCGAGAGGTTGGCCACGGCCGGGCGCATGGCCGTCTGGGATGCGACCCAGTCGAGGCCGGCGATGACGCCGCTCCAGCTGCCGCTGCCGGCGCAGTCGAGCACCCGCACCGGCACCAGGGTCACGCCCTTGGCCACGCCCCACTGGCTGCCGCCGATGGTGCCGGCCACATGGGTGCCGTGGCCGTTGCAGTCGGTGCTGCCCTTGCCGTCGCTGATGAAGCCGGTGCCGGGCTGCACCCGTCCGCCGAAGTCCTGGTGGGTGGCCAGGATGCCGGTGTCCAGCACGAAGGCGTAGACGCCGGCGCCCTGGTACTGGTAGAGGTACTGGCTGCTCAGCGGACGGTCGACCTGGTCGATGCGGTCCAGGCCCCAGGTCGCGCTGTTCTGGGCCAGCGGCGGGCTGGTGAGGCTCTCGTTCATCGACACCGTGGCGTCGGATTCGACATAGGCCACGTTGGGATTTTTCTGCAGGGCGGCCACAGCCGCACTGGCGGCCCGCGCGGGCAGGCGCAGCGCAAAACCCTTGATGGTGTGGCTGTAGCCGTGCAGGAACTGACCACCGGCCTGGGTGGCCAGCTGGCGGCCCAGGGTGGGCGCGTTGGCGACGTTGTCGCGGAACACGACGATGTACTGGCCGGCAATCGACCGGGAAGGCTGGGTGCCGGCCACCGGCTGGGCCCATGCAGCGGGAACGGCAAGGCAGAGCAGGGCGGAGGCGGTCAGGCGGCGCAGGGGCATGGCGGTGATCTTGGTGGCGGGACGTGGAACGGGGCGCGGGTTGGATGGAGCAATCCCTGCGGGTCTATCGGCTGGCGAGCGCCGAACTTGAAGCGGGGCCGGACCGACTGGAAAAGGGCCTCGGCGATAATCCTTCCCCTATGAGCGGCAACACCTTCGGCACCCTGTTTTGCGTCACCAACTTCGGTGAATCCCATGGCCCGGCCATCGGCTGCGTGATCGACGGCTGCCCGCCGGGCATGGCGCTGACCGAAGCCGACATCCAGCACGACCTGGACCGCCGCCGCCCCGGCACCAGCAAGTTCGTGACCCAGCGCAACGAACCCGATGCGGTGGAAATCCTCAGCGGCGTGTACGAAGGCCAGACCACCGGCACGCCCATCGCCCTGCTGATCCGCAACACCGACCAGCGCAGCAAGGACTACGGCAACATCCTGCAGAGCTTCCGCCCCGGCCACGCCGACTACGCCTACTGGCAGAAGTACGGTGTGCGCGACCCGCGCGGCGGTGGCCGCAGCTCGGCCCGCCTGACCGCGCCCACGGTGGCGGCCGGCGCGGTGGCCAAGAAGTGGCTCAAGGAAAAGTTCGGCACCACCTTCCACGCCTGCATGACGCAGATCGGCGAAGTGCCGGTCGGCTTCGAGAGCTGGGACCACGTGCCCAACAACCCGTTCTTCGCCCCGGTGGCCGACGTGTCGGCGCTGGAGGACTACATGAACGCGCTGCGCAAGAGCGGCGATTCGTGTGGCGCGCGCCTGCGCGTGGTGGCGCAGAACATGCCCGTCGGCCTGGGCCAGCCGCTGTACGACAAGCTCGACGCCGACATCGCCTACGCCATGATGGGCCTGAACGCCGTCAAGGGCGTGGAGATCGGCGCCGGCTTTGCCTCGGTGGCCGACAAGGGTTCCACCCACGGCGATTCGCTCACCCCGGGCGGCTTCGTTGGCAACAAGTCCGGCGGCGTGCTGGGCGGCATCAGCACCGGGCAGGACCTGGACGTGTCGGTGGCCATCAAGCCCACCAGCTCCATCCTCATTCCGCGCGACTCCATCGACGTGGCGGGTGCGCCGACCGAAGTGATCACCAAGGGCCGCCACGACCCTTGCGTGGGCATCCGCGCCGCGCCCATCATGGAAGCGCTGCTGGCCCTGGTGGTGATGGACCACGCACTGCGCCACCGTGCGCAGTGTGGTGACGTTCGCGTCGACACCCCGGACATCGCTGCCGCATCGCGCGCGTGATGGTTTTTCCGTTCGGGCTGAGCCTGTCGAAGCCCTCGCGAGCCCTTCGACAAGCTCAGGGCGAACGGGGTGGGCTGTGAGCCAGCGCAAGCAGCTGTTGCCCTTCGCCGCCCTGTCCGCGAGCTACTTCGCGCACATCGGTTTCTTCAACCCCTACCTGCCGCTCTGGCTGAAAGACCTGGGGTTCGGCCTGTTCGCCATCAGTGTGCTGACCTCGGTGCAGTCGGCCACGCGCCTGTTCGCGCCCTACGCCTGGGGCACGCTGTCGGATCGCACGGGCGAGCGCGTCAAGCTGCTGCGCTACGGCGCCACGGCGGCGCTCATCTTCTCGCTGGCGCTGTGGTTCCCGCTCGGCCCGGTGGCGCTGTTCGGGGTGCTGCTGCTCATGTTCACCCACACCAGCGCCATGATGCCCATGAGCGAGGCGGCGCTGGCGCACCTGGTCAGCCAGGGCGGCGCGTTCGACGCAAAGCGTTATGGCCGCGTGCGGCTCTGGGGCTCGCTGGGCTTTCTGATCACGGTGATGGTGGCCGGCTGGTGGTTCGAACAGTTCGGCCTGGGCCACTTCCCGGCCTGGACCCTGGTGACGCTGATCGCGGTGGTGGCCAGCGTCTGGTGGTTGCCCGACCACAAGGAGGCCGCGCACCACGACACCGACCACCCCGCCATCTGGCCGCTGCTGCGGCAGCCGCCGGTGCGCTGGTTCTTCGCGGCGGTGTTCTTCCACATCCTCGCGCACATCTTCATCTACGTCTTTTTCTCGCTCTACCTGGACAGCCTGGGCTACAGCAAGACGCGGATCGGTCTGCTCTGGGCGGTGTCGGTGCTGATCGAGATCGGCTGGTTCTTCACCCAGGGCCGCTGGCTGCCGAGACTCAGCCTGACCGGCTGGCTGGTGCTGGCCGCGGCGCTCATGGCGCTGCGCATGGCGCTCACCGCCGGGCTGCCGCAGGTCTGGCCGCTGCTGCTGGCGGCGCAGTGCCTGCACGCCATCACCTTCGCGGCGCACCACACGGTGTGCATCGCGCTGATCTCGCACCACTTCCCGGGCCGTCTGCGCGGGCGTGGCCAGGCGCTCTACACCGTGATCGGCTACGGCCTGCCTGGTGTGATCGGCGGGCTGGGCGGCGGGCTGCTGTCGTCCGCTTTCGGCCTGGCCAGCGTGTTCTGGCTGTCGGCTGCTTGTGCGGTGGTCGCCACTGGCTGCGCGTGGCGCCTGCGCACGCTCGAACACCGCCCCTGAATCAGGTCCTGCTGTAGGGCAGGCCCGCAGCCACGCCACTGAAGAGGTCACCCTCGACCAGCGGCACGGTGGGGAAGGCCGCGCGCAGCGCCTGCTGGAAGGGGCGCAGCGCCGACGAACCGCCGGTCAGGTAGATCGCGTCCAGCGCCGCGGGCGTGAGGCCGGCGCGCAACACGCATTCGCCGGCGCAGGCCACGGTGCGCTCCAGCAGCGCGTCCAGGTGCTCGTGCAGCGCGGCCGGGCCCAGGGCGGCGGCCAAGCCGGCCTCGACCACGTCCAGGTCCACGGCGGTGTCGGCGTCCTGCACCGAGGCGCGGATCTTGGCCTGCTCCACCTCGTGCGCGATGTGGTGGCCCTGCTTGTCCTGCAGCACGCGCATCAGCCGCTGGTGCAGCAGCGGGTCGCTGTAGTTGGTGCGCAGCGCCTGCGCCTGCGCAATGGCGCGCGGCTGGTACTGCCAGTGGATCAGGTGCCAGGTGGACAGGTCGAAGAACACGCGGCTGGGCACTTCGCGCTGTTGCGGGCCGGTGTGGCGAAAGCCCAGCAGCGGCATCACGCGTTCCAGGCTGAGCTGGCGGTCGAAGTCGGTGCCGCCGATGTGCACGCCGGTGGTGGCCAGCACGTCGGCGCTGCGGTCGGCCTGCGCCATGCGCTGCGGCCCCAGCCGCACCACGGTGAAGTCGGAAGTGCCGCCGCCCAGGTCCACCACCAGCACCAGGGCTTCCCGGTCCAGCCGCTGCTCGTAGTCCAGCGCGGCGGCGATCGGTTCGAACTGGAAGCGGATGTCCTTGAAGCCCACGGCCTGCGCGGCTTCCAGCAGCGACTGCTGGGCCTGCGCGTCGCGCGCGGCGTCTTCGTCCACGAAGTGCACCGGCCGGCCCATCACCACGCGTTCGGGCGCGTGGCCCAGGGCCAGGGTGGCGCGGCTGCGCAGCTCGGCCAGAAAGGTGGCGATGATGTCCAGGAAGCGCATCTGCCGGTGGTTGACGACCGTGCTTTCCAGAATGAGCGAACTGCCCAGCAGGCTCTTGAGCGAGCGCATCAGCCGGCCTTCGGTGCCGGCCAGGTACTGGGTCATGGCGTCGCGGCCGAAGTGGGTGCGCTGGTCTTCGGCGTTGAAGAACACGGCGGTGGGCATGGCCACCGCCGTGCCTTCGAGCGGGATCAGCCGCGCCGGGCCCTGCGGGCCGGCCCAGGCCATGGCGGAATTGGAGGTGCCGAAGTCGATGCCGAGCGTGCCGGCGGGAGAGAGGGACATGGGATGCGGAAACAGGAGCGCCCGGCGGGCGCGGGGAGGGCGCACGGGCAGCGTGCGCAGGGCCGGCGATTCTGCCAGTTCCGCCGCCCGGGCGTCCCGGCGCTCAAGATTTCGGTCGAAGTGACGAAAAGGTACTACTCAAGTTCCCTTTTGTGCCCGAACGACACCATGCCCGAGACCGTGAAGCCCTGCACAGGGCCCGTTGCGCCGTCGCGCGACCGTGCCACCACCGCGGCACAATGACTGCGATGTTTCTTCTCTTGGAACCCAACACGGAGGCCCCATGGCCAGCGATCTGGACACGGTGAAGGCCCTGCGGGCCTTGTTCAATGACATGCCGCGCGCGCCCCAGGGCCTGTCGCACCAGGAAACCATGGCCTGGATCCAGCGCTCGATGACCGACTTCGAGGGCGGCGAGATGGCCTACACCCTGGAGCACATCACCCGCAACGCGATGCTGGACATCGTGCTGCGCTTCCGCGAAGACGGCCATCTCAAAGACGACCGCGCCTTTGACGCCACGCTGGAGCAGCTGGCCACGCCCGAGGGGCGCAAGACCTTCATGGACCAGTGCATCCAGGCGCAAAAGAGCGTGGACGCGACCTCGCGCCTGATCAACCGGGTCAAGCGCCCGATGGCCGACCCGGACCCGCTGTTCGGCTTCGACACCGACGACATCCAGCGCTTCGTGGCGGCCCAGCCCAGCGGGCCAGGGCCGCTGTTCGCCGAATTTGCGGCGCGCGAGGACGTGCAGCAGATCGGGGTGTTCGGTGACCCGCCGCAGGCGGTGTACGAATTCGACTGGGGGTTTGTGGTCGAAGGCCACGGCTCCTGGAACGTGTACCTGGCCGAGGTCTGGCGCAAGGGCACGGTGGGCTATTTCCACCGCTTCATGAACGCCTGGCAGCTGGAGATCAGCACCCAGCCCGACGGCAGCGTGCTGTGCCCGCCGCCGCTGCCCACGGGCCTGACGCTGGACGACGGCATCGGCCACTTCTGCGCGCTGACGCTGGACGGCGGTCCCCACCTGCAGGACGCCGCCGTGCGCCGCTGGATGGGCGAGACCTTCCTGGCGCGCATGCTGCCCTACATGGCCGGCCGCGCGGTGGACGACGACTACGACTTTCCCGGCGGCGACTGAGCGGCCCGATCAGGCCTGCCGGTCCAGCAGGCTGCCGAGCATCCTGTCTTCGGTTTCGATGGTCTTGAGGTTGGCCGCGAAGCTGTAGAGCGCCATGCGCTGCTCCACCAGGTCTTCGGCCAGGTGGTCCAGGTCGCCGGTCTGTTCCTGGTCTTCGCGCACCACCTGGGTCTGAACGCCAGCGGTTACCGGCACGGCCGTCTGCTGCACGGCGTGGCGGCGAAAACCCGGCGTCTGCGCGTTGGCCACGTTGTGAGCGGTGGTGTCCAGCCGCGTCTGGGCGGCGCGCAGGCCACTCAGGCCGATGGCGGTGGCCGATGCGCCGGTGGGCAGTGAAACAGGCATGGCGGCTCCAGGGTCCGGCCCAGATGACCGGGGTTCACTGCCTGTATCGGCCGCGGCGCCGCCCGCTGTAGCGCGATCGACGGCCTCAGGGCGGCGATTCCACCCCGGTGCGGCGCCAGGGGTTGAAGCCGGTCACCAGCGCGGTCGCCAGCAGCACCAGCGCGCCGCCGGCAAAGATGCCGGGCGAGAGCGATTCGCCCAGGAAGAGGTGGCCCCAGGTCACGCCGAACACCGGGATCAGGAAGGCCGGGCTGGTGGCCGCCACCGGCGAGATGTGGCGGATGATGCGCAGGTTCAGCCAGTAGGCCAGGCCCGAGGTGAACACGCCCATGATCAGCACGGCGACCATGGCCATGGGCGTGAAGTTCGCCTGCGGCAGCCCCCACAGCCCGGCGGGCAGCAGCATCACGAAGGCCGCGGCGCTGATGCCGGTGGCAATCGCCAGCGGCTGCATGTGTTCGGTGGCCTTCTTCATCAGCGGGGTGGACACGCCGTAGCAGGCCGCCGCCGCGATGCAGGCCAGGGCGGCCAGCAGGTTGGCCGCGGTCGGCTCCACCGGTCCCAGCTGCAGGATCAGCGCCACCCCCGCGAAACCGATGGCGCAGCCGACCAGCTTGCGCGCGCTCAGCGTGTCCTGCCCGTGCCAGGCCGATGCCAGCGTGCCGAACAGCACCACCGTGGTGTTGAGCAGGGCGCTGTAGCCGGCGGGCAGGCGCAGCGCGGCCCAGGCGTGGAGCAGGAAGGGCGCGGCCAGCGCCAAGAGGCCCAGGCGGAGCAGTTCGCGCCAGTGGCGCCAGGGCCAGGGTTCGCGCAGCAGGCCCATCAGGGCGGCCAGCGTCAGCGTGGCCAGCAGCACGCGGCTGGTGGCCATCACCGTCGGCCCCAGCAGCGGGCTGGCGATGCGCAGGAACAGGAAGGAGGCGCCCCAGAGCGCGGACAGGCCCACGAGCTGGGCAAAGTGGCGGGTTTTCACCCGGTGATTGTCGGGGCTGGGGCCGATGGGCGGGCGCCGGCACAGACGCGTTCGGGACCGTCAGTTCCCCTGCCTGGGGGCGGCGTTGCGCATGGCCAGCGCCAGGTCGTGCTGCCCCAGCCCGTCCAGCCCGGTGGCGGCGCCTTCCAGGTCGCGTGCCTCGCGGTTCTGACCCAGCTTGAACTTGCCCGTCAGGCGGGTGATTTCGATTTCGAGGCCGACGATCACCTGCAGCAGGCCGTTGATGAACTCGGGCGCCGAATCGCCCATGCGCCAGGGCCGCTCTTGCTGCGCGCGGCGTTCGTGTTCGCGCGTCAGGCGGCCCACCAGCCCGCGCACGAAGCGTTCATCGTCGCGCACGCGCAGCACGCCGTGCGCGTGCACCACGGCGTAGTTCCAGGTCGGCACGTGGCGGTGGTGTTCGGGCTTGCTGGGGTACCAGTTGGGCGAGATGTAGCCCTGGGCCGCCTGGAAGATCACCAGCACCTCGGTGTCGCCGGCCTGCTGCCACACCGGGTTGGCGCGGGCCACGTGGGCGCGCAGGGTGCCGTGCGGGCCGGCGCTGGCGTCCAGCTCAAAGGGCAGGGGGTTGGCGTCCAGCCCGTCGGCGCCGTGCGTGACTAGCTGGGCCAGCGGGTGCGCCTGCATCAGCGCGTGCAGCACCTCGGGGCGGTTTTCTTCAAAGTGGGTGGGGCGGTACATGGCGGTTCAGGGGTGGGTGCGCAAGGCTTGTTCTACCAGATCGGCCACCGCGTGGTCGGCGTCGCGGCCGCGGGCGTGCAGGCCGTCTACGGTGCCCCGCCGGTCGGCGGGCGCCTCGTCCTGGCTGGCCTTGAGCCGGCCTTCGATGTGGCGGATCGGGATCTGAATGCCGACGATGCCGCGCATCAGGCGGGCCACGAAGTCCGGCGGCGCGTCGGCCACGCGCCACGGGCTCGGGTGCCCGGTTTCCTGGGCATCGGTCAGCCGTGTCAGCAGGTCGAGCAGGCGGTCGCCGTCCTCGATCACCTGCGCCACGCCGTGCACATGGGCCGCCGCGTAGTTCCAGGTCGGCACGACGCGCCCGTGTTCGGCCTTGCCCGGGTACCAGCCCGGCGTGATGTAGGCCTGCGGCCCGAGAAAGCTGACCACCGACTCGGCGGTGGCGTCCCATTGCCGCCAGACCGGGTTGGCCCGCGCCACGTGGCCCAGCAGCGTGCCGTTCGGCCCCGCGTGGCGGTCCAGCACGAACGGGATGTGGTTGGCGATCAGGCCGTCCGCGCTCCGGCACACCCAGGTGCCCAGCGCATGGGCATCGATGAGAGCGTGCAGCGCGTCGCGGTCGTCCAGCCGGTGGTAGGGGGGCAGGTACATGGTGGGACCTCAGGCGCCGTTCATTGCCAGGCGCAGCAGCATGGCCGTCAGCACCCACATGGTCAGGCCGATCAGGGCGTCGAGCACCTGCCAGGCGCGGGGCCGGGCGAACAGGGGGGCCAGCCAGCGCGCGCCAAAGCCCAGCGCGGTGAACCAGCCCAGGCTGGCGATGCTGGAACCGGCGATGAACCAGCCCTGCAGGCCGGCCGGCTGTTGCGCGCCGATGCTGCCGACCAGCAGCACCGTGTCGAGGTACACGTGCGGGTTGAGCAGGGTGAAGGCCGCCGCCTGCGCCAGCGCGGCGCCGCGGCTCAGGCCCGCGCCGCCGTCGGCCGCCCGCAACTGGCTGGCGTGCCGCGCGCGCTGCAGCGCCTGCCAGCCGTACCAGGCCAGAAAGGCCGCGCCCGCCAGCGCCATGGCCTGGGCCAGCGCGGGGTGGCGGCCCAGCGCCTGCGCCATGCCCAGCACGCCGGCGGTGATCAGCACCGCGTCGGCCAGCGCGCAGAACGCCACCACCGGGGCCACGTGCTCGCGCCGCAGGCCCTGGCGCAGCACAAAGGCGTTCTGCGCGCCGATGGCGACGATCAGCCCCAGGCTGAGCAGCAGCCCCTGGACGAACACGGGAAGGATCTGGGCAAGAGAGAGGGAAGACATGCGCCGAGATTGCCTGCATCAGGCAATGAAGGCAAACTGTCTTTCCTTCATCCGATTAAGCAAAACTACATCTATGCTGGACTACGCCGCCCTCCATGCCCTGGCCGCCGTGGTGCGCGAGGGCAGCTTCGACCGCGCGGCCCGCGCGCTGCACGTCACGCCCTCGGCGATCTCGCAACGCATCCGCCTGCTCGAAGACCGCGTGGGTTGCGCGCTGGTGGTGCGCGGCCAGCCCTGCGTGCCCACCGACACCGGGCGGCGCATGTGCCAGCACATCGACCGTGTGCGGCTGCTGGAGCAGGAATTGAACGACGCCCTGCCGGCGCTGGCGCCCGAGGGTGGCGCTCGCGTGAACCTGCCGGTGGCCGTCAACGCCGACAGCCTGGCGACCTGGTTCGCGCCCGCCATGGCCGCCTATGCCGCGCAGGCGCCGGTGCTCATGGCTGTCAGCGTGGACGACCAGGATCACACGGCCGAGTGGCTGCGCACCGGTGCCGTGCTGGCCGCCGTGACCGGCACGGCCCGCCCCGCCACCGGCTGCAACAGCCAGCCGCTGGGCGCCATGCGCTATGTGGCCGCCGCCAGCCCGGCCTTCGTGGCGCAGCACTTCACCGGCGGCGTGGGCGCGGGCAGCCTGGCCCAGGCGCCCAGCCTGCTGTTCAACACCAAGGACGAGCTGCAGGCCAGCTGGGTGCGCCGCCTGTGCCACCGCCATGTGGAACTGCCGCGCCACACGCTGCCCTCGTCGCACGCCTTCGTCACCGCCGCGCTGGCCGGCATGGGCTGGGGCATGTTCCCGTTGGCCATGGTCGCGTTACAGCTGGCCGAGGGTGCGCTGGTCGAGCTGGTGCCCGGTGCGCCGCTGGACGTGCCGCTGCACTGGCAGACCGCGCGCGCCGCGTCGGGCCTGCTCGACGGACTGACGCGGCAGATCGTGGCGGCGGCGCGGGCGGCGTTGCAGACGGTTTGACGTTCCGGACGCCGCGCCCCATCGGCGAGACGGTTTCGAGGGGACTCACACCTGCGCGAAGCGCTGCTCCATTTCGCGGCGCATGGCCTTGCGGGCTTCGGCCGCCAGAAACCTTCGTTTCTCTTCCGGCGAAAACGGGCGCAACGCTGGCACGGGCTTGGGCCGCCGTTGCTCGTCCACCGCGACCATGGTGAAGAAGCAGCTGTTCACATGGCGTTTGGCCTGGGTCTGGATGTTTTCGGCGATCACCTTGATGCCCACCTCCATCGACGATGTGCCGGTGTGGTTGACCGATGCCATGAAGGTCACCAGTTCACCCACGTGGATGGGTTGCCGGAACATCACCTGATCGACGCTCAGGGTGACGACATACGAGCCGGCGTAGCGGCTGGCGCAGGCGTAGGCCACCTGGTCCAGCAGCTTGAGGATGTTGCCGCCGTGCACGTTGCCCGAGAAATTGGCGGTGTCGGGCGTCATGAGCACGGTCATGCTCATCTGGTGCGCGGGCAGCTCCATCTCAGGCGTCCTCACCCTTGAACGCGCGCAGCTGCTTGAACAGCAGCGGGGCCAGCAAAGCGAGCACCGCCAGCACCAGCAAGGTGGCCGAGCCGGGGTGCTTGAAGAACACCCACGAATCGCCCAGGCTGATCTGCAGTGCGCGGCGGAACTGGCTCTCGGCCATGGGCCCGAGGATCAGTCCCACGATCATGGGCGCGACGGGGTAATCCCAGCAGCGCATCAGGTAGCCGGTCACGCCAAAGCCCACCAGCAGTGCCAGCTCGGTCAGCGAGGGGTTGGCCGCCAGCGTGCCCATGGCGGCGAACACCAGGATGCCGGCGTACAGCCAGGGCTGCGGCACCGAGAGCAGCTTGACCCACAGGCCCACCAGCGGCAGGTTGAGCACCAGCAGCATCAGGTTGCCGACCATGAAGCTGGCAATTAGGCCCCACACCAGGTCGGCGTTGGTGATGAACAGCAAGGGCCCGGGCACCAGCCCGTACTGCTGGAAGCCGGCCAGCATCATGGCGGCGGTGGCCGATGTGGGCAGGCCCAGCGCCAGCAGCGGCACCATGGTGCCGGTGGCGGCGGCGTTGTTGGCGGCCTCGGGGCCGGCCACGCCTTCAATGGCACCGTGGCCGAACTCCTCGGGCTTGACGGCCAGCTTGCGTTCGATGGTGTACGACAGCAGGGTCGGCACCTCGGCGCCACCGGCCGGTAGCGCGCCGATGGGGAAGCCCAGCCCGATGCCACGCAGCCATGGCTTCCACGAGCGTTTCCATTCCTCCCGCGTCATCCAGAGCGAGCCGCGAACGGCCTCCACCTTGTCGGCGATGCCCGAAAAACGCGAGGCGACGTGCAGGGTCTCGCCAATGGCGAACAGGCCCACCGCCATGGTGGTGACCGAGATGCCGTCCAGCAGATTGGGAATGTCGAACGCCAGCCGGCCCTGACCGGTGAGTTTGTCGATGCCCACCAGCCCGAACACCAGGCCCAGCGCCAGGCTGGTCAGGCCGCGCAGCACCGAGTCGCCAAACGTGGCCGACACCGTGATGAAGGCCAGCACCATGAGCGCGAAGTAGTCCCATGGTCCGAACGACACCGCCAGCTCCACGATGACCGGTGCCAGCATCGCCAGACCCAGGCTGGCGATGCTGCCGGCCACGAAGGAACCGATGGCCGCCGTGGACAGCGCCGCCCCGCCGCGCCCGGCCTTGGCCATGCTGTGGCCTTCAATGGCGGTGGCAATCGACGCCGCTTCACCCGGCGTGTTGAGCAGGATGGCGGTGGTCGAGCTGCCGTACATGGCGCCGAAGTAGATGCCGGCGAACATGATGATGGAGCCGGTCGGGTCCAGCTTGAAGGTGACCGGCAGCAGCAGCGCCACCGTCAGCGAAGGGCTGATGCCCGGCAGGATGCCGACCAGCGTGCCCAGCAGCACGCCGATGCCGGCGAACAGCAGGTTGCCGGGTTGCAGGGCCACGGCCAGGCCGGCCCACAAGAGGTTCAAGGTTTCCATGGTCAGGCGAGCAGAAGGCGTTCAAGGGGACCGGCCGGCAGCGACAGCGACAACACCCGGGCGAAGAAAACAAACACGAGGGTGGTCAGGAGCAGGCCGATGCCCACCGAACGCGCGCCCAGGGGCTGACCAAAAGCGCGCGCGGTCGCCACGAAAAGGACGGTGGCGCCGATGACGAAGCCGCCACCAAAGTGCACACAGGCGCCCAGCACCGCGAGCCCGCCCAGGATCCAGGCCAGCCCAGCGGGGTTGGTGGTCGGCAAGGCCTCACGCGGCGTGAAGCCTTCATCGGCCTCGCGCACGCGGCGGCCCCAGGCCGCCACGCCGTGGGCCAGGCCCAGCGCCGCGACGAACAGGGCCACCATGCGCATGGCGGCAGCCGGCCCCACGCCCACGGTCACCTGCTCCGGCAGGCGGTTGGCGTCCAGCCAGATCAGCAGCGCCAGCGTCAGCAGGGCCAGGGCGATGCCGGCCAGCGCACGCCAGCTCGGCCCAAAGGTATGAGAGTCGGTGCTCATGTCGTGTGTCCAGTACCGCTTTGCAGCGCAGAAAAAATGTCACCCGAAGCGCGTGCCCTTGTCCAGAGCACCCGTGGAACCGCCCTTCGACAAGCTCAGGACGGGCCACAGGGTGCGTCCCCCGTGGGGGAAGACGCGAAGCGGCGCAGGGGGGAGTTACTTCACCAGGCCGATGGTGGTCAGCACGTCTTTCACGCTGACCTGTTCCTTCTTGAGGTTGGCCGCGAAGGCGTCGGCGTTCAGGTAGGCATCGTCCCAGCCGCGCTGCTTGCGCACGGCGGCCCACTCGGGCGACTTCACCGCCTTTTCCACCGCCGCGGACAGGGCCGCCTTTTGCGCCGCGCTGATGCCGGGGCCGGCGACGATGCCGCGCCAGTTCATCAGCTCCACGTCCAGGCCCTGTTCCTTGATGGTCGGCACATCGACGCCGGCCATGCGCGCGCCCGAGGACAGCGCCAGGGCGCGCAGCTTGCCAGCCTTGATCATGCTTTCGAACTCGTTGTAGCCCGAGACGCCGGCCGTCACGCGGCCACCCAGCATCTCGGCCAGGGCTTCGCCGCCGCCCGAGAAGGGCACGTAGTTCAGCTTGGTCGCGTCGCCACCGGCGGCCTTGGCCACCAGGCCGGCCAGGATGTGGTCGGCGCCACCGGCCGAGCCACCGGCCCAGACCACCTTGGAGGCGTCGGCCTTGAGCGCGGCGGCCAGGTCCTTGAGCGTCTTGTGCGGCGAGTTGGCCGGCACCACGATCACCAGCGCGTCACCGGTCAGGCGGGCGATGGGGGTGACCGCATCCAGGTTCACCGGCGACTTGTTGGTCAGGATCGCGCCGACCATGGTGATGCCCATGGTCAGCAGCTGGTTGCCGTCGCCCTTGGCGCCGTTGACGAACTGGGCCAGGCCCACGGTGCCGCCCGCGCCGGGCACGTTGACCACCTGCACCGACTTGGCGGCGCCGGTGGCGGTCATCACCTGCTGCAGGGCGCGCGAGGCGCCGTCCCAGCCGCCGCCGGCACCGGCGGGCGCGGTGATCTTGATATCCAGCGTGGCCTGGGCGTGGGCCTGCGGCAGCAGCGCGGCGGAGAGGCAGGCGGCGGCTGCGATGGCGAGGGTGCGGCGGGTGAGGGACAGGTTCTTCATGGGGATCTCCTGGGGGTGGTTGGAAACAAACGGACAAAAGGGACCGTGCTCACTCGGCGACGATCTTGGCGGTGGTGACGATGCGTTCGAACTGCACGGACTCTTTCTGGATGAAGTCCTTGAACTGCTGGGGGCTCATGGGTGTGGGCTCTCCGCCCTGTTCGCGCAGCTTCCTGGCCAGCTCGGGGTCCTTGAGCGCAGCGGTCACGGCGGCGTTGAGCTTCTGCACCACCACATCGGGCGTGCCGGCGGGGGCGAACAGGCCGAACCAGTTTTCCAGCTGGTACTTGGCCAGCGGCTTGTACTCGGCGATGGCCGGCAGGTCGGGCGCGAAAGGGGTGCGGGTGGCGGATGTCACGGCGATGGGCTTGACCTTGCCGGACTGGAGGAAGGACTTGGCGGCCGTGTAGCTCACGAAGGTCATGTCCACCAGGCCGGACGCCACGTCCACCAGCTGCCCCGCCGCGCCGCGGTAGGGGATGTGGACCATGTGCACACCGGCCAGCTCTTCCAGCAGTTCGCCGTTGAGGTGCTGCGGGTTGCCCACGCCACTGGTGGAGTACGACAGGCGGCCCGGGTTCTTCTTGGCGTAGGTGACCAGTTCTTCGACGTTCTTGACCGGCAGCTTGTTGGCCACCACCAGCACGTTGGGGATGCGCACCACCAGCGTGACCGGCAGCAGGTCCTTGGCCGGGTTGTACTGCATGCGGCCCTTGTAGACGAAGGCATTGATGGCCGTTTCGCCGGCAGAACCCAGCAGCAGCGTGTGGCCGTCCGGCGCGGCCTTGACCACGGCCTGCGCACCGATCATGCCGCTGCCGCCGGCCTTGTTTTCCACGATGACCGTTGCACCCAGCGTGGTGCGCAGCTTCTCGGCCAGCAGGCGGGCGGTGATGTCCACGCCACCCCCGGCACCGAAGGGCACGACGATGGACACGTTGCGGGACGGGTAGTCCTGCGCCTGGGCGGCGAAGGGGGCAAGGCTGCCCAGCGCAAGGGCCAGGACGGTGAGGCGGCGCGAGAGGTTCATGGGGGCTCCGATGGGCTGTTCGTCCCGGTTGAGGGGCGGGTTAGGGTTAACGCTGGATTGCATTTTAAAGACGATAAATGCAAAATAACCATCATGGAAAACACCTACTCCCCCGACGCCGGCCAAATGAAGGTCGGTTCCGAGACCTACCGCTGCGTGGATCTGGTCGAGCGCTTCGGCGCGCAACTGCACCGCCTGCCGCTGGTGCTGCGCCTGCTGCTGGAGAACATCGCCCGCGAGACCGAAGGCGCCGAACGTGAAGCGGCCGAGGCCGCGGTGCTGGCCTGGCTGGACACCGGCCGCAGCGAGGCCGAAGTGCCCTACCAGCCGGGCCGGGTGCTGATGCACGACACCACCAGCACGCCCGCGCTGGTGGACATTGCGGCCATGCGCGACGCGCTGGCCGAGGCCGGCGTGGACCCGCGCGTGCTCAACCCGGTGCTGCCGGTGGACGTGTCGGTGGACCACTCGCTGGCGGTGGAGGCCTTTGGCCGCCCACAGGCCAGCGTTGAAAACCTGCAGCACGAAATCCGCCGCAACGCCGAGCGCTACCGCTTCCTGCGCTGGGCCTCGAAGTCGCTGGACCGGGTGCGCATCCACCCGCCGGGGACCGGGATCATGCACACCATCAACCTGGAGCAACTGGCCACGGTGGTGACCACGGTGCAGCGCGATGGCGAGACCTGGGCCGTGCCCGACATGATGCTGGGCACCGACAGCCACACGCCCATGGTCAACGGCATCGGCGTGCTGGGCTGGGGCGTGGGCGGGCTCGAAGCGCAGACGGTGATGTTCGGCATGCCGACCATGCTGCGCGTGCCCGACGTGATCGGCGTGAAGCTGACCGGCCGGCTGATGGGCGCGGCCCAGGCCACCGACCTGGCGCTGACCGTGACGCAGCGCCTGCGCGCGCTCGGCGTGGCGGGCGAGTTCGTCGAGTTCTATGGCCCGGGTGTCTCGACACTGACGGCCGGCGAGCGCTGCGTGGTCGCCAACATGGCGCCCGAATACGGCGCCACCACCGGCTTCTTCCCGGTCGATGACAAGACGCTGGACTACCTGCGTGCCACCGGCCGCAGCCAGGCCCAGATCGAGCTGGTCGAGGCCTACTGCCGCCACAACGGCCTGTGGTTCGCGCCCGAGGCCGAGCCGCGTTACACGAAGACGATCAGCATCGCGCTGGACCAGATCGGTGTGATGGTGGCCGGCCCGCGCCGCCCGCAGGACCTGCTCGACCACACGTTGACCGGCGAAGCGCTGGCCAAGCTGGGATTCCAACCCACCGAACCGAGCGAGTTGCCCACCTTTCCTGTGGCGCTGGCCGCCATCACCAGCTGCACCAACACCTCCGACCCCGGCCTGCTGATCGCGGCCGGCCTGCTGGCCCAGGCCGCGCACGCACGGGGTCTCAAGGTGCCCGCCTGGGTCAAGACCTCGCTCGCCCCCGGATCGCCCGCCGCCGCCGACTACCTGCGCCGTTGCGGGCTGGACGCCGCGCTGGCGGCCGTGGGCTTCGACATCGTGGGCTTCGGCTGCACCACCTGCATCGGCAATTCTGGCCCGCTGCCCGACGCGGTGGCGCAGGCGCAGCACCTGGGCGCGGTGAAGGCCGTGGCCATCCTCTCGGGCAACCGCAACTTCCCCGGCCGTGTGCACCCGGACATCGAGGCCGCCTTCATCATGTCGCCTCTGCTGGTGGTGGCCTTCGCGCTGGCCGGTGACGCCGCGCGCAACCTGCGCGATGAAGCGCTGGGCACGGGCGCCGACGGCCAGCCGGTGTTCCTGCGCGAGCTGATGCCCACCCGCGAAGCCATCGACGCCGCGCTCAAGCTGGCGCTGGACCCGCTGGACTTCCGCCGTGCGTTTGACATCGCCAGCGCCAACCCGTTGTGGCACGCGCTGGAGGCGCCCGACACGCCGCTGTTCCCCTGGAGCGCCGCGTCCAACGCGCTGCGCCGCCCGCCGTTTGCCTCGCTCAGCGAAGGCTCGCAACTGGGCCGCTACACCGCTTACCCGCTGCTGGTGGTGGGCGACGACATCACCACCGACCACATCTCGCCGGCCAGCGCCATCCCGAAGCAGAGTCTGGTGGCGGACTTCCTGGTGGCGCGCGGCGACGACCGCAACGACCTCAACGTGTTCGCCTCGCGCCGCGGCAACTGGGAGGTCATGGTGCGCGCCGCCTTCCACAGCAAGACCCTGGTCAACCAGCTGGCGCCCGGCGCCCCAGTGGCCCACACCCTGCACGTGCCCAGCGGCAGCGTCGCCCCCATCTGGGACGTGGCGCAGCGCTACCGCGACGCGGGCGAGTCCGTCGTGCTGGTGGCCGGTGAGCGCTACGGCACCGGCTCCTCGCGCGACTGGGCCGCCAAGGGCCAGCGCCTGCTGGGCATCCGCGCCGTGCTGGCCGCGAGCTTCGAGCGCATCCACCGCTCCAACCTCATCGGCATGGGCATCCTGCCGCTGCAGTTCGCGGCGGGCCAGCACCCATCCACGCTGAATCTGCAGGCGGGCGACCGCATTGAGGTGCTGGCCGACCCAGCGGCGCTGCGGCCGCGTGCCCCGGTGGCGGTGGTCATCCACCGCGCCGACGGTTCGGCCCAGTCGCTCACGCTCACCGCCGCGGTGGAAACCCAGCTGGAGGTGCGCCTGCTGAGCCAGGGCGGCGTGATCCCCACCATCCTGCGCGACCAGCTGGCCGCGCACGCGGCGGTGGCCACCGTCTGACACCCATGACCAGCCTGCGCGCGCCTTACGATCACGGCACCATGAGTGCTGACAAAACCATCGTTGCCCAGGTGCTGGCGCTGATCCGCCAGGACAAGCTGCCGCCCGGTGCCCACCTGCCCGCGCAGATGCTCGCCGACCGGCTGCGCGTATCGCGTTCTCCCATCAACGAGGTGCTGATCCACCTGCACGAACAAGGCCTGCTGCAGCGCGAGCGCAACCGGGGCTTCTTCGTGGGCGAGGGCCTGCAGGCACCGGCTGAGGAGGTCAACCGCCGCCTCGGGCTGGAGGGTCAGGACGCTGCCACGCGCCTGTATTTCCAGGTGGCCGAAGACCGCCTCAAAGGCGAGCTGCCCGAGGAGGTGACCGAAGTCCTGCTCAAGACCCGCTACGGCCTGACGCCTGCCCAGCTGCAGGCGCTGCTGGGCCGCATCGCCAAGGAGGGCTGGATCGAGAAGAAGCCCGGCTACGGCTGGGCGTTTTCGACCATGCTCACCACGCCCGACAGCCTGCTGCAGTCCTACCGGTTGCGCCTGGCGCTGGAACCGGCGGCCCTGCTGGAACCGGGTTACCAGCTGGACCCGCAGGTGCTGGCGCGCTGTCGCGCCGCCGAGGTGCACCTGCTCGAAGGCGGCATCGAGACCGACACCGCCGACCAGTTGCACGACCGGGGCGTGCACTTCCATGAATCGCTGGTGGCCGCCTCGGGCAACGCGTTTTTCATCGACACCATCCGCCGCGTCAACCGCGTGCGGCGCCTGCTGTCTTACCGCTCCATGCAGGACCGCCAGCGCTACCCCGAGCACTGCCGCCAGCACCTGCACCTGCTCGACCTGCTCGAACAAGGCCGCCACGCCGACGCGGCGGCGACCATGCGCGAGCACCTGGGCGCCACCCTCGCCAACCTGGCCAAGATCAGCGACCTGCTGGGACGGGCCTGACACCTTCCCTGAAGTACATGAACACCTCCGACACCCTGCGCGCCGCCTTTGCCCCCACCGGTCGCCTGCGCGCCTCCATCAACCTGGGCAACCCCATCCTCGCGAACCGCCGCCCCGACACCGGCGAGCCGTTCGGTGTGTCGGTGGACCTGGCGCACGAGCTGGCGCAGCGCCTGGGCCTGCCGCTGGATCTGGTCGTGTTCGATGCGGCGGGCAAGTCGGTCGAGGCCGTGACCGCCGAGCAGGCCGACTTCGGCTTCTTCGCCGTGGACCCGGTGCGCGGCCAGGGCATCGCCTTCACCGCGCCCTATGTGCTGATCGAAGGCAGCTACCTGGTGCGCGACGCCTCACCGCTGCAGGCCAACGAAGAGGTGGACCGCGCCGGCACCCGCGTGGTGGTCGGCAAGGGCAGCGCCTACGACCTGCACCTCACGCGCGAACTCAAGGCCGCGACCATCGAACGCGCGCCGACCTCGCCCACCGTGGTGGACGTTTTCGTTGAGACGACGGCCGATGTGGCGGCCGGCGTCAAGCAGCAGCTCGAAGCCGACCAGAAGCGTTTCCCCGGCCACCGCCTGCTGCCCGGCCGCTTCATGGTGATCCAGCAGGCCATGGGCCTGCCCAAGGGCCGCAGCGCCGAGGCGGTGGCGTACCTGAGGTCGTTTGTCGAAGAGATGAAAGCCAGCGGTTTCGTGGCCCAGGCGCTGCAGCGCCACGGCATCGAAGGCGCTTCGGTGGCCCCGGCCCAGGAGGCCTGAGCCATGTTCGCTTACGTCGGATCGCGCACCACGCGCGAGCGCAACGCACGCGGCGACGGCATCACCGTCTGGAAAGTCGACGACGCCACCGGCGACCTGAGCCTGGTGCAGACGGTCGGTGATCTGGTCAACCCGTCGTTCCTGCTCAAGCACCCGACGCTGCCGGTGCTCTACACCGTGCACGGCGACCAGCAGCAGGTCAGCGCCTTGCGCATCGATCCGGCCACCGGCCACCTGAGCTTCTTGAACCGGCAGGACTGCGGCGGGCGCAACCCGGTGCACCTGGCCTTGTCGCCGGATGCGCGGCACCTGGTCATCAGCAACCATGTCAGCAGTTCGCTGGCCGTGCTGCCGGTGGCGGCCGATGGGGCGCTGGAACCCTTGTCTCAGTTGATCCAACTGGAAGGACCACCCGGCCCGCACCGCACAGAGCAGCCTTTTGCCAAGCCGCACTTCAACCCCTTCGACCCCAGCGGCCAATGGGTGCTGGTGCCCGACAAGGGCGTGGACCGGGTCTTTGTGTTCCGCTTCGCAGATGGGCGCCTGACCTCGGCCGCCCAGCCGTTCGCGCAGGCCCGCGAGGGCGCCGGTCCGCGCCACCTGGCCTTCCATCCGAGCCGGCCCTGGGCCTATGTGATCAACGAGCTGGACTCCACCGTCACCGCGTACACCTTCGATGCGACCACGGGCGCGCTGCAAGCCTTCCAGGTGCTGAGCGCGCTGGCCGACACCTTCACCGGCAACAGCCGCGCGTCCGAAGTCGAGGTGGACCGGTCGGGGCGCACGCTCTACGCATCCAACCGCGGCGAAGACAGCATCGCGGTGTTTCACATCGATGCAGACAACGGGCGTCTCGCGTTGCGCCAGAGCGCGCCCAGTGAAGGCAAGACCCCGCGCTTCTTCACCACCTCCCCCTGCGGTCGCTGGTGCTACGTGCTGAACGAGGACAGCGACCGCATCGTGCGTTTCGCCGTCGGCGCTGACGGCCGCCTCACGGACACCGGTCGCTCATGGGGCAGTGGCAGTCCGGTGTGCCTCGTGTTCGGCTGACGGGGGCCAACCGTGACCACAGCGCGCGCCGCGCGCTGTGGCCCATGTGAACGGCTTCAGCCGAGCCAGGCCTTGACGCGGCCCGACAAGGCTTCGGTGCTGATGCCGTAGCGGTCGTGCAGCGTGGGCAGGGCGCCGGCGTCGAGGTAGGCGTCGGGCAGTCCCGCCAGGCGGAAGCGCGCGGGCGTCACGCCGTTCTGCAGCAGGCAACTGGCCACGGCTTCGCCCAGGCCGCCAACGACAGAGTGGTTCTCGGCCACCACCACCAGGCGCGGTTTGCGCAGCACCTCGGCCAGGATGGTGGCTTCGTCCAGCGGCTTGATGGTCGGGCAGTGCAGCACGGCCACGCCGATGTTGTCGGCCTGCAGCGCCTTGGCCACTTCCAGCGCGCGCATGGTCATGAAACCGCTGGAGATGATCAGCACCTCGTCGCCGTCCACCAGGCGCTTGGCCTTGCCGAGTTCGAACTGGTAGTCGTATTCGTCCAGCACCAGCGGCACGTTGCCGCGCAGCAGACGCATGTAGACCGGGCCGTTGTGCGCGGCCATCTGCGGCACGGCCTGTTCGATGTCGAGCGCGTCGCAGGGGTCGATGATGGTCAGGCCGGGGATGCCGCGCATCATGGCCACGTCTTCGGTGGCCTGGTGGCTGGGGCCGTAGCCGGTGGTCAGGCCGGGCAGGGCGCAGCACATCTTCACGTTCAGGTTCTCTTCGGCGATCACCTGGTGGATGAAGTCGTAGGCGCGGCGCGTGCCGAACACGGCGTAGGTGGTGGCGAACGGGATCAGGCCTTCCTTGGCCATGCCGCCGGCCGCGCCCATGAGCAGCTGCTCGGCCATGCCCATCTGGTAGAAGCGCTCGGGGTAGGCCTGGGCGAACAGGTGCAGGTCGGTGTACTTGGCCAGGTCGGCGGTCATGCCCACGATTTCGGGGCGGTTCGCGGCCAGTTCCACCAGGGCCTTGCCAAACGGGGCGGCCTTCACGCGCTGCCCTTCGCCCGCGATGGACGCGATCATGGCGGAGGTGGTCAGGCGCGGTTTTTTCTCGGCAACGGTGTTCATGCGGAGGCTCCTTCGGGGGCGGTCTGGTCGAGGATGGCGAGGGCCTGCTGCCACTCGGGCGGATCGACGCGGATGAAGTGGTTTTTGTCGCGTGTTTCGAGGAAGGGCACGCCCTTGCCCATCAGGGTGTTGAACAGGATCACGCGCGGCTTGGCTTCTTTCAGGTTGCGCGCCGTGTCGAAGGCGGCCAGCACGGCGGCCAGGTCGTTGCCGTCGATGCGCTGCACATGCCAGCCAAAGGCCAGCCACTTGTCGGCCAGGGGCTCGAAGCCGAGGATCTTGCTGCTGGGGCCGTCGGCCTGCTGGTTGTTGATGTCGACCAGGCAGATCAGGTTGTCGAGCTGGTGGTGCGCGGCCGACATGGCGGCTTCCCAGGTCGAGCCCTCGTCGAGTTCGCCGTCGCTCATGGAGTTGTAGACGAAGGCGGGATTTTTCTTCTGCTTCAGAGCCAGCGCCATGCCGACACCGATGACCAGGCCCTGTCCCAGCGAACCACCGGAGATCTCCATGCCCGGCGTGTAGTTGGCCATGCCGCTCATGGGCAGGCGGCTGTCGTCGCTGCCGTAGGTTTCCAGTTCTTCTTGCGGAATCACGCCGGCCTCAATCAGCGCCGCGTAGTGGGCGATGGCGTAGTGGCCGTGCGAGAGCAGGAAGCGGTCGCGGCCTTCCCATTCGGGGTTCTGCGGTTGCAGGTTCAGCGCGTGGCCATAGGCCACGGCCAGCACGTCGGCCCAGCCCAGGGCCTGGCCGATGTAGCCCTGGCCCTGAACCTCACCCATGCGCAGCGCGTAGCGGCGGATGCGATGGGCGCACCGGGCCAGCGCCGGCAGTTTGTCTGCGGCGGAAGTCATGGAAATCTCCTGTGTGAAAGCGGAAGGGGTTGCGCCGGGGTCAGCGCAGGATGGAGGCCGGCACGTAAGAGACCAGTGCGAGCACGAGGAAGGCGACGAGGTAGAACGGGCCGAGTTCGCGCACCGTCTGGCCCACCTTGACCTTGGCCAGGGCCGAGGTGATGAACAGCGTGGTGCCCACCGGCGGGGTGTAGAGGCCGACGGCCAGGTTCACCACCATCATGATGCCCAGCTGCACCGGGTCCATGCCGATGCTCTGGGCCAGCGGCAGGAACACGGGGGTCAGCAGCAGCACGGCGGCCGGCAGGTCGATGAACATGCCGATGAACAGCATCAGCAGGTTCATGATCAGGATCACGATCCAGTCCTGGCTCACGTTCTGGGTGATCCACTGGGCCACGCCGCTGGGCATCTGGTCGTAGGTCAGCAGCCAGCCGATGGCGGCCGAGGCCATGATCACCAGCAGCACCACCCCGGTGGCCAGGCCGGCAGACACCACGGCGTCGTTCAGACGCTTGAGCGACAGGTCGCGGTACACCACAACGGATACCACCGCCGCGTACAGCGTGGACAGCACGGCCACCTCGGTGGGCGTGGCGATGCCGAAGCGCAGGAACACCACGATCAGCACCGGCAGCAGCAGCGCGGGCGAGGCGTACAGCAGGTGGGTGCGGAACACGCTCCAGTCGATGGGCGTGGTGTCGCGCGGGAAGTTGCGGCGCCGTCCCACGTACCAGCACATGAACATGAAGCCGCCGCACATCAGGATGCCCGGCAGGATGCCGGCGACGAACAGCGCCGCGATGGAGGCGTTGGCCGTCAGCGCGAACAGGATCATCGGGATCGATGGCGGGATCAGGATGTCGATGGTCGCGGCCGCGGCCAGCGTGGCGGCAGAGAAGGCCGGCGGATACCCCAGGCGCTTGTGCCAGGGGATCAGCAGCGAGCCGATGGCCGAGGCGTCGGCCACCGCCGAACCCGAGACGCCGCCGAACAGCGTGGACGAGAGCACGCCCACCTGCGCCGGGCCGCCGTGAAAGCGGCCGATCAGCGTGCTCAGCACACCGACCAGTGCCGCGCCCAGGCGGCCGCCCATCATCAGCGAGCCGGTGAGCATGAAGAAGGGGATGGCGATCAGCGGGAAGCTCTGCACCTGCGCCACCATCTGCTGCACCAGCAGATCGAGCGGCACGCGGTCGGAGGTGGCGGCCGCCGCCATGGCGGCCATCAGCAGGGCGTGGGCGATGGGCACGGCCAGCACGGCCGACCCGAGAAAAACCAGAAGAATGAGGGCACTCATGGTGGGCTCCTTGGCGGTTCTTGCGTGGGCTTACCAGTGCGCTTCCGGCACGGCTTGCTCAGCGTTCGGGTCGTGCTCAACCGGCGGGGTGATCCAGGCGTTCCAGGCCGACTTCAAGGCCAGCAGGCCCAGCATCAGCAGCCCACCCATGACGCAGCCGTAGGTCAGCGAACCGGGCACCTGCAGGATGGGCGACTTCTCGTCGTGCACGATCTCCAGCATCTGGTAGGTGGACCCCGCCAGCGTGGCGTACAGCGCCGCGACCACCAGCCAGGTGCCGATGGCGGTCCAGCGGCGCAGCGTGGCCGGTACCGCGTCCATCAGGAAGCTGGTGGTGATGTGCGCCCCGTGCGCCGCCGCCAGCACCACGCCCGACATGACCAGCCAGGGGAACAGCAGTTCGGGCACTTCGTTGGCCCACTGCAGGCTGCTGCCGGTGGCGTAGCGCAGCACGGTGTTGGCCACCAGGATCACGAAGATGACGGCCGTGCTGATCCACAGCAGCACACGGCACAGGCCGACGACGGCCCGTTCGATGAAGTTCATCGGAAGACTCCTTGGGTGGCGTGGGGG
>NZ_JASJOY010000055.1:46551-104621 GCF_031426985.1 Hydrogenophaga sp.
CCCCCCCCACGGCGGCTTCTGGGAAGGACGCGCGCAATCGGTTCAACCGATCAGCGTGTGGCGGCGATGACCTTCTTCAGGTACGGGCCGATGGGTGTGGCCAGCCACTTGTCGTCCACCGAGGCGGTGGCCTTGGCGAAGGCGGCCTTGTCCACCGTGGTCACCTGCACACCCTTGGCCTTGAGTTCGGCCAGCAGCTTGGCGTCGGCGTCGGCCGAGAGCTTGCGCTGCAGCGCGGTGGCTTCGGCGGCGGCTTCGGTCACGGCCTTGCGGTCGGCGTCGGAGAGGCGGTCCCAGCTGCGCTTGCTCATCAGGAAGGGCGTCATCTGGAACTGGTGGTTGGTCAGCGCCAGGTGCTTCTGCACCTCGTAGAGCTTGCTGGCGTGGATGTTGACCAGCGGGTTCTCCTGGCCGTCCACCACGCCCTGCTGCAGGGCCACGTACAGCTCGGCAAACTTGATCTGCTGCGCCTCGGCACCCAGCGCCTGCATGATGTCCACCAGCGTGGCGTCCGGCGGCACGCGCATCTTCAGGCCCTTCATGTCCTCGACCTTGGTGATCGGGTGCTTGCTGTTGGTCATGTGGCGGATGCCGTTGTCCCAGGTGCCCAGCAACACCATGCCCTTGTCGGCCGACTTCTGCGCCAGCTCCTGGCCCAGCGGGCCGTCCAGCAGCTTGAAGGCCTGTGCCGGCGAGGAGAACATGAAGGGCATGCCGTAGGCCGCGTACTCAGGCACGGCCACAGACACCGCGCCCTGCGAGTTGGCGGTCATGTCCAGCGCGCCGGTGCGCACGGCGGTGACCATGGCGGCGTCATCGCCCAGCTGGGCCGAGGGCGCGACCTGCACCTCGATGCGGCCGGCCGACTTGGCCTTGAGCACTTCGGCGAACTTGACGGCGGCCTCGTGGCGCGGGTTGCCCGGCGCGGCGCCGTGGCCCAGGGTCAGCTTGGTGGTCTGGGCTTGGGCGGCCAGGGGCAGGGCCGCGGCCAGGGCACAGGCGGCGAGCAGGGTGCGTGTGAAAGTCTTGCGTTGCATGGTGTTTGTCTCCGGTGGTTGTGGGTGAAGGGTTCTCTCAAATCGGTGCTCCGTGGCGCATGCAACGGTCCCGTCCAGAGGCGCCGCCGGGCCGGCTTTGCCGGACGGCCAGTGCCGCCCCCTGGGGGGTGACGCCGCAGGCGGCGCGGGGGGGGTCAATGAATCAGCATGCCGCCGTTCACGTCGAGCGTGATGCCGGTGCAGTAGGTCGAGAGCGGGCTGGCCAGGAACACGCACGCGCCGGCGATGTCGTCGGCGCGGCCCAGGCGGGCCAGCGGGATGGTCTCGGCGATCTCGGCCTTCTTCTCTTCGGTCAGCTTGCCTTTGATGATGTCGGTGCCGATCAGTCCGGGCGTGATGCAGTTGACGCGGATGTTCTCCGGGCCGAACTCGCGCGCCATGGCGCGGGCCAGACCCAGCACGCCGGCCTTGGCGGCCGAGTAGTGCGGCCCGCCGAGGATGCCGCCGCCGCGCTGCGCCGACACCGACGAGATGCAGACGATCGAACCGCTCTGCTGCGCGCGCAGCGTGGGCAGCACGGCCTGCGACATGTAGAGCGTGCCGCGCAGGCTCACGTCCAGGATGCGGTCGTAGTCGGCGCCGGTGATCTCCAGCGTTTTCACCGGCTGCGTGATGCCGGCGTTGTTGACCAGCGTGTCGATGCGGCCGAAGGCCTGGAGCACGGCGGCCACAGCGGCGTCGCACGAGGCCTTGTCGGTCACGTCGGCCACCAGGCCGATGGCGCCGTGGCCCAGCTGGGCGGCGGCGCCCGCCGGGTCGGCGCGTTCCAGGTCGAGGATGGCGACCCGGGCGCCCTGGGCGGCCATGAGCCGTGCGGTGGCGAAGCCCAGGCCATTGACGCCGGCACCGCCGGTGATGATGGCCACGTTGTCCTTGAGCAGCATGAGTCTTGTCTCCAGTGGTTGAACAGTGCTGGGAACGGATTCTCAAAGCCGGTCATGCTGATGACAAGCGATAAAAGGTCAGCGTAAGATGACGGATCGTCACTCAACATGAGGGTTCACCCCATGGCCGCGTTGCCCCCCATCGCCAACCTGCAGGCCTTCGAAGCGGTGGCCCGCCGGCGCAGCTTTGCACTGGCCGCGGCCGAGCTGCACCTCACCGCCTCGGCCATCAGCCACCAGGTGTCGCGGCTCGAATCGCACCTGGGCGTGCGCCTGTTCGAGCGCAGCGCGCACGGCGTGCGCCTGAGCCCGGCGGGCGAGCACTACCTGCTGCACGTGGGGGCCGCGCTCAACGCGATTGCCAGCGCCACCGACGACCTGCGCCAGGGCATCCGCAACAGCCTCTACGTGCACTCGGCGCCCAGCATCGCCAGCCTCTGGCTCATGCCGCGGCTGCACCGCTTCGCCCAGGCCTACCCCGACATCTCGCTCAACCTCTCGGCCGCCCACACACCCAGCGACTTCGCACTCGGCCAGGCCGACATCGACATCCGCTACGGCATCCCGCAATGGGGCGATCTGGTGGTCGAGCCGCTGTTCGAAGAAGCCATCCTGCCGCTGGCCAGCCCGGCCTTCATCAAGGCCCACAAGCTCAAACGGGTGGAGCAACTGCTGGACCTGCCGCTGATCCAGAGCAATGTGAGCATCGTGCAGTGGTCTGACTGGTTCGGCCGCTTCTCCCAGCTGCGCGCGCCCGATCGCTTTTCCCTGCGCTTCGACCGCGCGCAGATGTCACTGGACGCGGCCACGCAGGGCCTGGGCGTGGCGCTGGAGAGTGCGATGAACGCGGGCGGCCACCTGGCCGAGGGCAAGCTCAAGGCGCCGTTCGGTCTGGAGCAGGCGGTGCGGGTCAAGGCGCACTTCGCCGTCTACCCCGAACGCCACGCCCGGCGCCCGGCGGTCGAGGCCTTTCTGTCGTGGCTTCACAGCGAGGCGGCGGCGACCTGAGCCCGCGGCCGCGGTGTGGCCCGTGGCCCTCCCCGGACCGAGCCCTCAGATCGGCACCCGTGTGCCCAGCTCCACCACCGCGTTGCCTGGCAGGCGGAAGAACTCCACCACGCCGCCCGCGTTCTGGCTCATAGTGGCGAACAGCTTCTCGCGCCAGTCCGCCATGCCGCCGCCCGGTGTGGGCACCACGGTCTCGCGGCTGAGGAAGTAGCTGGTCTCGAACAGCGGCACGGCCAGCCCGTGCGAGGCGGTCAGCTCCAGCGCCTTGGGCACGTCGGGCGTGTTCATGAAGCCGTAGTTCACCTGCACCCGCCAGAAGCCGTGGTCCAGCGCCTGCACGTCCACCCGGCCTTCCATCGGCACCCAGGGCACGTCGTGGAAGCGCACGGTGAGGATGACGTTGCGCGCGTGCAGCACCTGGTTGTGCTTGAGGTTGTGCAGCAGGGCCTGCGGCACGGTGTCGGGGTCGGCCACCGCGTAGACGGCGGTGCGTTCGGCCCGGTTCACGCTGCGCGGGTCGAGCTGGGCGATGAAGTCCTTGAGCACCAGGCCGTCGCGGCGGATGCTGTCCATCAGCAGCTCGCGGCCGCGCCGCCAGGTGCTCATCAGCACGAACAGCGCCAGGCCCAGCGCGAGCGGGAACCAGCCGCCGTCGAGGAACTTGATCGCGCAGCCGGCCACCAGCAGCGCGTCGATGCACAGGAAGAACGCGGTGGCGCCGATGGCCACCGGCGCCGGCATGCGCCAGCCCTCGCGCACCACGAAGTAGGTCAGCACGGTGGTGATCATCATGGTCAGCGTGACGGCGATGCCATAGGCGCTGGCCAGCGCCGACGAGCTGCGGAAGAACAGCACCACCGCCAGCACGCCGACCAGCAGCGCCCAGTTGACGCCCGGCATGTAGATCTGGCCCATCTCGCGCGCGCTGGTGTAGCGCACCCGCATGCGCGGCAGGAAGCCCAGGCCGATGGCCTGCTTGGTCAGCGAATAGGCGCCCGAGATGACCGCCTGCGAGGCGATGATGGCCGCCATCGTGGCCAGCACCAGCGCGGGCAGCAGCCAGGCTTCGGGGAACTGGCGGTAGAACGGGTTCTGGATCGCCGACGGGTCGCCCATCAGCAGCGCGCCCTGGCCCAGGTAGTTCAGCGCCAGGCCGGGCAGCACCAGGCCGGTCCAGGCGATCTGGATCGGCCGGCGGCCGAAGTGGCCCATGTCGGCGTACAGCGCCTCGGCCCCGGTCAGCGCCAGCACGATGGCACCCACCGCCGCAAACAAATGCCAGCCGCGCGAGGCGAGGAACGCCCAGGCGTGCAGCGGGTTGAACGCCGCCAGGATGGCTGGCTGTTGCGCGATGTGCCAGGCGCCCACGGCGCCCAGCACGGCGAACCACAGCACGATGATGGGGCCGAAGAAGCGGCCCACCACGGCGGTGCCGAAGCGCTGCATCGTGAACAGGCCGATCAGGATGGCCACCGTCGCTGGCACCACATAGGGCTTGAGCGCCGGGGTCAGCACCTCCAACCCTTCCATGGCGCCGAGCACCGAGATGGCGGGGGTGATCAGGCTGTCGCCGTAGAACAGCGTGGCACCGAACACGCCCAGCAGCAGCAGGCCGCGGCGCAGCGCGGGGCGCTGTTCTACCGCACGGGCCGCCAGCGCGGTCAGCGCCAGGCCACCGCCTTCGCCGTGGTTGTCGGCGCGCAGGATCAGCACCACGTACTTGAGCGTGACCACCAGCATCAGCGCCCAGAGGATGGTCGAGACGGCACCGATCAGGTTCGCCGCGTCCAGCGGCACGCCGGTGTGCGGCGCGAAGATTTCCTTGACGGTGTAGAGCGGGCTGGTGCCGATGTCGCCGTAGACGACGCCGATGGCGGCCAGGGTGAGGGCGGCCAGGCCCTGTTGGCCGCTGGCCGGTGGCGCCGCGCCGTCGGCGGCGGGGGTTTCAATCTTCTGCATGGAGACTCCGTGGAAACACAGGCCTCCACGATGCGCCGCGGGGCATCAGGAACGCATAAGGGCGGACCAGGCGGAACACCAACGCAGTCGGCGCGAAATGCCCAGGGCCAGGGCGCCCGTGGAACGGGCTCGGCCCGGCCACAGGGTGCGTCCCCCCGCGCAGCAGGGGGGAAGCCGCGTCAGCGGCGCAGGGGGGTTATTCCGACTCCGCCAGCCGGTAGCCCACGCCCGGCTCGGTCAGCAGGTGCTGGGGGTCGGCGCTGTCCGCCTCCAGCTTCGCGCGCAGCTGGCCCATGTACAGGCGCAGGTAATGGGTCTGGTCCACGTGCTCGGCGCCCCACACGTCGGCCAGCAGCTGCCGGTGCGTGACCACCTGGCCGGCCTGGCGCACCAGCCGCGCCAGCAGGGTGTATTCGGTGGGCGTGAGGTGCACGTCGGTGTCGGCCAGCTGCACGCGGCGCGTCTTCAGGTCCACCGCCAGCGGGCCGTGGCGGTAGTGCAGCAGGGCCGGTTCGCTGGCGTGGCCGCGGCGGCGCAGCGCCACGCGGATGCGGGCCAGCAGCTCGCCGATGCCGAACGGCTTGACCAGGTAGTCGTCGGCCCCGCCGTCGAGCAGGCGGATTTTCTGGCCCTCGGCCTCGCGGGCCGAGACCACGATCACCGGCAGTTGGCCGCTGCGGCGCAGTTCGGTCAGCAGCGTCTGGCCATCGCCGTCGGGCAGGCCCAGGTCCAGCAGCACCAGGTCGATGGCCCCGCCGGGCGGGGCGTGCTGCAGCTGCGCCCGGGCGTCGGCCAGGCTGGCGGCGGTGCTCAGCGCGTAGCCCTCGATGGACAGGGCCTCGCGCAGCGAGTTGCGCAGCACCCGGTCGTCCTCCACCAGCAGGATGCGCTGGCTCACGGCGTCGCCTCCTGCGCCGGGGCCGCCTCCGGGGCCAGGGGCGCCGGCTGGTCCGCGCTGCGCAGCGGCAGCCGGCATTCGAAGCGGCAGCCGCCTTCGGCACGCGGGCGCAGCCGGATCTCGCCCCCGTGCGCGCGGGCGATGGCCCGGCACACCGCCAGCCCGACGCCGGCCCCGGTGCGGCCGGAGTCGTCGCCGCCGCCGCTGCCCGTGGCCCCTTCGCCGCGCTGGAACACCTCGAACACCTTGTCGTGCCAGGCCGGCGCAATGCCCGGCCCCCGGTCGCTCACGGCCAGCACCAGCTGCTCGCCCTCGCGCGTTGCGTGCAGTTCCACCGGCGCGTCGGCGGGGCTGTACTTCAGGCCGTTGTCCAGCAGGTTGTCCAGCAGCTGCGACACCAGCATCGCGTCGCACCACAGCAGGGGCAGGCCCGGTTCGACCCAGACGTGCACCCGCGCGCCCTCGGGCCGGCGCCGGGCGCGCCGCAGCACCGCCCCCACGATCTCTTCGGTCGATTCCCAGTCGCAGCGCAGGGCCACCGTGGGCGCGTCCAGCCGCGCCAGCTGCAGGGTGTTGTCGGTCAGGCGGGCCAGGCGTTCGCTTTCTTCCACGATGCCCGCGGCCAGCCGGCTGCGCTGCGCGCCGTCCATGCGTTCGCCCTGTTCCTGCAGGGCCGAGGCCGCGCCCATGATGGTCGCCAGCGGCGTGCGGTAGTCGTGCGAAATGGCCGCCAGCAGGGCGTTGCGCGTGGCCTGCAGCTGGGCCTGTTCGCGCGCCTGCTGTTCCTGCGCCGTGATCAGCGAGCGGTGCAGCGCACTGCCCATCTGGTCGCACAGGGCCTGCAGGTGCGGCCGCAGTTCGGTGCCCTGCGGGTGCCGGGCCAGGCCCGTCACCAGCGCCGCGCCGAGCGTCACCCCACGGCCGCGCAACGGCAGGTAGGCGTCGGGCAGCTCGTCGTAGCGCCCGCTGCCGGCGCCCATGGGCCGTCCGTCGCGCACGCACAGGGCCAGGCCGGCGCGCTGTTCGGCGTCCGGTTCACCCACCTGCAGCGTCGTCGCATCGTCGGGCTGGCCGCCCAGCGCGCGCAACACCGACACCGCCACGGTGCTGCCACCGGTGGCCGCCTGCAGGGCGGTCTGCAGGGCCGCCGCGTGGGCGGCCGGGTCGCTGGCGTCGCGCAGGGTGTCGCCCCACTGGCGCAGCCGCGCTTCGCGGTGGGCCAGCTGCTGCGCGGCATGGGCCTGGCGGCGCTGGCGGATCACCAGGGCCGCGATGATCCAGTTCACCAGCAGCAGCGCCACCAGCAGCAGCGCGTTCTGGTGCAGGTCCACGGTGAAGGTGAACCGGGGCGGCACGAAAAACCAGTTGAAGGCCATCACCGCCACCGCGCTGGTGGCCAGGCTGGCCCAGCCCGGCAGCCAGAGGGCCGCCAGCGCCGAGGCCAGCACCAGCAGCATGGCCAGGTTGGCCAGGTCCAGGTGGCCGTCCAGCCAGGCCATGGCACCCCAGGCCGCGGCCCAGGCCAGCAGGGCGGGGATCACACGCGAAACGTTCAGGCTGTTCATGGCGCAAGCCTAACGCCGGTCGCATCAGGAATGTGTATGGACGCCAGCCGTCGGGGGCTTGATCCCGGTCAGCCCGCTGACATGCGGGTTGTGGAACATTCCCGTATGGACTCCACCGGCCCCCGTGCGCCTTTGAGCGCCACTCTCCCCGCTGTCTTCACCGCCCGCGCCCTGACCAAAACCTATGGCGAGGGCGACACGGCCGTGCACGCGCTGCGCGGGGTGGACCTGGACATCGCGCGCGGCGAGTTCGTGGTGCTGCTCGGCGCCTCGGGCAGCGGCAAGTCCACGCTGCTCAACATCCTGGGCGGGCTGGACACCGCGACCAGCGGCTCGGCCACCTGGACCCACGACGGCGCGGTGCACGAACTCATCGGCGCGGGCGACGCCGAACTGACGCGCTACCGGCGCGAGCATGTGGGCTTCGTGTTCCAGTTCTACAACCTGATCCCCAGCCTGACCGCCGAAGAAAACGTGGCCCTGGTGACCGACCTGGCCGACGACCCGATGGTGCCGGCCGACGCGCTGGCCCTGGTCGGGCTGGCCGAGCGGCGGCGGCATTTTGTGTCGCAGCTCTCAGGCGGCGAACAGCAGCGGGTGGCCATTGCGCGCGCCATCGCCAAGCGGCCCGCCGTGCTGCTGTGCGACGAGCCCACCGGCGCGCTGGACTGCGCGACCGGCGTGATGGTCTTGCAGGCCATCGAGCGGGTGAACCGCGAACTGGGCACGACCACGGTCGTCATCACCCACAACGCGCCCATTGCCGAGATGGCCGACCGCGTGCTGCGCCTGGCCGATGGCCGCATCGTCGAGAGCCGCGACAACCCCCACAAGCAGCCGGCCTCGGCGCTGAGCTGGTGATGAGCGCAGCGCCGGGCCGCCCCAAGCAAGCTCGCTCCCGCCTGGCGGGACAGGCCGCAGGCCGAAGGGTGCTCCGCTGGAGCGCAGCGCCATGACGGCTCTGCACACCAAGCTCTGGCGCGACCTGACGCGGCTGCGCGCGCAGGTGCTGACCATTGCCATGGTGGTGGCCATCGGCGTCTCGGGCTTCGTCGGCATGTTCGCGGTGCACGCCTCGCTCAAGTCCTCGCGCGACACCTTCTACGCCGACAACCGGCTGGCCGACGTGTTCGTCGGCGTCAAGCGCGCGCCGCTGCAGCTGCGCGAGCGTCTGGCCGCGATCGACGGCGTGGCCGACGTACAGCTGGCCGTGGTGTTCGACGCCCAGGTCGACCTGCCCGGAGTCATCCCGCCGGTCACCGGCCGTTTTATCGCGCTGAACCTCTCGGCCGTGCACGCCGGGCGCCAGGGCCTGAACGCGCTCACGCTCAAGCGCGGCCGCTGGCCCGAACGCGGCGGCGCTCTTGAAGCGCTGGTCAGTGACCGCTTCGCCGCCGCGCGCGGGCTCAACCCTGGCGACACGGTGCACGCCATCCTCAACGGCCGGCGCGAGACCCTGCACCTGGTTGGCACGGCGGCCACGCCCGAATACGTGTTCGCCTCGCAGGGCGGGGCGCCCGACGACTCGGCCTTCGGCATCTGGTGGGTCGACGGCGCGCGCCTGACCGAGCAGTTCGACATGGAAGGCGCCTTCAACCAGGCCTCGCTCAGCCTGAACGCGGGCATGCCGGTCACGGCCGTGCGCGCGCAGGTCGACCGCCTGCTCGCGCCCTACGGCAGCGTCGGCGCGGTGGGCCGCGACGGCCAGCTCTCTGCCAAGATCGTGAGCGACGAACTGGCCTCGCTCAAGGTCATGGGCACGGTGCTGCCGGCGATCTTCCTGGCCGTGGCCATGTTCATCCTCAACGTGGTGCTCAGCCGCCAGGTCGCGACGCAGCGCAGCCAGATCGCCGCGCTCAAGGCCCTGGGCTACAGCGACGGCGCCATCGCGGGGCACTACATCCAGCTCGCGCTGGTGATCGCCGGTCTGGGCGTGGCGGCCGGTCTGCTGCTGAGCGAAGGCATCGGCCGCGGCATGCTCAGCCTCTACGACGAGGTGTTCCGCTTCAACGGCCTGGCCTACGCGACCAGCCCCTGGCTGGTGTTGGCCTCGGCGCTGATCGCCGGCCTGGCCGCGGCGGCCGGCACCTGGACCGCCATCCACGCCGTGGTGCGGCTGCGCCCCGCACAGGCCATGATGCCGCCCGCGCCGCCGCTGTACTCGAAGACCCTGGTCGAGCGGCTGGGCCTGGGGCGCTTTCTCTCGACCAGCGCGCGCATGGTGGTGCGCCAGCTCGAACGACGGCCGCTGCGCGCCGCCTTCACCGTCACCGGCATCGCGCTGGCCGTGGCGCTGCAGATCTCGGGCGCCTTCTGGCTCGACGCCATCGCCGTCATCGTGGACGTGCAGTTCCGCCAGGTGCAGCAGGGCGATGTGCTCGTCAACTTCCGCCGCCCGGTGCCGCTGGGCGTGGTGCAGGACCTGAAACGCCTGCCCGGCGTGCTCGACGCCGAGCCCTACCGAACCGAGCCGGTCAAGATCAGCCTGCGCGGCCGCAGCGAAGACACGGCGCTCAGCGGCTACCGGGGCAACGCGCGGCTGCTGCGTGTGGTCGACGAACAGCGCGGCGCCGTCGCCATGCCGCCGCACGGCGTGGTGCTCTCGGCCCTGCTGGCCGAGGCGTTGGGCGCGCGCGTGGGCGACCAGGTGCAGATCGATTTCCGGCTGTGGAACCGGCGCCAGGTGCAGGTCGAGGTGGTCGACATCGTGCACAGCATGTTCGGCAAGCTGCTCTACATGAACCTGGACACCATGAACCGCCTGGCCGGCGACGGCGAGGGCGTGGCCGACGCGGCGCTGCAGGTCGACCCGGCGGCCATGGGCCGCTTCTGGGCCGCGGTGAAGGCCGCGCCGACCATCAGCTCGGTGTTCGACAAGGCCGGCTCCATGGACGCCTTCAACCAGCGCACCTCGAAGAACATGGGCGTGTTCAGCGGCATCCTCACGCTGTTCGCCATCGCCATGGCGGTGGGCATCATCTACAACGCGGCGCGCATCTCGCTCTCCGAGCGCGCCTGGGAGCTGGCCAGCCTGCGCGTGCTGGGCATGACGCGGGCCGAAGTGTCTGTGCTGCTGCTGGCCGAGCTGGGCGGCGAGCTGCTGCTGGCGCTGCCGATCGGCGCCGTGCTGGGCTACGGGCTGGCCAGCGCCATGATGGCCCTGATGGCCAGCGACGCGATCGATTTTCCGGTGGTGATCGAACCCTCGACCTACGCCTCGGCGGCGCTGATCGTGCTGGCCGCCGGCGTGGCCAGCGCGCTGCTGGTGCGCCGGCAGATCGACCGGCTGGACCTGGTTTCCGTTTTGAAGGTACGCGAATGAACGACATCAACAAGAGCAGTGGCAAGTGGACGCCCGCGCGCAAATGGGGCGTGGGGCTGGCCGTGGCCGCCATGGTGGCCGCGCTGGTGTGGGCCGCTTACCGGCCGCGGCCGGTGACGGTCGAGACCGCCGCCGTGACGCAGGGCCGCTTCGAGCAGGTGATCGAAGAAGACGGCCAGCTGCGCCTGCAGCAGCGCTATGTGGTCGCGGCGCCGACGGCGGCGCAGCTGCAGCGGCCCACGCTCAAGGTGGGCGACCCGGTGAAGGCCGGCGACGTGGTGGCCGTGCTGGCGCCGTCCGCACCCGGCCTGATCGACACCCGCACCCGCGAGGTCCTGCAACAGCGCGTGGGCAGCGCCGAAGCCGCCACCCGGGCCGCCGCCGCCAATGCGCGGCGCCTGCAGGCCGCGCTGGCGCAGGCCACGCTCGAAGCCGACCGCTCGGCCCAGCTCGCCAAAGAAAACTTCATCGCCCCGTCCGCCCGCGACCAGAGCCGCCTGGCCCGCGACGCCGCGGCCCAGGCCCTGAAAGCCGCGCAGGCCGAACAGGCCGCCGCCGACCACGCCCTGGGCGAAGCCCGTGCCGCGCTGGGCCGTGCCGAACCGGCGGGCGGTGCCACGCAAGGCTTGTGGTCGCTCAAGAGCCCGGTCAGTGGCCGCGTGCTCAAGCTGCACAAGGACAGCGCCGAACCCGTGACCGCCGGGCAGGCGCTGCTGGAGATCGGCGACACCGGCGCGATGGAAGCCGTGATCGACGTGCTCTCGGGCGACGCACCGCGCATCGCCGCCGGCGCCACCGTGCAGCTGAGCACCGGCCGCGGCCAGCCGCCGCTGGCCGGCAGCGTGGCCCGGGTCGACCCGGTCGCCTTCACCAAGGTCTCGGCCCTGGGCATCGAAGAACAGCGCGTCAACGTCACCGTCGCGCTGCAGGCGCCGGCCGAAGCCCTGCAGCCGCTCGGCGACGGCTTCCGCGTCGACGCGCGCATCACCGTGTCGGCGAAAGACGGGGCGCTGCTCGTGCCCTCGGCCGCGCTGGTGCGCGACGGTCAGGCCTGGCGCGTGTTCGTGATGGAAGCCGGCAAGGCCCGGGCCAGAGCCGTCACCTTCAGCGACCGCAACGCCGACAGCGCCTGGGTTCAGGACGGGCTGAAGGCCGGGGAGACGGTGATTCTTTATCCGGGGAGCGGGATGACGGACGGGCAGCCGGTGCGGGGCCGGGCGGCTTCTTGAGCGTGCGTTTGCACGGACGGCGGATTTTATGTATGATGCACGTCATGCGAAAAGAACCAGCCAATGTCCGGGCCGCCGCCAAAGAAGCTTCGCACGAGCGCATCGTGCAGGCCGCGGCACGCGCCATCCGGCGCAGCGGTTACGACGGCACGGGTGTGGCCGACATCATGAAAGAGGCGGGTCTGACGCACGGCGCCTTCTATGCCCATTTCGAGTCCCGCGAAGCCATGCTGGCCGAAGCGGCGGACCGCGCGGGCGCCGAGGCCAACGCCGCGGCGGCCAGCGTCATTGCCGCCGCCCCGCCCGAGCAGGCGCTGCGTGCGCTGATGCAGGCCTATCTGTCCAGGGAACACCTGGCGGGCATCGAGACGGGCTGCCCCATTTCGGCCCTGGGCTCTGAAATGCCCCGCCAGTCGCCCGAGGTGCGCCGCGCGGCCACGCGCCGCATCAAGGAAATGATCGATCTGATCGCCCGCCAGTCGCCCGACTGGGGGCAGCCCGGCGCCCATGAGCGGGCCCTGGTGACGGCGGCCACCATGGTGGGCACCCTGGTGCTGGCCCGTGCGGTCGACGACCCCGCGTTGTCGGACGCGCTGTGCAGTGCGGCCCTCGACCGTCTGGCGCCTTCCACGGGCTGAAGCGGGCTTTTTTTTGCTTAAAAGTATGATGATCGTCATGCCAAATCTTCTCTCACCCCAGTCCGCTGGGTTGATCTCCGGCACTTTTGGGAACAAGGAACAACCATGAAAGCTTTCATCCTCGACCGCTACGGCAAACAGGAACGTTTGCGGGCCGCCGATGTGCCGGAGCCGGAGGTGCGCGACGACGATGTGCTGATCCAGGTGCACGCGACCGCGCTGAACCAGCTCGATTCCAAGCTGCGCAACGGCGAGTTCAAGCTCATCCTGCCGTACCGCACGCCGCTGATCCTGGGGCACGATGTGGCGGGCGTGGTGGTGCGTGTCGGGCCGCGCGTGCGCCAGTTCAAGGTCGGTGACGAGGTCTATGCCCGGGCCGATGACTTCCGCATCGGCACGTTCGCCGAGCTGATCGCCGTCAAGGAAGACTCGGTGGCCCTCAAACCGCGGAACATCAGCATGGAAGAGGCCGCGTCCATCCCCCTGGTGGGCCTGACGGCCTGGCAGGCGCTGGTGGAGATGGCCCACCTCCAGCCGGGGCAGAAGGTCTTCATCCAGGCGGGTTCCGGTGGCGTGGGCACCTTCGCCATCCAGCTGGCCAAGCACCTGGGCGCGACGGTGGCCACCACCGCCAGCGCGACCAACGCCGCCCTGGTCAAGGGCCTGGGGGCGGACGTGGTCATCGACTACAAGAACGACGCCTTTGAAGAACGCCTGAGCGGCTACGACGTGGTGCTCAACAGCCAGGACGGCAAGACCCTGGCGAAGTCCCTGGGCGTGCTCCAGCCCGGCGGCCACCTCATCTCGATCTCCGGGCCGCCCGATCCGCAGTTCGCGCAAGACATCAAGGCCCCGTGGTTGATGAAGCAGGTCGTGCGCGCCATCAGCTTCGGCACCCGCAGGCAAGCCCGGCGCCTCCAGGTCGGCTACGCCTTCCTGTTCATGAAGGCCAGCGGAAGCCAGCTGAGGCAGATCACGCAGCTCATCGAATCGGGCGCCATCCGCCCGGTGATCGACCGGGTGTTCCCCTTCGACGCCACCAACGAAGCCATGGCCTATGTCGACAGCGGCCGCGCCAAAGGCAAGGTGGTCATCAAGGTCCGCTGAACCGTTCCCCCTGAACCCAGGCGCAGCTTCGCGCCTTTTTCAGACCTCTACATATGACGGTCGTCATGTGATTTCCCTGTCCCTCCCTTCCTGTCCCGTTCTTTTTCTGTCCCTTCTTCTTTCTGGAGCCTCTCATGAACATTGAAAACGCTGTCGTCCTGATCACAGGTGCCAACCGCGGCATCGGCCTGGCTTTTGCCCGCGAACTGCTGGCACGGGGTGCCCGCAAGGTCTACGCCGCGGCCCGCGATCCCTCGACCGTGACCCTGCCCGGTGTCCAGGCCCTGCGGCTCGACGTCACCCAGCCCGATCAGATCGCTGCCGCGGTCCGGCAGGCCGGCGATGTGACCCTGCTGATCAACAACGCGGGCATCGCCCAGCCCGGTGGCTTTCTGGCGGAGGACAGCGACACCGTGGCCCGCCGCCTCTTCGAGACCAACTTCTTCGGCGTGCTGAACATGAGCAAAGCCTTTGCGCCCGTGCTCAAGGCCAACGGCGGCGGCGCACTGCTCAACGTGCTGTCGGTGGCCTCGTGGGTCAACGGCGGCGAGCTGGCCGCCTATTCGGCCAGCAAGTCGGCGGCGTGGTCCCTGACCAACGCCCTGCGCCACGAGCTGGCCGGTCAGAACACCCAGGTGCTGGGCCTGCACATGGCCTACGTCGACACCGACCTCACGCGCGGCTTTGAAGTGCCCAAGAGCAGCGCCGAAGAGATCGTGCAGCGCGCGCTGGACGGGCTGGCCGCGGGCGCCGACGAGGTGCTGGCCGACGGCCTGACCGAACAGGTCCGCCAGGGCCTGACGGCGCCGCGCCCGAGCTACCTGCCCCAGGGCCACTGAACCCGGCCCGGACCATCCAACCCACACCCCCCGAACAGAAAGACCACCATGCTCTTCACCCCACTCACCGCGCCTGCCCTGCAACTCAACAACCGCATCGTCATGGCACCCATGACGCGGCACCGCGCCGTGGAGCACAACACGCCCAATGCCCTGATGGCCGAGTACTACGGCCAGCGGGCCACGGCCGGGCTGATCGTCACCGAGGGCACCTCGCCGTCGCCCAACGGCCTGGGCTACGCCCGCATTCCGGGCCTGTTCACCGAAGCGCATGTGCAAGGCTGGAAGCAGGTGACGGACGCCGTGCACGCCCGCGGCGGCAAGATCTTCGTGCAGCTGATGCACACCGGGCGTGTGGGCCATGTGGCCAACCTGCCGGCCGGGGCCGACGTGCTGGGGCCGACCGCCGAGGTCTGCCCCGGTCAGATACACACCGACGCCCAGGGCATGCAGCCGCACAGCGCCCCCCGCGCCATGACCGAAGCCGACATCGACCAGGCCGTGGCGGAATACGCCCGGTCGGCCCAGCTGGCGATCGCAGCGGGGTTCGACGGGGTCGAGCTGCACGCCGCCAACGGTTACCTGATCGAGCAGTTCCTGAACGCCAACGTGAACCACCGCAGCGACGCGTATGGCGGCAGCATCCAGGGCCGCAACCGCTTTGCGCTGGAGGTGGCCCGCGCCACGGTCGCCGCCATCGGCGCCGACCGCGTGGGTATCCGGCTCTCGCCCTACGGGGCGCTCAACGCCACGGGCGCCAGCCCCGACGTCGAGGCGCAATACATCGCCCTCACCGAAGCACTGTCGCAGCTGGGCATCCTGTACCTGCACCTGCTGGACCACTCGGCCCTGGGTGCGCCGCCCGTGCCCGCCGAGTTCAAGTTCCGCCTGCGCGTGGCCTTCCACGGCGTGTTCATCCTGGCCGGGGGTTTTGACCGGGCCAGTGCCGAAACCGCACTCCAGGCGGGTCACGCGAACCTCATCGCCTTTGCCCGCCCCTTCATCGCCAACCCCGACCTGGTGGAGCGCCTGCAGGCCAGCGCGGCGCTGAACCCGCTGGACATGGCGACCTTCTACACGCCCGGCGCCCAGGGCTACACCGACTACCCGGCGCTCGGCGCCTGAGCGGAGCACTGTGATGAAACGCCTGCTCAACACGGCCGTTCTGGGGCTCGCCCTGACCAACACGCTGCCCGCGACCGCCGCGTCAGCGGCAGAGCCTGCTGCTGCGGCTCAAAGCCAGATGGCCGCAGGGCAACAGTCCGAGCTTTCCTGGAAAAACGTCCCCACCCAAACCATCACCGCGGGTGGTGTGGACTTCACCTACCGAGAGATGGGCCAGCACAACGGCGGCACACCGGTCGTGTTCCTGGTGCACCTGGCCGCCGTCCTCGACAACTGGGACCCGCGCATCATGGACGGCATCGCGGCCAGGCACCACGTCATTGCCTTCAACAACCGCGGCATCGGCTCCAGCAGCGGTTCACCGGCCAATTCGATGGAGCAGATGGCGGACGACGCCATCACCTTCATCCAGGCCAAGGGCTTCCAGCAGGTGGACCTGCTGGGCTTTTCCCTGGGCGGCATGGTCGCCCAGGAAATCGTGCTCAAGCAGCCGCAACTCGTTCGCAAGATGGTGCTCGCGGGCACCGGCCCCGCGGGCGGCGAAGGCATCAGCACCGTGGCCGGGGTGACCTTCTACGACATCCTCCGGGGTTTCTTCACGGGGCAGGATCCGAAGCAGTTCCTGTTCTTCACCCGCACGCCCAGCGGTATCGAAGCCGGCAAGGCCTTCCTGGCCCGCTTGAAGGAGCGCACCGAGAACCGTGACAAGGAAATCTCGGTGAGCGCATTCCTGGCGCAACTGGAGGCGCTGCGCCTGTGGGGCAAGAAGGCGCCCGCCGATCTGTCGGTGGTCAAACAGCCGGTGCTGGTGGTCAACGGCGACAACGACCGCATGGTGCCGACCGTCAACACACACGACCTGGCGCGGCGGCTGCCGAACAGCCAGCTGATCATCTACCCCGATGCCGGACACGGCGGCGCCTTCCAGTTCCATGCCGACTTCGTGCGCAGCACGCTGGCGTTTCTGGCCCGCTGACGCTGGCCGGTAGCGCCGGGGTCAAGGACGACCTGAAGGCCGGGGTGTCGGTGATCCTTTGTCCGGGGAGCGGGATGAAGGATGGGGGGCTGTGCGGGGCAGGGAGGCTCATTGATGGCCGTTGGCCTCCCGAAACTTGGCGGGAGTGCTTGCCGGGTTTCGTGGTTTACTTCTACCTGTATAAAGATCATGTTCGAAAGCATAACTCGTTGATTTGGTTGAAAAAATGGAGGATTGAAGTGACCAGAATATCCCGCACCGCCCAGCTTATCCCGCAGGTTCTGCGAGATACATTACGTTAGGCGTCCGAATCCACCATGAACGCGCAGCAGTTCGTCTCTCATTGGCTTGAGCTCAAGGCCGAACTCCTTGAAGCATTTCTAGGCAAGCAGAGCAAGTCTGAAGTTGCCATCCAGATTCAACGCTTGGAGCTGGAACCCCAGCAGAGTGAGTTGTTGCGAGCTGCAGTCGATGGGATGCTTCGCGACACCATGTACACGCTGCTGCTTGGCCTTGACGGCGCCGCCAGCATTGGCAGAGATCAGAGGCCTTACACAATCACAGATGAAGATGGAAATGTCATCTCGAAGTGCGGTGAGCTCGAAGCCGAGGCGTGGCGGCAACTTCACGGTGGTAGCCAGTAGGCTTCATCATGTGCAGGTCGCTTTTGTCTTCTTTTGCGCTGCCGGCCGTGACGCCTAACCCCATTGCACCCGAATGGCTACAGCGGGCTTCGCCCGCTTCCGCCATCGGGTGAACTCAAACGTTGAGCGTCATAGACCATGAGCGACTCTTACTCTGTTCTTCCTCTCACACCTGAGGTTCGCACTTGGCTTAGCAGCGAGGGAATCGTACCGCCAGCGATTGATGGAAAGCCAATCACTCTCCAAGAGTTAAAAGGCATCGTCGCGTCGCTGCCCGGAATTTTTGCCAAGTGGGGCAATGGCCCCGAGTTTCTTGATGGTGCAGTCAGTTCAGTCTCTGGCATGAACACCAGCATCATCGTTGGGAACCCTGGAAGTGACTCCGAACCATGTGAATTTCATTTTCGTGGTGGTGAAAGCATGCTTATCGAAACTGTCGTTGGTGGCATCGCCCAGCTTGCGGGGCCTCAGGTTATTTATGCGCATTCCGGCGGCTTCACTAAGGTCATTCACGGAGCCACCTCGAAATGACGCCCAACCCAGCAGTCGATCGGAGCTGCACGAAAAGCCGCGCAGTCCGCTCACTTCCACGTTAGCCCCGACAAATGTCCGAATCTCATGCTGTCTACGTAGACGCAGCCCTCGACCAGTTGCGCCGAATGAATTTGATGCGCCATCCAGGCCGCATCCCGCTTGACATGGTCGACCACTCCATGCCATCCATCGATGATTGGATTGGCTGGAAACCGGTACCAAGCCAAGTAACGGAAGCGGACCTTAACGAACTTGAGGTCCGGGCTGGGGTCGCATTCCCGCCGCTTTATCGATCTTTTCTCCGCTATAAGCACTTCATCGACTTGACGGAGTTTGGCGTTCGATTTGAAAGACACACTTCCTCAGATTGGAGGCGTGTTCTCACAGCGACTGTCTTCGACCAATGGGAGCCGGAGAGAACTATTGGACGAGGTCTTCTTCCGTTCGGATCGGAAGCGTTCATGGACGCTGGCCAGGTTTGCTTCGACACACGCGCACGGATCCCGGATGGTGATTGTCCAGTGGTGTTCTTGGATCACGAGTGGGTCGACACCGATCGCGAGATACAGCTAATGTTTTCGAGTAGTCGAAAGATGTTCGAATGCTTGAAGATGGCCGCAAATTCTGACCTTATCTTCGAAGAATCAGGACTGCCTAATGGTGGGGTGTCCAATGTGGCAGCAGTCATTCAAAGATTTTTCGAAATTGACCCGTCAGGCGCTGGCGGAAGGGCGAAAGCGTACTGGAGTACTTGGCAATGAATCGGGGCACGCGGTCTAACCCGTCGTCAACCCGACCGCCCAAAAGTTGCGCTTTTGGGTTCCCTGCGCGCTGCGTGCTCCGGCCGCCCATCACTTCTACGTTGAGTGACCGCATTTCCATCGAACCGAAGGCCGATCCTGGCCAAAATCGGTCATCCCCCACCAGCCCAATCTCAGCGCGGCAACAACAAGGTGGACGGGGTCTCGGTGTGTTCGGCCGCTGAAGCTTCACGCCCCACATCCCCCACCTCGAACCAGATCGGCACCACCCGCCCCGCCAGGGCCTGGGCCTGCTTCGCGTCCACCCGCACGGTCACGCTGTGTTGCGCCGCGCCGGCGGGGGGCAGCCGCAGGGTGTCGGCCGAGGTCAGCTGCAAACCCTGCACGCCGTGCACGCTGATGCGCAGGTCGCGGGGGTGTTCCAGGGCGTTCATCACCTGCAGGCGGTAGACGTTTTCCACCGCGCCGTGCCCGAGCTGCCGGGCCAGCACGGCGCGGTCGCGCAGGGCGTTGACGCGCAGGGTGGGGCGTTGCGCAAAGCCCGTCACCAGCAGGCCGCTGCCCAGCAGCAGCAGGCCGCCGTAGACCAGCACCCGGCGCCGCGCGAGCTGGCCGCGCCAGCCCAGGGCCTGCGCCTGCTGGCCCGAGCGTTCGCGTTCGGACGCCATGCGGATCAGGCCGCGCGGGGCGCGCAGCTGGTCCATGACCTGGTTGCAGGCGTCGATGCACAGGCCGCAGCTGATGCAGGCGGCCTGCAGGCCTTGGCGGATGTCGATGCCGACCGGGCAGACCTGCACGCAGAGGGTGCAGTCCACGCAGGCGCCGTTGCCGCCCTTTCCGTGGGTGGCCGGGTCGGTGCCGCGCGGCCGTGAGGCGCGGGGTTCGCCGCGGCGTTCGTCGTAGGCGACGCACAGGGTGTCGGCGTCCATCAGCGAACCCTGGAAGCGGCCGTAGGGGCACATGTGCTGGCACACGCTTTCGCGCAGGAAGCCGGCGTTGCCGTAGGTGGCGAGGCCGTAGAAGCCGATCCAGAACCCCTCCCACGGCCCGAGCTGGAAGGGCACGGCCAGCGCCAGTTCGCGGACGGGGGTGAAGTAGCCGACCAGGGTGAAGCCGGTCCACAGCGCGAGCAGCGCCCAGGCCAGGTGTTTGCCGCCGCGCCGCGCGAGCTTGTGCGCGGTCCAGGGGCTGCGGTCCAGCCGCAGACGGGCCTGGCGGTCGCCCTCACATCGGTGTTCGATCCACTGGAACAGCTCGGTGTAGACGGTCTGCGGGCAGGCGAAGCCGCACCAGAGGCGCCCGGCCACCGTGGTGACGAAGAACAGCAGCAGGGCGCTGATGACCAGCAGCCCGGCGAGGTAGATCAGGTCTTGCGGGTAGAGCACCGCGCCGAAGAGGAAGAAGCGGTCGGCCTGCAGGTCGAACAGCACGGCCTGGCGGCCGTTGAATGTGAGCCAGGGCAGGCCGTAGTACGCCAGCTGCGTGAGCCAGACCAGTGCCCAGCGCCAGCGGGTGAAGCGGCCGCGGGTGGCGCGGGCGTGGATGGGGGTGCCGGCGGCGATGGCCGGCGTGCTCGGGATGGGGACGATGGGGATGGTTCGGGAGGTCATGGTGCTGTGGCCGTGGTGGCCTGCGGGCGGGGTTGGAACGGGGCGAGGGCCTGGGCCACAGGCGCCAGGCGCTGGGCCAGGTCGGCCTCGCCCAGCCATTCGTCTTCGCGGAAATACACGCGGCGCAACTGGAGCGTGGCCGTGTGCGGCGGGGCCGTGGGGTGATCCGCGGCGGGCAGGGCGCCCAGGCCGTCTTCTTCGCTGCGCAGCAGGGCCCAGCCGGCCGGCGCGTCGCCCAGGCGCAGCGGCGCCACCAGCGAGAAGCCTTCCCACGGGCGGTTGGGCACATCGGGCAGTGCGCCGCTGAGCCACCAGCCCCGGCCGGTGTCGTGGCCGGTCAGCGGGGTGGTGTGGGGCGACAGCGTGCCGGCGCGTTCACCGCTGAGCAGGTCGGGCAGCCAGCGTTCGCGCAGGGCCACGTTGGGCGAGCGCACCAGGGCCTCGATGGCCAGGCGCTGCGCCCAGAACACCGTGGCGGCGGTGGTGCCGTGCGGCAGCAGCAGGCCGGCCGCCAACGCCAGGTCGGCCGGGCCACCACCATCACCGCCCATGGACGACGGCACCGCGCAGCGCAGCAGGCCGGTCTGGGCCAGGTGTGCCAGCGGGGAGCGGGGGCTCGGAGGTGGCGCGGTGTGGGCAAGGGCAGGGCTGAGCATGCCCCGTATGGTGGTCGCGGCCCATCTGATGCGGTAGATTCAGATGAAATGAAACTTGACCGGATCAGATGAAGGGCTTGAGAGATGAGCGACGCGAACCCGACCTTGAACCCGACACCGAACTCGACCCGTTACCAGCGGTTGGCCGACGACATGGCCGACGCGATCCGCGCCGGGGTGCTGCGCCCGGGCGAGCGGCTGCCGTCGGTGCGCGCCACCTGTGAATTGCGCCGGGTCAGCCCGTCCACCGTGTTCCAGGCCTACGGCCAGCTCGAAGCGATGGGGCTGGTGGAGGCGCGGGCGCGGTCGGGCTTTTTTGTGCGGGCCACGCGGCGGCCGCTGCGCGCCGCGCCCGAGGCGGCGGCCCCGCGGCACGAGGCCACGCCGGTGGCGATCAGCGGGCTGGTGTTCGACCTGCTGGGCTCGACCCGCGACGCCGACGTGGTGCCGCTGGGCTCGGCGTTCCCGGCGGCGCACCTGTTCCCGTTCGACGAACTTGCCCGCTGCGGCGCGCGCGCCATGCGCCGCCTGAAAGCGAGCCAGATCACCGGCGCGCTGACCGCGGGCGATGAGGGCCTGCGGCTGGCGCTGCGCAAGCGCTACGCGCTGCAGGGCGTGCCGCTGGCGGACAACGAACTCATCATCACCAACGGCGCCATGGAGGCGCTGAACCTGTGCCTGCAGACGGTCACGCAACCGGGCGACGTGGTGGTGGTGGAGTCGCCCACCTTCTACGCCGCGCTGCAGGCGCTCGAACGCCTGCACCTGAAGGCGGTGGAGGTGGCGACCGACCCGAAGGAGGGCGTGGACCTGGGCGCGCTGGCCGAACTGCTGGCGCGGCAGAAGGTGGCGGCCTGCTGGTTCATGCCCAGCTTTCAGAACCCGCTGGGCGCGCTCATGCCGGTGGCACGGCGGCAGGCGCTGGTGGCGCTGCTGGCGCAGCACGGCGTGCCGCTGATCGAGGACGACGTCTACGGCGAGCTGCACGCCGGCGCGCGCCGCCCGCCGCCGGCCAAGGCCTTCGACCAGCAGGGCGGGGTGCTGCACTGTTCGTCGTTTTCCAAATGCCTGGCGCCCGGTTACCGCGTGGGCTGGGCGGCGGCGGGGCGTTACGCGCCGCAGGTCGAGCGGCTGAAGATGATGACCTCGCTGGCCACGGCGATCCCGCCGCAGCTGGCGCTGTCGGACTACCTGGCCCAGGGCGGCTACGACCGCCACCTGCGGCGCCTGCGCGAGGCCCTGGCCGCGCAGCGCAGCCATGCGCTGAAGCTGGTGGAGCGGCACTTCCCGGCCGGCACCCGCGTGACGCGACCCGAGGGCGGTTACTTCCTCTGGCTGGAACTGCCGCCAACGGTGGACGCGCTGGCGCTGCACCAGCGCGCCCGGGCCGAGTCGATCAGCACCGCGCCGGGCCTGCTGTTCTCGGCCGACCAGCGCTTCACCCACCACCTGCGGCTGAACGTGGGCCACCCGGGCGATGCGCGCTTTGACGACGCGATCAAGACGCTGGGGCGGCTGGCGGCACAGAGGGGGTGAAGGCGCTCAGCCCCGTCGGGCCTTTTCAATGGCCGCGATGTCGATCTTCGTCATCTCCATCATGGCCTCGAAGGCGCGCTTGGCCGCAGCGCGGTCGGGGTCGGTGATGGCGGCGATCAGGGCGCGTGGCGTGATCTGCCACGACAGGCCCCAGCGGTCTTTGCACCAGCCGCAGGCGCTGGGCTGCCCGCCGTGGTCGACGATGGCGTTCCACAGGCGGTCGGTCTGTGCCTGGTCGTCGGTGGCGACCTGGAAGGAAAAGGCCTCGCTGTGCTGGAACGCCGGGCCGCCGTTGAGCCCCAGGCAGGGAATGCCCATCACGGTGAACTCGACCGTCAGCACATCGCCCTCTTTGCCCGAGGGGTAGTCGCCGGGCGCGCGGTGGACCGCGAGCACCGCGCTGTCGGGGAAGGTCTGGGCGTAGAAGCGGGCGGCCTCTTCGGCCGTGCCGTCGAACCAGAGGCAGATGGTGTTTGGGGCGGGCATGGTGCTCTCCTGGGAATGGAACGGGGGGCCACGATAGCCCCAAAACCGGGGGCGTGCGATGGGCCCCGCGTGTGAGGCTGTGACACCTGTGTCGGTGTGCTGGGCGCCCCGGCCGCCCCCAGGCCCGCTCGCCCGCCCGCACGGGCGCCGTGCGCCGCCGGGCGCGCGGGCGTTCCCCTGCGAACCGTATCAGTCGTGTTTTTCTGTAACCGATCTGGTGGACGAATCCGGCCCGGGAGTACGCTGCGCTCCCCTCGCGGTCGGTGTTGGCCGGGGAGCCTGAGCATCGCGGCGGCGGAACCCCTTGAATCAACAACACACAGGAGATGGACATGAAGAAGTTCGACGTGAACGGTCGGCGTCTGGCCCGGGGAAAGTGGAGCGCGACGGCGTTGGCCGCGATGCTCGTGGTCGCCTGCGGCGGCGGGGGTGAGGACGGCGGCGACGCGACGCTGTCCCGGCAGTCGGCCGCTGCCGGGGCGTCCAGCTGCCTCAGCCGGGTCAACAACACCTTCGAGAAACTGCTGGAATGCGTCACGCTGGACGGCGTGCGACGCCACCAGGCGGCCCTGCAGTCGATCGCCGATGCGCACAACGGCATCCGCACCTCGGGCACGCCGGGCTACGACGCCTCGCTGGCCTACGCGGCCCAGGTGTTCCGCGACGCGGGCTACCTCGTCACCATCACCGACTTCCAGTTTCAGACCTTCATCACGCTCTCGGCCACGGTGCTGGAGCAGGTGACCCCCGGGCCGACGGCGCCGCTGGTCAACAACATCATGGCGTACTCGGGCAGCGGCGACGTGACCGCCTCGGTGACTGCGCTGACGCCGCCGCCGGGCGACGCCACACCGGGTTGCGAGGCGGGGGATTTCGCCGGCTTCCCGGCCGGCAACATCGCGCTCATCAGCCGCGGCGGCTGCACCTTCGCTTCGAAGGCGACCAACGCACTTGCGGCTGGGGCCGTCGGGGTGGTGATCTACAACAACATCGACGGTGACCTCAACGGCACGCTGGGCGAGGCCTTTGCGCTGGACATCGGCGTCACCTCGGTCACCCAGGCGCTCGGCGCGCAGCTGGCCGCGACGCCGGGGCTGGTGCTGCACCTGAAGACCGACACCTTCCGGGGCGAGGCGACCACCAGCAACCTGATCGCGGAGTCGGGCAGCGGCGACGCCAACAACGTGGTCATGGTGGGCGCGCACCTGGACTCGGTCAACGAAGGCCCGGGCATCAACGACAACGGCTCGGGCGCCGCCGCGATCCTGGAAACCGCGGTGCAGATGGCCAAGGTCCAGCCGCGCAACAAGCTGCGCTTTGCGCTCTGGGGTGCGGAGGAGTCCGGCCTGGTGGGCTCGACGCACTTCGTCGAGGGCCTGAGCGACGCCGACAAGGCCCGCATCGCGCTGTACCTGAACTTCGACATGATCGGTTCGCCCAACCACGTGTTCTTCGTCTACGACGGTGACGATTCCGACGCGACCGGCGAAGGCCCCGGCCCGGGCGGATCGGACCAGATCGAGAAGGCCTTCGAGTCGTTCTACACGCAGCGCGGCGTGCCGTTCAAGGGCACGGACTTCGATGGGCGTTCGGACTACCGGGCCTTCATACAAAACCTGATCCCGGCGGGCGGCCTGTTCACCGGCGCCGAAGGCACCAAGACCGCGGAGGAAGCAGTGCTGTGGGGCGGCACAGCGGGCCAGCCCTACGACCCCTGCTACCACCAGGCCTGCGACACCTACGCCAACAACAACGACACGGCGCTGGACATCAACGCCGATGCCGTGGCCTACGCCACGCTGCTGTTCTCGATGGACACCTCCACCGTGAACGCCCAGCGCGGCAAGGGCAACTTCCGCATGCCGGCGCTCAAGCCGCTGCACCCGGTGCCGGCGCCGAACTGACCGTTCTGCGCATCACCATCGGCAGCACCAGCATCAGGGCCGCGGCCACCCACAGGCCGATGGTGATGGGGCTGCCGACCAGGATGCCTGCGTCGCCGTTGCTGATCGACAGCGCGCGACGCAGGTTCTGTTCCATCATGTCGCCGAGCACGAAGCCCAGGATCAGCGGCGCCATCGGCACGCCCTGCTTGCGCAGCAGGTAGGCCACCAGGCCGAGCACGGTCATCAGCACCAGGTCGAAGGTGGTGGCGTGCACCGCGTACACGCCCACGCTGCTGACCGCCACGATGCCGGGCACCAGCAGCCAGTTGGGCACGCTCAGCACCTTGGTGAACACGCCCACCAGCGGGATGTTCATCACCAGCAGGATCACGTTGGCGATGAACAGCGAGGCGATCAGGCCCCAGACCAGCTCGGGTTGCTGCGTGAACAGCGCCGGGCCGGGCGTGATGTTGTAGAGCGAGAGCGCGCCCACCATCACCGCCGTGGTGCCCGAGCCGGGCACGCCCAGCGTGAGCATGGGCACGAAGGAGCCGGTGGCGGCCGAGTTGTTGGCCGCCTCGGGCGCGGCCACGCCGCGGATGTCGCCTTTGCCGAACGTGCCGTCGGTGTCGGTCAGGCGCTTTTCCATGGAGTAGGTCATGGCGCTGGCGATGGTGGCGCCGGCCCCCGGCAGCACGCCGACCACGAAGCCCACCACGCTGGAACGCACCGTGCCCCACCAGGTCTGGGTCAGCTCCTTGAGGTTGAACATCATGCGGCCGGTCTGCGTCACCAGGCCGGTGCTGCTGTGGTGCTCCTGCAGCATCAGCAGCAGCTCGCTGATGGAGAACACGCCGATGACCACCACCACGAACTGGATGCCGTCGGAGAGGTGGATGTCGCCGCCGGTGAAGCGGTAGACGCCTGAGTTCGAATCCAGCCCGACGCAGGACATGGACAGGCCGATGATCGCCGCCAGCGCGGCCTTGACCGGCGCGTCGCCCATCAGGCCGGCGATGCAGGCGAAGGCGAAACACATGAGCGCGAAGTACTCGGCCGGCCCGAAAGACAGCGCCCAGCTCGCCAGCAGCGGTGCGAACAGCACGATGCCGAGGGTGGCGATGAGCGAACCCACGAAAGAGCTCCAGGCCGAGATCGACAGCGCCACGCCGCCCAGGCCCTGGCGCGCCATGGGGTAACCGTCGAGCGCGGTCATGATCGCGCCCGCGTCGCCCGGCACGTTGAGCAGGATGGACGAGATGCGGCCGCCGTATTCGCAGCCGATGTAGACCGCGGCCAGCAGGATCAGCGAGGTCTCGGGCGGCAGCTTCATGGCAAAGGCCAGTGGCATCAGGATGGCCACGCCGTTGATCGGGCCCAGGCCCGGCAGCAGGCCGACGATGGTGCCGATGAAGCAGCCGATGGCCGCGATCAGCAGGTTGGTGGGGCTCAGCGCGACGCCGAAGCCGGTGACCAGGTGTTGCAGGATGTCCATGTCAGCTCCCTCCGAGCAGTGCGGCCAGCGGGCCGGCGGGCAGCACCACGTCGAGCACTTTGTCGAACAGCAGGTAGAGCACCCCGCCCAGCGCGGCACCGCCGATGAGCGACTGTTTCCAGCTGCCACCAAAGGCCATGCCCACCGGCACGGCCATCAGCGCTGTGGCGAGCGGGAAACCCAGCCACTGGAACAGCAGCGCGTAGACCAGCACGGCGGCCGCGCACAGCGCGGTGGGCTTCCAGGGCACGCCCCGGAAGGCTTCGGCGCCGGCCGTGGGCCGCAGCACCAGCCACAGGCCGCTCAGGCCCAGGCCGCAGGCCAGCAGCAGCGGGAAGGCGCGCGGGCCGACGGGTTCGTAAGAGATGGCGGCGGCGTAGTCTTGCGCGGCCCAGGCCATGGCGGCGGACGCGACAACACACACCGCGCCGAGGGCGCGGTCACTCATGGCGGGGCTCCGGGCTTACTTGGCGGGGACGACGTTCAGGCCGAACTCTTCGGCCAGCTTGCGGTAGCCGGCCACCTGCTTCTTGACGTAGGCGTCCAGCGGTGCGCCGGTCAGGGCCATGGGGAACAGGCCGCGCTCGCTGCGCAGCTTGTCGTAGGCGGGCGTGGCCATCAGCTTGGTGAAGGTGTCGGCCCAGACCTTGTAGTCGGCGTCGCTGACCTTGGGGCCGACGTAGAAGCCGCGCACGATGGGCCAGTCCACGTCGTAGCCCTGCTCGGTCGCGGTGGGGATGCTGGCCATGTCGCCGGGCAGGCGCTTGTCGTTCATCACCGCCAGGATGCGCACCTTGGCGCCGGCCTTGATCTGCTGCTGGGTCTCGGCCGCGTCGCCGGTGAAAACGTGGATGTGGCCGCCCTGCAGCGCGGTCAGCGCCTCGCCGCCGCCCTCGAAGGCCACGTAGCGCATGGTCTTGGGGTTCACGCCGCCGGCGCGTGCGGTGAGCGCGGCCTTCATCCAGTCCTGGCTGCCCACGGTGCCGCCCGCGCCCAGCACCACCTTGGTCGGGTCGGCCTTCATGGCGGCCATCACGTCCTTGAGGGTCTTGTAGGGCGAGTTCTCGGCCACCACCACGGCCCCGTAGTCGGTGCCGATGGCGGCGAGCCAGCGCACGTCGTTCTCGGTGTAGCGGCCGAACTTGCCCTGTGCCAGGTTCAGCAGCGAGCCGCCGGAGAACGCGACGATGGCGTTGGCCGCGTCGGGCTTCTGTGCGATCACGGTGTTGTAGGCCACGGCGCCGATGCCACCGGGCATGTAGGTCACGCGCATCGGGTCGGCGATGAACTTGCCTTCCTGCAGCGCGCTCTGCACCAGCTTGCAGGTGAGGTCGAAGCCGCCGCCGGGCTTGGCGGGGGCGATGCACTCGGTCTTGTCGAGCGGGGTGGCGGTGGCGGTGAGCGCGGCGGCCGAAACGGCGGCGGCGATGAACTTGGCGACGGTGCTCATGAAGGTGTCTCCTCGGTGGGGTGGAATCCGCGCAGCACAGGCGCTGCGGTGAGGGCACTGTAGAAAACGGGCACTTTCAAGGCGCTTTCAGGCGAACGGCTAAAAACCGAGGGTTAACCCTGAATTTTGTCGGTGCCCGGCGGGGCGGGCAGGGTGAGCGTGACGGCCAGGCCGCGGCCGTCGGGGCCGGCGTCCACCCGCATCTGCCCGCCATGCCGCTGGGCCACGGTGCGCACGATGGCCAGGCCCAGACCGGAGCCGGGCAGGGCGCCGCCGCCACCGCGGAAGAAGCGCTCGCCGGCACGCGGCAGTTCGGCGGGCGGCAGGCCGGGGCCGTCGTCCACCACCGCCATGCGCACCGCACCGTCCGGCTCGCCGCGCACCGTCAACGTGACGTGGCAGCCCGCGCCGCCGTGGCGGATGGCGTTGTGCAGCAGGTTGGCCAGGGCCTCGCGCAGCAGGTCGGGCTCGCCGCTCAGCGGCAGCGGGTGTTCCGGTGCCTCCAGGCCCAGGTCCACGCCCTGCTCGCGCGCGGGGCCCCACCACTGGCGCACCAGGGCTTCGGCCAGCGCCACGGCGTCGAAGGGCTGGCGCTGCGGCGGCGCGCTGTCGGCGCGCGCCAGCGAGAGCATCTGGTTGGTCTGGCGGATGGTCTCGTCCAGCTGCTCGCGGATCTTGTCCAGCACCTCGCGCTGCGCCGACGGGTCGGCCTCGCGCTGCGCGTAGGCCACCTGCGTGGCCAGTGTGGTCAGTGGCGTGCGCAGCTGGTGCGAGGCGTCGTCGATGAAGCGGCGGCGCGCCTCGGTCTGTTCGCGGTGGCGTTCGATGTGGTGGTTGATGGCCTGCACCAGCGGCCGCACCTCGGCCGGCGCGCCGGTGTCGTCGACGGGGGTGAGGTCCTGCGGGTCGCGCGCGTCCACCTCCTGGCGCAGCCGGTCCAGCGGCCGCATGGCCCAGGCGATGGCCAGCGCCAGCAGGCCGGTGGCGGCCAGCATCAGCAACACGTCGCGCGCCAGCGACTGCAGAACCAGTGCGCGCCGGAAATCGTTGCGCGCCTCCAGCGTTTCGGCCACCTGGATCAGCACGCGCTGCGGCCCGGTCTGCCCGGCCAGCGGCGGGTTCAGCTCGCGCGCGTAGCTGCCCACGCGCACCGCAGTTCCCAGGTACACGCCTTCGTGGAACTGCGGCTGGCCGGTCTGCAGCGGTCGGGGTGGCGCGGGCAGGTCGGCGCTGCCGATCTCCACCAGCCCGTCTTCGGTGGCCACGCGGTAGAACACCTGGCCCTGCGCGGTCAGCTCGAAAAATTCGAGCATGCGGTAGGGCAGTTCCACGCCGATGCCGCCGCTGGCGGTGGAGATGCTCGAATCGATGGACTTGACCGCCCCCAGCAGGGATCGGTCGTAGGCCGCGTCGGCTGCCTCGCTGGCGGTGCGCCAGCCCAGCCAGAGTTCGCCCGCGATCACCGCGCCCAGGCCCGGCAGCAGCAGCACCAGCAGAAAGCGGCGGATGCTCGCGCGCGACCACGACAGCGGTGTCACGCGGCGCTTTCGAGCTGGTAGCCCAGCCCGCGCAGGGTGGCGATGCGCACCGGCGAGGTTTCCAGCCGCTTGCGCAGGCGGTGGATCAGCACCTCGATGGCCTCGGGGTTCACGTCCTGCTCGTCGGAGAACACGCGCTCCAGCAGCTCGCGCTTGGACAGCGGCTCGCCCGGGTGCTGGATCAGGGCGCGCAGCACCGCGTGTTCCCGCGGCGTGAGGCTGAGCACCTCGTGCTGGAGGCGGAACTGTTTGGCCGCGCTGTCGTAGCTCAGCGGCCCGCAGGCAAAGCGCGGGTGCTCCTGCCCGCGCGAGCGGCGGATCAGCGCGATCAGCCGCGCCTCCAGCTCGGCCACGTCGAAGGGCTTGGCGAGGAAGTCGTCGGCCCCGCCGTGCAGGCAGCTCACGCGCTCCATCAGCGAATCGCGCGCGGTGAGGATCAGCACCGGCAGGCGTTCATCGGCCTCCCGCAGGTCGGACAGCACGTCGTGGCCGCCCAGGCCGGGCAGGCCCAGGTCGAGGATCAGCGCGTCGTACTTGGTGGCCTTGAGGCTTCGGCGCACCAGGCGCCCGTCGTTCACCCAATCGACCTGGAAGTCGTTCTGGCCCAGGGCCTTGACCAGCCAGGTGCCCAGTTCGGTTTGATCTTCGGCGAGCAGGATGCGCATGGCGCGATTGTCAAACAGAACGTCGGGGTCGAACCCGGTACGGCACGAACACGTCGGGCTGCCTGCAGTGTGCTTCGGTGTTTCCGTTGTTCAGGGTTTGGACACCATCGCGATGGAGCCTTCGACAAGGAGATTGAGTCGGCGCTCCATCTCGCGGATGGGGGGTGGCTTGGGTGCATGGATCCACCAAGCCATGGTTTCGACAATCCCGCCCGCCAGATAGCAGGCCAGCCAGTGGCGCTGATCAGTCGTCAGGCCGTGCGCCTTGAGTTCCAGGTCCACCAGTTCGCGCACCATGGCCTTGAAACGTGAGGCGATGCCATGTCCGCTGCGTTGGCCAATGACGGCTTTGAACACGGCGCGCTGTTCGTCCATGTGGTCGAGCAGCCCGCCGAGCATGCCCAGCCCAGGCGCCGGACCCTGTCCCCATTGGGAGGTCAAGTGGTCGCGCAAGCCGGCGAAGCTGTCGGACAGCAGATCGTCCTTGCCCTGGTAATGCAGGTAGAACGTTGAGCGGCCCACGTTGGCTCGCTCACAGATGGCCTGTATCGAGAGTTCGTCCCAGCCAGCACTGGGCAACAAGGCCAGCATCGCGTCGCGCAGCGCGAGCCGGGTTCGCGCGACCCTTCGATCAACCTCACGGGGCGGCTGGGGCATGGCATCTCCTGAACATCGGCGGGCAGTGTGTCTGGAAACGGACAAGAGGCCGGTGGGGCGACTTGTCGTGAAAGGCTTTGCACAAGATTATGGACATGTGTTCAATAAAAGAGGCGTGTTCATGAAGCCAGACAAGCCGGCGCAGGGAAGCGCCGATGGGGCGTTGGCCCGCACCGTGCGCTGGGGCTTCTATCCAGCGGCGCTGGCAGTCACCGTGTCTTACATCGTGGCGGAAGCGACGGGATGGTTCGGCCGAATCGGCTCGGCCTATCCCTGGTATCTGGCGGTGCTCATCTTGACGATGCTTGCACTGGAGCAGCTGATACCGATGAGGAGGGACTGGGGGATGACCCGACGGTTGTTCTTCGTGCGGGACCTGCCCATGCTGGTGGTCAACGGCACGGCGATCGTGCTGGCCACCCGCGTGGTGACGGCGTTTTCAGGGGCCGTGACCATCCCGTCGTGGGCGCTGACGGAATGGCCATGGCCCTTGCAGGCATTGGTCGCCCTGGCACTGGCCGATCTGGCGTGGTACGGCATCCATCGCCATTGTCATGAAGGGACGGGCTGGCTGGGACGCTGGATGTGGCTCACCCATGCCCATCACCATTTTCCCGAGCAGGTCTATGTCTTCATGCACGCAGCGGGACACCCGATACAGGCTGCCTATGTGCGGATGCTCTTGTTGCTGCCAGCCATCAGCTTCGGGCTCTCGCCGGAAGCGGCATTTGCTGCGGCGGTGTTCAACGGTTTTCAGGGGCTGGTCTCGCACTTCAATGTCGATGTGCGCGCGGGCTGGTTCAACCGCTTGTTCGTCGGGACGGAACTGCACCGCTTTCACCACAGCGCCGATGTGCTGGAAGGCAAGAACTACGCGGCGGTGTTCAGTGTGTGGGACCAGCTGTTCGGAACCTACAGGCTGCCGGGCATCGCGCCAGTGGCGCTGGGTGTCAAAGACCGGCAGACCTATCCCGCCGATTCGGCGTGGTGCCGGTTGCTGAGCTTGCCGTTTCGGCGCTGATGCGCCGTCACTGCACGATTTCGTCCGCCGGGCCGCGGTGCGCTTCGGGCTTGGCGGTGGCGGCGCTGCCGGCCGCCGCGCACATCACCAGCACGATCGCCAGCCACTGCAGGCTGGTCAGCTGCTCATCGAGCACCAGCACGCCCATCAGCGCCGCGACGGCTGGTTCCATGCTGGCCATGACGCCGAAGGCGCCCGGCGTGAGGCGCTTGAGCGCCACCATTTCCAGCGAGATCGGGATGGCGCTGGAGACCGCGGCCACGCCCAGGCCGATCAGCAACACATGGGGCTGCAGCAGGGCGCTGCCGGCGTGCCAGATGCCGAAGGGCACGACCGTGATCGCGGCCATGGTCAGGCCCAGCGCGACCGAGTGGCCGGCGTGCAGGTGGCCGACCCGCTTGCCGAACAGGATGTAGGCGGCCCAGAACACCGCCGCACCCAGCGCGAAACCCACCCCCTCAGGGTTGATCGTGGCCACGTCGTGCCCCAGCGGCAGCAGCAGGCCCAGGCCGGCGATGGCCAGGGCGATCCAGAGGTAGTCGATGCGCTGGCGCGAGGTGAAGCAGGCGACGGCCAGCGGGCCGCTGAACTCGATGGCCACCGCGATGCCGAAAGGAATCGTCCTGAGCGACTGGTAGAACATCAGGTTCATGCAGCCCAGCGCCACGCCGTAGCGCACCAGGCTCTTGAGGTCTGCGCGCGTGGTGGTCCAGCGCCAGGGGCGCCAGATCAGAAGCAGCAGCAGGGCCGAAAAGCCCACGCGCAGGGCGGTGGTGCCCAGCGAACCGACCTGCGGGAACAGCTGTTTGGCGAACGAGGTGCCCAGGCCCAGCGCCACCACCGAGCCGAGCACGGCGAGCAGGGGCACGGCCTGTGACCAACGGGGAGAGGATGTCATGTTCTCAACCAGAAACGACCCGCCGCCGGGCCGCCCCAAGGCGGGTCAGCCCCCTTTGGGGGGCAGCGACCCGCGCAGCGGCGGAGCGTGGGGGCGCGATGTTTCAGACCAGGGGGATGGTGAAGCGGGCGATCACCGGCTGCGTGTTCGGGCGCACGCCGCGCCACCACTCGAAGGCCTCGGCCGCCTGCTCGACCAGCATGCCCACGCCATCGGCCAGCTGCGTGACGCCGGCGGCCTGCGCCTGTTGCAGGAAGGTGGTCAGGCCCTTGCCGTAGACCAGGTCGTAGGCCAGGGCACCGGGCGCGAACACGCCCGCGGGCAGCGGCAGCGCGTCTTTCGACAGGCCGGTGGAGGTGGCGTTGAGCACCACGTCGAAGGTCTCGCCGGCCAGCTCGTCGTAGCCACCGGTTTGCAGGGTGGTGTGGGCCGCGAAGTCGGCTTTCAGGCCATGCGCCTTGGCGGCGGTGCGGTTGGCGATGGCGATCACGGCGGGCTGCTGCGCCGCGATGGGCAGGATGGCGCCGCGCGTGGCGCCGCCGGCACCGCAGATCAGCACCCGCTTGCCCGCCAGCGACACGCCCAGGTTGCGCTGGATGTCGTTGACCAGGCCCAGGCCGTCGAAGTTCTGCGCGTAGATGCGGCCGCCCTCGAACTTGAGCGCGTTGACCGCGCCGGCCAGCCGGGCCGACTCCATCGGGTCGGTGGCGATCTCGAAGGCCTGCAGCTTGAACGGGATGGTGACGTTCATGCCTTTGCCACCCTGGGCGATGAAGGCCTCGACCGTGGCGCGGAAACCGTCCAGCGGGCCTTCGATGGCGGTGTATTGAATGTCCTGTCCGGTGGCTTGCGCGAAGGCGCCGTGGATCAGGGGGGACTTGCTGTGGCCAATGGGGTTGCCGATGACGGCGTAACGGTCGGTCATGGTGAGTCGCGAACAGTGCGGAAGGGGGCTTTTCGGGGGCAATGCGGGGCAGTTCGGCATTGTCGCGCATGGCTCGCTACCATCGCCCCATGACCAAGACCCTCAAGATCGATTTCGTCTCCGATGTCTCCTGCCCCTGGTGCGCCATCGGCTTGGCCGGGCTGGAACGCGCGCTGGAACGGGTGCAGCCCGACATTGCGGCCGAGCTGCATTTCCAGCCGTTTGAACTGAACCTGCAGATGGCGCCCGAGGGCGAAGACGTGGGCGAACACCTGGCGAAGAAGTACGGCAGCACGGCCGAGCAACAGGCCCAGATCCGCGAGACCATCCGTGAGCGCGGCGCCGCGGCCGGCTTCAGCTTCAACCCGGGTGGCCGCGGGCGCATCTGGAACACCTTCGACGCCCACCGCCTGCTGACCTGGGCCGAGGCCGAGGGCCAGCCGGGGCAGCAACACGCGCTCAAGAAAGCGCTGCTGGAGGCCTACCACGGCCGCGCCGAGAGCCCGGCCGATCACGCGGTGCTGCTGGCCTGCGTGAAGGCCGTCGGGCTGGACCAAACCCGCGCCGCCGCGGTGCTGGCCAGCGACGCCTTCACCGAAGAAGTGCGCGAGCGCGAGCAGTTCTTCACCGGCCACGGCATCCACTCGGTGCCCGCCGTGATCATCAACGACCGCCACCTGATCTCCGGCGGCCAGCCGGCCGAGGTGTTCGAGCAGGCGCTGCGGCAGATCGCGGCGGAGGCGGCGTGAATGCCGCCGAGCCAACGGCGGGGCCGATGCGGGTGCAGGGCGCTTGCCACTGCCGGGCCGTTCGCCTGACCGCCGAGGTTCAGCTGTCGCGTGTGTTCGTGTGCCATTGCACCGATTGCCAGGTGCTCACCGGCAGCGCGTTCCGGGTCGTGGTGCCCGTGGTGCCTGGAAGTCTTCAGGTGCAGGGGGCCGTCAAGGGTTATCCGCGCACGGCTGACAGTGGCAATGTTCGATGGCAGTACTTTTGTCCCGAATGCGGTACGCCGATGTATGCGGGTACGCCGGACGGTGCAGGTCTGGCGACGGTGCGTGTGGGGGTGCTGCAAGAGCGTGCGCTGCTCCAGCCGACCGCGCAGCTGTGGCGGCGCAGCGCATTGCCCTGGGTGAATGTCATGGACGGCGTGCCGGCTTGCGAGCAGCAGGAGCTGCTGGGCTGAGTCGGCCGTGTCAGGCCCGGTAGGTGCTGTCGCCGTGGGGGGCCGCCGCGAAGGCGGGCAGCGCTTCAGCGCGCCCTGAAAACGCCACCAGGTTCGGGTAGCGCGCGCCGGGCACCACGTCCGGCACCATCTTCTGAATGAACTCCCAGGCGACCGCGGTGCTCACGCCGGTCTGGTCCATGTCCATGATCGGCGCCGCCTGTTCGAGGCCGTCGCAGGCGGCCAGCAGTTGCCCGGTCACGCGCGCCACCCAGGGTTCGTGCTGCTTGTCGGCGGGCCGCAGGCCGCGTTCGTAGACGATCTGCACCGCCTTCTCGCAGGCGGCCAGCGCCAGGCCCACGGTGCGCAGCGAGCGGGCCAGGGCCTGCGGTTCGGCGGGCAGCAGGCTGCGCCCGGCCAGCGCCTCGGCGTACTGCAGGATCAGCGTCGAATCCATCAGCACCGTGCCGTCGTCGCAGACCAGCGTCGGGGCCTTGACCACCGGGTTGGTGCGGCTGAACTCGCCAAAGGTGCGGAACACCGACAGCGACTGGTGCTCGAAGGGCAGCCCCAGCAGTTGCAGGGAAATGGCGACCCGGCGCACATAGGGCGAGTCGAGCATGCCGATCAGTTTCATGGGCGTTCTCCGTTCCGTGTTCAGTGGTGGGCCGACAGGGCCTTGCCGATCTTGCCGCGCTTGACCGTGGGCCGTGGCACCGGGCAGGGCAGGTGCTCGAACCAGCGGCGCACGTCGTCTTCCACGCACAGGCCGTGCATGTAGTTGTAGATCGCCTTGCGCAGGCCCTCGCCCAGCGCGTTGTGGTCCACGCCGGGCGGCATGGGCGTGGGGTCGGTGAAACCGATGTCGTTCTTGGCGAACGTGATGTTGGGCAGCGGGATCAGCTCGATGCCGTATTCGGCCGGGTTCAGACCGACGGGCGAATGCACGGTGCAGCTGAAACGGTGGAAGAAGCCGCTCTGGATGCAGCCGTTCTCGAACAGCTGGCGCACGTATTCGAGCGCGTCGACGGTGTCCTGCAGCGTCTGGGTCGGGAAGCCGTACATCAGGTAGGCGTGCACCAGGATGCCGGCGTCGCTGAAGCCCTTGGTGACGCGCGCCACCTGTTCGACGCTCACGCCTTTTTTCATGAGCTGGAGCAGCCGGTCGCTGGCCACTTCCAGCCCGCCGCTCATGGCGATGCAGCCGCTTTGCGCCAGCAGCTCGGCCAGCTCGGGCGTGAAGGTTTTTTCAAAGCGGATGTTGCCCCACCAGCTGATCTGCAGGTCGCGGCGGATCAGCTCTTCGGCCAGGGCCTTGAGCGCCTTGGGCGGTGCGGCCTCGTCGACAAAATGGAAGCCGGTCTGGCCGGTCTCTTTGACGATGTTTTCGATGCGGTCGGCCAGGGTCGAGGCGGTCGCGGTTTCGTAGCGGCCGATGTAGTCCAGGCTCACGTCGCAGAAGCTGCACTTCTTCCAGTAGCAGCCGTGGGCCACCGTCAGCTTGTTCCAGCGGCCGTCGCTCCAGAGCCGGTGCATGGGGTTGAGCATGTCCAGCAGGCTCAGGTAACGCTCGATCGGCAGGCCGTCCCAGGTGGGCGTGCCCACGTCCTCGAACGGGATGTCGGGCTCGGCCAGGTTGACGTACTTCACGGCACCGTTGTCGCGCAGGAAGGTGCGCTGCAGGCGCTGCTGGCCACGCTCGCCGTGCAGGTGTTCGATCAGCGAAAGCACGGGCCGCTCGCCGGCGTCCAGCGTCACGTAATCGACGAAGTCGAACACGCGCGGGTCCGACAGTTCGCGCAGCTCGGTGTTGACGAAGCCGCCGCCCAGGCCGATGCGGATGTGCGGGTTCTGCGCCTTGATGGTCTGTGCGATGCGCAGCGCCGCGTACATGGCGCCCGGGAAGGGCACGGACAGCAGCACCAGCGTGGGCTGGTGGCGCTGCAGGGCGGCCAGGGTCAGGTCGCACAGCAGATCGTCCACCAGGGTGGGGGGCGCGGCCAGCGCCTGGGCCAGCGGCTCGAAGCTGGGCTGGCTGCTGGCCAGGGATTCGGCGTAGCGCACGAACTCGAAGCGTTCGTCGGCCGCGTCGCGGATCACGTCCGACAGGTCGTTGAGGTAGAGCGTGGCCAGGTGGCGCGCCTTGTCCTGCACGCCCAGCGCGCCGAAGGCCCAGGCGAGCGGGTCGCCGCTGCCGTCGCTTTCGTCCAGGCTCTGGTAGTTGTCCAGCGCCAGGAAACGCGGCCCCTCGGGCAGCAGGCCGCGCGCGGCGATGCGGTAGGCCAGGGTCGAATCGCGCCCCTGCAGGTGGGCAATCACCGGGCCGATGGTGGCGCGGTAGGCCTCGAACTGGTCGAGGAAGTTGTGCACGCTGGCGCTGCGCAGCGCCTCGGGCTGGGCCAGCGCGCAGCCGCGCAGCGCTTCCAGCCCGGCGGGCGTGAACAGCTGGAGCACCAGCGCCAGCGCGAGGTCTTCCTGCACCGCCGTGATGCCGCGCGAACGCAGGAAACCGGTGAGGTAGGCGGTGGAGGGGTAGGGCGTGTTGAGCTGCGTCATCGGCGGGATGAGGCTCAGCACGCGGAAAGAGGTGGACATGCGTGTGAGAAAGAGTTTGCTGGGAGCTTAGCCCAGAAGAAATCCCCCGCAGTGGTCGGCGCGCGATGTCCCCTTCAAGGATGCCGTGGAACCGGCTTTGCCGGGCCGCTGGCATCGCCCCCTGGGGGGTGACGCCGCAGGCGGCGCGGGGGGGGGGTCAACACTCCACGATGTTGACCGCCAGCCCGCCGCGCGCCGTTTCCTTGTACTTCGTCTTCATGTCCGCCCCGGTCTCGCGCATGGTCTTGATGACCTTGTCCAGGCTGACGTGGTGCACGCCGTCGCCGCGCAGCGCCATGCGCGCGGCGTTGATAGCCTTGACCGAAGCGATGGCGTTGCGTTCGATGCAGGGGATCTGCACCAGGCCGCCGACCGGGTCGCAGGTCAGGCCCAGGTGGTGTTCCATGCCGATCTCGGCCGCGTTCTCCACCTGCTCGGGTGTGCCGCCGAGAACGGCGCAGAGCGCCGCCGCGGCCATCGAGCAGGCCACGCCCACCTCGCCCTGGCACCCCACCTCGGCACCGCTGATGCTGGCGTTTTCCTTGTAGAGGATGCCGATGGCCGCGGCGGTGAGCAGGAAGTCGACCACGCCGTCGTCGTTCGCGCCGGGCACGAAGCGCCTGTAGTAATGCAGCACGGCGGGCACGATGCCGGCCGCGCCGTTGGTCGGCGCGGTGACCACGCGGCCGCCGGCAGCGTTTTCTTCATTGACCGCGAGCGCGTAGAGGTTGACCCAGTCGAGCACGGCCAGCGGGTCGGTCAGCGCTTTCTCAGGGTTGCCGGTCAGGTCGCGGTACAGCGCGGGCGCGCGGCGGCGCACCTTGAAGCCGCCGGGCAGCACGCCGTCGGTGGCGCAGCCGCGCTGCACGCAGGCCTGCATCACGGCCCAGATGCGCAGCAGGCCATCGCGGATCTGATCGTCGCTGCGCCAGTGGCGTTCGTTGGCGTGCATCACGCCGGCGATGCTCAGGCCGTGTGCGCGGCAGCGCTGCAGCAGCTCGTCGCCGGTGCGAAACGGGATCGGCAGTTGCGTGATGTCGGGTGCGATCACCTTCTGCCGTTGGCCGTCGGCCATGACCTCCTCGCTCACCACGAAGCCGCCGCCGACCGAATAGAAGGTGCGCTCGGCCAGCACTGCGCCGGCCGCGTCCCTGGCCGTCAGGCGCATGCCGTTGGCGTGCAGCGGCAGGGGCTGGCGGTGCATGGTCAGGTCTTCGCGGTCGTTCCAGCCGATGCTGTGCACGCCCATGAGCGCGATGCGCGCCTGCTGCCGGATGGCAGCGATGGTGGGTTCGACCGATTCGATCGGCACCGATTCCGGCTCATGCCCGCACAGGCCGAGCAGCACCGCCTTGTCGCTGCCGTGGCCGCGGCCGGTGGCGCCCAGCGAACCGTAGAGTCCGCCGTGCACCCGCGCCACCGCCGGCAGCAGGCCAGCGGTCTGCAGCCCGTGCGCGAACAGGCGCGCCGCCCGCATGGGCCCCACGGTGTGCGAGCTGCTGGGCCCGATGCCGATCTTGAACAGGTCGAAGGCCGAAACCGCCATGGCTGTCTCCCGTGTGGTGGATGGGTTGCGGCGTTCAGGCCAGGGCCGGCCGGACGGCGCCGCGGCCCGAGCGCGCATCTTCCCACTGGGCGACGTGGCCGGCCAGCTGGTGCGCGGTGATGGCCGAGAGCGTCCAGCCCAGGTGGCCGTGGCCGGTGTTGTAGAACACGTTGGGCAGGCGGCCGGGGCCGACGCGGGGCAGCATGTCCGGCATCATGGGGCGCAGGCCGGCCCAGGGCTCGACGCGGCGCGTGCTCACGCCCGGGAAGCACTGGTTGACCCAGTTCACCAGCGGGCGGATGCGGTCGGCGCGGATGTCCAGGTTCATGCCGTTGAACTCGGCCGTGCCGGCGACGCGGAAGCGGTCCTGTCCCAGGCGGCTGGTGACCAGCTTGGTCTCGTCGTCCAGCAGGCTGACCTGCGGCGCGGCAGCCTGGCTCTGCTCGTCGTTCAGCATCACGGTGATGGAGTAGCCCTTGACCGGGTAGACGTTGAGCCGGTCGCCCAGCTGCGCGCCCAGCGCCCGGCTGTGCACGCCGGCGCAGACCACCACAGCATCCGCGCTCACCACCTCGCCGTCGGACAGGGTGACCTGGGCGGTCCGGCCATCGCTCTTGACGCGGGCCACGGCGCGGCCGGTCAGCAGACGCACGCCGCGGCGCTCGCAGGCCAGGCTCAGACCGTGGGTGTATTTGTGGATGTCGCCGGTGCTGTCGCTCTCGGTGTAGTAGCCGCCGTAGTAGGTGCCGGCCAGCGTGGGTTCGATGGCGCGCATTTCGTCGGGCGTCACGGCGCGGCGCGGCAGGCCGCCTTCGGCCAGCAGCTTGGAGACCTCACCCGCGTGGTCGAAGCCGGCCTTGTCGCGGTAGATGTGCAGGATGCCCTGCTGCTTCAGGTCGAAGTCAATGCCCTCGGCCTGCGCCCAGCCGAACAGGTGTTCGCGTGCGGCGATGGCCAGCTTCGCGGTGGCGATGGTGTTCTCGCGGTACTTGGGGATGGCGGCCGCGAATTCAGCGAACCAGGACAGCTTGTGCCACGAGGGCTTGGGGTTGACCAGCAGCGGTGCGTCGGCCTTGAGCATCCACTTGATGCCTTTGAGCAGGGTGGACGGGTGGGTCCAGGTTTCGGCGTTGGAGGCCGAGAGCTGCCCGCCGTTGGCATGGCTGGTTTCCATGCCGGCGTAGCGGTGTTGTTCGATCAGGGTGACCTGGTGGCCTTCGCGGGCCAGGGCATAGGCGCTGGTGACGCCGGTGATGCCGCCGCCGATGACGATGAGGTGTTGCTGTGCCATGGGAATCTCTTTCAAAGCCGTCAAACAGGGATGGGCACGCCCCGCACACCGTGTGCGGGCCATGACCCCCTCTGTTTGTGACCTGAGAGATTCACCGGTCCCCATTGACATGGGTGGACTGGCTTGCTCCTGCGGTGGGCCGGGGGACGAATCCCGGCCACTCTTCAGAGTTTGAAGCGTGTCGATCGGTCCTTTTGCCTGAGAGTTTCCGGGGCGGTTGCTCCTTCGGCGCCGGCCGCCTCGGAAGGGGCCGGTCTCTCCCGATCGACGGAAGAAGGCGCTTATTGTGCCTGCAGCCCGATGGCTTTGACAATGTTCCGGAACTGCTGGGTGCCGTCGGCATAGGCCTTGTCGGCCTCGGCCAGGGTCTGCGGCTTGGGCAGCAGCTGGCTGTTGGCTTCGAGCGCGGCGTGCACGGCCGGGTCGCCCAGCGTGCCGGTGATCGCCTTGTGCAGTGCCGCCACGACCGGTTCCGGCGTGTCGCGCTTGACGAAGTAGCCGGTCCAGATCTTGAACGTGAAGTCCTTGAGTTGCTTGCTCTCGCTGACCGCGGGGTACTGCTTGACGCTGTCCAGCCGCTCGCTGTTGAGCATGGCCAGCACTTTGATGCGGCCCGTCTTGTGCATCTCGTCGTATTTCTTGCCGTAGGGCGCCAGGAAGAAATCGACCTGGCCGGCCATCAGGTCCTGCTCGGCGGGGGCGGCGCCTTTGTAGGGCACGTGGATCATCGGGATGCCGGTGACCTTGGACAGGTGCTCGCCCAGCAGGTGGTAGAACGAACCGGGGCCGACGCTGGCGAAGGTCAGCGGCTTGCCGTCCTTGGCGGCCTTGCGCGCGTGCTCGACGAATTCGTCGACGCTGCCCACCGGCAGGTCCTTCTTGGCCAGGAAGGCGATCTGCGCGGTGGCGATCATCTGCACCAGGCGGAAGTCTTCGCTTTTGACCTTGTTGGACGCGACGGCCAGGGGCGCGAGGATCAGCTCGTTGGGCGAGCCCTGGAAGACGGTGTAGCCGTCGCTGGGCGCGTTGAGCACTTTCTGCGCGGCGATGGCACCGCTGGCGCCGCCCAGGTTCTCGATCACCACCGGCTGGCCCAGCTGCTTGCCCAGGGTGACGTTGACCGAACGCGCGATCACGTCCGACATGCCGCCGGCCGGGTAGGGGACCATCAGCGTCACCGGTTTGGCGGGGAAGGTCTGGGCGATGGCCGTGCCGGCCAGGCCCAAGGTGGCCAGCGCGGCGCCGGCGATGAGGGTCTTGATGCGGATGCGTGCGTTCATGGGTTTGTCTCCTGTTGTGGTGATCGAGGGGTCAGGGGGTGGGGGAAAGCAGGTCCTGCACCAGCGCGATCCAGTAGGCCGCGCCGGGGGCGATGTTCAGGTCGTTGAAGTCGTAGGCCGGGTTGTGCACCATGCAGGCGCCGGGTTCGCCGTCGGCACCGTTGCCGATGAACAGGTAGCTGCCCGGCACGCGTTCGAGCATGAAGGCGAAGTCTTCGCTGCCGGTCAGCATCGGGCCCTGGGGTGTGATCTGCCCGGCCGGGAAGTGCCGCTGTGCCACCGCCAGCGCGCGGGCGGTCTGTTCGGCGTCGTTCACCAGCACCGCGTAACCCGGGCGCCAGGCGATCTCGGCGCGCACGCCGAAGCTCTGCGCCTGCAGCGCGATCAGGTCCTGGATGCGCCGCTCCATGTCGCGCCGCACTTGCGGGTCCAGCGCGCGCAGGCTGATCTCCAGCGTCGCTTCGGCCGGGATCACGTTGTTGGCCTGGCCGGCGTGGAGTGCGCCGACCGTGACCACGGCCGGCTGCATCGGGTCGACGTTGCGCGAGACGATGGTCTGCAGCGCCATGACGATGGACGCGGCGGCCACCAGCGGGTCGGTCGCTTTGTGTGGCATGGCGCCGTGGCCGCCGTGGCCGTGCAGGGTGACGGTGGCGTAGTCGGACGAGGCCATGGTCGGGCCGCTGCGGAACACCAGCTGGCCCTGCGGGAAGCCGGGCATGTTGTGCATCGCGAAGATCGCGTCGCAGGGGAAGCGCTGGAACAGACCGTCCTCCATCATCTTCAGCGCACCGCCGCCGCCTTCTTCGGCCGGCTGGAAGATCAAATTCAGCGTGCCGTCGAAATCGCCCTGGGTGGCCAGGTGCTGGGCGGCGGCCAGCAGCATCGCGGTGTGGCCGTCGTGGCCGCAGGCGTGCATCACGCCGTGCTCGCAGCTGGCCCAGGCCGCGCCCGTGGCCTCGGCGATCGGCAGCGCGTCCATGTCGGCGCGCAGGCCGATGCGGCGCTTCGAAGTGCCGCGTTGGAGTTGCCCGACCACGCCCGTGCCGCCCAGGCCGGTGGTGACGGCATAGCCCCAGGCGCCCAGCTGGGCGGCGACCAGGGCGGCCGTGCGGCGCTCGTTGAACGCCAGCTCGGGGTGGCGGTGGATATCGCGGCGCACGGCGATGAACTGTTCGACGGCGGCGTCACTGAGGCGATCCATGCAAAACACTCCTGAAACATGAACTTTGTTGCATGTTAGGAAGCGACTGGATTAAAGTCCAATGCATTGATCATCAATGATCCATGCATTGGACTGGAGGTTCTGGATGACGCTGGTGCAGTTGCGGCACTTCGTGGTGCTGGCCGAACTTGGCGCGTTCGTGCAGGCGGCCAAGGCCCTGTACCTCACACAACCCGCGCTCACGCGCAGCATCCAGGCGCTGGAAGACGAGCTGGGCGGGCGCCTGTTCGACCGGCTGGGGCGGCGCATCGCGCTCACGCCGTTTGGCGCCGAGGTGCTGCAGCGCGCCCGGCGTCTGGTGGCCGACGCCGAGTCGCTCAAGCAGACCGGCAAAGGACTGCATGCGGGCCTGATCGGCACGCTGCGCATCGGCCTGAGTTCCGGCCCGGGCGCGCTGCTGTCCACCCCGCTGATGCTGCACATGGCCGGGCAGCACCCGAAGCTGCAGCTGCAGATCTCGCGCGGCAACACGGCGGTGCTGATCGATGCGCTGCGCGAACAGCGGCTGGACGCCGCCGTGCTGGACCTGCGCTCGGTGCGGCCGGCGGCCGATCTGGAGATCGCGCAGACCTTCGAACTGGCGGCCGGCTTCCTGGTGCGGCCTGAGCACCCGCTGATGCAGCTTGGCCGGCCGGTGGGCATCGAAGACGTGCTGGCCTACCCGGTGGCGTCGACGCCGCTGAGCGACGAGGTGGCGCGCCTGCTGATCGGCCGCTACGGACCGCAGGCCAACCCGGACGACATGGTGACCCTGCGCAGCGACGAGACGATGAACATCGTCGAGGTCGCGCGCCGCAGCGACGCCATCGTGCTGACCGCCAACGCCGCCGCCCAGGGCCTGGTGCCGCTGGACATGGCCTCCAAACTGGACGCCACCGCCAGCTTCGGCCTGGTCACGCTCGGCCAGCGCCAGGAGGCCCCAGCCCTGCGCATCCTGCGCGAGTGGCTGTCCGGCTGGATCGGCCAGAATGCATCCGCATGAAACTCACGGCACTGCTGATCGCGATCGAGGTGGGCGGGACGGTGGCCTTCGCCATGTCCGGGCTGATCGAGGCCATGCGCAAACGCATGGACGTGGTGGGGGTGTTCTCGGTCGCCTTCGTCAGCGCCTTCGGCGGGGGCACGGTGCGCGACCTGCTGCTCGACCGCCGGCCCCTGTTCTGGGTCGAGCACGAGGCCTACCTCTGGCTGGTGTTCGCCATGGTGATCACCGCGCCCTGGTGGCTCAAGGCCGCGCTGCGCGATGCGGGCAGCCGCCTGATGGACGGAGCCGATGCCTTCGGCCTGGGGCTGTTCGCGATCTCCGGCACCAGCATCGCGGTGGCGGCCGGCATGTCGCCCGGCGTGAGCGTGCTGATGGGCGCGACCACCGCCATCGTGGGCGGCGTCGCGCGCGACGTGCTGTGCAACGAGGTGCCCAAGGTCTACCAGGACCACCGGCCCTACGCGCTGTGCGCCGTGGCCGGCAGCCTGGCGTTTCTGGGGCTGGGCGGGCTCGGCCTGGGCTCCGAGCTGGCCAGCCTGGCGGGCATCGCCGTGGCCACGGGCAGCCGCCTGCTGGCCATCGCCCTCGACTGGCAGCTGCCGGGCTGGCGCCTGCCGCAGAAATGAAAAACGCCGGTGAGGGCAGGCCCCACCGGCGTTCGCGTCCCCGGAACGGTCAGGCCAGTTCGCTGACCGGCACGCAGCTGCAGAACAGGTTGCGGTCGCCGTAGACGTTGTCGATGCGGCCCACGGGCGGCCAGTACTTGGCGTGCGCGCGGGTCGATTGCGAAGCGGCGCCGACGTCCCGGCCGTAGGGGTGCGGCCAGTCGGCCTTCATCAGGCTGTCGGCCGTGTGCGGCGCGTTCTTCAGCGGGTTGTCGTCCTGCGGCCATTCGCCTTTTTCCACGCGACGGACTTCCTCGCGGATGGCGATCATCGCGTCGATGAAGCGGTCCAGTTCTTCCAGTGTCTCGCTCTCGGTGGGCTCGACCATCAGCGTGTTGGCCACCGGGAAGCTCAGCGTGGGCGCGTGGAAGCCGTAGTCCATCAGGCGCTTGGCCACGTCTTCGGCCATCACGCCGCTGGTCTCTTTCAGACCGCGCAGGTCCAGGATGCACTCGTGCGCCACGTGGCCGTTGGCCGAGGCGTAGAGCGTGGGGTAGTGGTCGGCCAGGCGCTTGCTGATGTAGTTGGCCGAGAGGATGGCCGCCTCGGTCGCGTGCTTGAGTCCGTCGGCGCCCATCATGCGGATGTACATCCAGCTGATCGGCAGCACGGCGGCGTTGCCCAGCGGCGCGGCGCTGACCGCGCCCACGGCGTGCGCCGACGCGGGCGTGTCGCAGACACCCCCCGGCTCGGCACCGCGGCCGTGGCCGGGCAGGAAGGGCACGAGGTCGGCCACCACGCAGACCGGGCCGACGCCCGGGCCGCCACCGCCGTGCGGGATGCAGAAGGTCTTGTGCAGGTTCAGGTGGCTCACGTCGCCGCCGAACTCGCCCGGCGCCGCCACGCCGACCAGCGCGTTCATGTTGGCGCCGTCCACGTACACCCGGCCGCCGTGCTGGTGCACCAGGGCGCAGAGTTCCTTGACCGTGGTCTCGAACACGCCGTGCGTCGAGGGGTAGGTGATCATCACGGCCGCGAGATTCGCGCTGTGCTGTTCACACTTGGCCTGCAGGTCGGCCATGTCGACGTTGCCGTTCTCGTCGCACTTGGTCACCACCACCTGCAGGCCGACCATTTGCGCCGACGCGGGGTTGGTGCCGTGGGCCGACGAGGGGATCAGGCAGATGTTGCGGTGGCTCTCGCCGCGCGAGGCGTGCCAGCCACGGATGGCGAGCAGGCCGGCGTATTCGCCCTGCGAACCGGCGTTGGGCTGCAGGCTGATGCCGGCGTAGCCCGTGGCCTGGCACAGCCAGGCGCGCAGCTGCTCATCGAGTTCCTGGTAGCCGGCGAGCTGGTCGGCCGGGGCGAAAGGGTGCACACCGGCGAACTCGGGCCAGGTGATGGGAATCATCTCGCTGGTCGCGTTGAGCTTCATGGTGCACGAGCCCAGCGGGATCATGCTGCGGTCCAGCGCCAGGTCCATGTCCGACAGCGCGCGGATGTAGCGCAGCATGCCGGTTTCGGAGTGGTGGCTATTGAACACCGGGTGGCCGAGGTAGGCGCTGGTGCGGCGCAGCTCGGTGGGGATCAGCGGCTCCACGCCCTTTTCGAACGCGTCGAACGAGGGCAGGGCCTGACCGTCCTGCGCGAACGCCGACCACAGCAGGACGATGTCCTCGCGCGTGGAGGTTTCGTCCAGCGACATGCTCACGAACTGGCCCCAGGCCAGGCGCAGGTTGGCGCCCCGGGACAGGGCCTTGGCCACAACGGCCTGGGCCTGTGCGTTGTCGGCCGCTTTCACGGTGAGCGTGTCGAAGGCCGTGGCGCTGGTCAGCGTGCAGCCCAGCTGCTGCAGGCCGGCGGCCAGCACGGCGGTGTAGGCGGCCACGCGCTGGGCGATGCGCTTGAGGCCCTGCGGGCCGTGGTAGACGGCGTACATGCTGGCCACGACGGCCGGCAGCACCTGCGCCGTGCAGATGTTGGAGGTGGCCTTCTCGCGGCGGATGTGCTGCTCGCGCGTCTGCAGCGCCAGGCGGTAGGCCGGGTTGCCGTGCGTGTCCACGCTCACGCCGACCAGGCGGCCGGGCATGGAACGCTTGAATTCGTCGCGGCAGGCCATGTAGGCGGCGTGCGGGCCGCCCGCGCCCATCGGCATGCCAAAGCGCTGCGTGGTGCCGATCACGATGTCGGCGTCGAACTCGCCCGGGGGCACCAGCAGCGTCAGCGCCAGCAGGTCGGCCGCGACGATGAAAGCGGCTTGCTTGCCGTGCACCGTCTGCACCTCGGCGCGCAGGTCGTCGATGCGGCCGCTGGTGGACGGGTACTGCGCCAGCACGGCGAAGTAGTCGTCGCCGGCCAGCGCGGCTTTCCACTCTTCGGCCGAGTTCGCCAGCTTGACGGTCAGGCCCAGCGGCTTGGCGCGGGTCTGGATGACTTCGATGGTCTGCGGATGCGCGTCACCGGCCACCACGAGGGTGTTGCCCTTGGCTTTGACCGAGCGCCTGGCGAGCGTCATGGCCTCGGCGGCGGCGGTGGCTTCGTCCAGCATCGACGCGTTGGCGATCGCCATGCCGGTCAGGTCGGTCACCATGGTCTGGAAGTTGACCAGCGCCTCCATGCGGCCCTGCGAAATTTCGGCCTGGTAGGGCGTGTAGGCGGTGTACCAGGCGGGGTTTTCGAGGATGTTGCGCAGGATCACGCCCGGCGTGTGCGTGCCGTAATAGCCCTGGCCGATGAAGCTCCTGAAGACCTTGTTCTTGGCCGCGATGGCCTTGAGCTCGGCCAGCGCCGCGGCCTCGGTGGTCGCGGGCGGCAGGTCCATGGCGGCGCTGCGCGCGATGCTGCGCGGCACGATGCCGTCGATCAGGGCGCGGCGCGAGGCCTCGCCGATGACCGACAGCATCAGCGTTTCATCGGCTTCGCTGATGCCGATGTGGCGGGCGATGAACTCGCTGGCGTTTTCGAGTTCACCCAGGGATTTGACGGACGGCATCAGCATGGTGGCAACTTCCACAGGCCGTTCGCCCTGAGCCTGTCGAAAGGCAGCGAACAGCAAAGATGTGCAAGGGCTTCGACAGGCTCAGCCCGAACGGAAGGGGGTGGATCAGGCGTTGGCCGAGAAGGTGGTGTAGGCGGTTTCGTCCAGCAGGGCATCGACCTGGGCGGCGTCCGACAGCTTGACCTTGAAGAACCACCCGGCGCCCAGCGGGTCGCTGTTGGCCAGCGAGGGGTCGTCGCGCAGGGCTTCGTTCACTTCGGTGATCTCGCCGCTGACGGGCATGTAGACGTCGGCCGCGGCCTTGACGGACTCGACCACGCCGGCCACGTCCTTCTGGGCAAAGCTCTTGCCCACTTCGGGCAGGTCGACGAACACCACGTCGCCCAGCGCGTCCTGCGCGTGGTGGGTGATGCCGACGGTGGCGACGTCGCCGTCAACGGTGATCCATTCGTGGTCTTCGGTGTACTTGGTGGTCATGGTGGGCTCCGGGTGGTGAAAAGGGATGTTCAGTGGTGATTGAGGACGCAGCGCATGGGCACAAATGCGATGCCATTGGTTTCTGCGCGCGGACCTGTGGGGACAAAACCCAATGCCTTGTAAGCGGGCAGACCGTAGGGGCTGGCGTTGACCGTGATGTGTTCGGGCCGCGACCATTGGCTGGGCCAATCGCTGAGCATGTATAGCCACAGCGTTCGACCGACACCTTGTCGATGCCAGCCACTGCGGACAAAGAGTTGGTAGAGGTGGGTGCCTTCGCGCAATCCGATTAAACCGCGCAGAGCGTGGTCCGTCGGTTCCGTGAAAACCCAGTAACAAAAGCGCCCGCTTTCCATGTTTCGAGCCAGGGCGTCGGCACGCATGCTGGCGAGGACCGGCTCAGCACCCGCGCCGTCCGTGGACAGCGTGATGTGCGGGGCTTCCGCCAGGAGCAATGACTCCATGGCCGTCGCATCGTCCGCTGTGGCGCGCCGAACGGTCATGTCATCCCCTGTGATAGCGGTTGGGCACGAACGGCATGGGCGCGACTTCCATCGGCACGGCCTTGCCGCGCACGAGGGCGTTGACGCGGGTGCCAACGGCGGCGAAGGCGGGCGCGATGTAGCCGATGGCGACCGGCTTGTCGGCCGTCGGGCCGAGCAGGCCGCTGGTGACTTCGCCGATCTTCACGCCGTCCAGGCTTTGCAGCTCGACGTGCTCGCGCACCGGCACGCGTTCCAGCGCGACCAGGCCGACGCGCTTGCGCGTCAGGGCGTCGGCGCCGTCCAGCTGGGCCAGCACGCGGGCCGCACCCGGGAAGCCGCCAGCGCGTTCGCCGCCGCTGCGGCGCACTTTCTGCATCGCCCAGTTCAGCGCGGCCTCGACCGGCGTGGTCGTGGTGTCGATGTCGTTGCCGTAGAGGCACAGGCCGGCTTCGAGGCGCAGCGAGTTGCGCGCGCCCAGGCCGATGGGTTTGACCTCGGGCTGCGCCAGCAGGGCGCGGGCGAAGGCCTCGGCGCTGGCCGCGGGCAAGGAGATTTCAAAACCGTCTTCGCCGGTGTAACCGCTGCGGGTGACGAACAGGTCGGCGCCGTTCCAGGTGGCGGCCAGGCCGGTCATGAACACCAGCTGTTCCACGCCGGGCAGCAGGCGGGCCAGCGCGGTCACGGCCTGCGGGCCTTGCAGGGCGAGCAGGGCGCGGTCGAATTGCGGGGTGACGGTGCAGCGTTGGCCGATGCGCTCGACGATGTGGGCCAGGTCGCCGTGCTTGCAGGCGCCGTTGACGATCACGAAGATGTCGGTGCCGCGGTTGACGAACATCAGGTCGTCGATGATGCCGCCCTCGTCGGTCAGCAGCAGGCCGTAGCGCTGCTTGTTCACGCCCAGGCCGATCACGTCGACCGGCATCAGCGACTCAAAGGCGGCGGCGGCGTCCGGGCCCGACAGCGTCAGCTGGCCCATGTGCGAGACGTCGAACAGGCCGGCGGCGGTGCGGGTGTGGTGGTGCTCGGCCATCAGGCCGGCGGGGTACTGCACCGGCATGCTGTAGCCGGCAAACGGCACCATGCGTGCGCCCAGCTCAAGGTGCAGGGCGTTCAGCGGGGTCTGGAGCAGGGCGGTGGAATCGGTGGACGCGGACATGGCGGACTCTCGTGGGTGGGGCAGATGCCATGGCACGGGGCCACGGCGACAACACGGTGCATCCGTGCGCTGCCCCCCTGTCCGCTTTACCTGAGAGATTCGCGCGGGCGATGCCGCACTTGCTCCTTCGGTGGATGGCCGCAAGGGCCACCTCTCTCCAGTGGGGGACACCGGCCTTGCGGCCAATGGTCATCAGTCCTTTTGCCTGAGCGTTCAGGGCCGTTGCAACGACCGCCTGCGCCTTCGGCGGCTCCACGGGGGAGCGCTCTCCTGATCCGGCGAGTTTAACGGAATCGACCGCGTCGACGGCTTTTCCGAGTGTCAGGCTGCGCTTTCCAGCAGGCCGGCCGGCAGCAGCTTGGCCAGCCGTTCGCTGATGCCGTCGGCCCGCTCGCTGCCCGCCAGCGTCTCCACGTCGGCGATCAGGGCCCGGCCCACGGCCAGCATGGCGTCGGCGTCGCGTGCCTCGCGCAAGGCCTCGCGGTAGCGGCCGGCCAGCGCCTTATCGCGCGGCGCGAACAGGCGTTCGCTCAGGTCGAACAGGAACATGCGCGCGGTGGCCAGCGAGCGGGTGCCGGTGAAGGCGTCGCCGTGCTGGCCGGGCGGCGCGGATGGCGGCGGCACCGGGTGGCCGGAGCGGGGTTCGCGGGCGGGGCCGCGGCGTTCCAGGTAGCCCTGGGTCAGCAAGCGTTCGAGCAGCGGGCGCCCATCGACCCCGAACAGCTCGGCCATCTTCGACTCGCTTTGCTGGCCGTCGGCCAGCAACAGCAGGGCGCGCTCGCGCTGCCCCAGGGTCCGGTTGCCCGGACGCAGTTCGCCACGGCCTTTCTCGGTCTTGATCAGCATCATTCACTCCAACGACGAAGCGCGCACTGTGCGTGGCGCGTGTGTCATGGGTGTGAAACCCCGGCCAGCGGGTGAGGCCGTCAACCCGGGAAACGGAAGGTCTGGGTGGCCTCGTCGCACACCACGCGGCGCTGCGCCCGGTGTGCGCTCGCTTCGATACGCCGCGCGTTGGGTTCGTCGGTCTGGGCGATCCAGGCCAGGGCCTGGGTGCGGCTGCGGCCGAACTGCATGTGCCGCGCCGCGAGGCGTTCCAGCCGCAGATCGGCCGGCACCTCCAGGTACCAGACCTCGTCGAGCAGGTCGGCCACGGGTGCCCAGGCCGGATCGTCGTCCAGCAGCAGGTAATTGCCTTCGGTGATGACCAGCGGCCTCTGCGCGAACACGGGCAGGGCGCCGGCCACCGGTTCTTCGATCTCGCGCCGGAAGTCGGGCGCGTAAACCACCTCGTGCGGGCCTTGCTGGCGCAGGCGCCGCAGCAGGGCGGCGTAGCCGGCGGCATCGAAGGTGTCGGGCGCGCCTTTGCGCTGGGCGCGTCCCAGGCGTTCCAGCTCCACCTGGGCCAGGTGGTAGCCGTCCATGGGCACGGCCTGTGCCCGCTCGCCAACGGCCTGGGCCATCAGCGCGGCCAGCGTGGACTTGCCGGCGCCCGGCGGGCCGACCACGCCCAGCAGGCGGCGGGGCCCGGCGGCCAGTTGGTTCAGGCGGTCGACCAGGTCCGGATGCAGCCGCAGCGGCATCACATGCCCGCGTAGTTCGGTCCGCCGCCGCCTTCGGGCGTGACCCAGACGATGTTCTGCGTCGGATCCTTGATGTCGCAGGTCTTGCAGTGCACGCAGTTCTGCGCGTTGATCACCAACTGGTCCTGTCCGTCTTTCTGCACGAACTCGTACACCCCGGCCGGGCAGTAGCGGCTCTCGGGTCCGGCGTACTTGGCCAGGTTGATCCGCACCGGCACCGTGGCGTCCTTGAGCGTGAGGTGCGCCGGCTGCTGCTCTTCGTGGTTGGTGTTGCTGACGAACACGCTGGAGAGCCGGTCGAAGCTGATCACGCCATCGGGCTTGGGGTAGCTGATCTGCGGCATCTCGGCCGCCGGGCGCAGCTTGGTGTGGTCCTTGGTGGTGTTGTGCAGCGTCCAGGGCGGCACGCTCACGCCCACTTTGGGCAGGAACCAGTGTTCCACCCCGGTCATGAGCTTGCCCATGAGCGGGCTCTTCTTGAACCAGTTCTTGAAGTTGCGGTAGGTCCAGAGTTCTTCGTGCAGCCAGCTGGCCTTGAAACCGGTCTCGAAGGCGGTGAGCTCGTCGGACTGGCGGCCGGCGGCCACGGCTTCAAACGCGGCCTCGGCGCACAGCATGCCGCTCTTGATCGCCGCGTGGCTGCCCTTGATGCGCGCGGCGTTCAGGAAGCCTGCGTCGCAGCCGACCAGCGCGCCACCGGGGAACACCGTCTTGGGCAGCGCCTGCGGCGTGCCGTTGTTCAGGGCGCGGGCGCCGTAGCCCAGGCGCTTGCCGCCTTCGATGTGCGCCTTGATGCTCGGGTGCGTCTTCCAGCGCTGCATCTCCTCGAACGGGGAGAGCCAGGGGTTCTGGTAGTCCAGGCCGATGACGTAACCCAGCGTGACCTTGTTGCCTTCGAGGTGGTAGAGGAAACCACCGCCGAAAGCGTCGTCGTTCAGCGGCCAGCCGGCCGTGTGCACCACCAGGCCGGGCTTGGCCTTGTCGGCCGGGATCTCCCAGAGTTCCTTGATGCCGATGGCGAAGGTCTGTGCGTCCTTGCCTTCGTCGAGCTTGTATTTGGCGATCAGCTGCTTGCCCAGGTGGCCACGCGCGCCCTCGGCGAACACGGTGTACTTGGCGTGCAGCTCCATGCCGATCTGGAAGCTGTCCATGGGCTCGCCGTCCTTGCCCACGCCCTGGTTGCCGGTGGCCACGCCCTTGACGGAGCCGTCGTCGTTGTAGAGCACTTCGGCGGCCGAGAAGCCGGGGAAGATTTCCACGCCCAGGGCCTCGGCCTGTTCGCCCAGCCATTTGGTGACGGCACCCAGGCTGACGACGTAACAACCGTGGTTGTCGAAGTTGCGCGGCATCAGCCAGTCGGGTGTGCGCTGCGCACCGGTTTCGCTGAGCACCAGCAGGTCGTCGCCGGTGACCGGCTGGTTCAGCGGGGCGCCGAGTTCTTTCCAGTTCGGGAACAGCTCGGTAATGGCGCGCGGGTCCATGACCGCGCCCGAGAGGATGTGGGCGCCGGGCTCGGAACCCTTCTCCAGCACGCAGACGTTGATCTCGCTGCCTTTGTCGGCCGCCAGCTGCTTGAGGCGGATGGCGGTGGACAGGCCGGCAGGGCCGCCGCCGACGATCACGACGTCGTATTCCATCGCTTCGCGCGGGCCGTAGGTGCTCAGGATTTCTTCAGGGCTCATGGTGTTGCGGTCTTTCTCGGTCGTGCTCGGCCCCGAGGGGGCCTGTCGTGGTCGTGACGGATTCTAGTGGTCGATGGCGCACAATCTCTGTCACCTTCGCCGTGCGGCGACCCCAACGACGACTTTCGAGGAGCACCCCTAAATGGCCTACAGCCTTGACCTTTCGGGCCGCGTGGCCCTGATCACCGGTGCGTCCGGTGGCCTGGGTGAACAGTTTGCCAAGACCCTGGCCAAAGCCGGTGCCGCGGTGGTGCTGGCCAGCCGCCGGACCGATCGGCTCATGGCGCTGCGGGCCCACATCGAAGCCGAAGGCGGCGACGCCCATGTGGTGGCGCTGGACGTGACCGACCTGGCGTCCATCAAGGCGGCCATTGCGCACGCCGAGACCGAGGTCGGCGCCATCGACATCCTGGTCAACAACTCGGGGGTCAGCACCACCCAGCGCCTGCAGGACGTGAGCGAAGAGGACTACGACTTCGTGTTCGACACCAACACCAAGGGCGCGTTTTTCGTGGCGCAAGAGGTGGCCAAGCGCATGCTGGCGCGGGCCAACGGCGCGGCACCGGGCACCTATGTGGGCGGGCGCATCATCAACATCGCGTCCATGGCCGGGCTCAAGGTGCTGCCGCAGATCGGCGTGTACTGCATGAGCAAGGCGGCCGTGGTGCAGATGACCAAGGCCATGGCGGTGGAGTGGGGCAAGTACGGCATCAACGTCAACGCCATCTGCCCGGGCTACATCGACACCGAAATCAACCACCACCACTGGCAGACCGAGCAGGGGCAGAAGCTGGTGAACATGCTGCCGCGCAAGCGCGTCGGCCAGCCGGCCGATCTGGACGCGATCCTGGTCATGCTGGCCAGCAACGAGAGCCATTTCGTGAACGGTGCCGTCATCGCCGCGGACGACGGTTTTGCTGTCTGATGGGGCCCCCCTGCGCCGCTTCGCTTCTTTTCCCCATGGGGACCACACCCGTGGCCCGGCCAAGCCGGTTCCACGGTGTGTGCTGGCATGAGACACAGCATGTCGGTTGACGTGGTGGAAGGGGTTTCGACCGGTCGCCTGCCGCCGGGCATGGCCTCGGGCATTGCGGCCGGGCTGGGGGCGGGGGCCTTCTGGGGCACGACCTTTGTGGCCCCGCTGGTGGCGCCGGGATTTTCGTCGGTGGACTACACGGCGGGTCGCTTCGTCGCTTGCGGTCTGTTTTCGCTGGGGTGGATGCTGTGGGAGGCGCTGCGGTCCGCCCCCGGCCGACGCGCCGGCCTGTGGCCCAGCGCGGCGCAGGCGCGCGCCGCACTCGGGCTCAGCGTGCTGGGCTACACCGGCTATTACCTGCTGCTGGTCTACGGCATCGCCGACGCCGGGGCCGCGTTGCCCGCGCTCATCATTGGCACGCTGCCGGTCTGGATGATGCTGCTGGGCAAGCCCGAGCACCTGCGCTGGACGGCGCTGCTGCCCGGCCTGGTGCTGACCGCCGCCGGCATGGCGCTGATGATGGACGCCACCGCAGACGAGGTGAGCGTTGCGGGTGCGGGCCACTTCTGGCGCGGCGTGTTGCTGGCGGTGGGCGCCATGCTCAGCTGGCTGGCGTTTGGCATGCTCAACGCCCGCTGGATCCGCCGCCATCCCGAGGTCAAGTCCACCGCCTGGGCCAACTGGCTGGGGCTGGCGGCCGGGCTGGGCGGCCTAGCGCTCTGGCTGGGTTGGGGCACCGGCTGGACCGAGCTGATCGGTCGGCCCGGCTTCGGCCGCTTTGTTTTTGTGTGCGCCTTCACCGGCATCGGGTCGGCCTGGATCGCCTCGGTGCTGTGGAACGTGGCCAGCCGCCGCCTGAGCACCAGCCTGGCCGGCCAGCTGGTGGTGAGCGAAACCGTGTTTGCGCTGGTCTACGCGTTTGCCTGGAGCGGTGACTGGCCGCAGACGGCGCAGCTGATCGCCTGTGTGCTGTTCGTGGCCGGCATCCTGGCGTCGATCCGCGCGCACAGATGAACCCCCACGCTCCATCGCTTCCCGGGTCGCTGCCCCCCAAGGGGTCGCGTTTCGCCTCGAGGCGGTCCGGCGGCGAAACCTGAGGAATATCCGATGAAACTGGAACTGCCCGAAGACAAACGCCTGGTGCACGAGATCGTGGTGCCGATCCGCTGGGGCGACATGGACGCCATGGGCCACGTCAACAACACGATCTACTTCCGCTACATGGAGATCGCGCGCCTGGACTGGTTCTTCGGGCTGGGCATGCCGATCGATCCGAAGGGCGAAGGCCCGGTGATCGTCAACGCCTTCTGCAACTTCATCCGCCAGTTCGAATTCCCCGGCGACGTGCTGGTGCGCACCTACGTGGGCACCATGGGCAAGACCTCGTTCGACACCTTCCACGAGATGCTGCGCACCGACGATCCGGCCACGGTGTACGCCAACGGTGGCGCGACCATCGTCTGGGTGGACTTCCCGCAGCAGAAGTCGGTGCCCATGTCGGCCCAGGCCCGGGCGCTCATCGAGGGTGCGGGACACCCCCCCTTGCTGGGCCGCTGAGCACATTTGCTTGCACAGCTGCCGGACGACGCCGGCTAGCATGCGCTCATGAACGCGCGATGGACGTCTTCCGGTCTGAGGCGCTTGGTCTGGCGGGGGCTGTTGCTGGCGGGCTGGGCGCAGTTGTCGGCCTGCGGCGGCGGCAGCGGCGGCAGCGGCTCGACGTCCGCGCCCGCCGATCCGGCCTTCATCCCCACCACCGCCACGGTGTCGGCCACCCCGGTGGTCACCGGTTTGCAGTATCCCTGGGGCCTGGCCTTTTTGCCCGACGGCGACATGCTGGTCACGGGGCGCTTGGGGCAGCTGTGGTGGATCAGCGTGGAGGGCAACAGCGTGCGCAGCGTGGCGGGCCTGCCTGCGGTTACCGCCACCGGTGGCCAGGGCGGGCTGCTCGACGTGGCGCTGGACCCGGCGTTTGCCAGCAACCGCCGCGTGTACCTGAGTTTTTCCGAGGCCGATGCCACGAACCCCTCGCTCAACGGCACCGCCGTGGGGCGGGCCGTGCTGGACGCTTCCACGCCCGCGTTGCGTGAGTTCACCGTGATCTACCGGCAGACCCCCAAGGTGGCCAGCAGCGGACACTTCGGCTCGCGCCTGGTGTTCGCGCAGGACGGGGTGCTCTTCGTGACCCTGGGGGATCGCCAGTCGGTCGAACAGCGCGGCCATGCGCAGGACCTGGGGCGCGGCAACGGCAAGGTGGTGCGCATCACCACCAGCGGGGACACCGTCGCGGGCAACCCGTTTGCCAGCGTCGTGGGGGCGCAGCCCGAGCTGTGGAGCCTGGGGCATCGCAACCCGCAGGGCGCTGCGCTGCACCCCGCCACGGGCGAGCTCTGGACCAGTGAACATGGCCCGCAGGGCGGCGACGAGGTCAACCGGACCCTGGCTGGGCGCAACTACGGTTGGCCGGTGATCAGCTACGGGCAGGAGTACGGAACGACCACCCCGGTGGGCGTGGGCACCGCCCAACCCGGCCTGGAGCAGCCGGTGAGCCACTGGGAAATGATCGATGGTTCGACCTGGGTCTCGGGCTTCAAGAGCTCGATCGCCCCCAGCGGCATGGCCTTCTTCACCGGCAGCACGCCAGCCCACTGGAACGGCAGCCTGTTCCTGGGGGCGCTGGCCGGCAAGGCGCTGTGGCGCCTGCAGCTCGACGGCCACCGCGTGGTGGGGCGCGAGCGCCTGCTCACGGGCCTGAACGAGCGCATCCGCGACGTGCGCCAGGGGCCAGATGGCCACCTGTGGCTGTTGACCGACGGCAGCAGTGGCCGGCTGCTGCGCGTTTCCGTCGACTGAGCGGTCGGTCCGGCGCCGGTGCGCGCCAGGCCGGATCGGCGCGAGGCGGCCTCACTTCTGTTTCGGCACCCGCCCCATCAGATAGAACTCGGGGTTGGGCATCATGCCGCTGAAGCTGGCCATGCGGTTGGACAGGCCGAAGAAGGCGGTGATGGCGGCGATGTCCCAGGCGTCTTCGTCGCTGAAACCGTGCGCCGCCAGCGCTTCGAAGTCGGCGTCGTCGATCTCGTGCGAGGCCTGGCAGACCTTCATCGCAAAGTCGAGCATGGCGCGCTGGCGCGACGAAATGTCGGCCTTGCGGTGATTCACCGCCACCTGGTCGGCCACCAGCGGCTTCTTTTCGTAGATGCGCAGGATGGCGCCGTGCGCCACCACGCAGTACAGGCAGTGGTTGACCGCGCTGGTGGCGGTCACGATCATTTCGCGGTCGCCCTTGCTCAGGCCCGAGGTGCGACCCACCGTTTCCGGGGTCATCAGGGCATCGTGGTAAGCGAAGAACGCGCGCCATTCGGCCGGGCGGCGCGCCAGGCCCAGGAACACGTTCGGCACGAAACCCGCCTTCTCCTGCACCTCCAGGATCTTGGTTTTCAGGTCGTCGGGCAGGGTGTTCAGGTCGGGCAGGGGATAGCGGGTGCTCATGTTTGTCTCCGGTCAGGTTGTGTGCAAGTGCCCAGCTTATCCTTGTGGCTTGAACCTCCACTGACACTTGGGAAACACCACATGCAGGACGATCAGTACCACCGTGGCCTGGCCACGCGCCGCGAGGTGATGGGCGACCCCTTCGTGGACCGCGCGCTGGCCGGCGCCACGCCGTTCACCCAGCCCATCCAGGACCACATCTCGCGCGCCGCCTGGGGCGATGTGTGGCAGCGCCCCGGCCTGGACCGCAAGACCCGCAGCCTGGTCACCGTGGCCATGCTGACCGCGCTGGGCAAGCAGCACGAGCTCAAAGGCCATGTGCGCGGCGCGCTCAACAACGGCGCCACGGTGGAAGAGATCCAGGAAGTGCTGCTGCACGCCGCCGTCTACTGCGGCATCCCCGCGTCGGTCGAAGCCTTCCGCACCGCGGCCGATGTCGTCGAACCGCCCCAGGCCTGACCCCTTTTTCTTTTCTCAGGAGTTGAACCCATGACGTTGCACCGCCGTTCTTTTGTTGCCCGCGCCAGCCGCATCGCGCTCGCCCTGTCCGCCGTCGCCGGTCTGGGCCTGGCACAGGCCCAGAGCACGACCCGCATCCTCGTCGGCTTCCCGGCCGGTGGCGGCACCGACGCCGTGGCCCGCATCCTGGCCGAGCGCCTGCAGGGCGAGCTGGGCAGCGGCGTGGTGGTCGAGAACAAGGCCGGGGCCGGGGGCCAGCTGGCGGCGCAGGCCCTGAAGGCCGCGCCGGCCGACGGCCACACCCTGTTCCTCAGCCACGACCACAGCGTCTCCATCCTGCCGCTGACCATGAAGAACCCGGGCTTCGACCCGGCCAAGGACTTTGTGCCCGTGGCCGGCTTTGCCACCTTCGTCAACGCGGTGGCCCTCTCGGGTGGCACGCCGGCGCGCGACTTCAAGGCCTGGGTGGATGACGTCAAGGCCGCTGGCGGCAAGGCCACCATGGGCATCCCGGCGCCAGCGTCCACCCCGCAGTTCGCGGTGCAGGTGATCGGCCAGCGCTTCGGGCTGGACCTGGTGGCCGCGCCCTACCGCGGCAGCGCGCCCATGATGGCCGACATGCTGGGCAACACCATCCCGGCCGGCGTGGGCTCGGTGCCCGACTTCATCGAGAACCACAAGGCCGGCAAGCTGCGCGTGG
>NZ_JASJOY010000056.1:0-14097 GCF_031426985.1 Hydrogenophaga sp.
CACAATCGGTGTATTTGCAGCGGATGCAGGATTCGGTGACGACGTGGGTCATGGTGTGGGAGAAAGATCGATCAAACCCGGGATTTTAGGGGGTGCGCAAGGGTAGGGCATGGTCATGCCCTTGGCCTTGATATTGGTTAAGCGGACGCGACGGTCAGTTCACCAGCAAGGCGCCGGACGTCTTGTGGCTGGCGGTGTCCACCAGGACCAACGAACCGAGCGCACGCGACTGGGCGAATGGTGCGGTGGCCAGCGGTTCCTGCAGCGCCAGTTCGATGTGACCGATGGCGTTCGGTTCGAGCTGGGTGGCGTCTTCTTCGGCCAGGGTGTGGATGTCGAGCTTGTGCACGATGCGCTTGACTTTGGCCTTGACCCAGCGGTGGCCGTGCAAGGCCCAGTAGACGCGGCCGGCGACCAGGGTTTCGTCGTCCATCCAGGCCACGGTGGCACGGATTTCGCGGCTGGCTTCCAGCGACTGGCCTTGTTCGTCGACGGCCAGCAGCCAGTCGCCGCGCGAGACGTCCACCTCGCGGTCGAGCACGATGCCGGCGCTGTGGCCGGCGGGCACGGCCTGCGGATTACGCACGTGGTTCAGGACCTGGGCCACGGTGGCGGTCTGGCCGCTGGGCATGACCTTGACTTGCTGGCCGGGCTGCACGGTGCCGGTGGCGACACGGCCCCAGAACACGCGACGGCCCTGGCTGGTGTCGGACGAGGAGGAGAACTTCTCAACCCATTGCACCGGGAAGGCAAAAGGCAGTGCCGTGTCGGCGGCCGTGACAGGCAACTGCTCCAGGATTTCCAGCAGGGTCGGGCCGCTGTAGCCGCACCAGCCGGCGTCTGCCGCGGCGTCCACCACGTTCCAGCCCTTGAGGGCGGAGACCGGCACGGTGGCGGTGACGTTGATGCCGGCGTCGGCGGCAAAGGCGGTCAGGGCGCCGCGGATGTTGGCAAAGGCCAGCGCGCTGTCTTCCACCGCGTCGAGCTTGTTGACGGCGAACACGACGGAGGACACGCGCAGCAGCTTGAGCAGCAGCGAGTGGCGGCGGGTCTGCGGCAACAGCTTCAGGCCGGCGTCGCGCCAGTCCAGCTTGGTTGCGTCGACCAGCACCACGGCGGCGTCGGCGGCCGAAGCGGCGGTCACCATGTTGCGGGTGTACTGCTCGTGTCCGGGCGCGTCGCCGATGATGAACTTGCGGGTCTCGGTGTTGAAGTAGCGGTAGGCCACGTCAATGGTGATGCCTTGCTCGCGCTCGGCCGAGAGGCCGTCGGTCAGCAGGGCCAGGTCGGTCTCACCCTGGCGCTGCACGCCGGCCAGGTGGTCCTGCAGCACGGCCTTGCTGTCGACCAGCAGACGGCCGATCAGCGTGCTCTTGCCGTCATCGACCGAGCCGCAGGTGATGAACTTCAACGCGGTGCGGGTGTCGGCGACGGGGGATGGGGTAACAACAGCGTTCATACAAAACTTTCGCGAGAGATGTCTGGTTCCAGAACACCGCGGAACCGGCTTTGCCGGGCCGCAGGTGTTGCCCCTTGAGGGGCGGAGCTGGCTACACGCAGTGAGCCAGCGATGGGGGTGGGCTAAAAATACCCATCCTTCTTGCGCTTCTCCATCGACGCTTCGGACGTCTTATCGTCCATGCGCGTCGCGCCGCGCTCGCTCACGTCGGCGGCCAGGGTCTCGATCACGATGTCGCCGGCCGTCGCGGCCAGGCTTTCCACCGGGCAGGTGCAGGTGATGTCGCCCACGGTGCGGAAACGCACGTCGCGGATCTGCACGGTTTCGCCGTCTTTCGGCGGAGTCAGCTCGGTCACGGGGACCAGCAGGCCGCGGCGGTCGATCACCTCGCGTTTGTGGGTGTAGTAGATCGAGGGCAGGGCGATGTTTTCGCGTTCGATGTACTGCCACACGTCCAGCTCGGTCCAGTTGCTGATGGGGAACACGCGGAAGTGCTCGCCCGGGGCCAGGCGGGTGTTGAACAGGGTCCACAGCTCGGGGCGCTGGGCCTTGGGTTGCCACTGGCCGAAGCTGTCACGGTGCGAAAAGATGCGCTCCTTGGCGCGGGCCTTTTCTTCGTCGCGGCGGGCGCCGCCGATCAGCGCGTCGAAGCGGAACTCTTCAATGGCTTCGAGCAGGGTGACCGACTGGTGCACGTTGCGGCTCTCACCGGGGTGGGCCAGGCGCACGGTGCCGCGGGCCATCGAATCCTCGACGTTGCGCACGATCAGCTCGGCCTGCAGCTCGGCGGCGCGGCTGTCGCGGAAGTCGGTCACTTCGGGGAAGTTGTGGCCGGTGTCGATCATCAGCAGCGGGTAGGGGATGCGGCCCGCGCCAAAGGCCTTTTCGGCGCACTTGAGCATCACCAGCGAGTCCTTGCCGCCGGAGAACAGCAGGGCGGGGCGCTCGAAAGCGGCGGCCACTTCGCGCAGGATGAAGATGGTTTCCTCTTCGAGCGCGTCCAGGTGGGCGTTGCTCAGGTGGTGTTCGGCGGTTTGCAGCACGGCGGTGTCGGTTCGGGCGTTCATGATCGGATTCGGCTTTCGGTTCGGTGGGCCAGGCCTCAGTGGGCCAGGTGCAGACCGCACTCGCGGTTGTCTTCGCCCTTGGTCGGGTCCACGTAGTCGAAGTTGTTGGGCAGGCCGTGGAGCTCGCAGTACTGGTAGAGGTCCTTGGACGTCCAGTGCAGCAGCGGAGCAACCTTGATCAGGCCGTCGGGGTTGATGCTGACCGGGTCCATCTGGGCGCGCACTGCGGTGTCGGTGGCGCGCAGGGCGGTGAACCAGACCTTGGGGGCGGTTTCGCGCAAGGCGCGGGCAAACGGCTCCAGCTTCACTTCTTCGGTGAAGGCGGCGTGGCGCGGATCGTCCAGTGCCGGCGTGGCGCCTTCCACGGCCTCGCGGTGGGCGCGCGAGCGGCGCGGCAGGTAGATCTGCAGGTTCAGGTTCAGCTGCTTGGTCACCTCATCGGCGAAACGGTAGGTGGCGTCGGTGTTGTAGCCGTTGTCCATCCAGACCACCGGCACGTCGGACCTGACCTGGGTGACCAGGTGCAGGATCACGGCTTCGAACGGGCGGAAGTTGGTGGTGACGATGGGGGCCTGGCCCAGGCCGAGGGCCCATTTCACCAGGGCGGGGGCGTCGCGGCCGAGTTCGGCGTTGATCTTGGCGAGGTCGAGGGTGCTCATGGGGTCTTTTCTTGTTGGGGGCTCAGGCGGTGGCGAAGTGCGGGCGGGTGTCCACGGCATCGCCCTGGTAGAAACCGTCGTACTGGGCCAGCAGCTGGCGGCCGTGATCGAGGCTCTGGTCGGCGCGCAGCACGGCCTGGGTGAAGCCGCTGCGCTGCATCTGCACCAGCTGGTCGATCAGCACATCGCCCACGGCGCGGATCTGGCCGGCAAAACCCAGGCGGCGGCGCAGCAGGAAGGCCTGGCTGAAGGCGCGGCCGTCGGCAAACGAGGGGAACTGCAGCTGCACGGTGTGGATGCCGTCCAGCGACGCTTCGCGCGGGTCGGCGTCGTTGGTCAGGGTCAGCGTGCCCGCTTCGTCGGCGGTGAAGCTGTCGGCCTTGAAGAGTTCAATCGTGGGATTCATGGTCGTGTTCTCGTGCGGATTCAGGCGGCAACGGGGTGGCGGGCCGTGGCCACGCGCACCGCGTTGGCGGCGGTCTTGAAGGGATCGAGGCCCACGCGCTTGACGGTGTTGACGAAGGTCTCGGCCGGCTGGCGCTGCGCGCGGAAGGTGTCGATCAGCGCTTCGATCACGTCGACCATTTCGTCCGCGGCAAACGACGGGCCGATCACCTTGCCCGGCACGGCTTCACCCGACAGGCGCGTGCCGTCGGAGCCGCCCAGCGTGACCTGGTACCACTCCTGGCCATCCTTGTCGACGCCCAGGATGCCGATGTGGCCGCTGTGGTGGTGGCCGCAGCTGTTGATGCAGCCGCTGATGTGCAGGTCGATCTCACCCAGGTCGTGCAGCTCGTCCAGGTCCTGGTAACGGGCCAGCAGGGCTTGGGCGATGGGCAGCGACCGCGCGTTGGCCAGGTCGCAGAAATCGCCGCCGGGGCAGGCGATCATGTCGGAGAGCAGACCGATGTTGGGCTTGGCCAGACCCAGGCGGCGCGCTTCGCGCCAAAGTTCGGGCAACTGGTCGCAGCTGACCCAGGGCAGCAGCAGGTTCTGCTCGTGCGTCACACGGGCTTCGCCGCTGGAGAAGCGGTCCACCAGCTCGGCGGCGCGCTCCAGCTGTTCGGCCGTGGCGTCGCCAGGGGCCGAGCCCAGGCGCTTGAACGACAGGGTGACGGCGCGCAGGTCGGGGTTCTGGTGCGGCTTGACGTTGCGCACCAGCCAGCGGCTGAACTCGATGTCGTCTTCGGCCGCGGCCTTGAGGATGTTGGCGATCTTGGCGTCGGCGCTCTTGCGGTCGCAACGCAGCTGCGGCTGCACAAAGAAGGCGCTGACGCGATCCAGCTCGGCCTGGGTGATGGTGTGCGGCGCGCCGTCCTGCTCGACGATGTCGCGGTACTCGGCCTCGACCTGGTCGGTGAAGGACTGGCCCTCGGCCTTGACCAGGATCTTGATGCGGGCCTTGTACTTGTTGTCGCGGCGGCCAAAACGGTTGTAGGCGCGCACCACGGCTTCGAGGTAGTTGAGGATCTGGTGCCAGGGCAGGAACTCGCGGATCACGCTGCCGATGACGGGGGTGCGGCCCATGCCGCCGCCCACGCGGACCTGGAAGCCCAGGTCACCGTCCACGTTGCGCAGCAGGCGCAGGCCGACGTCGTGCCAGGGCGTGGCGGCGCGGTCTTCGCGGGCACCGGTGATGGCGATCTTGAACTTGCGCGGCAGGAAGGCGAACTCGGGGTGCAGCGTGCTCCACTGGCGCATGATTTCGGCGAACGGGCGCGGATCGGCCACCTCGTCCACGGCGATGCCGGCCAGGGCGTCGGTGGTGATGTTGCGGATGCAGTTGCCGCTGGTCTGGATGCCGTGCAGGTTCACGCTGGCCAGCACGTCCATCGCATCGGCGGCGCGGTCCAGCGGGATCCAGTTGAACTGCACGTTCTGGCGCGTGGTGAAGTGGGCGCAGCGGTCGGGCAGGCTGGGCACGTCGGCCAGGGCGGCGTTGGCCTTGGACGTGTCGTGCGCTTCTTTGTGGTCGAAGTCGCGCGCCAGCTGGGCCAGCGCCCGCAGCTGGGCGGTGTTGATCTCGCCGTAGGGCACGGCCACGCGCAGCATGGGCGCGAAGCGCTGGATGTACCAGCCGTTCTGCAGGCGCAGCGGCTTGAACTCTTCACCGCCGAGGGTGCCGGCCTGGAAGCGTTCGAGCTGGTCGCGGAACTGGGCCGCGCGTTGCTGGACGAACTGTCGGTCGAAGTCGGAATACTGGTACATGTCGGTCGTGGGGGCTGTGAGCGGGAAACGGAACTCAGAAAGCGATCAGCTTGGTGCCGGCATAGGCCAGCAGCAACGAGAGCAGGGAGCGCACCAGGCGTTCGGGCGTGTGGCGCATCAGACGGGTGCCGAGCCAGATGCCGGGCAGCGAACCCGCCAGCAACTGCACCAGCAGATTCCAGTCCACCGACCCCAGGCTGGCATGGCCCAGGCCGGCGACCAGGGTCAGCGGCACGGCGTAAGCGATGTCGGCGGCCACGATGCGCGGCAGGGGCAGCAGCGGGAACAGGAGCAGCAGCACCGACACGCCAATGGCGCCGGCCCCCACCGAGGTGAGCGTCACCAGCGTGCCGATGACGGCGCCGAACAGCACCGGCAGGCTCCAGTGGCGGGCGCGGGTGGCGTCCTGCAGCTGGCCTTCGGGCAGGCTGCGCGGCAGTTGCTTGCCGCGGGTGGCCTTGTACAACATGGCGGCGGCCGTCAGCAGCAGGGCGATGCCCAGGGTGTGCGTCATGACCGATTGCACCTGGGGGTTGGCCGGGCCGACCCGGTGCAGCACCGTCAGCGTGAGCAGCGCGGCCGGGATGCTGCCGGCGCACAGCTGCCCGACCACACGCCAGGGCACCAGGCGTTGGCGGGCCAGGCTGAGCGTGCCACCGGCCTTGGTGACGGCGGCGAACAGCAGGTCGGTGCCCACCGCCAGATAGGGCTTGATGCCGAAGAAGAAGATCAGGATCGGCGTCATGAGCGAACCGCCGCCCACGCCGGTCAGTCCGACGATGAGACCGACGGCGAAGCCGGCAAAGATGATGGCGAATTCAGGCATGGGCGGCACTTTAGATGCAACCGCTTAGATGGCAAACGACTTTTTATTTATTCGTTTATTCTTTTTTGGAATAAAGAGTTGGAGAGGGCCCCGGTGCAGCCTGATCGGGCCTCCCGGATCGAGGTGGTGTCCGTCGTAACATCTGCGCCATGCTGAATCAGCGCATCTATGTGAGCGTGGTGGGGTTTTCCGATGTGGAACGCCATGCGCTCAACACCATCTTTCGCCTGTCCGAGGACCGGGACGTTTCCTACACGCCCTGGGTGCCGCTGGTGGCGCCGGGTGCCACGCCCACGCTGATGACCGCCGAGGTGCTGCTGGTCGACGGCGAAAGCGCCGAAGCGGTGCTCTCCCACGCCAAGGAAACGCCGACCGGCCAGCGGCTCATCTGGGTCGGCCCGGACGCGCCAGACCACGCCTGGCGTGTGATGCGGCGGCCCATCCAGTGGGCCCAGGTGCTGCACGACCTGGACGCGGTCTACGCGGCCCGGCTGGTCGATTCGGGCTACCTGGACCTGGACTTCACCTCGCCTGCGCCCTTGGGCGGCGATCCTGCCGAGCCGCAGGCGCCCGTGCGGCGCGCCCTGCTGGTCAGCAGTGTCCTGGCCGAGCGCGAAGCCCTGCGCCAGCGCCTGGCGTTGGTGGGGCTGCCCGAGATCGACGAGGTGAGCAACACCGAGTCGGCCGTGGAACTGGTCGGCCGCAACCAGTACGTCTGCGGCGTGTTCAACCTGGACGAACACCACCTCGACAGCTGGTCGCTGGCGCGGCTGTTTGCCCAGCACAACCCCATGGCGCTGAACATCGGCCTGAGCGCGCACGTGGGGCCCGACGGAAACTGGTGGAGCCGCCACCGCGTGCAGCGCGATGCCAAAAGGGCCCGCCTGACCACGGTGCTGGCGCGGCCCCTGCAGGTGTACGACCTCGTGCCCTGGCTGGACCTGCTCAGGCTGGCGTGACGATTGCCTGCGTCACCGGCGGCGGTTGACGCCGTGCCTGACGCCAGGCGAACCGGGCCGGATCGAGCGCGGCCAGCAGGTCCGCATCCTGCGCCGGCACGTCGGGCGCCTGCCCGTCCATTTGCGCGGCCAGCTGTGTGGCACACCAGTGCGAGAGCGTCAAACCCCGTGAACCCAGGGCGCTGAGGGTGTACAGGCCGGACCAGCGGGGCACAGCCGTCAGCGGAACGCGGCCCCGCCGAGCGCCCGCGGCGGCCATCAGGGCCTGCAGGGCGGTGGCGTCGGGCAGGGCGCCCATCAGCGGCAGGCGGTCCAGCGAGGCGCAACGCACCTGGGCCCAGCCCAGCAACTGCCCTTGCGCCATGGCGGCCTGCAGGCGCTGCGCTGCGGCCGGGTGCATGGCTTGCAGGCTTTGCGCATTGCGCCCATGCGCCGCGTCGCTCAGCGCGCTGCTGTTCAGACCGCGTTCGTAGGTGGAGCCCATGGCCCAGATGCGGGCCGGCCATTGCGGCGGCAGGCCGCTGTCTTCATACAGGGGAACGAACACGCCGTTGTCCCGCTGTGGACGGGGCGCCAGCGGCTCGTCCGTCAGCGCGGCCAGGCTCATCTGGCCCTGCACGGGGCGCAGTGGCAGGGCATCGGTGTCCAGCTGGGTGCAGTCCGCCAGCAGGGCCTGGCTGCCGTAGGCCGCGGCCACCACCACCGTGGGGGCCTCGGCCAGCACGCGACCATCGGCGGCCAGGGCCTGCCAGCCGCTGGTGTCGGGGCTGTGTCCCACGGGGCGCAGCCAGGCCACGGGGGCATTCCACAGCGTCTGGAGGCTGCCGCCGGCGTGTGCTTCGTTCAGCCAGGCCTGCACCAGGGCGGCCGGCCGCACCAGCGCCGCCGGCCAGCGCCCGGGATCGTGGCCGAGGTTGTCCACCTCGCAGGGCTGCCACCCGGCCCCTGGCGGCACCAGGCGTTCCAGCTGCGCGCGCATGTCGGCCACACCCAGGGCCGCAAGGCGTGAGAGCGTGGTGGGCGCCCGTGTGACGTGTGGGCTGAGCATGCCCACCGGCAGGGCCGACGCGGCTTGTGCCGGGCCTGCGGCGGCGTCGATCAGGGTGGTGCGCCAGCCCCGCCGGGCCAGGGCCACGCACACGGCCGCACCGGCCAGGCCGGCGCCGATCACCAGGGCATGGCGGGCGGGAAGGGGGGCAGACAAGGTGATGAGCGGCGTGGCGCACCGGCCAGCCGCAGACGATCAGTTGGCCGGGGGCACGTAACCGGCGGCGGCGTCGGCGCCTTCGCCAAAGAAGTGCTTTTCCATCTGGCGTGCCAGGTACTGGCGGGCGCGGGCGTCGGCCAGGTTCAGGCGGTTTTCATTGAGCAGCATGGTCTGGTGCTTGAGCCAGGCGGCCCAGGCTTCTTTGCTCACGTTTTCGTAGATCTTCTTGCCCAGTTCGCCGGGATAGGGCGGGAAGTCGAGACCTTCGGCTTCTTTGCCGAGCTTGATGCATTGGACGGTGCGGGCCATGGGGGATCCTGTTTCAGATGGCGCTGTGAATAAGCGATATGACGATTGGTTCGTTCCAGCCGGCGCGGGCTGCGGGCATGATGCGCGCTCCGGTTGAACGCCAATGCTCCGCCGCGCGGCCTGTGAAGCCCCCGACTGTATCAACGAAAGGGGGACCTTACCGGCCCTGTGGGCGTCGGGCTTCGGTGCTGACATAACGCAAAGTGGCGCAAGGCCAGCACTTTTACAATCACCGGTTATTCGCGGCCAGGGCCGATCGGGCAACCCGCCCGGTGTTGCTCTGGCCACCGCTTCCCGGCCCGCTTGACGGGCCCATTCAATCTCCAACCACAGCATGAGTGCATTTCAGGAAGAGCGCGTATTGAGCGTGCACCACTGGACCGATCGACTGTTCAGTTTCACCACCACCCGCGACCAGTCGCTGCGTTTTTCCAACGGTCACTTCACCATGATCGGCTTGCGCGTGAACGACAAGCCGCTGCTGCGTGCGTACAGCATCGCCAGCCCGAACTACGCCGAGCACCTCGAATTCCTGAGCATCAAGGTGCAAGACGGTCCGCTCACCTCGCGCCTGCAGCACATCAAGGTGGGTGACACCATCACCGTCGGCCGCAAGCCCACCGGCACGCTGCTGATCGACTACCTGCTGCCGGCCAAGCGCCTGTACCTGCTGGCCACCGGCACCGGTCTGGCGCCGTTCCTCAGCACCATCCGCGACCCGGAAACCTACGAGAAGTTCGAGCAGGTCATCCTGATCCACGGCGTGCGCGAAGTCAAAGAGCTCGCCTACAAGGACTACATCGAGAACGAACTGCCGAAGGACGAGTTCCTGGGCGAGCTGGTCAGCAAGCAGCTGCTGTACTACCCCACCGTCACGCGCGAGCCGTTCAAGCACCAGGGGCGCATCCCCGTGCTGCTGGAGAACGGCACCATCGCCAAGGACCTGGGTGTGCCGCTGCTCAGCCCGCTGGAAGACCGCATCATGATTTGTGGCAGCCCCGAGATGCTGCGCGACCTCAAGGCGCTGGCCGAAAAGCTGGACTTTGAAGAGGGCAGCACCAGCCGTCCGGGCGACTTTGTGATCGAACGCGCCTTCGTCTCCAACTGATCGGGGGTGACCGCGTCGGAACTTGTGCCCGCGCGGCGGGTCAGGTTCCGGGTGCGGTGACGTTTTCCCGATCATTCAGACCCTTTCATGGCAACTTCTTTCTCCGTGGCCAGCTTGCTGGCCCTGCTGGACCGTTTTCCCCGACGCATCCTGGCCCTCACCGCCATCGCCTGTGTGGGCCTGCTCGCCTTCGGGCTGTACCTGCAGCACGCGGTGGGGCTGGAGCCTTGCCCCATGTGCATCGTGCAGCGCTACGCCTTGCTGCTGGTGGCGCTGGTGGCCGGCATCACGGCGGCCTTGCGGGGGCGCAGTGGGTTCACCGTGGGGGTGGTGCTGATGGGGGGACTGGCCTGTGCCGGCGCCTTCGTGGCCGCGCGACAGAGCTTTCTGCAGTGGTACCCGCCCGAAGTGCTCAGCTGCGGGCGCGACCTGTACGGCATGATCGAGTCGTTCCCGCTCAAGCGGGTGATTCCCATGATCTTCAAGGGCAGTGGTGACTGTTCGGCCATCGACTGGACCTTTCTGGGGTTGACCATCGCCAACTGGTCGTTCCTGTGCTTTGCGGGCATCGTGGCGTTGTCGACGCTGCTGCTCTGGCGCCGGCGCCCGGCCTGATCGTCCACCCGGTCTGCACAAAAAAACCGCCCTTGGGCGGTTTTTTGCTGGGCGTTCCGGAAAAACGCAAAGGGATACTCAAAGGATCGCGCCCCCCGGCCGTTCGCCACGCTCGTAGACCACATGGGCCCGGCCCACGATCAGCGAGTCCAGGGTGCCGATGTTCTTCAGGTCCTTGTTGGTGTAGGGCAGTTTCTGCAGCAGGTAGCGCATGGCGTTCAGGCGCGCGCGCTTCTTGCAGTCGCTCTTGATCACGGTCCACGGTGAATCGGCCGTGTCGGTCTCGAAGAACATGGCCTCCTTGGCCTTGGTGTAGTCGGCCCACTTGTCCAGCGAAGCCAGGTCGATCGGGCTGAGCTTCCACTGCTTGAGCGGGTGGGCCTTGCGTTCTTTGAAGCGGCGGCGCTGCTCTTCGCGGCTGACCGAAAACCAGAACTTGATGAGGTGCACACCGCTGCGCACCAACTGGCGTTCGAATTGCGGTGTCTGGCGCATGAACTCCTGGTATTCGTCTTCGCTGCAGAAACCCATGACCTTCTCGACGCCGGCGCGGTTGTACCAGCTGCGGTCAAATAGCACGATCTCGCCCGCCGTGGGCAGGTGCTGCACATAGCGCTGGAAGTACCACTGGCCGCGCTCGACATCGCTGGGCTTTTCCAGCGCAACCACGCGCGCGCCACGGGGGTTCAGGTGTTCCATCATGCGTTTGATGGTGCCGCCCTTGCCGGCCGCGTCGCGCCCTTCGAACAGGATCACGATGCGCTGGCCGGTCTCCTTGGCCCAGGCCTGCAGCTTGAGCAACTCCACCTGCAGTAGGTACTTCTGCGCTTCGTAGACCTTGCGCGAGAGCAGGTTCTTGTAGGGGTAGGCGCCGCTGCGCCACTCCTTGTTGAGCTGTTCGTTCGGGTCCACTTCGTCGACCGCTTGGGTCCGCTTGGAGGCCTTGGCCTCGCCGCGCAGCAGCTGCCGGATCGCCTTGGCGTCGTCGGGTGCGGCCCCTTCGAGGATGGCGCGCAGCGAGTCGGCCTTGTCGGCTTTGCTGCTCTCGGGGCGCGAGAGGATGTCGCGCACCGCCGCCAGCTGGCTGGCCTGGCGCGCCGACACCGCCTGGGTGACGGTGTTCTTGCGGATGGTCTGCGGCCGGCGGCTGCCGCTGGTGTCGCCCAGCACCACGCGGCGTGGCGCATCGGCCTTGGGGATTTTTGCGGGCTTGGCCGCGGGTTTGGCGGCGGATTTCGCACCGCTCGCGGCGGCGGTGGCGGCGGGCTGGGACGAGGCTGTGCTGCGTTCTGTCATGCTGTTTTCACCGGTTGTTCATGCAAACCACCAGTATGGACAGCTGGCCGGACGCCGATTTGATTTTGATCAAACCGGCCCTCGCGAGCCCGGCCTCAGCTGAGCTTCTTGACCAGCACCTGGCTGCGGCGGTCCCAGTTGTACTTGCGCTTGCGCGCCTCGGGCAGCCAGTCGGGGCTGACCTGCACAAAACCGCGTTTGATGAACCAGTGCATGGTGCGGGTGGTCAGCACGAAAATGCTCTGCAGACCCTGGGCCCTGGCGCGGGTCTCGATGCGCTTGAGCAGGCGTTCGCCGTCGCCCTGGCTCTGGCTCTGGGGCGAGACGGTGAGGGCGGCCATTTCGGCGGTGCGCTCTTCCGGATAGGGGTAGAGCGCAGCGCAGCCGAAGATCACGCCGTCGTGCTCGATGATGGTGTAGTTGCTGGCGTCGCGTTCGATCTCGGTGCGGTCGCGCTTGACCAGGGTGCCGTCCTTCTCGAACGGCTCGATCAGCGCCAGGATGCCGCCCACGTCGTCGAGGTTGGCCTCGCGCACGCTCTCCAGCTTTTCGTCCACCACCATGGTGCCGATGCCGTCGTGTACGTAGATTTCGAGCAGCAGCGAGCCGTCGAGCTTGAAGGGAATGATGTGGCTGCGCTCCACCCCGCCTTCGCAGGCGCGGATGCAGTGCTGCAGGTAAAAGCCCGTGTCGGAAGGCTGCGTCGGCGGGGGCAGGCTGGCGACCAGGCGCTTGGCGTCGGCCAGCGGCAGCTCGGTGTCGATCTCGCCTTCCGTGTCGGGTTGGGGGTCGCTGGCGTCGACGCGGATGCCGGCCACCTCGGTCAGGAAAATCAGCTTGTCGCTCTGCAGCGCCACCGCCACCGAGGTGGCCACGTCTTCCATGCTCAGGTTGAAGGCCTCGCCGGTGGGCGAGAAGCCGAACGGCGAGATCAGCACCAGCGCGCCCATGTCCAGCGTGCGCTGGATGCCTTCGGTGTCCACCTTGCGCACCAGGCCCGAGTGCTGGAAGTCCACGCCGTCGATCAGGCCCACCGGGCGGGCGGTGATGAAGTTGCCCGAGATCACACGCACCCGCGCCCCGGCCATGGGCGTGTTGGGCAGCCCCTGGCTGAACGCGGCCTCGATCTCGTAACGCAGCTGGCCGGCCGCTTCCTGTGCGCAGTCCAGCGCCACCGTGTCGGTGATGCGCATGCCGTGCGAGTACTTCGCCTCCTGACCCTTGAGGCGCAGCTGTTCGTTCACCTGCGGGCGAAAGCCGTGCACCAGCACGATCTTGACGCCCATGGCCTGGATCATCGCGATGTCCTGCGCGATGGAGGCCAGCTTGCCGGCGTCGATGGCTTCGCCGGTCAGGCCGATCACGAAGGTCTGGTTCCGGAATTTGTGGATGTACGGTGCCACCGAGCGGAACCAGGGCACGAAGGTGAAATTGAAGACGGTGGACATGGACAGCGGGTAGGGCGGACGTTCGGGCGGCGCGGGATAATCGCCGGTTGCCTGATTTTGACTGAAGTTCCCCCTTGTCCTCTGCGCCGCTGACCATCGAGTTTCCCGAATCCCTGCCTGTCTCTGCCCGCCGGCAGGAGATCGAGCACGCCATCCGTGACCACCAGGTGGTGATCGTCTGCGGCGAGACCGGTTCCGGCAAGACCACCCAGCTGCCCAAGATCGCCCTGCAGATGGGCCGCGGCCGGCTCAACGCCAGACCGGGACAGCGCGGTCAGCTGATCGGCCACACCCAGCCGCGGCGGATCGCGGCCAGCAGCGTGGCCAAGCGCATCGCCGAGGAGCTGAAGACCCCGCTGGGCGAGGTGGTGGGCTACAAGGTGCGCTTCCAGGACCGGCTGAGCAAAGACGCCTCGGTCAAGCTGATGACGGACGGCATCTTGCTGGCCGAAACCCAGACCGACCCGGACCTGCGCGCCTACGACACCATCATCATCGACGAGGCGCACGAGCGCTCGCTGAACATCGACTTCCTGCTGGGCTACCTGCGCCAGCTGTTGCCGCGCCGGCCGGACCTGAAGGTCATCGTCACCTCGGCCACCATCGACGCGGACCGGTTCGCCCGTTATTTCGAATCGAAGAACGGCCCGGCGCCGGTGCTCATGGTCTCGGGCCGCACCTTCCCGGTGGAGGTGCGCTACCGGCCGTTTGAAGAAAGCCGCGAATACGACCTGAACAACGCCATCGCCGATGGCGTGGACGAACTCTGGCGCGGCGGGGCGGGCCAGGGGGGCGACATCCTGGTTTTTCTGCCCGGCGAGCGAGAGATCCGTGAAGCCGCCGACCACCTGCGCAAGCACCTGTCGCACCAGCCGGCGCTGCGCAACGCCGAGGTGCTGCCGCTGTTCGCGCGCCTGTCGCAGGCCGAGCAGGACC
>NZ_JASJOY010000057.1:0-636 GCF_031426985.1 Hydrogenophaga sp.
CACCCAGGCCAGCGTGTATTTCGATGGCAAATGCGTCAGCCACGGCATCACCTTCCCCGACGGCACCAAGAAGTCGGTCGGCGTGGTGCTGCCCGCCACCCTCACCTTCAACACCGGCGCGCCCGAGATCATGGAATGCGTGGCCGGCGGCTGCGAATACAAACTGGCCGGCACCGACGCCTGGCTCAAGTCCGGCCCGGGCGACAAGTTCAGCATCCCCGGCAACAGCAGCTTCGACATCCGGGTGACCGAGCCCTACCACTACATCTGCCACTTCGGCTGAGCACACACATGGCCACCATTCTTCAGAACCTGCCCACGCAGCAGAAAGTCGGCATCGCCTTTTCCGGCGGCCTGGACACCTCCGCCGCCCTGCTGTGGATGAAGCAGAAGGGCGCAATCCCCTACGCCTACACCGCCAACCTCGGCCAGCCCGACGAGCCGGACTACGACGAGATCCCGCGCAAGGCCATGCAGTACGGCGCCGAAAAAGCGCGCCTGATCGACTGCCGCACCCAGCTGGCGCACGAAGGCATTGCCGCGCTGCAGTGCGGCGCCTTCCACATCAGCACCGCGGGCGTGACCTACTTCAACACCACGCCGCTGGGCCGCGCCGTCACCGGCACCATGCTGGTG
>NZ_JASJOY010000057.1:787-1247 GCF_031426985.1 Hydrogenophaga sp.
CTTCAAGGGCAACGACATCGAGCGCTTCTACCGCTACGGCCTGCTGACCAACCCCAGCCTGAAGATCTACAAGCCCTGGCTGGACCAGCGCTTCATCGACGAACTGGGCGGCCGCAAGGAAATGAGCGAGTTCCTGATCGCCAACGGCTTCGACTACAAGATGTCCGTCGAGAAGGCCTACAGCACCGACAGCAACATGCTCGGCGCCACCCACGAAGCCAAGGACCTGGAACACCTCAACAGCGGCATCCGAATCGTCAACCCCATCATGGGCGTGGCGTTCTGGAAGCCGGAAGTCGAAGTCAAGGCCGAAGAAGTCACCATACGCTTCGAGGAAGGTCAACCGGTCGCCCTCAACGGCCAGACCTTCGCCTCGCCGGTCGAGCTGTTCCTCAAGGCCAACGAGATCGGCGGCCGCCACGGCCTGGGCATGAGCGACCAGATCGAGAACCGCATCATC
>NZ_JASJOY010000058.1:0-2752 GCF_031426985.1 Hydrogenophaga sp.
CGCCCGCCCGGCCGCTCCGAAGGGCGCTCGCCCCGCAGTGCGCAGCACGGAGGGTGGTCCAGTGAGCGATCAACCCGCCGACCTGCCCGACGACAAGGCGCCCAGGGCCCCCGCCCAGCAGGCGCGCAACCCGCTGCACGGCCTGACGCTCGAAGCCATCGTCACCGCGCTGGCCGATCACTACGGCTGGGACGAACTCGGGCACCGCATTCCCATCCGCTGCTTCAACGTGGACCCGAGCGTGGGCTCCAGCCTGAGGTTCCTGCGCAAGACGCCGTGGGCGCGCGAGAAGGTGGAGGGGCTCTACCTCTTCATGCTGCGCGAAGAGCGTCGCGCCGGCCGCGGCTGATGTGCAGCGGGGCGCCGCCGCCTTCAGTGCGCGGACGCTTTTGAGAAGACGTTGAGCACCACCACGCCGGCGACGATCAGGCCCATGCCAACCAGGCCGGCCGCGTCGATCTTCTGGCCATAGGCCACGTAGGCGGCCAGGGTGATGAGCACGATGCCCAGGCCCGACCACACCGCGTAGGCCACGCCCACCGGGATGTGCTTGAGCACCAGCGACAGGCAGTAGAACGCCACCGCATAGCCCAGCACCACCACCACGGCCGGCAGCAGGCGGGTGAAGCCCTCGCTGGCCTTGAGTGCGGTGGTGCCGATCACCTCGGCGGTGATGGCGATGGCCAGCAGCAGCCAGGCGTTCACAGCACGACCTCCGTCACATCGATCGGCAGGCCGTCCACAAACACCTTGAGCTCGTTGGGCGTGAAGGCGGTCCAGGGCTCGTTGTCGGTCAGCGGCTGCGTGACGATGACCGCCGCCCGGTCGCCGGGCTGGTTGAGCTGGGCGAAGTCCACCGTCCAGTCCTGGTCCTTGAGCGTGGCCTGCGTGAAGGGGTGCTGGCGCACCAGCCAGTGCAGGTGCGTGCTGCAGTGCGCCCACAGCGCTTCGCCGTTGGACAGCAGGCAGTTGAAGGTGCCAAAGCGCCGCACCTGCGGCACCAGCTCGCGCAGGGTCAGCGTGAGTTCGGCCACGCTGGGCAGGTCGGCGTGCGACTTGGCCAGCTCCTGCATCAGCCAGCAGAAGGCGCGTTCGCTGTCGGTGTCGCCCACGGGGCGGAACTGCGCGTGCAGGTGCGGGTGGTAGTCCTTGAGGTCGCCGTTGTGGGCGAACACCCAGTGTCGGCCCCAGAGCTCGCGCGTGAACGGGTGGGCGTTTTCCAGGCTCACGCGGCCCACGGTGGCCTTGCGCACGTGGGCGATGATGTTGCGGCTCTTGAGCGGGTAGCCGCGCAGGAAGGCCGCCACGGGCGACTCGGCCGCGCTCTGCTGGTCCACGAACAGGCGCAGGCCTTTGCCTTCAAAGAAAGCGATGCCCCAGCCGTCGGCGTGGTGGTCGGTGGCGCCCCCGCGCTGGCAAAAGCCGGTGAAGCTGAAGGAGGCGTCGGTGGGGGTGGCGCAGTTCAGGCCGAGCAGTTGGCACATTCGGAATCCCCCCTGCGCCGCTGCGCGGCTTCCCCCCTTGGAAGGGGGGACCGCACCAGTGGCCCGGCGAAGCCGGTTCCACGGTGCGTGCTGGAGGGGGCGCGTTCCCCGCTCCGGCGCCGTGCCTCGGTTGTGAGGCGCTGTGTGTTGGAGCGCCTATTGTCCGGCAGTCTGGTCGATTCCCACGGGGACCGCTTGTGCGAAATCGGTCGGATCCACCGCGGGTTCAGGTCGCGTTGGGGTCCGCGCGCAAGCGCCAGGCGGCGATGAGGGCCAGGCCGCAGAGGGTGGCGAGCATGAGGAAGGTTTCGTCGAAGGCGGCGAGGCGGGCGGTCTGGTCACCCCCGCCGAGCTGGGCGCCGTGCGCGGCCAGGCGCCATTCGAGCACGATGCCGCACAGGCTCACGCCCGCGGCGCCGCCGAGCATGCGCAGGAAGTTGATCACGCTCGACCCCTGCGGGATGAGGTGCCGCTCCAGCCCGCGCATGGCGCCGGTGTTGAGCGAAGGCAGGATGAAGCCCAGGCCGATGCGGCCCAGGATGGCCCAGGCCACCAGCAAGGTGGCGGTGCGCGTGGCGTCGCGCCCGTCGATGGTCAGCATCAGCGCGAACGACGCGGCCAGCAGCGCCAGCCCCAGGCTCACCAGGCGGTGCGTGGGTTGCCGGTCCGACAGGCGCCCGACCACCGCGATGGTGATCGCCAGCAGCAGCCCGGCCGGCAGCAGCACCGTGCCCACGAACGACGGCGACAGGCCCAGCCCCATCTGCATGTAGACCGGCAGCAGGTAGGTCGATCCGAACAGCGCGGTGCCGTAGATCACCGCCACGATGCTGCCCATGGCAAAACGCCGGTCCTTGAACAGCGAGAGGTTCATCAGCGGGTCGCTGCCGGTCTCGGGCCCGCGCCGGCGCGCGCGCAGCATGCGCCGCTGCAGCACCACGAAGCCCAGCACGACCAGCGCCGCCACGCCCAGCAGCGCCACGCCCAGCGCGGGCGCATCCCCGCGCAGTTCCACCAGGCCGTTGAGCAGGCACAGCGTGCCCACCGTGGCCAGCAACAGGCCGCGCCAGTCCAGCGCCGCGCCCTGCGGGTTGGCGGCGCCGCCGCCGGGCGCGCTGGTGGAGACGAAGCGTTGCGCCATCCACATCGAGGCCAGGCAGAACGGCACCACCATGAAGAAGATGGAACGCCAGCCGAACCCGTCCACCAGGATGCCGCCGATGCTGGGGCCGATGGCCGGCGCCAGCACCACGCCCATGCCGAAGATG
>NZ_JASJOY010000059.1:0-21086 GCF_031426985.1 Hydrogenophaga sp.
CCGCGGGCGTGAGCAGCTTCTTCGTCTCGGTGCCCTCCACCCAGGACAGCGGCCTCGAAGGCGCCGAGGCTTTCAGCCTCAGCGCCAGCGTCACCGGTGGCAAGAACGCCGACGACAGCTCCACCATCCTGGACGATGGTTCGGGCAAGGTCTACGACGAGCAGGGTCTGGTCACCACCGTCCCGGGCAACGACGACCGCGCCCTGGCCGTCACCAGCGTCACCGTCAACGAGGGCTCGCCCTACGCGGTCTTCACGGTCAGCGGCGCCGCCGGTCAGCTCACTTCCCTGAGCCTGGCCAACGGCACCACCGCCGGCATCTCCGGCCTGCAGGTCTACAACGGCTCGGCCTGGGTCGCCTACACCGGCGGCACCGTCGCGCTCAACGGCAGTGGCCAGTTGCTGGTGCGCACCGCCCTCTCGCCCGAGCAGGAAGCCACACTGGACAGCGGTGAGACCTTCACGCTGACCGCCACCAACACCGGTGGTGGCGTCGCCAACGGCACCGCCACCGTGCGCGACGATGGCACCGGCACCGTGTTCAATGAAGACGGTTCGGTCAACACCGCCGCCACGCTGGACGACGACCGCGCCATCACCGTCGCCGGTCTGGACGATGTCTCAGAGGGCTCCAACGCGGTCTTCACCGTGTCCATGCCCGAGGGCAACGCCCGCTCCACCGAGATCGGCCTGGCCCTGAGCTCCGGCACCGCCGGGGCCGAGGACTACAGCGCCCTGGCCGGCGCCAGCGCCTACTACTTCGACGGCGAGGGCCTCAAGGTCACGCTGACCATCACCGCCGGCAAGATCACCCTGCCCACGGGCGTGAGCAGCTTCTTCGTCTCGGTGCCCTCCACCCAGGACGCCACCCTTGAAGGCGCCGAGGCTTTCAGCCTCAGCGCCACCGTCACCGGCGGCAAGAACGCCAACGACAGCTCCACCATCCTGGACGATGGTTCGGGCAAGGTCTACGACGAGCGCGGACTGAACCCCGCCGGCCCGGGCAACGACGATCGCCCGGTGACGGTGCTGGCGCCCGAAGCGGTCGTCGTGGAAGCGCCCGTTGCCGTGGTGCCGACGCCGGAAACGTCGATACCGCACGAACCGCTGCGGTTCGACTCGACCACGTTCGTGGCCGTGGCGCCGAACCAGCAACCGCAACTCTCGGCCGAAGTGCTGGCCCTGATCCAGCGCAACGCCACCGAAACCGAGGTGCCCCTCACCCTGACACGGGCCACCGGCTTCCAGGTCCTGGTGAACGAGCGCCAGAGCGGCCAGCTGGAACTGCACCGCGCAATCGACAAGCAGTTCGTGGAAACCGGCGCGCAGGGCAGCATTGCCCTGCCCATCGACACCTTCACGCACAGCGATCCGGCCGCGTCCATCACCCTGGCGGCCCGGCTGTCCGACGGCCAGCCCCTGCCCAGCTGGGTCAGCTTCGATCCGCGCACGGGCACGTTCAAGGTGGTGGCACCGGCCGGTTACGTGGGCGAGCTGGATGTCGAGGTCAGCGCGCGCGACAACAAGGGCAACGAGGTCAAGACCAAGTTCCGGCTGACCGTGGGCGCCAAGCCGGCACCTGCGGGCCGTGAAGGCCTGACCGGCCAGCTGCGCCAGGCGTCGAAGACCGCCTTTGCCTGGCGCGACGCGGTGCGCGGCGAACCCGCCGCAGCACCCGCGCGTGAGGCCGCCCCGGCCCAGCGTGTGCAGCGCGTGGAGGCCTGATGTCCGCCGCACCCCACCCGGCCGTTCGCACGGTGCAGTCGCTGGCCGTGCTGCTGGACCTGACGCGCCGCGCGCGCGCGGCCGGGTCGGTGCGCGAACTGGCTTTCCTCGCCGTCAACGACACCAGCCAGCTGGCGCTGCTGCGCCAGGGCGCCACCTGGCGCCTGGACATGGGGGTGGACGCCCTGTCCGGCGTGCTGCAGCCGGAGGCCAACGCCCCCTACGTGCAGTGGCTGGACCGGGTGGCGCGGCAGATGTCCACCCTGGAGGCGTCTGACACCGGCGTGCGCGCCTTTGACCGCCACGTGGTGGCGCCCGATCTGGCCGAAGACTGGTCAGCGTGGTGGCCGGAACACGCCCTGTGGGTGGACGACCCGGCGGCCCCGCACACCGAAGGCCGCCTGCCGCCTCCGGCCTGGCTGCTGGCCCGCGAGCACCCCTGGACCGAAGACGAGCTGCGGCTCATCCGCGAATGGCGCAGCGCCTGGAGCCACGCCTGGATGGCCCTGCAACCGGTCAGCCCCAGAAGCCTGCGCTCGGCCTGGCAACGCGTCCGCCAGCACCTGGCCCCGCGCGCCGACCGCCCCTGGTGGCGGCAGACGCGGCTGGCCTGGGCCGCCGCGGTGCTGGCGGTGCTGTGCCTGCCGGTGCGCATGTCGGTGATGGCCCCGGCCGAACTGGTGCCGGCCCAGCCGGCCGTGGTGCGGGCACCGCTGGACGGCGTGATCGCCAGCTTCCACGTGCAACCCAATGCCACGGTGAAGGAAGGCCAGCCGCTGTTCGACTTTGACGAAGCCCTGATCCAGGGCCGCATCGCCGTGGCCCAGCAGGCGGTGCTGACCACCGAGACCGAATACCGGCAGGCGATGCAGCAAGCCCTGTCCGACCCCCGCTCCAAAGCCCAGCTGGCTTTGCTGGCCAGCCGGATCGAAGAGAAACAGACCGAGGTGGACTTCCTGCAAGACCAGGCCACCCGCGCCCGCGTGCTGGCCCCCCGCAGCGGGGTGGTGATCTTCGACGACCCCTCGGAATGGATCGGCAAACCGGTGGGCACGGGTGAACGCATCCTGCGCATCGCGGCGCCGGACGATCGCGAGATCGAAGCCTGGATTCCCATGGCCGACGCCATTGCCCTGCCGGCACAGGCCGCGGTCAAGCTCTACCTGAACGCCAGCCCGCTGGCACCGGTGGAGGGCCAGGTGCGCTACGTCGCCCACGAGGCCGTGGCCCGCCCCGACGGTGGACACGCCTACCGCATGCGCGCCACGCTGACGGGCGACACCGACCACCGGGTCGGCCTCAAAGGCACCGCGCGCGTGCAGGGCGAATGGACCGTGCTGGTCTACTGGATGCTGCGCCGTCCCCTGGCCGGCCTGCGCAACAGCCTGGGCCTATGAGCACCGCCGCCTGGCCCCTGTTGCGCGAAGACCTGGCCCTGCTGCCCGGCCCCAGCCTGCCCGACGGGCAGCCGAGCTGGACGCTGCACGACCCGGCGCGCAACCTGTTCTTCCGCATCGACTGGCCCAGCTTCGAAATGCTCAGCCGCTGGGGCCTGGGAGACGGACAACGCATCGCCGGCGACATCGCCGAGCACACCACCCTGAGCCTGGACGCGCAGGACGTGACCGGACTGGCCCGCTTCCTGGAACACAACCAGCTGGTGCAACCCCGGCCCGGCGAGAGCGCGGCGCGCATGGCCCAGCGCTGGACCGCCATGCACAGCAACTGGCTGCAATGGCTGGTGCACCACTACCTGTTCTTCCGCATTCCGCTGGTGCGCCCCGACGCCTGGCTCACCCGCTGGCTGCCGGTGGCGCGGCGCTTTGCCTCGCCTGGCTTTCTGTGGCTCACGCTGGCCGCCCTGCTGACCGGGCTGGTGCAGGTGGTGCGCCACTGGGAGCCCTTCGCGGCCAGCCTGGTCGACACCTTCAACCTCGAAGGCCTGGCCGCCTATGGCGTGGCGCTGTTCGTGGTGAAAGCCCTGCACGAACTCGGACACGCCTTCACCGCCAAGCGGCACGGCTGCCGGGTGCCGACCATGGGCCTGGCCTTTCTGGTGATGTGGCCGGTGGCCTACACCGACACCAACGAGGCCTGGAAACTCACGAACGCCCGGCACCGCCTGCAGGTGGCCATGGCCGGCATCGCGACCGAGCTGGTCATCGCCGCCTGGGCCACCCTGGCCTGGGCGCTGCTGCCCGATGGCGCGCTGCGCTCGGCCGCCTTCGTGCTGGCCACCACCTCCTGGGTGGCCACGCTGGCCATCAACGCCAGCCCCTTCATGCGCTTTGACGGCTATTTCATCGTCTCCGACGCGCTGGACATGCCCAACCTGCACGAGCGCAGTTTTGCGTTGGCGCGCTGGCAGTGGCGCGAATGGCTGTTCGACCTGCAAGAGGCGCCCCCGGAACACTTCTCGCCCTCGCGCCACCGCGCCCTGGTGGCCTTCGCCTGCCTGACCTGGCTCTACCGGCTGGTGCTCTTCATCGGCATCGCGCTGATGGTCTACCACCTCTTCTTCAAACTGCTGGGCATCGTGCTCTTTGCCATCGAAATCGTGTGGTTCGTGCTCAAACCCTTGCAGACCGAATGGGCCGCCTGGCGCGAACGCGCCGCGGCCATCCGCGCCAGCCGGCGCACGCGCTGGTCGCTGCTGGGCCTGGGCGCGGCGCTGCTGCTGATGGCCGTGCCCTGGCCCTCGGCGGTGACCGCCAGCGCGCTGCTGCGGCCGGTCGACGTGTGGCCCGTGCACGCGCCGGCCGGCGCCTACCTGACGCAACTGCCGTTCACCCACGGCAGCCGCGTGGCGCCCGGGCAGCCCCTGCTCGCCCTGCAGTCGCCCGAACTGCTCACCCGCATCCGCTCCGCCGAAGTGCGGGTGCAGCGGCTGCGCCAGCAGGCCGGCACGGCCGCCTTTTCCGACGAATCGCGGCAGCAGTGGCTCGCCACCCAGGAAAGCCTGGTCACGGCCGAGTCCGAACTCGACGCCCTGATGACCGAGGTGCAACGCCTGACGCCCCTGGCGCCCTGGGCCGGCACCGTCCGGGACATGGATCCCGACCTGCAGGCGGGCCAGTGGGTCGCCAAGGACGAGCGCCTGGCCGTGCTCGTGAAAGAGGGCAGCGCGTGGATGGTGGAAACCTGGCTGGACGAGGACAGCATCGCCCGCATCCAGGCGGGGGCCGAGGCGCGCTTTCGCAACGATGCCGGCACCGGCGACACCCTGCACCTGACCGTGCAGGCCATCGACAAGGACGCCACACGGGCCCTTGTGCGCACCGAGCTGGCGGCCCAGAACGGGGGCCACATCCTCGTGCGGCACAACCGGGACCAGCTGGTGCCCGAGCGGGCCATCTACCGCGTGCAGCTGCGCGTGGCCGACGGGCAGATGGCGCCGGAGGCCCTGGCCCACAGCTGGCGCGGGCAGGTCAGCATCGAGGCGCAGAGCCAGGCCGTCGCGAGCCGCTACCTGCGCCAGCTGCTGACGGTGCTGGTGCGGGAGACCGGGTTCTGAAGCGCCAGGGCAGGCCCGAGTAGCGCAGGGCCCACCCGCGCCGCCGGGCGTCCGCTGGCGCAACAGCCGCGCGGTGGGGGATACACTGCCCGCCGGCCGCCCGCCCCGGGCGGCGCTGCCCGCGCACCCCCTCATGGCCACCAAATCCACCATCTTCAAGGCGAGCCTCCAGATCGCCGACATCGACCACGGCTACTACGCCGACCACGCCCTCACCCTGGCCCGCCACCCCAGCGAGACCGACGAGCGCATGATGGTCCGCCTGGTGGCCATGGCGCTGCAGGCGCACGAACTGCAGGACACCTGTGGCGGCGACGGCACCCTGGCCTTCGGCGCCGGCCTGTCCGACCCGGACGACCCGGACGCCTCGCTGACCGACTTCACCGGCCGCAAGCGGCTGTGGATCGAGGTCGGCCAACCCGAAGACAAGCCGCTGTCCAAGGCCTGCAGCCAGGCCGACGCGGTGTTCGTCTACGCCTTCAGCGCGGCCGCCGACGTGTGGTGGAAGGGCATCGAGAACAAGCTCACGCGCATGGACAAGCTGCAGGTCTGGCGCCTGCCGACCGAGGTGGCACCCGCACTGGCGGCCCTGGCCGAACGCAGCATGCAGCTGCAGGCCACGGTGCAGGACGGTGCCATCACCCTCAGCAGCGCACAGGGCAGCGTGCACATCGAGCCCCTGCGCTGGAAGTGAAGCCAGCGAATTGACATCCGGCGGCGGCCTCAGCCGCCGTGTTTCCCCGCAGACCAACCTTGGGCGCCGAGCGTCTGCGCGGCCAGCTGTTCGGGCACCGCTTCCAGCGGCGTGGCCATGGTGTCGTTCCAGCGGTTGAGAAACGCGAACATCGCCACCACACCCAGCAGCTCGACGATTTCACCGTCGCTCCAGTGCCGCTGCAGTGTGGCGAACTGTTCGTCGGTCACGGCGTTGGGCTGCGACGCGGCCGCCAGCGCGAAGTCCAGCGCCAGCCGCTCGCGCTCGCTGTAATGCGGGCTGCTGGCGTAGACCCAGACATCGGCCAGCTTGGCCTCGCTGATGCCGAAGTTCTTCGCGCCCAGCAGGGTGTGCGCCTGGCAATACAGGCAGCCGGACACCTTGCTGACCACATGGCCGATCAGGCGGCGAAAGCCCTGGTCGACCTCGCCCCCGGGGTCCATCACCGCCGCGTTCAGCACCGCCAGCGCCTGCGCCAGCTTGGGCTTGCGCTGCATCGTCAGCACGCTGTTGGGGGTGAAGCCGAGGGTGCCGAGAAAGAAGTCGAAATGCGGTTTGAGCTCGGGCGTGGTTTCGGGCGGCAGGGGCGGCAGTCGGGCCATGGGGTCTCCTGAACATGAAGGGCTCACTGTACAAAGCGCGCGCGGCGATCACCACCCCGACAAACCAGCCCCCATGAGACAATCGCGGACCCGCTTTTTCAGCCTCTGGATCTACACCATGAACCGCTGTCCCCTCTTTGCACCCGCCACGCGCAGGTGCCTGACCATCGCCGCCCTGGCGCTGGTGGCCCTGCCGGTGCTGGCCCAGTCCGCACCTGTGCGCCGCTTTCCGGCCCAGGCCCTGCGCGGCACGATGGTCGTGACCCAGCCGCCGGTCATCACGATGGACGGCCAGGCCGCCCGGCTCTCGCCCGGGTCGCGCATCAAGGGCGCGAACAACCTGCTCGTGCTGTCCGGCGCCCTGGTGGGCCAGGAACTGACGGTGAACTACACCCTGGAGCACCTGGGTCTGGTGCACGAGGTGTGGATCCTGACCGAAGCCGAAGCGGCCGAGAAGCGCAAGCGCGCCGGCCAGTAACCCCTCCAAACCAACAGGCCCCCAAAGCCCAGGCGCACCGCGGAACCGGCTCTGCCGGGCCGCCAGTGCGGTCCCCCTTCCAGGGGGAAGCCGCGTCAGCGGCGCAGGGGGTAGTCATATGACCAAAAAAGTCTTCATCAAAACCTTCGGCTGCCAGATGAACGAGTACGACTCGGACAAGATGGCCGACGTGCTCGGCGCCGCCGAGGGTTTCGAAAAAACCCAGGACCCCGAAGAGGCCGACCTGATCCTGTTCAACACCTGCTCGGTGCGCGAGAAGGCGCAGGAGAAGGTGTTCAGCGACCTCGGCCGCGTCAAGCACCTCAAGAAGAAAGGCGTGCTCATCGGCGTCGGCGGTTGCGTGGCCAGCCAGGAAGGCGCCGAGATCATCAAGCGCGCACCGTACGTGGACGTGGTGTTCGGCCCGCAGACCCTGCACCGCCTGCCCGAGATGCTCAAGGCGCGCGACCGGCTGAACCAGCCGCAGGTGGACATCAGCTTCCCCGAGATCGAGAAGTTCGACCACCTGCCGCCCGCGCGCGTGGAAGGCGCGTCGGCCTTCGTCTCCATCATGGAAGGCTGCAGCAAGTACTGCAGCTACTGCGTGGTGCCCTACACCCGCGGTGAAGAGGTCAGCCGCCCGTTCGAGGACGTGCTGGTCGAGGTCGCCGGCCTGGCCGACCAGGGCGTCAAGGAAGTGACGCTGCTGGGCCAGAACGTCAACGCCTACCGCGGCCAGATGGGGGACACCGAAGAGATCGCCGACTTCGCCATGCTGATCGAGTACGTGGCCGAGATCCCGGGCATCGAACGCATCCGCTACACCACCAGCCACCCCAACGAGTTCACCCAGCGCCTGATCGACACCTACGCCAAGGTGCCGAAACTGGTGAGCCACCTGCACCTGCCGGTGCAGCACGGATCGGACCGCATCCTCATGGCCATGAAGCGCGGCTACACCGCCATGGAATACAAGAGCACGATCCGCAAGCTGCGCGCGATCCGCCCCGACCTGTCCATGAGCAGCGACTTCATCGTCGGCTTCCCCGGCGAGACGGAAGAGGACTTCCAGAAGATGATGAAGCTGATCACCGACGTCGGCTACGACGCCAGCTTCTCCTTCATCTTCAGCCCGCGCCCCGGCACCCCCGCCGCCAACCTGCCCGACGACACGCCGCACGAGGTCAAGCTCCAGCGCCTGCAGCACCTGCAGGCCGTGCTGGAAGACAACGTGCGCCGCATCAGCGCCAGCCGCGAAGGCACGGTACAGCGCATCCTGGTCGAAGGGCCGTCGCGCAAGTCCACGCCCGAGGCTCCGGAGCTGATGGGCCGCACCGAGTGCAACCGCATCGTCAACTTCGACGGCGGCCCGAACAGCGCGCGCCTGGTGGGCCAGATGGTGGATGTGAAGATCACCCAGGCGCTGCCGCACTCGCTGCGTGGCGAGGTGCAGACGACCGAACAGGTCGCCTGACCAGGGGATTCAAGCGCCGGGCCGCCCCAGGCTTGAATCGCGTCCCCTCGGGGGGCAGCTGGCCCGCGTCAGCGACGGTGCGCGGGGGTTCAGGCTTCGGGTGGTGGCTGGAGGTAGCGCTGGTCCGACCAGGTGGCCAGCCAGTGCGGCGCAAAGGCCACGAAGATGGCCGAGAACATGCCGGTCAGAAACGCGTCGCCCCAGGCCATGAGCCAGCGCCCGACGATGGCGTGCTCCGATTCGGACACGCCGGCCAGCCGGTGCAGCCACACCATGAGCGCGCCCGAGAGAAACACCGCCGCCGCCGTGCCCAGGAAACCCCGCCCCAGGGTGTAGACGAACGGGTTGGGCGGCAGCCAGCGCCGCAACACGGCGCCGATGCCCAGGGCCAGCGTGGCCGGCACCAGACCGACCCAGACCCATTGCGACAGCACCGGCGCGGCACCGGCCTGGCCGACCACCCAGACCACCAGCCCGACCAGGGCCAGCACCAGCACCGCCAGCGGCCAACCGAGCATCAACACCAGCAGGCTGGCGCCCGAGAGCTGGATCTGCAGCCCCGGCGGCATCTTCTGCGGCAACAGCCACAGCCAGGGCAGCAGCGCCACCGCCGCCAAGGCGGGCGTGAGCAGCGCGCCCCGCAGCATGCGCCAGGGCCGCAGGCTCAGCGCCACCACCAGCGCCAGCCCGGCCACGCTCCATTCGATCAAGGTCAACATGCGGATCGAGTATGTGGGTGCGCCTCAGGCGCTGAATTGACTTCGGTCAATCGCGCCAGGCCCCTAACCGACGCGCGGGCTCCATTCCAGCAAACGCCGTGGAACCGGCTCCGCCGGGCCACTGGCGTTGTCCCCCCTCCCAGGGAGGAAGACGCGCAGCGGCGCAGGCGGGGTCACATCTTGGGCATGCCCTTCATGCCGCCCATGCGCTTCATCATCTTCATCAGGCCGCCGCCCTTCATCTTTTTCATCATGCCCTGCATCTGCTCAAACTCCTTGAGCAGGCGGTTGACCTCCTGCACGTGCACGCCGGCGCCGGCGGCGATGCGGCGCTTGCGCGTGGCCTTGATGATCTCGGGCTTGCGGCGCTCGGCCAGCGTCATGCTGCAGATGATGCCTTCCTTGCGCTTGATGTCCTTCTCGGCGCGGCTCAGGTCGGCCTCGCTCGCCTTGGCGGCCAGGTTGCCGGGCAGCTTGTCCATGAGGCTGGACAGGCCGCCCATGTTTTTCATCTGGCGGATCTGATCGAGGAAGTCGTTGAGGTCGAAGTCGCCACCGCTCTTGACCTTGGCGGCCAGCTTCTGCGCCGCCGCCATGTCCACCCCGGCCGTCACCTGCTCGACCAGGGCCAGGATGTCGCCCATGCCCAGGATGCGGCCGGCGTGGCGTTCGGCGTCGAACACCTCCAGGCCGTCGATCTTCTCGCTCACGCCCGCGAACTTGATCGGCGCGCCCGTGACCTGGCGCACCGACAGCGCCGCGCCACCGCGCGAGTCGCCGTCCATCTTGGTCAGGATGATGCCGGTCAGCGGCAGTGCTTCCTTGAAGGCCTTGGCCGTGTTGACCGCGTCCTGGCCCTGCATGGCGTCGACCACGAACAGCGTTTCCACCGGGTGGATGGCGCTGTGCAGCTCCTGGATTTCGCGCATCAGCGCTTCGTCGATGGCCAGGCGGCCGGCCGTGTCCACCAGCAGCACGTCGAAGTGGTGTTTCTTCGCGTAGTCCAGCGCGGCGCGGGCGATGTCCAGCGGCTTCTGGTCCGGCGAACTCGGGAACCACTCGGCCCCGGCCTGCGACGTCACGGTCTTGAGCTGCTCGATGGCGGCCGGGCGGTAGACGTCGCCCGAGACCGTCAGCACCTTCTTCTTGCGCTTCTCGATCAGGTGCTTGGCCAGCTTGGCCGTGGTCGTCGTTTTGCCCGCGCCCTGCAGGCCGGCCATGAGGATCACCGCCGGCGGCTGGGCCGCGAGGTTGATGTCCGACACGCCGTTACCCATGGTGGCGGCCAGCTCGCGGTTGACCACGCTGACCAGCACCTGGCCGGGTGTGAGCGAGCCCACCACGTCCTGGCCCAGCGCCTTTTCTTTCACACGGGCGATGAAGTCGCGCACCACCGGCAGGGCCACGTCGGCCTCCAGCAGGGCCATGCGCACCTCGCGCAGCATGTCGGTGACGTTGCTTTCGGTGATGCGGGCCTGACCCCGCATCTCTTTGACGATGCGTGACAGACGGTCGGAGAGGGCTGAGGCCATGGTGCGCGCGTGTGGGTGGAGGCTGGTCGGGGGAGGGGCTGGCCGCAGCGGTGCGGAACAGGGTCGGGCCGGTGTGGCACCGGCGGTGCGCAGGGTCAAGACCCTTTAAACTGTGCCCTGGATTTTAACGGCGCCCGGCTGCTGCCCGGGTGCCCCACCCCACCGCCATGCCCCTGCTGCCCGCCCTTGCCCTGAACCCGACCGTGGCCGCGTTGTCCGCCGGGGCGGCGCTGGCCTATGCGGTGCTGGCCTGGGCCCACCAGCGGCTGAACGCCGCGCAGGCGCGCAGCGTGATGGGCGCGGCCTGGCTGCTGCACGCCCTGGTGCTGGCGCTGTCGCTGTTCGATCAACCGCCCCGCTTCGGTTTTGCGCCCGCGCTGTCGGTCACGGGCTGGCTGGTGCTCACGGTCTACGCGATCGAAAGCCGCCTGTTCCCGCAACTGCGCGCCCGCTGGACGCTGGCCGTGCTGGGCATGCTGGTGGTGGTGCTGGCCGCGCTCTTCCCGGGCACCCACTACCCCACGCTGCGCTCGGCCTGGCTGCCCCTGCACTGGGCGCTGGGCATTGCCTCGTACGGCCTGATCGCCGCCGCCGTGGTGCACGCCTGGCTGATGCAGCGGGCCGAAAAAGCCATGCGCCAGGGCGCGTCGCTGGACACCGCCATGCCGCTGCTGACGCTGGAGCGGCTGACCTTCCGTTTCGTCGGCGCCGGCTTCGTGCTGCTCAGCGCCACCCTGCTGGCCGGCTGGTACTTCTCCGAGGTGTTCGCCGACCACTTCGTCTGGAACCACAAGACCGTGTTCTCGGTGCTGTCGTGGGTGACCATCGGCGTGCTGCTGCTGGGCCGCTGGCGCCTGGGCTGGCGCGGGCGCACCGCCGTGCGCACCCTGTACCTGGCGGCGGGCTTCCTCATGCTGGGCTACGTGGGCTCGCGCTTCGTGCTCGAAGTCGTCCTGCAACGCGCCTGAGCCCCCACCCGTGCCCCCATGAAGTTCGTCCTCGTCATCGCCGTCGTGCTCGTGGCCGTCTGGATCTGGCGCAACAACCGCCAGAACGAACGCAGCGACGCGCCCGGCCCGGCGCCCCGCCGCCCGGCCAGCCCGGCCCCCATGGTGGCCTGCGACCACTGCGCCATGCACCTGCCGCAAGACGAAGCGGTGCGCGGGCAGCGCGGCGTCTACTGCTGCCACGAACACCGCCGCCAGGCCGAAGAGGCCGCGGGTTGACGACCACCGGCATCGGCTGACATGACCCACGATCCGAACTCGCAGTTCGCGCCCTCGTGGCTGGTCACGCTCGACGCCGAGGGGGTGTCCGGCCGCGACCAGCGCCTGCGGGCCTTTGCCCGCCTGTGGCGCATGTTCATGCGCACCCGCGTGTTCATCGCGGCGGTGCTGCTCGCGTTGCAGGTGTTCGTGGTCGCCACACACTCGGGCGGCCCGTCCTGGCTGGTGCTGGTCTGCGCCTTGCACCTGACGGCCACCCTGGCGGTGCTGATGTGGCTGCGGCCGGTGGAACAGGGCCGGCCCCTGCGCATGCAATGGCAGTGGCTGACCACCATCGGTGTGGACGTCGTCGTCTTTGCCCTGCTGGAGTACTTCCAGCAAGGCGGCATCAGCTACATCCCGCTGTTCGCGCTGCCGGTGCTGATGGCCGCCATCCTCGGCCCGCTGGTGCTGGCCCTGGCCACGGCCGCCAGCATCACGCTCTACCTGCTGGGCGAGGCAGCGCTGAGCGCGCCCCTGCTCAGCGAGGTGTCCACGGCACGCTTCCTGCAAAGCGGGCTGACCGGCACCGGCTTCTTCATCGTGGCCCTGCTGGCCTACCAGCTGGCCCAGCGCCTGGCGCGCGAGGAAGCCCTGGCCCAGAGCAGCCAGGCCGCGGCCCGCACCCAGGCCCAGGTCAACGAACTGATCATCGAGAGCCTGAGCGAGGGCGTGCTGGTGGTGGACATGCACGGCGTGGTGCGCAACGCCAACCCCGCGGCGCAGTCCATGCTCCTGGGCGACCGCTACCCCGGCTCGGCCAAGCTGCTGCTGTCGGCGCGCGAGGGCTGGGAAGGCCTGGCCCACCTGGTGGACAAGAGCTTTGCACTGGGCCAGGCGCTGGAATCGGAAGTGCGCATCGAGATCGACGAGCTGACCGCCCACAAGCTGTTTGCGCGCACCCAGCTCACCACCGCGCAAGGCGGACGCCATGCCGGCCTGTGTGTGCTCTTTCTGGAAGACCTGCGCGAGGTCGAGGCGCGGGTGCGCACCGAGAAACTCGCGTCCATGGGCCGCATGTCGGCGGCGGTGGCGCACGAAATCCGCAACCCGCTCTCAGCCATCACCCAGGCCAATGCCCTGCTGGACGAAGAGGTGCTGGAACCCGGCCAGAAGCGCCTGACGCGCATGATCGAACAGAACGCACAGCGCCTGGCGCGCATCGTGGACGACATCCTGAACGTGGCCCGCGCCCAGCCCAGCCAGGGCGAAGAGCTGGTGCCCAGCCTGCCGCTGGACCAGACCCTGCGGCAGATCACGCACGAATGGAGCAAACAAAACCAGGCCCAGGGCGTGCTGGGCGTGCACCCGCACGCGCCGGGCCTGCACGTGCACTTCGATCCCGAACACCTGCGGCGCCTGCTGATCAACCTGCTGGACAACGCGCTGCGCCACACCAGCGGCGCGCCCTCCTCGATCCGCGTCATCACGCAACCCAGTGGCGGCGACCGCACCCGCCTGTCCGTCTGGAGCCACGGCCCGGCCCTGGAGGCGAGCGTGCTCAAGCACCTGTTCGAGCCCTTTTTCTCGTCCGAGAGCCGCTCCAGCGGCCTGGGCCTGTACATCTGCCGCGAACTGTGCGAACGCTACGGCGCGCAGATCGCCTACCAGCGCAGCCGGCTCGACCAGCAGGAAGGCAACGAGTTCTATGTGCTCATGCCCGCGGCCAGCGGGCGCAGCCCGCTGCAGCAAAGCCTGTCCATCCCGCCGGGCGATTCGGTGCCGGGTGCCACACGTGCGCCGCAGGACTCCAAGCCGCCACCGATGACCACCATCTTCTGATCCATGTCCGCTGCCCCACCCGCTGCCGTGCTGGTCGTCGACGACGAACCGGATCTGCGCACCCTCTACGAACTGACCCTGCTGCGCGAGGGTTACCAGGTCACCTCGGCACCCGACCTGACGCAGGCGCGCGAATCGCTGGCCCAGCAGCGCTTTGACGTGCTGATCACCGACATGCGCCTGCCCGACGGCCTGGGCCTGGAACTGCTGCGCGAACTGGGCGCCGGCCAGCGCAGCGAAAAGGCCATCGTCATCACCGCCTACGGCTCGGCCGAGAATGCGGTGGAAGCGCTCAAGAGCGGGGCCTTCGACTACCTGACCAAACCGGTGGACCTCAAACAGCTGCGCGCGGCCGTGAGCGCAGCGCTGCACAGCCAGCGCCACCCGCCGGCCAGCCTGCCCGCGGGCGAGACCCCGCTGCGCGCCGCCCCGCCGCCGCCCAGTGGCGTGCAGGCGCTGCAGCGCATCGTGGGCGGATCGGCCTGCATGGCGCAGATCCGCGGCCGCATCGAAAAGGTGGCCACCAGCATGGCGCCGGTGCTGATCCTGGGCGAGTCGGGCACCGGCAAGGAACTGGTGGCGCGTGCCGTGCACGAATGCAGCCACCGCGCCAGCGGTCCCTTCGTCGCGGTCAACTGCGGCGCCATCCCCGAGAACCTGATCGAGGCCGAATTTTTCGGCGCACGCAAGGGTGCCTTCACCGGCGCCACGCAGGACCGCGAGGGCTACTTCCAGGCGGCCAAGGGCGGCACCCTGTTCCTGGACGAGATCGGCGACCTGCCGCTGGCCATGCAGGCCAAGCTGTTGCGCGTCATTCAAGAGCGGCGGGTGCGCCCGCTCGGTGGTGTGCAGGAAGAACTGGTCGATGTGCGGCTGGTCAGCGCCACCCACCGCGACCTGGTGGGCCTGGTGCAGGGTGGCGGCTTCCGCCAGGACCTGTTCTACCGCCTCAACGTCATCGGCCTGCGCACACCGGCGCTGCGCGAGCGCCGCGAAGACCTGCCCGAACTCGCCCACACCCTGCTGCAACGCCTGTGCGCCGAGTCCGGACAGGCCGTGCCCGAACTCGCGCCCGGCGCACTGGGCTGGCTGCAGGCCTGCGAACTGCCGGGCAACGTGCGCGAACTCGAAAACCTGCTGCAACGCGCCCTCGCCATGAGCGATGGCCTGCGCCTGGCGCCCGAAGACTTCGGCGAATCGCCCGAATCGACCCGGCACCCGGCGGCCGCCCCGGCCACCACCACCAAGGCGCCGCCTCCCGCCGCGCAAGCCGCGCCCACGCCAGACGGCGGGCCCGGGGTCCCCGCGCCGATGCCGGCCCCGATTCCCGCCGACCTGCAGCGCTACCTGGACGAGCAGGAACGTCAGGTGCTGCTGCAGGCGCTCAAGGAAACCGACTTCAACCGCACCGCGGCCGCTGCGCGCCTGGGTCTGAACCTGCGGCAGATGCGCTACCGCATCCAGCGCCTGGGCATCGCCATGCCCTCGGGCGGCGACGATGAAGCCTGAACCCGGCACCGACACGGCGACCGCGTGGCAGGGCGGCTGGCTGCGCACGGCGCGGCACAGCCCGTCGCCCAACCACGGCCCGCGGCCCGCGGGCGCCCTGATCGACCTCATCGTGATCCACTCGATCAGCCTGCCTCCGGGCGTGTACGGCGGCCCCGAGGTTGAACAGCTGTTCACCAACCGCCTGGACTGGGACGCCCATCCCTACTTCGATCAGATCCGCGGCATGGAGGTCTCGTCGCATTTCTTCATCCGGCGCGACGGAGAGCTGGTGCAGTTCGTCGATGCCGATGCGCGCGCCTGGCACGCCGGGCGATCCGCCTGGCGCGGGCGCGAGAACTGCAACGACGACTCGATCGGCATCGAACTCGAAGGCCTGGAAGGTCTGAGCTTCGAAGCCGCGCAGTACCGCGCGCTGCAAGACCTGTGCACACAACTGGCACAGCGCTACCCCATCGCCCACATCGCGGGCCACGAGCACATTGCACCGGGCCGCAAGCAGGACCCGGGACCGGGCTTCGACTGGGCACAACTGCAACAGGGCCTGCGCTGGGCCCATGCGTGCTTTCCCGATGGCACAGGGTCCACGGCCGAAGCAGCGCGCGGCGCCGGCCCGGCCACACCGCCGACCGCCTGAGCGCCACCGCCCAGCAACGGCGCGGCCTGTGGCCGCAAAAGCGCTGAAACCCCGCATCGGCACACGTGCCGGCGCTGCGGCATCAAGCGCCGCCAAACCTTCCGCCACATGCTGCGCTGCACCGTCGCACGCCGCGCGCGGGTGTCTTTTTATCTGACGAAATGGCCACCACCAGCGTTCGATGGAATTTTTCACAAACGCTACCCCTAGTGCCTTGAACCCATCCAACACACCAGATATAGTGTGCGCTGCGCGTGACGGCCCCCGACCGCCGGCCCCGGAAACAGCCCCCGGCCCACCCGCCCCAGAGCGGCAGCCCCACCGGCCGGCCCCCAACACGCAGACGCCCGAAGACGTGCGCCCCCGAGGCCACCCCACACAACAAACGCAAGAGGAACCATGCTGAACGCCCCATCTCACACCATTGCCGCCACACCGTCCGCCCCGCTGTCCGCCGGTGCCGCCCGCACCCCTGCGCTCGACAGTGCCGCCACCGTGCTGACCCACTACCAGATCATCCGCCGCAACGGCGCGGTCGTGCCGTTTGAGCCGAGCAAGATCGCGGTCGCGCTGATGAAGGCCTTTCTGGCGGTGCACGGCACCCAGGGCGCGGCATCGGCCAGCGTGCGCGAGACGGTGGACGCGCTGACCCAGAACGTGGTGCGCGCCCTGATGCGCTCGCGTCCGGGCGGCGGCACCTTCCACATCGAAGACGTGCAGGACCAGGTCGAGCTCGGCCTCATGCGCAGCGGCCACCACGAAGTCGCCCGCGCCTATGTGCTGTACCGCGAACGCCGCACGCAAGAGCGCGCCCAGCAGGCCGAAGCCGCCAAGCCGGCCGAGGCCACGCTGCACGTGATGGACCGCGGCCAGCGTGTGCCGCTGGACGTGAACCAGCTGACCGCCCTGATCGAATCCGCCTGCGCCGGCCTGGGCGCCGACGTCAAGGCCGACCCCATCGTGGCCGAGACCAAGCGCAACCTGTACGACGGCGTGCCGATCGAAGAGGTCTACAAGGCCGCCATCCTGGCCGCCCGCACCCTGATCGAGAAAGACCCGGACTACACCTACGCCACCGCGCGCCTGCTGCTGCACACCGTCTTCAAGGAAGTGCTGGGCGAAGAGGTGGTCCCGGCCGAGCGCGGTGCGCGTTATGCCGAGTACTTTCCGCTGGCCATCAAGAAGGGCGTGCAGAACGAGCTGCTGGACGAGAAGCTGCAGCAGTTCGACCTGGACCGCCTGGGGCGGGCGCTCAAGCCCGAGCGCGACCTGCAGTTCGACTACCTGGGCCTGCAGACCCTGTACGACCGCTACTTCCTGCACGTGCGCAAGCAGCGCATCGAGCTGCCGCAGATCTTCTTCATGCGTGTGGCCATGGGCCTGTCGCTCAATGAAATCGACCGGGAAGCGCGCGCCATCGAGTTCTACGAAGTGCTGTCCTCGTTCGACTTCATGTCGTCCACGCCCACGCTGTTCAACGCCGGCACGCTGCGTTCGCAGCTCTCCAGCTGCTACCTGACCACCGTGCCCGACGACCTGGACGGCATCTACGAGTCCATCAAGGAAAACGCGCTGCTGTCCAAGTTCGCCGGCGGCCTGGGCAACGACTGGACCCGCGTGCGCGCCCTGGGCGCCCACATCAAGGGCACGAACGGCGAATCGCAAGGCGTGGTGCCGTTCCTGAAAGTGGTGAACGACACCGCCGTGGCGGTCAACCAGGGCGGCAAGCGCAAGGGCGCGGTCTGCACCTACCTGGAAACCTGGCATCTGGACATCGAAGAGTTCCTGGAGCTGCGCAAGAACACCGGCGACGACCGCCGCCGCACGCACGACATGAACACGGCGAACTGGATTCCCGACCTGTTCATGAAGCGCGTGATGGAGAAAGGCGACTGGACCCTGTTCTCGCCCAACAACGTGCCCGACCTGCACGACCTGTTCGGCGCCGACTTTGAAAAGGCCTATGTGGCCTACGAAGCCAAGGCCGAGCGCGGCGAGATCAAGCCCTCCCGCAAGGTGCCGGCCACCGACCTGTGGCGCAAGATGCTCTCGATGCTGTTCGAGACCGGCCACCCCTGGATCACCTACAAGGACGCCTGCAACGTGCGCAGCCCGCAGCAGCACGTCGGTGTGGTGCACAGCTCCAACCTCTGCACCGAGATCACGCTCAACACCAGCGACACCGAAACCGCGGTCTGCAACCTCGGCTCGGTCAACCTGCTCAAGCACGTCAAGGACGGCCAGCTCGACCGAGCCAAGCTGCAGCAGACGATCAACACGGCGATGCGCATGCTCGACAACGTGATCGACATCAACTACTACGCGGTCAAGAAGGCGCGCGACTCCAACCTGCGCCACCGCCCGGTCGGCCTGGGCCTGATGGGCTTCCAGGACGCGCTCTACGAACTGCGCATTCCCTACGCCTCCGACGAGGCGGTCGAGTTCGCCGACCGTTCGATGGAAGCGATCTGCTACTACGCCTACTGGGCCTCGACCGAACTGGCGCGCGAGCGTGGCCGCTACTCCAGCTACCGCGGTTCGCTGTGGGACCAGGGCATCCTGCCGCCCGACACGCTGGACCTGCTGGCGCGTGCGCGCGGCGGCTATGTGGAGGTGGACCGCTCGGCCACGCTCGACTGGGACGCTCTGCGCCAGAAGATCGCCAACGACGGCATGCGCAACTCCAACTGCGTGGCCATCGCGCCCACCGCGACCATCTCCAACATCATCGGCGTGGACGCGTCGATCGAGCCCTGCTTCGGCAACCTCTCGGTCAAGTCCAACCTGTCGGGTGAGTTCACCGTCATCAACGGCTACCTGGTCAAAGACCTCAAGCGACTGGGTCTGTGGGACGACGTGATGGTCATGGACCTCAAACACTTCGACGGTTCGCTGCGTCCCATCGACCGCGTGCCGCAAGACGTGAAGGCGCTCTACGCCACCGCGTTCGAGATCGAGCCGCTGTGGCTGGTGGAAGCCGCCGCGCGCCGCCAGAAGTGGATCGACCAGGCGCAGAGCCTGAACATCTACATGGCCGGCGCATCGGGCAAGAAGCTCGACGACACCTACAAGCTGGCCTGGCTGCGCGGTCTCAAGACCACCTACTACCTGCGCACCACCTCGGCCACGCAGGCCGAGAAATCCACCGGCCGCGCCGGGCAGCTCAACGCCGTTTCCGCACATGGTCATGAGACCGCGATGAGCGCACCGGCGGCCGTCGCAGCACCGGTCGAGATGGCCAGCGAACCGGCCACCGACATCAAGTTCTGCGCCATCGACGACCCCGGCTGCGAAGCCTGCCAGTGATGCGCTTGCTCATGCGCGTGATGAAGGGGTCGCACCGATCACCGTTTTCGATGCGACACCGCAACACAAAACATTCATCGCGCGCATGAGTCCTTTGCTTTTCATGCCGACACTTCGATAATCCGCTGAATTGGACACCACCATGCTGACCTGGGACGAACAAGTCACTCCCTCCTCGAAGCCCGCTCTTCAAACATTGCCACCCACCTCATCGGGTGCGCAGGCTGCAGTGTCCTCCCCCGCTTCTTCTTCGGCTGCCCGCAGCAGCGAGCAACGCCGCGTCAACGTGGCCGACAAGCGCATCATCAACGGCCAGACCGACGTCAACCAGCTGGTGCCCTTCAAGTACAAGTGGGCCTGGGAAAAGTACCTCGCCACCTGCGCCAACCACTGGATGCCGCAGGAAGTGAACATGAGCCGCGACATCGCGCTCTGGAAAGATCCCAACGGCCTGACCGAGGACGAGCGCCGCGTCGTCAAACGCAACCTCGGTTTCTTCGTCACCGCCGACTCGCTGGCCGCCAACAACATCACGCTGGGCACCTACCGCCACATCACGGCGCCCGAGTGCCGCCAGTTCCTGCTGCGCCAGGCGTTTGAAGAAGCCATCCACACCCACGCCTACCAGTACATCGTCGAAAGCCTGGGCCTGGACGAAGGCGAGATCTTCAACGCGTACCACGAGGTCCAGTCCATCCGCAACAAGGACGAGTTCCTGATCCCGTTCATCGACGCGATCATGGACCCGAACTTCAAGACCGGCACACCCGAGAACGACCAGACCCTGCTCAAGTCGCTGATCGTGTTCGCCTGCCTGATGGAAGGCCTGTTCTTCTACGTCGGCTTCACGCAGATCCTGGCGCTGGGCCGCCAGAACAAGATGACCGGCGCCGCCGAGCAGTACCAGTACATCCTGCGCGACGAGTCCATGCACTGCAACTTCGGCATCGACCTGATCAACGCGATCAAGCTTGAGAACCCGATGCTGTGGACGCCGCAGTTCAAGGCCGAGATCAAGGAACTGTTCCTCAAGGCCGTGGACCTCGAATACCAGTACGCCGAAGACACCATGCCGCGTGGCGTGCTGGGCCTGAACGCGTCGATGTTCAAGGGTTACCTGCGCTACATCGCCAACCGACGTGCGACGCAGATCGGTCTGGAGCCGCTGTTCCCGAACGAAGAGAATCCGTTCCCCTGGATGAGCGAGATGATCGACCTCAAGAAGGAACGCAATTTCTTCGAGACCCGCGTCATCGAATACCAGTCCGGCGGCGCGCTGTCCTGGGATTGAGGCCCCTCTGCTCAACGACATGTTCACCTTTCCACAAAGCCCTGCTCCAGACGCCCCGGCGTCCGGGACAGGGCTTTGTCACAGCATTCAAGGCCTTGGTGCCATCCGTGGATGCATCCACGGCGCCAGGGCCCTGAATCACTTCCACGGACAAAGCCCGTGCGAAGTGCTCTTTGCAACTTGATCAAGGAGAAAACAATGGCAACTGCGAAAAAGACCCCGGCCAAAAAGGCCGCTGTGAAGAAGGCCGCCGCTCCGGCCAAGAAGGCCGCGGCGCCTGCGAAGAAGGCTGCCGCTCCGGCCAAGAAGGCCGCTGCGCCTGCGAAGAAGGCTGCCGCTCCGGCCAAGAAGGCCGCTGCACCTGCCAACAAGGCTGCTGCTCCGAAGAAGGCCGCTGCACCTGCTAAGAAGGCTGCCGCTCCGAAGAAGGCCGCTGCACCTGCTAAGAAGGCTGCTGCTCCGAAGAAGGCCGCTGCTCCTGCAAAGAAGGCTGCCGCTCCGAAGAAGGCTGCTGCTCCTGCAAAGAAGGCTGCCGCTC
>NZ_JASJOY010000059.1:21186-84889 GCF_031426985.1 Hydrogenophaga sp.
CGAAGAAGGCCGCTGCTCCTGCAAAGAAGGCTGCCGCTCCGAAGAAGGCCGCTGCTCCTGCAAAGAAGGCTGCCGCTCCGAAGAAGGCCGCTGCACCCAAGGCCGCCGTCAAAAAGGCAGCCCCCGCAAAAAAAGCTGAGCCGGCCAAGAAGCCGGCAGCCCCTGCGGCCCCTGCAGCGCAAACCAAGCTGAACCCTCAGGCGGCCTGGCCGTTCCCGACGTCCAGCAAGCCCTGATTCCCAGCCTGGGATGACGTGACAAAGCCCGGCGCGAAAGCACCGGGCTTTTTTCATGGGCGACCGCGGTGGGCTGGCCGCCGCCGGATCAGACGCTGAACCGGTAGTTCTGCCCGCCTCGGCTGGCGATCTTGGTGGCGCCGATGCGGTTGCCCAGCTCGGCACAGCGCGCCAGGCTCCAGCCCTGCGACAGACCGTGCAGCAGGGCGGCCCGGAAGGCATCGCCGCAGCCCGTGGGGTCCAGCACCTCGGTGGCCTGGACCGGCGCCACCAGGGTCTTGCGGCCTTGCTCCCACACTTCGCAACCGTGTTCACCCAGGGTGATGACCAGACCCTGCACCTGCTGGGCGATGGCATCAAAATCCAGCCCGGTGCGGTCGCTGAGCATCTTGCCCTCGTAGTCGTTGACGGTCACCCAGGTGGCCAGCTCGACGAAGCGCCGCAGCTCGTCGCCATTGAACATGGGCAGGCCCTGACCCGGATCGAACACGAAGGGAATGCCCGCATCGTGCAGTTGCTGCGCGTGCTGCAGCATGGCGTCGCGCCCGTCGGGCGACACGATGGCCAGGCGGATGCCGGCGTGGGTGGGCACCGGCGTCTCATGGGCCTGCGACATCGCGCCGGGGTGGAAGGCGGTGATCTGGTTGTTGTCGCGGTCGGTCATGATCATGGCCTGCGCGGTGTAGTTGTTTGCCGTGGTGCCGACGAAACGCGTGTCCACCCCCAGGCCGCGCATGCGCTCCAGGTAGTCGGTGGCGTCGTTGCCCACCATGGCCAGCGGCACGGCCGGCGAGCCCAGCTGGCGCAGGCCATAGGCGATGTTGCCGGCGCAGCCGCCGAACTCGCGCCGCAACCCCGGCACCAGGAAGGACACGTTGAGGATGTGCAGCTGGCTGGGCAGGATCTGCTCAGCGAAGCAGCCCTCAAACGTCATGATGGTGTCGAAGGCCAGCGAGCCGCAGATGAGGATGGACATGGTTCAGGAGAAAAGAAGGATCAGGGATAAAAAACCAAGGCACGGTAACCGGCCATGGACACGGCACCGGTGCCGGAGATGGACAGGCGCAGGCTCAGCGGCAACGAACCCTGAGCGGGCAGCAGGGTTGGCGCGCCGGGCAGTTCGCTCTGCAGAAAAACACGCCGCGCGATCACGCTGTCGCGCGTGTCGGTCAGGCTCAGCTCCAGCGCCGGCACGGCCACCGGGATGGGCGCCGTGTTCTTGAGGACCAGGTCGAACGCATAGAAGTTGCCCAGCCGGCGTGCCAGGGTCGAGCTGTCGATGACCACGGCGTCGATGCGGCGCACAGGCCCCATTTCGCAACCCAGGGGTGCACACAGCTGTGCCAGCAGCGGCGCCCATTCGGGATGGCGGGCCGCCAGGGTGTCGCGCTCCTGCACCGCCCACTGGGCTCCGAGCAAACCACCGAGCAGCACGGCCAGCAACGCCAGCGCCGCGCGCACCGCCGGTGAACGCCAGAAGGCCTGGCGCCGGGCCTGGCGCACGAAGCCGGGCTCGGCTGGGGTCTCTTGCACGGCCGCCACCTCGTCGGGCACCTGCACGACAGAAGGCTCGGGCGCCTGGGCCGGCGCCACCGGCGTCTCCACGGTCTCGGGCACGGCGCGGCCGGCGGCCTCGGCAAAACGAGCCAGCTCGGCATGGAAGTCGGAGGTCTGTTCCTCGGCCGAGGACGCATCCGACGGATCGTTCATCACCGCGGATGTTTCGAAGGCGTCGCTCGGTCCCGCGTCCCCTCGGGGCTCGGCAGCGGGCATGGCCTCGGCCCCGTCCCGCCACCCTCGGTCCACCTCGGTGGTCGGCGCATCTGCTGCGAGCGCACGGATCTCGGGCTCTGGCGTCCAGTCCGTCTCACGCCCGACATCGACTGGCGAGGTGTCGCCCAACACCGACAGCCCATCGGAATCGACGACCACATCCGGCGCGGGCCAGGTCGGAACGGCACGCTGCGGCGACAAGGCTTCAGCGCCCACGACGGCATCCGACTGGGGCGCGACGTCGTATTGACCAAGCGGCGTCGCCGACTCGAACGGGGTTTCTCGGTGCTGTTCGGGGTACGGTGCCGGCGCTTCGGCCCACACCGGATTGGGCGTCGCAGGTGCCGGTGGTGGCACCCAGGGCTGCAGGTACAGCGTGGCGTCGAACACGTCGGCGCAGTGACCACAGCGCACCCAGCCGTCGGAGATCTTCAGCTGGTCGGGCACGACCCGGAAGGTCGTGCCGCAAGCCGGACAGCGGGTGGTGTAGCTCATGCGCCGATTATTGCAGGGGGCTCGACGAGCCCCGGGGCGCGGCGAGGCCTCAGGCGCGCCGTGCGGTCATGAGGATCCAGCCGTCCTCTTCGTCGCTCACGGACAGCTGCACCCAGGGCGCATACGCCTCGATCAGCTCGTCGGCCTGGCGCGCCAGGATGCCGGCCAGCACCAGCTGGCCACCGGCCTTGACGTGCGCGCACAGCAGCGGCGCCAGCACCTTCAGCGGCGTGGCCAGGATGTTGGCCAGCACCAGGTCGAACTCGCCGCGCGCCAGATCGGGCAGGCCGCTCTGCAGCTGCACGTGGTTGTTCTCGGCGTTCAGGCGGGTCGATTCGACGGCGGCCGGGTCGATGTCCACCGCCACGATCTCGCGCGCGCCGAACTTGGCCGCGCCCATGGCCAGGATGCCCGAGCCGCAACCGTAGTCCAGCACCCGCTGGCCCTGCGCGCCATGGCGCGCGGTCCAGCGCAGGCACATGCGCGTGGTCGGGTGGGTGCCGGTGCCGAAGGCCAGGCCCGGGTCCAGCCGCAGCACCTGCTGGGCGGCCGCGGGCGGCTCGTGCCAGCTGGGCACGATCCAGAAGGTGGGCGTGATCTCGACCGGCTCGAACTGCGACTGCGTCAGCCGCACCCAGTCCTGCTCGGCCACGGCGCGCACACCGAGCACCTGACCATCGCCAAAGAAGTCCTGCGGCGCCAGCAGATCGGCCGCCTCGCGTGCCGCCGCTTCGGTGCTGAACAGGGCCACCACACGCGAGCGGTTCCAGCCCTCCTTGGGCGGAGGCATGCCGGGCTCGCCGAACAGGGCCTGCTCGGCCGGCGTCAGGGCGTCGGCGTCTTCCACCGAGACGCTCAGCGCATCCAGCGCATCCAGCGCATCGCTCACCGGCTCGACCGCGGCCTCGGCCACCAGCAGCACCAGTTCGAAAAAAGACCCAGCCGACGGCTGGGTCAGGGCATTGGCATCAGCGCTCACGATGGGACAACCACTCTTCGAGGTAATGGATGTTGGTGCCACCGGCCACGAAGCTGGCGTCCACCATCAGTTCGCGGTGCAGCGGGATGTTGGTCTTGATGCCTTCGACCACCGCTTCGGCCAGCGCCGTGCGCATGCGGGCCAGGGCCTGCTCTCGGGTGTCGCCATGCACGATCAGCTTGCCGATCATGCTGTCGTAGTTGGGCGGCACGAAGTAGTTGGTGTAGGCGTGCGAGTCCACGCGCACACCGGGCCCGCCGGGCATGTGCCAGGTGGTGATGCGCCCGGGCGACGGGGTGAACTTGTAGGCGTCTTCGGCGTTGATCCGGCACTCGATGGCGTGGCCCTTGAGCTGGATCTGGCGCTGCGTGAACGGCAGCTTCTCGCCAGCAGCCACGGCGATCTGGGTGCGCACGATGTCCACGCCGGTGATCCACTCGGTCACCGGGTGTTCCACCTGCACGCGGGTGTTCATCTCGATGAAATAGAACTCGCCGTTCTCGAACAGGAACTCGAAGGTGCCCGCGCCGCGGTAGCCGATCTTCTTGCAGGCGGCCGCACAGCGCTCGCCGATCTTCTCGATCAGGCGGCGCGGGATGCCCGGCGCCGGCGCTTCCTCGATCACCTTCTGGTGGCGGCGCTGCATGGAGCAGTCGCGCTCGCCCAGGTAGACCGCGTTGCGGTGCGTGTCGGCCATCACCTGGATTTCGACGTGGCGCGGGTTCTGGAGAAACTTCTCCATGTACACCTCGGGATTGCCGAAGGCCGCGCCCGCTTCCGCCTTGGTGGTCTGCACCGCGTGCAGCAGCGCCGCTTCGGTGTGCACCACGCGCATGCCGCGCCCGCCGCCACCGCCGGCGGCCTTGATGATGACCGGGTAGCCGACCGCTTTGGCGGTGCGCTTGATCACCACCGGGTCGTCTGGCAAGGCCCCCTCGGAACCCGGCACGCAGGGCACGCCCGCGCGGATCATGGCCTGCTTGGCCGACACCTTGTCGCCCATCAGGCGGATGGATTCGGGCGTCGGGCCGATGAAGGTGAAGCCGCTCTTTTCCACGCGTTCGGCGAAGTCGGCGTTTTCCGACAGGAAGCCGTAACCGGGGTGGATGGCTTCGGCATCGGTCACCTCGGCGGCCGAGATGATGGCCGGCATGCTGAGGTAGCTCTGGCCCGACTGGGCCGGACCGATGCAGACCGCCTCGTCGGCCAGGCGGATGTACTTGGCATCGCGGTCGGCCTCGGAATAGACCATCACCGCCTTGATGCCCAGCTCGCGGCAGGCGCGCTGGATGCGCAGCGCGATCTCACCGCGGTTGGCGATCAGGATTTTCTTGAACATGAGCAGCCGCCGCTTATTCGATGACGAACAGGGGCTGGCCGTACTCGACCGCCTGGCCGTTCTGCACCAGGATCTGGGTCACGGTGCCGGACTTGTCGGCTTCGATCTCGTTGAGAATCTTCATGGCCTCGACGATGCAGATCGTTTCGCCTTCCTTGATCGTGTCGCCCACGTCCTTGAAGGGCTTGGCGCCCGGGCTGGACGCGCGGTAGAAGGTGCCCACCATGGGCGACTTGACGATGTGGCCCACCGGCTCGGCGGCAACGGGAGCGGCTTCGACCGCCGCCACCGGCGCGGCAGGCGCGGCCATGGGTGCGGCGACGGCGGGTGCCATGGCGTAGGTGACAGGAGCGGCCATGCCGGCCGGCGAACCCTTGACGATGCGCACCTTGCCTTCGGCTTCGGTGATTTCCAGCTCGGAAACATTCGACTCGGACACCAGATCGATCAGTGTCTTCAGCTTTCTCAGGTCCATGGTTTTCTCCAACGAATTTCTGTCAATTCCAGACAACTTCGCGCAAATACAAGCAAAACAAAGTCATCGCGTCTGACGGGGTGGCGCAGTGTACACGAAGGCGATCCGGTCAACCACCTGGCCGACCGCCGCTCATCGCCGGCCCCACGACCAGTCGCAACGAGTGGTCGCACGCAAAGAAGCCGCACTCTACCCCGATTTTCGGCTCAGATACCGCCCATTGCCGGACTCACCCCAGCTGCGCCCACTGGGTCAGGTCGGCCTCGCTGACTTTGCCCACCTTCTGGTGCGCCACCGCTCCGCCGGCGTCGAACACCACGCTGAAGGGCAGCCCGCCGCCCAGGTTGCCCAGGCTGCGGCTGAGCTCGGTGCCTGCCAGCCCCGCCATGCCGACCGGAAACACCAGGGGCAGCTGCTGCATGAAGCGGCGCACCGCACCGGGCTGGTCCACCGCCAGCCCCAGCACCTGCCAGCCCTGGGTGGCGTGCCGGGCATGGAAGGCGTTGAGCAAGGGCAGCTCGTCCACACAGGGCGGGCACCAGGTGGCCCAGAAATTCACCAGCAGCGGACGACCCCTGAACTGGTCCATCGCCACCGGCTCGCCGTTGGGCCCATCGAACCGACTGGCCCAGAAGGCCGCCAGCGCGGGGGACTGCGCCTGGCGCGGATGCAGGCGCCACCAGGCCACGCCAGCGCCCGCGGCACAGGCGGTCAGCGCCAGCGCGCCGGTCCAAAGGGTTCTTCTTTGCATGAGGAGACGGAAAAGGTTCAGTGAGACCCGGCCGCCAGCAGCGCGCGCAGGGCCTTGGCGTCGCCCCGTGGCTTGCGCCCCAGGGCGTCGGGCTTGAGCGCACCGCGCAAGCCGTCGTGGTCGTGCACCAGCAGGTGCACCAGCACCCACTGCCCGAGCGCTGCGTTGCGGCTGCGCAGGGTCAGCGCGTCCACCGGCTCGCCGCGCCAGCCGGTGGCGCTGCCGGGCTGGTAGTCCACGCGGTGGTCGAGCAGGCTGAGCTCGGCGGCCTTGGGATCGTCGCAGAACAGGTGCAGGTGGATATCGCTGTGGCGCGTGGCGGTCCCGTGCCAGACGGCGCCGCCCAGGTGGGGCAGGAAGTCCTGCAGCCGGTCCATCCAGACCAGCGCCTGTTCGCGCAGGGCCTGCAGTTCGGTGGCCTGGGTGTCGGGGCAGAACACCGCGATGTACTCGCGCACCGCCGCCTCCATGACCAGGTTGTCCGGCCACGGCGCCTTGGCCGACAGGCCCAGCTGGTGGCCAGCCTGGCGCTTGGCGGGGCCGTATTCCATGCCGTCCTCGACCACGTAGCGGGCGGCCACGGCGGCGATTTCACGGGTCAGGTCCGAAGGGTGGGCGTCCATGCGCGGATTGTGCACCGCTGCGCCGCCTACAGAACACCGGGCCGGCTTGGCCCCTGCCCCCCCAGGGCATCGCCCTAGAATCGCCGCCATGCATATACATATCCTGGGCATCTGTGGCACTTTCATGGGTGGCGTGGCCGCCCTGGCCCGCGAGGCGGGCCACCACGTGACCGGCTGCGACGCCGGCGTCTACCCCCCCATGAGCGACCAGCTGCGCGCACTCGGCATCGAGCTGATCGAAGGTTTTGGCGCCGACCAGATGGCCTTGCAGCCCGACATGTACGTGGTGGGCAACGTGGTCAGCCGCGCCCGGCTGCCCGACGGCACGCCGAAATTCCCGCTGATGGAAGCCATCCTGGAAGCCGGGGCGCCCTACACCAGCGGCCCCCAGTGGCTGGCCGAACACGTGCTGCAGGGCCGCCATGTGCTGGCCGTGGCGGGTACGCATGGCAAGACCACCACCACCTCGATGCTGGCCTGGGTGCTGGAGGCCAACGGACTGAACCCGGGCTTCCTGGTCGGCGGGGTGCCGATGAACTTTGGCGTCTCGGCGCGCCTGGGTGGTGGGGCCGCTGTGCGCTCTGCGCCGGTAAAGGAGGAGCCCGCACAGCGGGCGGGGGGCACGGAGCAGAGCGCACAGCCGCTCCGCTACCCACTCTTCGTCATTGAAGCTGACGAGTACGACACCGCCTTCTTCGACAAACGCAGCAAGTTCGTGCACTACCGCCCGCGCACGGCCATCCTGAACAACCTGGAGTTCGACCACGCCGACATCTTCGACGACCTCAAGGCCATCGAACGCCAGTTCCACCACCTGGTGCGCACCGTGCCGGGCACCGGTCGCGTGGTGGTGAACGGACTGGAAGAGAGCCTGGACCGCGTGCTGCACGCCGGCTGCTGGAGTGAGGTGCGCAGCTTCGGCGCCGCCGTGAGCGATTTCAGCGCCGTCGGCGAACCCGATGCGTTTGATGTGCTGCAGCGCGGCCAGAAGGTGGCCCGCGTGGAGTGGGCGCTGACCGGCGTGCACAACCAGCTCAACGCGCTGGCCGCCATCGCCGCAGCCGAACACGTGGGCGTGGCGCCTGCCGACGCGGCGCGGGCGCTGGGCAGCTTCCAGAACGTGCGCCGCCGCATGGAAGTGCGCGGCAGCGTCGCCCGTTCGGGCGGCGGCATCACCGTCTACGACGACTTCGCCCACCACCCCACGGCCATCCGCACCACGCTGGACGGCCTGCAGCGCAAGCTGCGCGCCAGCGGCGACGCCGGCCGCATCCTGGCCGTGTTCGAACCGCGCAGCAACACCATGAAGCTGGGCACCATGAAGTCACAACTGCCGTGGAGCCTGGAAGCCGCCGACCTGGCGTTCTGCCATTCGGGTGGACTGGACTGGGATGCGGCCGAGGCGCTGGCCCCCATGGGTGACCGCGCCCTGGTGGCGGGCAACATCGATGCGCTGGTGCAGCAGGTGGTGGCCGCCGCGCGGGCGGGCGACCACATCGTGTGCATGAGCAACGGCGGCTTTGGCGGCATCCACGGCCGCCTGCTCGGCGCGCTGCAGGGCTGAGCCGCTCAGTAACCGACGGACTGGGTGAGCAGGTCCACGGTGACCACCGGCTTGGCCAGCGCCGCGCTGGCGGCGCGTGCGTAGGCCACGGCCCAGTCTTTGTGAGCCGCGTCGCGGAACCGCTCTTCGCCCGCGGCTTGCGCCACACACAGCACCTTGTCGGCGGTCAGCACCTTGCCGGTCAGGCGGATCGGCTCGCACTGCAGGGCGGTGAACTGCTCGTCCAGCCAGGCCCGGGCCTGGTCGTGCGGCAGGGGCTGAACCTCTTCCAGGTCAAAGCGGTACACGGCCGGATCGGCCCATTTGACAATCACTTGGCTGCGCATGGCGGGTGCTCCTGGGTGGGGGTCTTGGATGCCATCCATTGTGCCGCGCCGTCACCGGCCGGACCCCGAGCCAGATCAAACCAGGGGCTGATCGGCACCCGGGCTCTGCGCCGCGCGCAGGGGCGAATGCCGCACCTCGCGCAACAGACTGCTGGGCGCGGCCTGCTCGGAGGGCCGGCCCTCGCGCGCCTGGGCGTCCTGCGCCAGGTCGGTCTGATCGAACTGCAACCCGAGCATTGCCCGCCGCGTGTCGGCCGCGGCACGGCGGGCGCTGTCGGCATCGGTGGTCACGCCGCCCGCGTAGTAGAGCGCGGCCAGGTGGCGGGCCAGCACGCCGACCGGCTGCCCGGTGCGCGCGGCCAACTCGTCCAGCCGCGCCGGCTGGGCCATCAGCTCGCGCATGAGCAACAGGTGCGTTTCGTCGAACCAGCGCGGCGGCAGGCGCGGCACACGGCGCAGGTGCACGGTCTGTTCGCGGTAGCGCCCGGGCAGCAGGTCGCGGCGGGTGCGCACGGTATAGGTCCACAGCACGCGGTGCAGCGGCAGGCGCATGAACGAGGGCGGGATGTCGGCGGCCAGGTTCGGCCGGCGCACCCACTCGGCCATGGCCACGTCCACCGGCCGGGCCGGAATGAACAGGCCGGTCTGCCAGCGGTCCAGGTCGATCACGGCGAGCAAACGGCTCTCGTGCAACACATGCACCACGCCGTCCTTGAAATGGCGCAATTGCTCGACCAGGCGTGCGCCCAGCGCAAACTGGCTGCGCAGGGGCCGCAGCCAGGCTTCAAAACGCTGCAGGCGCTGGCGCACGCTGGCCTCGTCGTGCGCATGGAAGAACTCGGCCGAAGCGAAGCCTTCGGGCAAGGGCTCGGCGAAGGCCAGCGGGCGATCGACCTCGGCCCGGTTCAGGGCCAGGCGCTCGCCGCTGCCCTGCGGGTGGCGGATCAGCACCCCATCACGCCCCTGCACGTCGACCGACGCGCCGTTGATCATCCAGGCATCGGCCATGTGCGGGTCGCCAGCAATCCACTCGGGCCAGCCCGGCTGGGCCTGCGCCGCCCAGCGTTGCAGACGGTCGCCGTCGGCAGCTGAAAACCCCAACAAACCCAGACGCAAAACCGGTTGCTCCACTTGGACTCCCAAGGCCCCTGCCACCACCCACGGTGGTGGAGACATCGGAGCCGGCGCGCCGCCCGCGCGGCGCCTTCCCAGAATACCAAGCGCCTGAAGGTTCACCAAACCGGCGTGGTGCACACACCGCACTGGCTTGCCCGCGCGCCGCGGGTGCTTGACAAAACCGTCAGCGCGCGCGCGCCGAGCGCACCGCCTGCGACAGCACGTCCAGCGCCTGCACCGAGTCGTCCCAGCCCAGGCAGGCGTCGGTGATGCTCTTGCCGTATTCGAGCTGGCCCACGTCGTCCTTGCCCGGGGTGAACTTCTGCGCCCCGGCTTCGATGTGGCTTTCGATCATCACGCCGAACACGCTCCTGGAGCCCGAGCCGATCTGCTGGCCGATGTCGCGTGCCACGTCCAGCTGCTTCTCGTGCTGCTTGCTGCTGTTGGCGTGGCTGCAGTCAACCATCAGGCGCGGCGTGAGCTTGGCGGCTTCCAGTTCCTTGACGGCGGCGGCCACGTGCACGGCGTCGTAGTTGGGCGTCTTGCCGCCGCGCAGGATGACGTGGCAGTCCTTGTTGCCGTTGGTCTGCACGATGGCGACCTGGCCGTTCTTGTGCACCGACAGGAAGTGGTGGCCCCGCGCGGCGGCCTGAATCGCGTCGGTCGCGATGCGGATATTGCCGTCGGTGCCGTTCTTGAAGCCGATCGGTGCCGACAGGCCCGAGGCCAGTTCGCGGTGCACCTGGCTCTCGGTGGTGCGCGCGCCGATGGCGCCCCAGGCGATCAGGTCGCCGATGTACTGGGGCGAAATCACGTCCAGGAACTCGCTGCCCGCCGGCAGGCCCAGGCGGTTGATCTCGATCAGCAGCTGGCGCGCGATGCGCAGGCCTTCGTCGATGCGGTAGCTCTCGTCCATGTAGGGGTCGTTGATCAGCCCCTTCCAGCCCACCGTGGTTCGCGGCTTCTCGAAGTACACCCGCATCACGATCTCCAGCGTGTCGGCGTACCGCTCGCGCAGCGGCTTGAGGCGGCGGGCGTAGTCCAGCGCGGCGGCCGGGTCGTGGATCGAGCAAGGCCCGATCACGACCAGCAGGCGGTCGTCCTTGCCGTGCAGGATGTCGTGGATGCGGCTGCGGGTCTGCTTGATCAGGCCTTCCACCGCCGTGCCGGCGATGGGGAAGAAGCGGATGAGGTGTTCGGGGGGCGGGAGCACGGTGATGTCCTTGATGCGCTGGTCGTCGGTCTGGCTGGTCTTGTCGGCAGGCCGCGCATACCAGGCATCGCTGGCGGTCGTGTTCTTGGCGTTCATCGAAGGCTCCTCGCAGGGTTGGAAAAAGAACAGGTGAAAAAAAACCGCCGGGCTGTGGGCCCGGCGGTTTGGGAGGGTTTCGGTTGCTTTGCGCGCTTACACCGTTGCCTCTCGTCCGCCGGGGACCGAGAACCAAAAGTAAAAGCCAAAAAAGATGGCGGGACGCGTTTGCATAGGTCGCGAATGTAGCACGGCCGTTATGACAGCCGTCTTACAGGCAAACCCTGAACGGTGCTCAAGCCGTGCCGCCGACGGTCAGGCCGTCGATGCGCAGGGTCGGCTGGCCCACGCCCACCGGCACGCTCTGGCCTTCCTTGCCGCAGGTGCCCACGCCGCTGTCCAGCCGCATGTCGTTGCCGATCATGCTGATCTTCTTGAGCGATTCGGGGCCGCTACCCACCAGCGTGGCGCCTTTGACCGGGTACTGGATCTTCCCGTTCTCGACCCAGTAGGCCTGGCTGGCGGAGAACACGAACTTGCCGCTGGTGATGTCGACCTGGCCGCCGCCGAAGTTGGTGGCGTACAGGCCTTTTTTGATCGAGGCCACGATTTCTTCGGGCGCCCGGTCACCGCCCAGCATGTAGGTGTTGGTCATGCGTGGCATGGGCACGTGGGCGTAGCTTTCGCGGCGGCCGTTGCCGGTGGGCTTGACGCCCATCAGGCGCGCGTTCATCGCGTCCTGGATGTAGCCCCTGAGGATGCCGTCCTCGATCAGCACGTTCTTCTGCGTGGTGTGGCCTTCGTCGTCGACGTTGAGCGAACCGCGGCGGTCGGCGATGGTGCCGTCGTCGAGCACCGTCACGCCCTTGGCCGCCACGCGCTGGCCGATGCGGCCGGCGAAGGCGCTGGAGCCCTTGCGGTTGAAGTCGCCCTCAAGCCCATGGCCCACGGCCTCGTGCAGCAGCACACCGGGCCAGCCCGGGCCGAGCACCACGGTCATCTCGCCGGCCGGCGCCGGGCGCGCGTCCAGGTTGGTGAGGGCGGCGTCCACCGCCTCGTCCACATAGGTCTGCACCAGCGCGTCGTCAAAATGTGCCAGGCCAAAACGGCCACCGCCGCCCGACGAGCCGACTTCGCGCCGGCCCCTCTGCTCGGCGATCACCGTCACCGACAGGCGCACCAGCGGCCGCACGTCGGCGGCCATCGTGCCGTCGGCCCGGGCCACCAGCACCACGTCGTGCTCGGCGGCCAGGCCGGCCATGACCTGCACCACGCGCGGGTCCTTGGCCTTGGCGAGCTTCTCCACCTTTTCCAGCAGCGCCACCTTGGCCGTGCTGTCCAGCGTGCCGATCGGGTCCAGCCCCGGGTAGAGGGAACGCGACTTGGCCACCTTGGCCTTGCCGGCTTTGACCTTGCGGTCCTGCCCCTGGCCGGTGATGCTGCGCACCGTGCGGGCGGCGTCCAGCAGCGAATCCCAGGACAGGTCGTCGGAATAGGCGAACGCCGTCTTCTCGCCGCTGACGGCGCGCACGCCCACGCCCTGGTCGATGCTGAAGCTGCCGGTCTTGACGATGCCCTCTTCCAGGCTCCAGCCTTCGCTGCGCGTGGTCTGGAAATAGAGGTCGGCATCGTCGGCCCCGCGCACCATGATCTCGGCCAGGGCCTTCTTCAGGTGGTCGGGCGTGAGACCGAAGGGGTCGAGCAGCAGGCTCTGTGCGCTGGAGAGCCGGGCCAGGGTGGGTTCGCTTGCAATCATGGGGCGATTGTAAGAACGCGCCCACCCGCGCGCTGGCAGCGGGGTCTTGCGGACGAACGGTCAGCCGCCGCGCTGGCGCAGCCAGAGCAGCAGGGCCGCGTCGTCCCGGTCGGCCAGGCCGGCGGCGTGGGCCTGGGCAAAGGCCTCGGCCGCACGGGCGCCCAGCGGGCCGTCAAAGCCCGCCGCCTGCGCCGCCTGCACCGCCAGCCGGGTGTCTTTTTCCAGCAGGGTGACGTGGGCGCGCGGCTCGAAGTCGCCCGCGATGGCGCGGCGCATGCGGTCGGAGCCGATCCAGCTCTGGCCGCTGGACTGTTCGATCACGTCCAGCGTGGTGGGCAGGTCCAGCCCCAGGCGCTCGGCCAGCGCCATGACCTCGGCCGCCCCCACCAGGTTGATGCCGGCCAGCAAGTTGTTGACCAGCTTGGTGCGCGCACCATCGCCCGCGCGTTCGCTGATGACGAAGCGCCGGCCCGACAGGGCCTGCAGCAGCTCGGCATGGCGCGCCAGCAGCGCCTGCGGCGCGGCCAGCATCAGGCTCATGGAGCCGTCGCGCGCCCGCACCGGACCGCCGGACATGGGGGCGTCGATGCAGCCGATGCCGCGCTCGGCCAGAGCGGCGGCCAGGGCCTCGGCGTCCTGCGGGGCGATGGTCGGGCACAGCATCACGGCCTGGCCGGGCCGCATCGCCGCGACCGCGCCGTCCGGGCCGAACAGCACGGCGTGCGACTGGGCCGCGTCCACCACGCAGACGATGAGCACGCCATCGGCGGAGAGCGCCCGGGCCGCGGTGTCGGGGCTGTCGGCCAGCTCGGCACCGGCGGCCAGCGCCTGCTGCTGGCGCAGGGGATCGATGTCGCACACCACCACCGGCCAGCCCTGTTCGCACAGGCGCGCCGCCATCGCGCCGCCCATGTTGCCGGCACCGATGACGGCCACCCGCTGCGAACCACGCAGCGGCGGAGCGTGGGGGTCGCGGTCCGGCGCCGGGCCGCCCCCAGCCGGATCAGCCCCTGGAACCGGCAAGGACCGGGTCCCTTCCCGCTCCCGGGGCAGCGACCCGCGCAGCGGCGGAGCGTGGGGGTCAGAGGTCATGATTGCATCAACCGTTTGGACTTGGCGATGGACATCAGGATGCCCAGCATCACGCCCAGGGTGACCATGGCGGTGCCGCCGTAGCTGATGAAGGGCAGCGGCACGCCCACCACGGGCAGGATGCCGCTGACCATGCCCATGTTGACGAAGGCATAGACGAACAGGTTGAGCGTCATGGCGCCGGCCATGAGGCGGGCGAACAGGGTCGGCGCCTCCATCGCCACCGCCAGGCCGCGCACGATCAGGAAGATGAAGCCGGCCATCAGGCTCAGGGTGCCGACCAGCCCGAACTCTTCGGAGAAGGCGGCGTAGATGAAGTCGGTGGTGCGCTCGGGGATGAATTCCAGGTGGGTCTGCGTGCCTTGCATGAATCCCTTGCCCCAGACGCCGCCGGAGCCGATGGCGATCATGCCCTGGATGATGTGAAACCCCTTGCCCAGCGGGTCCTTGGAGGGGTCGAGCAGGGTGCACACGCGCTGGCGCTGGTACTCGCGCAGCACCTGCCAGTCCACGTCGGGCTGGCACCACTGGGGCTCCATCACGATCAGGATCACCACGCCGATGGCAACGAGGAGCACCGGCGGCACGATCAGTTTCCAGCTCAGGCCGGCGAAAAAGATCACCGCCAGCCCCGAGGCCAGCACCAGCAGGGTGGTGCCCAGGTCGGGTTGTTTGAGGATGAGCGCGGCCGGCACCGCCAGCAGCACGCCCGCGACGACGAAATCCAGTGGCTTGAGCTGCCCCTCGCGGCGCTGGAACCACCAGGCCAGCATCAGCGGCATGGCCACTTTCATCAGCTCGCTGGGCTGGATCACGATGCCCACGTTGATCCAGCGCGTGGAGCCTTTTTTGGTGATCCCGAACAGGGCCACCGCCAGCAGCAGCAGCACACCCACGGCGTACATGGGCACGGCCAGCGCCATCAGCCGCTGGGGCGGCACCTGGGCCACCACAAACAGCACGCCGGCGGCCAGCATCATGTTGCGGCCGTGGGCGGCAAAGCGGCTGCCGTGGTCGAAGCCCACGGAATACATGGTCATCAGACCGGCCGCGGCCAGCAGCAGGATGGCGAATGCCAGCAGCCCGTCGAAGCCCTGGAAGATCGGGGTGACGCGTTGCCAGAGGGAGGGTTTGTCGAAGACGGCGGCCATGCCGGCATTATCCGGGCGCCGGCCCACCTCGCCGCGGCGCGGGCGATCAAGTCACCGGCAGCACGATGGTCACCACGGTCTGGCCGGGGCGGCTTTCGATCAGCAACTGCGCGCCGATGGCCTGGGCGCGCTCGCGCAGCGAGACCAGGCCTTTGCGGGCCGGCGCCTGCACGTCGAACCCCCGCCCGTCGTCCACGATGCGCAGCCGCACGGCGTCGGCGGCGCCATTGGCCTCGATGCGCAGCCGGCTCGCCTGGGCGTGCTGCAGCACGTTGGACAAGGCTTCGAACACCATGAACTGCAGGTGGCGCATGGCCTGGGCGTCCAGGCTGCGGATCGGCTCGATCAGGTCGACGTCCCATTGCAGCTCGATGTCCGAAGCCCGCAGGCGCGGCTCCAGCCGGTAGCGCAGGTTGGCCAGCAGCGCCGTGACATCGCCCGGCGGCAGGTGCATGGCGTCGATGGTCAGCTTGAGCTGGTCCAGCGAGTCGCGCAGGGTCTGCAACACATCGGTCTGGCTGGCCCGCCCGGACTGCAGCTGCCGGATCGCGGCGCTGATGTGCGAGCCCACGCCGTCGTGCATGTCGCGCAGGATGCGGGTGCGTTCGGCCGTGCGCTCCTGCTCGCGCGCCAGCACCTCCAGGCGCTGGTAACTGCTGTTGAGTTCGCGTTCGCGCTGGGCCACTCGCACGGTCAGGGTGCTCATCAGCTCGCGCACCTGCGCGCTGGCTTCACGGAACCGGGCGATCACCACATAGCCCAGCATCACGCCAAACAGGCTGGAGGTGTAGTACATGAGCGAGGTGCTCGGGTAGCTGGGATGGATGCGAAACACATAGAGATCGCGCAGCCCGACCAACACATTGACCCCCAGCGCCAGCGCCATCAGGCGCTGCGATGTCTGCGGTGAACGGGCGGCGCGCACCAGAAACCAGACGCCGAACGCCAGGATGCTGACGCCCAGCGCCGCGTACCACAGCGTCAGCACCATTGGTTGATCGCCACCGATGGCCCAGGCCGCCACACCAGGCCCCAGCGCCATCAGCAGCGCCTGGCCACGCCGAAAGCCGATCACCAGGGGGCTGCGGCGCCAACCGGTGAGCTCCATGCAGAAGAACACCATGCACACCGCCCAGACGCCCAGGGCCGTCACGGGCACGATGCCCCACCAGGGCCAGGGCAGCGGTGTGAACTCGATGTGGGCATTGCCCACCCGCAGCGACCAGGCCAGCTCGGCGAACGCCGCAAACAGGTACAGCGGATCGCGTCGCAACCGTCCGTCCGCGCCGATCTGCGTCTGCGTGGCCCACAAGGCCAGTGCCGCCAGCCCCACGATCAGGCTGAACACCGCGACCAGCACCGTGCCGGTGCTGCGCAGGAGGTGGGACTCGCGGTAGATCGGAGACACCTCCCCCATCGGGCCGATGAGGATCTTGGACAGGCCGCCGTGGCGTCCGGCGTCGGTGCGGATGCGGATGCTGAGGGTGTTGGTCGTGGACAGGTACCCTTCCGGCAGGCTCAGCAGCCGGGGGATCTGACCGGCGTCGTTGCCATTGAAGCGCTCCAGATCACCGCCGCGCTCCAGCAACAGTCCGTTGAGCCGGATCTCGTAGGCATTGCCCAGCCGTTCCAGAAACAGCCCCCACGGTTCGGCCGGCACCTGGGGCAAGTCAAAGCGCAGATCAAAGGTCGCATCGCCCGGGCGACCCTGGTGGTGGCTGTCCCAGGCATAGGGCAGCACCACCGCCTGGTCCGTCACCGTGCCCTGAACACGCACCACGGCGCGGGCCTGGGTCAACTCCAGCGGCAGCGCCCGGGCCATGACCGATGCCAGCGCCAGGCACAACCACAGCGCCAGCCGCAACCCCCATCCGGTCGCCCGCATCGGCATCAGTACCCACGGGGCAACAAGCCCATGCGTGTGGCCTCGAACACCGCCTCGCTCTTGGAATGCACCGCCAGCTTGCTGTAGAGGTTTTTGATGTGCGTCTGCACCGTGTGTACGCTCACCGCCTTCAGCCGCGCGATCTCGGCGTAGGAAAACCCGCGCGCGATCAGCTCCAGCACCTCCTGCTCGCGGTTGGACAGCTGCACCTTCTCTTCGCCGGCGGGCACCGACGGCGGATCACTCCAACCCGAATCGGACGCCGGCGCCACCGGAGGCTGCGCCTGCAACGCCCGGTATTTGGCCAGCACCCGGCGCGCGATCATGGGGGAAATCGGCGATGCCCCAGCCTTCATGCCCAGAATGGTCTGGGCCACATCTTCCGGCGTGGTGTCCTTGTGGATGTAGCCCAGCGCACCGGCCTCGATGCTGGCCATCACGTTGTCCTCATCGCCGAACATCGAAATGACCAGCGCTTCGCACTCGGGATGCCGCAGCCGGGCATGGCGGATCACGTCCAGGCCACTGCCATCGGGCAACCCCAGGTCGGTGAGCAGCACGTCCACGCGCTGCATCGGTTGGTCCAGGCAGGTCATCGCCTCGGCCACCGTGCCGACGCTGGCCAGCAGCGCCAGTGAATCGCTGCGCGCGACACTGCATGCGAAGAACTCCCGCATCTGGGCATCGTCCTCAACGATCAACACATTCCACACTGGAAACATCCTCGTGCCCCGTCGAAGGACGGCCAGAACGGGGTTGAGCATAGCGCCGCCCAAACCGCGGCGGCCGCGTCAAGCCTCCCATGGATATGTGAAACCGCCCAGGCCGCCTCGTGCTCACCCCATGAACATGGGAGGCGTTCCGGTGCAAATCCCTATTCAATCGCCGCAAGTCTTCCCGATCCAGGTCTGGAAGGTCGAGTGGTTTTTCTCTAGGAGCATCCATGAAGCCGAGTTTTTCGAAGCTGGCGCTGGCGCTGGTCAGTGCCGCAGTCATCACCTTGTCTGGTTGCGGAGGCGGGAGTTCCCCCTCCAGTTCGGGCGGAGACCCCCCGGTGGAGGCCGCCAGCTTCACGGGCACCGCTGCCGCCGGTTTGCCACTGGTCGGCAGGGTCACGGTCAAAGACGCCACTGGAGCCACCAAGGAAGTCACCATCGGTGACAACGGCTCCTACACAGTGGACGTGACCGGCATGACCGCCCCGTTCATGTTCCGCGCCGAAGGCACGGCAGGCGGCACCACCTACGTGCTGCACTCCGGCGCCACCGCTGCCGACGTGAACGGCAACATCAACATCACGCCGCTGACGGACCTGGTCATCGCCAACGTGGCCGGCCAACTGGCGGCCAACTACTTTGACGGCGGCAATTTCTCCAGTCTCACGCCAGACGAGGTCCAAGCGGAAAAAGACGCGCTGCGGGACAAACTGCTGCCGGTTCTGCAGGCCATGGGCGTCGAAGGCACCATCGACCTGATGCGCACCCAGTTCACCCCGCTGTCCAGTGCGCTGGACAAGGCGCTGGATGTGATCAGCGTGAGTGTCGATCCCGACACCAGCATCGCCACCATCACCAACCTGATCAACGACCAGCAGATCCAGGACGCCCTCCAGACCAAAGCGGCCCAGGAAACCGCGGTGTCGCTGCCCGGCACCGGCATGACCACAGCCGCCGATGACATCACCGCCGTGCGCCTGGCCTTGACCGGTTTGGCCTCCGCGTTCGCCGACGGCTTGCCCAGTGCAGGGGCGATCGAAGCACAGCTCCATGGCGGAACCGGGTCGCCCAACGTCGGTGACGCGACACAACTGCCGTTCCGCAGCGGGGACAAGAACGCCGCCCAGTGGGCCACCATGATCGCCGGCGACAGCGCCCTGGTGGGCATGCGCATCACCGACGTGACCATCCACAAGTTCGACTACACCAGCATCGACAACCTGGCAAACCTGTTCCCCCGGGCCTTTGTAGGCTTCACTTTGAGGGACAAAAACGGGATCGTGATGGACCGGGTGAAGTCCGTGCAGATGGCCAAGGGCAGCGATGGCGTTTGGCGCTTGCGCGGTGATGGCCGTCGCATGGACATCGGCGGCTACGCCCACATGTCCAAATTCATCCACAACAACCAGTCCGCCTGCTTTGGCACGGGCATCGAGTTCGAGATTTCCGACTTCAACGCCAACAACAACGGCGGCACCATTTCGTATGTCGTGGTCAAAGGCGCCGGCCTGCCCAGCGAGGGGCTGCGCTACGAGCCCACGGACGGCGGCAACTGGGGCATCACCAACGTGAGCAACCAGTTGGGCAACCGCTGGTACATCATGGCTTCCAGCTGTTTTGGTGGCGCAGGGGGCGCCGGCATGTCCGACGCAGCCATCGCGGCCATTCCCGACCAGGCGCAGTACACCATCACGGCCTTCCGTGCCGATGACTCCACCGCCATGGCAGGCAGCCCGACCAGCGCCATCAGCTACAAGGAAACCATCCCGCTGCGTCCGCTGACACTGACCGAAGCCCAGGCCGCCAGCTTCCCGGTCATCTCGGCCCCGACGCTCGCCAACTTCAGCACGTTCAATGGCGGCGACCTCACCATCAGCGGCAGCAACACCAACCCGAACGTGCACCTCTGGATGTACAGCTCCATCAGCAACGGGGCCGAATTGAACGAGGTCGATGAAGGTTTTGCACCGACCAGCAGCGGCACCTACAGCAAGACATTCAGCCTGGGCAGCTTGAGCAACCCGGTGAACCGGCGAGAAATCCGGGTGGAATCGTTTGCCAACATCTTCCGCCCGCTGATGACGAACATCGTGCTGGATGCGTTCTGATCGGTTGCACTTCACACGCCACAACAGCCCCGCCTCGGCGGGGCTTTTTTTCGCCCCTATCATCCGCCGCATGACCACCACCCACCTGCTCTACCTGCACGGTTTCCGTTCCTCGCCGCAGTCCATGAAGGCGCAGAAAGTGTCCGCCCGCGTGCGGGCGCAGCACCCGGGCGTGGTGTGGTGGTGCCCGCAGCTGCCGCCGTCGCCCGCCGAGGCGATGCGTCTGGTGATGGACGGGATTCGGGACTGGCCGCGCGAGCACATGGCCGTGGTCGGGTCGTCGCTGGGCGGCTTCTATGCCCGCTGGCTGGCGTTGCAGACCGGCTGCGCCAGGGCCGTGCTGCTCAACCCGGCCGTGTTCCCGGCGCGTGATCTGCAGAAGTACATCGGCGAGCAGACCGCCTGGCACGACCCGGCCGAACGTTTTTTCTTCGAACCGTCCTTCGTGGACCAGTTGCGCGCACAGGAGCAGGACATCGCCCACCTGAGCGCCCAGCACCCGGCCACACCGGCCCGCCAGTTCGCCATCGTGGCCCAGGGCGACGAGGTGCTGGACTGGCGCGAGATGCAGGCCTTCTGCGCCGGTGGCGAGCTGCGCCTGCTGCCGGGCAGTGACCACGCGATCAGCGATTTCGACGACCACATCGACGCCGTTTTCCGCTTTCTCGACCTGACGAACTGAGCCCCACGCGCCGCCGCTGCCGGGGGGGCGCGGCCCCAGGGCAGGGGAACGCCGGGTCCCGAAGGCTGACCCGCCGCAGGGCGGCCCGGCGGCGGGCCGTGGTCCGCGCGCGTGGGACAATCCCGCCCCATGCACATCCTGTTCGACGAAGCCGGCAAACTCATGACCGGTCGCCTCCTGTCCGAAGCCGAAAGCTCCCTGCAAGTGGAGCTCGACTCCGGCAAACGCGTGAAGGTCAAGGCCGCCAATGCCTTGCTGCGTTTCGAGAAGCCCGCCCCGGCCCAGCTCATGCCCGCCGCCACCGCCCTGGCCGCGTCCATGGAGCTGGAACTGGCCTACGAATTCGCGCCCGAAGACGAGTTCGGCTTCGCCGACCTGGCGGCCGACTATTTCAGCGCCCACGCCAGCACCGAGCAGCAGGTCGCCGCGCTGATCTGCCTGCAGGGCGCGCCGCACTACTTCCGCCGCGCCGGCAAGGGCCGCTACAAGAAGGCACCGGCCGAGATCGTGGCGCAGGCGCTGGCCGCGATTGAGAAGAAGAAACAGATCCAGGAGCAGATCGATGCCTGGACGGGCGAACTGGTGGCCGGCACTTGCCCGGCGCCGGTGCGCCAGCAGCTCTACAAGATCCTGTTCAAGCCGGACAAGAACGCGCCCGAATACAAGGCCGTGGTCGAGGCCGCGCGCAGCAGCCACCTGAACCCGCTGGCCCTGCTGGAAAAGGCCGGCGCCATCACCAGCGCCTACCAGTTCCACTGGCAGCGGTTCCTGTTCGACCAGTTCCCCAAGGGCACGGGCTTCCCGGCCCTGCAGGCGCCGGCCATCACCGACGAGCTGCCGGTCGCCGCCGTCCAGGCCTTTTCCATCGACGATTCGCAGACCACCGAAATCGACGACGCGCTCTCGCTGCAAGGCCTGGGCAGTGGCACGGTCACGCTGGGCGTCCACATCGCGGCGCCGGGTCTGGCCATCAAGCCCGACGACGCCATCGACGCCGTGGCGCGCCACCGCCTGTCCACGGTCTACATGCCGGGCCACAAGATCACCATGCTGCCCGACGCGGTGGTGCAGACCTACACGCTCGAAGCCGGGCGCGACTGCCCGGCGGTCTCGCTCTATGTGAGCTTTGACGAAGCCACGCTGGAACTGAAAGACAGCCGCACCGCGCTGGAGCGGGTGCCGATCGCGCACAACCTGCGGCACGACCAGCTCGACAGCGTGATCACCGAAGCCTGGCTGACCGACGAGGCACCGGTGGGCGCGGCCAGTGACGAGATCGCCGCGCTGCAGCCGCAGCTGGCCTTCATCTTCCGCTTGGCCAAGCACCTGAAAGCGCAGCGCGAAGTGGTGCGCGGCAAGCCCGAAACCTTCAACCGGCCCGACTACACCTTCAAGCTGCAGGGCGCGACCGGCGCCGAGCCCGATGGCAGCGAAACCGTGGTCATCGGCACGCGTTCGCGCGGCGCGCCGCTGGACCTGATGGTGGCCGAGGCCATGATCCTGGCCAACAGCAGCTGGGGCCAGTGGCTGGCCGACTGCGGCGTGCCCGGCATCTACCGCAGCCAGGCCAGCCTGGCCCCGGGCATGAAGGTGCGCATGGGCACCAAGGTCGCGCCGCACGCGGGCATCGGCGTCAAGGCCTACGCCTGGAGCACCTCGCCCTTGCGCCGCTATGTGGACCTGGTCAACCAGTGGCAGATCATCGCCTGCGCGCGCCACGGCAAGACCGCCGCGCTGGCCGCGCCGTTCAAGCCCAAGGACGCGAACCTGTTCGCCGTCATCAGCGGCTTCGACGCGGCCTACACCGCCTACAACGGCTTCCAGAACGGCATGGAACGCTTCTGGACGCTCAAGCACCTGCAGCAGACCGGCGCCACCGAGCTGACCGCCACGCTGATCAAGGACAACCTGGTGCGCGCCGACAGCCTGCCGCTGGTCATGCCGGTGATGGGCGCGGACGGCCTGCCGCGCGGCGCCCATGTGCGGGTGCGCCTGGGCGCCATCGACGAGATCGCGCTCGACGTCTCGGGCACCGTCATCGAACGGCTGGACGGGCCGGTGGAAGCGCTGGACGAATCGGGCGAGGACGAGGGCGAAGAACTGGCCGCGCCGCTGGCCCTGGCCATCGACGTCAACGAGGCGCCGGCCGGGGCCGACGCCCCGGCAGCCGGTTGAGGCCGGCACCGGGTCCGCACGGATAATTCCCCGCGTGAAACCGCTCCTGGGCTTCCTCAAGGGACTCTCCACGCTGCAGCTGGCGCTGGGCGTGTCGGTGGCCGTGCACGCCGTGCTGCTGACGGTGCGCTTCGTCAACCCCGAGGGGTTCAACCGCGTGTTCCAGGACACGCCGCTCGAAGTGATCCTGGTCAACGCCAAGAGCGACGAGCTGCCGCAAAAAGCCATGGCCATCGCCCAGGCCAGCCTGGCCGGTGGTGGCGAAGCGGCCAAGGGCCGCGCCACCTCGCCGTTGCCGCCCCACCTGACGGCCCGCGCGGGCGACACGCCGGAAGAAGACGAGCAGCGCATCGAGGCCCTGAAAGAACAGCAGAACCAGCTGCTGACCCAGGTGCGCAAGGCCCTGGCCAGCCTGCCGCCGCCCGATCTGCAGGCCGTCAACCCGAGCCAGGCCAGCATCGAACGCGAGCAGAAGCGCAAGGCCCTGATCAAGATCCTGGCCGAGATCGAAAAACGCATCAACGAAGAGAACGCGCGGCCCAAGAAGCGCTACATCAGCCCCGCCACGCGCGAAGAGGTGTACGCGATCTACTACGACGAGCTGCGCCGCAAGATCGAGGACCGGGGCACCAGCAACTTCCCCGAGGCCGCGGGGCGCAAGCTCTACGGCGAGCTGACCATGGTCATCACCGTCAACCACAGCGGTGCCGTGCTGTCCACCGAGATCGTGCAGTCGTCCGGCAACAAGACGCTGGACCGGCGCGCCCAGGCCATCGTGCGCGGGTTGGACTTCGGCCGCTTCAGCGACGCCATGCGCCGCCGCGCCGACCAGATCGTGGTCGTCTCGCGCTTTCGCTTCACACGCGAAGCCGGCCTGCAAACGCAGATGTCCACCCAATAACGTTCATGAAATCCATCGGTCGCTGGTTGTTGTGGGTGCTGCTCGCCGGTGTGGCGCTGCAGCTGTTTTTTGTGGGGCGCATCGCGCTCATGCTGGTGATCGACCCGCAGAGCACGGCCTTCATGCGCTCCGAAGCGTGGCGCGTGGCCGGCGAGAGCCTGACCACCGACAAGACCTGGCGCTGGTCGTCGCAGTGGGTGGACTACGACCAGATCAGCCCGAACCTCAAGCGCGCGGTCATGGCGTCGGAAGACGCCGGTTTCTCCGACCACGGCGGGGTGGACTGGGAAGCGCTGGAGTCCGCCTGGCAGAAGAACGAGAAGCGCCAGGCCCAGGCCGACAAGCGCGCCGAGCTGATCGAGAAGAAGCTGGCCAACAAGCCGGAGGCGGCCCAGGCCGCGCTCAAGAAGATCAAGCCGCCCAAGGTGGTGGGCGGCTCCACCATCACCCAGCAGCTGGCCAAGAACCTGCTGCTCTCGGGCGAGCGCCACCTGTTGCGCAAGGGGCAGGAACTGGTCCTCGCGCTGTTGCTGGAGGCCCTGCTGCCCAAGCCGCGCATCCTGGAGATCTACCTCAACAGCGTCGAGTGGGGCGAAGGCATCTTCGGCGCCGAGGCCGCCGCGCAGCGCTACTTCAACAAACCGGCGGCCAAGCTCAGCGCCTATGAAGCCGCGCGCCTGGCCGTCATGCTGCCCAGCCCCAAGTTCTTCGAGACCCGCCAAGGCTCGCCCTACCTGGCGCGCCGCGCCGGCACCATCGTCGCCCGCATGGGCGACGTGAGTCCTCCCTGAAGGGCCACGGGCCATGGACTGGCGCGCCAAAGCCATGAGCCTGCTGCTGCTGGGCTTCGTGCGCCTGCTCACCGGCGCGCAGGCGCGCTGGCACGGCTGCCCGCCCAAGGCCGAGCAGCGCATCTACTTCGCCAACCACCAGAGCCACGCCGACCTGGTGCTGATCTGGGCCGCCCTGCCGCAGGAACTGCGCAGCATCACCCGCCCCATCGCCGCCAAAGACTACTGGACCGCCTCACGCTTCAAACGCTGGATCACGTCGGCCGTGTTCAACGCGGTCTATGTCGAGCGCGAGAAAAAAGGCGACGAAGACCCGCTGGCGCCGCTGATCGCCGCGCTGGAGAGCGGCGATTCGCTGATCCTGTTCCCCGAGGGCACACGCGGCCACACCGAAGATCCGCAACCCTTCAAGAGCGGGCTGTACAACCTGGCGCGCCAGTTCCCCGACGTGGTGCTGGTGCCGGCCTGGATCCACAACGTGCAGCGCGTCATGCCCAAGGGCGAGGTGGTGCCCGTGCCGGTGCTGTGTTCGGTCACCTTCGGCGAACCGGTGCAGCTCGGCGCCGACGAGCCGCGCGGGGACTTCCTGCAACGCGCACGCGCGGCCGTGATGGCCCTGCGGGAGGTCTGAGCCATGCGGACCTTCCTGCGCAGCCTCACCCCGGAACAGCAGGTCAGCCTGCTGTTCGTGCTGGTGTTCGGCGTGCTGCTGCTGGCCACGGTGGGCGCCATCCTGCTCTCGCTGCGCGAGCGCCGCCACCCCGACCCCGACACGGGCGGCCGCACCCTGCGCCTGCAGGACCTGCAAGCCCTCTTGCGCAGCTCCTGGCTGATGGCCCTGGTGTTCTGGATCGGCTGGGCCGCGGGCGACGGTGTGGCCATCGTGCTGTTCGGCCTGGTGTCCTTCTTCGTGCTGCGCGAATTCATCAGCCTCTCGCCCACCCGGCGCGGCGACCACCGCAGCCTGCTGCTGGCCTGCTTCGTGGTGCTGCCGGTGCAGTACGGCCTGGTGTGGACGCGGCACTTCGACCTGTTCACCGTGTTCGTGCCGGTCTACGTGTTCCTCGCCCTGCCCGTGGTCAGCGCCCTGGCCAACGACCCGCAGCGTTTTCTGGAACGCAACGCCATGCTGCAGTGGGGCATCATGGTCTGTGTCTACGGCCTGAGCCACGTGCCCGCCTTGCTGCTGCTGCAGTTCCCGCGGTTTGCCGGGCGCATGGCCTTCCTGGTGTTCTTCCTGGTCGCCGTGGTGCAGACCTGCATGCTGGTGCAGCACCTGGTGGCGCGGCGCCTGACCCGCCCGGTGGCCCCGGCCATCAGCGCGGGGTTTCACTGGCGCAGCTGGCTGGCGGGTCTGGCGGCGGGCGGCCTGCTGGGCGGGCTGCTGGCCGGCATCACGCCGTTCAAGCCCCTGCCCGCGCTGGCCATGGCGCTGGTGGCCTGCGTGGCCGGCTCGCTGGGCCACCTGGTCATGAAGGCCATCAAGCGCGACCGCGGCGTCACCCACTGGGGCAGCGCGGGCCGCTCGGTCACCGGCGCGGCCGGCCTGCTCGACCGGGTGGACGCGCTGTGCTTTGCCGCCCCGGTGTTCTTCCACTCGGTCCGCTGGACCTTCGACCTCTGAGCCCCCCCATGCGCATCCTCGGCATCGACCCCGGCCTGCAATGCACCGGCTTTGGCGTGGTGGACACCGAAGGCGCCGCCCTGCACTACGTGGCCAGCGGCACCATCCAGACCAGCCCGAAAAATGGCGCGCTGCTGCCCGAGCGGCTGAAGATCCTGTTCGACGGCATCAGCGAGGTGGTGAAGCGCTACCAGCCCGAGGTCGCCGTGTGCGAGATCGTGTTCGTCAACGTCAACCCGCAGGCCACGCTGCTGCTGGGCCAGGCGCGCGGTTGTTGCCTCACCGCCCTGGTGGCCAACGGCCTGGGCGTGGCCGAATACACCGCCCTGCAATTGAAAAAAGCCGTGGCCGGCCACGGCCGCGCCGACAAGGCGCAGATGCAGGAAATGGTCAAACGCCTGCTGCAGCTGCCCGGCCTGCCCGGCAAAGACGCCGCCGACGCGCTGGGCCTGTGCATCACCCACGCGCAGGTGGCGCGCACCACAGCGGCGATCAACAAGGTGTCGCCGCTGCAAGCGCGTACGCATGCGGCGTACAAGGGTGGACGGAGTTATTGATCACCGCCAAGTCAAAGTTGAGGCAATCCTATGAAAGCAATACTGATTACGACAAGTGCATTGGCAATTGCAGGTTGCACCCACCTGGGCTCGTACGAAGGCTCCGATGCTGCACTTATTCCTGTTCCTTGCGACCGTGGATTGATCACGGCAGAGAATGGCAAGCAGTACCAGCGAGTTCTGCAAATTATTTTGGTAGACGGAACCTTTATCGGTTCTGGTCGGCAGTGCACCGACAACTACGTCTACCGCATTCGCCCCGGACAAAGAGATCTGAAGGTGATGGCCAACTACGTTGACAGTCCCGCGGGAGTGCAGAGAGTCGCAATGATCAACATGACGGTAACCCTTTCAGAACGCGGGCGCTACACACTCGAATCAGGCTACGACGGCAAGACAGCGAAGGTCACTTTCCGAGACTCAGGAACGGGAGCGGTGACCGCCGATGCAAGCACCAGTGAAGTCAAAGCACAAAGCCTTGGCAACGGCGCAATCTCCGCGCTGCCCTTTATCGTTAAGTGAGGACAGACGCCTGCCTGCTAGAGAACCCGTTCCAGCACCAATACGCCGAAGAACCCCAGCCCGGCGATCACGGCCCACTTGAGAATCTTCAGGCCCCAGAGACGGTACTTCTGCTGGCCGGTGCCGATGTAGAAGGCGAAGCACACGCCCGCGGCGATCAGCAGGAAGAAAACGGTGAAGCGGAACAGCACCATGGCCGTGGGTCCCGGTTACCAGGCGGGTGCAAGTTGCGCGAAGCCGGCGGGGGCCTCGCGCTCCTGTTCGAAGCTCACGATGTCGTAGGCCTCGGGCTGGGCCAGCAGGGCGCGCAGCAGTTGGTTGTTCATGGCGTGGCCGCTGCGGAAGGCGCTGTAGGCGGCGAGCAGCGGATGGCCCACGACATACAGGTCCCCGATCGCGTCCAGGATCTTGTGTTTGACGAACTCGTCGGCGTAGCGCAGGCCGTCGGCGTTGAGCACCTTCACATCGTCCATCACGATGGCGTTGTCCAGCCCGCCGCCCAGGCCCAGGCCGTGGGTGCGCATCATCTCCACGTCGCGCGTGAAGCCGAAGGTGCGGGCCCGCGCGATCTCTCGCGCGTAGGTGCCGCTGCCCATGTCGAACTCGACGCGCTGGCCGGTGGCGTTGACGGCTGGGTGGTCGAACTCGATCTCGAACGCCAGCTTGTAGCCGTGGAAGGGGTCGAGCCGCGCCCACTTGAGCGTACGACCTTCACCCTCGCGCACCTCCACCGGTTTCTTCACGCGGATGAAGCGCTTGGCCGCCTTCTGCGTGACGATGCCGGCGCTCTGCAGCAGGTAGACGAACGAGGCCGACGAACCGTCGAGGATGGGCACCTCTTCGGCCGTGATGTCCACGTAGAGGTTGTCCAGCCCCAGGCCGGCGGCGGCGCTCATCAGGTGCTCGATGGTGTGCACTTTCACACCGCCGTTGGAGATGGTCGAGGCCAGTTTGGTGTCGGTCACCGAGTCGGCCCGCACCGATATCTCGACCGGCTCGGGCAGGTCCACACGGCGGAACACGATGCCCGTGTCCGGCGCGGCCGGCCGCAGCGTCAGTTCCACCCGCTGCCCGCTGTGCAGGCCGACGCCGACCGCCTTGGTCAGGGATTTGAGGGTGCGTTGAGCGAGCATCGAGCGATTTTAGGTTTGCAGGTGTTTTTGCGCTGGCTGGAAATTCGATGGCCTCGATAGCCCCCGGGCACTGCGCTCCGGCCGGCGCGGGCTGTGGCGACCGGGGTGGCCGGCTCCGCGAATGTCCCCCGCCAAGGGCTGCGCCCCTGGCTCCTCCTTTATTTCGCTGCGCCGGCCACCCCAATCACCAAAGCCCTTTTGGCGTGCATCCGTGAATGTGCCAAGACGGTTCCAGCTGGTGGGCGCGGCGCGCTCTGCGCAGCGGCATAAAGGAGGAGGCACGGCGCAGCCGGGCCGGGGGACAGCCGCGGAGCAGAGTGCGCCGCGCCCTCAAGCCCGCGAGGTGCAGGCAAGAGAACGCAGTGCACACGCGCCCCCAGAAAAAATCAATCAGCCTGCTTGCGCAGGAAAGCCGGAATCTCGAAGTCGTCCATGCCACCGGAAGCCAGCGCGTCCACCTTGGCCGCGGCCTGGGTGCGGTTGGTGCGCCAGACGCTGGGCACGCCCATGCCGGCGTAGTCGGGCTGGGCCACACCCGCACTGACGCTGCCCACGCCCGCGCCACCCACGACAGCGTTGACGGTCGGCACGTTGAACGGCACGTTGTCGGTGCCGGTGCGCAGCACCTGCAGCGGAGGCGCGGTGCGGCGGGCGGCGTTCTGGCGGCTCAGGCCGGTGGCGACCACGGTCACGCGCATCTCGTCGCCCAGGCTCTCGTCGTAGGCGGCGCCGTAAATCACGTGCGCGTCCGCAGCGGCGTAGGCCTTGATGGCGTTCATCGCTTCCTTCGATTCCTTGAGCTTCAGGCTGCCCTTGGATGCCGTCACCAGCACCAGCACGCCCTTGGCGCCCGACAGGTCCACACCTTCCAGCAGAGGGCAGGCCACGGCCTGCTCGGCGGCGATGCGGGCGCGGTCCGGGCCGCTGGCGGTAGCCGTGCCCATCATGGCCTTGCCGGGCTCGCCCATCACGGTGCGCACGTCTTCAAAGTCGACGTTCACGTTGCCGTACTCGTTGATGATTTCGGCGATGCCGCCGACGGCGTTCTTGAGCACGTCGTTGGCGTGGGCGAAGGCTTCGTCCTGGGTGATGTCGTCGCCCAGCACATCGAGCAGCTTCTCGTTGAGCACCACGATCAGCGAATCGACGTTGGCTTCGAGTTCGGCCAGGCCGGCGTCGGCGTTGGTCATGCGGCGGCCGCCTTCCCAGTCGAAGGGCTTGGTGACCACACCCACGGTCAGGATGCCCATTTCCTTGGCCACGCGGGCGATCACCGGCGCAGCGCCGGTGCCGGTGCCGCCGCCCATGCCGGCGGTGATGAACAGCATGTGCGCGCCATCGATGGCGGTGCGGATGTCCTCGACCGCCAGTTCGGCCGCGTCACGGCCCTTCTCGGGCTTGCTGCCAGCGCCCAGGCCGCTGCCGCCGAGCTGGATGGTGCGGGCCGCCAGGCTGCGGGCCAGGGCCTGTGCATCGGTGTTGGCACAGATGAACTCCACGCCCTGGACGTTGCGCGAGACCATGTGGTCCACGGCGTTGCCGCCACCGCCGCCGACGCCGATCACCTTGATCTGGGTGCCTTGGTTGAATTCTTCGACTTCGATCATTTCGATGCTCATGTTTCTCTCCTGTGTGTGCCCGAACGGGCGTTCGGGGCGGCTTTCATTTCAAAAATCAAGATTCGGTTCACGCTGCTGTGCTGCTTCAACCAGGCGGTCCGGTGCAGATCGGACATCGGAGCCGGGGGCGGCAGCGCGGGCTCCAGGACACCGGCAAACGGGCTGTGCCACGCGGCGCAGGGGTGGTCAATGTCGTCATCAGAACGTCCCCACAAACCAGTTTTTCATGCGGTCGAAGGCCCCCTGCATGGAGCCGGCCTTCTGCGCCACCTTGTGCCCGCGCACGCGCGCCAGGCGCGCTTCTTCGAGCAGGCCCATCACCGTGGCCGCGCGCGGCTGCGAGACCATGTCCGACAGCGCGCCCGCGTAGTGCGGCACGCCACGGCGCACCGGCTTGAGGAAGATGTCCTCGCCCAGTTCGACCATGCCCGGCATGACGGCGCTGCCGCCGGTGAGCACGATGCCCGAGGACAGCACTTCCTCGAAGCCCGAATCGCGCACCACCTGCTGCACCAGGGCAAAGATTTCTTCGACGCGTGGTTCGATCACGCCGGCCAGGGCCTGGCGGCTGAGCATGCGCGGGCCGCGGTCGCCCAGGCCGGGCACCTCGACCTGCGTCTCGGGGTCGGCCAGCAACTGCTTGGCGCAACCGTTCTCGACCTTGATGTCCTCGGCGTCCTTGGTGGGCGTGCGCAACGCCATGGCGATGTCGCTGGTGATCAGGTCGCCCGCGATCGGGATCACCGCCGTGTGGCGGATCGCGCCGCCAGCGAAGATGGCCACGTCGGTGGTGCCGGCGCCGATGTCCACCAGCGCCACGCCCAGTTCCTTCTCGTCGTCGGTCAGGATGGCCTGGCTCGACGCCAGCGGGTTGAGCATGAGCTGGTCCACTTCCAGACCGCAGCGGCGCACGCACTTGATGATGTTCTCGGCCGCGCTCTGGGCACCGGTGACAATGTGCACCTTGGCTTCGAGGCGGATACCGCTCATGCCGATTGGCTCCTTGACCTCCTGGCCGTCGATCACGAATTCCTGCGGCTCCACCAGCAGCAGGCGCTGGTCGGTGGAGATGTTGATCGCCTTGGCGGTCTCGATCACGCGGGCCACGTCGGCCGGGGTCACCTCGCGGTCCTTGATGGCCACCATGCCGCTGCTGTTGATGCCGCGGATGTGGCTGCCGGTGATGCCCGTGTAGACGCGGGCGATGCGGCAGTCGGCCATCAGCTCCGCTTCCTTGAGCGCCTGCTGGATGCTCTGCACCGTGGCGTCGATGTTGACCACCACGCCGCGCTTGAGGCCGTGGCTGGCCGAGACACCGAGCCCTGCGAGCTTGAGTTCGCCGTTGGCCTGCACCTCGGCCACCACCACCATGATCTTGGCGGTGCCGATGTCCAGTCCGACGACGAGGTCCTTGTATTCCTTGGCCATGATGTGTGCTTGATTACCTGGTGTTCTGGGGGGTGTTCGGGTCGACGTCGGTCACGGTGGTCACGCCGCGCACGCGCAGGGCGTAACCATTGGGATAGCGCAGGTCCACCGACTGCAGCGCCCCGGGGTAGCGCGCCGTCAGCTGGCTGAGCGTGGCGGTGAAGCGTTGCGTGCGGGCCAGCAGTTCGTCGGGCGTGCCGCGGCCCAGTTCGATGTGGGTGCCGCTGTCGAGGTCGGCGCTCCAGCTGCCGCGCTCGTTGAGCTGCAGCCGGGACAGGCCCATCTCCAGCCGGGTGAATTCGGTCTGCAGGCTCTGGAACAGCGCCCACACCTGGGCCGACTGGTGATCGGGTCCGGCCAGCTCGGGCAGCTCCTCGCCTTCGTCCGGGCTGGCGTCGAAGACCTCGCCCAGGCGGTTGACCAGGCGGCCCGAACCGGTCTCGCCCCACCAGGCCACGGCCTGGTGTTCTTCGATGGTCACCTTCAGGCGGTTGGGAAAGTCGCGCTGCACAACCGCGCGGCGTACCCAGGGCACGGCCTCGAACAGGGCGCGCACCCGCTGCAGGTCCAGCGTGAGGAAGTTGCCCGACAGGCCGCTCTTCATCTGCGAGGCCAGCTGCGCGCGGAAGGTCACGGCGTTCTGGTGCACCACGTCGCCCTGCACCGTGATGGCCCGCACCGTCCACGCCGGGTGGCGCAGCGCCCAGGTGCCCAGCGCCGCCACCACGAGGACGGCCAGCAGCACGACCAGGGCGCGCGTGGCCACGGTCATGAGCTTGATGTCCAGGGGCAGTTCGGCGTGTTCCATGGCGTCGGGTTCAGGCCGGGTGGGCGGCTGCGTTGTCCAGCGCCGCGCTGGCCAGCACCTGCAGGCACAGGTCTTCGTACGACAGGCCGGTGGCGCGGGCCGACATTGGCACCAGCGAGTGGCCGGTCATGCCGGGCGAGGTGTTGATCTCCAGCAGGTAGGGCTGGCGGGTCTTGGCGTCGATCATCACGTCGGCGCGCGCCCAGCCGCGGCAGTCCAGCGTGCGGAACGACTTGAGCACCAGCGCCTGGATCGCCGCCTCTTCACCGTCGGGCAGGCCGCAGGGCACCAGGTATTTCGTGTCGTCGGTGAAGTACTTGTGCTGGTAGTCGTAATTGCCGTCGGGCGCGACGATGCGGATCACCGGCAGCGCCCGCGCCTGCGCGCCGGTGCCCAGCACGGGCACGGTCACCTCGTCGCCGGCGATGAACTGCTCGCACATCACCATCGGGTCCTGGCCCGCGGCCAGCGCGTAGGCGGCCTCGCACTGGTCGGCGGTCATGACCTTGGTCAGGCCGATGGTCGAGCCTTCGCGCACCGGCTTGACGATCATGGGCGAGCCCAGGGCCGCGAAGGCCGCGCGCGTTTCGGCCGCGCTGTGCACCTGGCGCCAGGCCGGGGTGGCCAGGCCTTCGGCGATCCAGATTCGTTTGGTCATGAGCTTGTCCATGGCCACGGCCGAGGCCATGACGCCCGGACCGGTGTAGGGAATGCCCAGGAGTTCGAGCGCGCCCTGCACCGTGCCGTCTTCGCCGAAGCGGCCGTGCAGTGCGATGAAGACGCGCTGAAAACCCTCGCGCTTGAGGTCATCCAGGTCGCGTTCGGCCGGATCGAAGGCGTGGGCGTCCACGCCCTTGGACTGGAGCGCGGCCAGCACGCCGGTGCCGGACATCAACGAAACCTCGCGTTCGGCGGAACGACCGCCCAGCAGCACGGCGACCTTGCCGAGCGCTTTTGCATCAATGGAATTCACAACAGCCCCCACATTCAAGCCTTGGCCTGGTTGGCCAGTTCAACCACCTGCCCCGCCACCGCGCCGATGGAGCCGGCGCCCATGCACAGCACCACGTCGCCGTCGCGGGCGTTGTCCAGCACCGCCTGCGGCATGGCGGCGATGTCGTCCACGAACACCGGTTCGACCTTGCCGGCCACGCGCAGCGCCCGCGTCAGCGCCCGGCCGTCGGCCGCGACGATGGGCGCTTCGCCGGCGGCGTACACCTCGGCCAGCAGCACGGCGTCGGCGTGGCCGATCACCTTCACGAAATCTTCAAAACAGTCGCGCGTGCGGCTGTAGCGGTGCGGCTGGAAGGCCAGCACCAGGCGGCGGCCCGGGAAAGCGCCGCGCGCCGCGGCCAGCGTGGCCGCCATTTCCACCGGGTGGTGGCCGTAGTCGTCGACCAGCGTGACCACACCGCCCGCCGGCAGCGCGGCATCGCCATAGCGCTGGAAGCGCCGGCCCACACCCTTGAATTCGGCCAGCGCCTGCAGCAGGGCGGCATCGGGCATGCCGATCTCGACCGCGATGCCGATGGCCGCCAGCGCGTTGAGCACGTTGTGGTGGCCCGGCAGGTTGAGCACCACGTCCAGGTCGGGCAGCACCTCGCCGTTGCGACGCTGCACGGTGAAGTGCATTTGGCCGCCCACGGGGCGCACGTTCAGGGCGCGGATCTGCGCGTCCTCGCTCACGCCGTAGCTGGTGATGGGGCGCGCGATCTGCGGCAGGATCTCGCGGATCGCCGGGTCGTCCACACACACCACGGCGGCGCCATAGAACGGCATCTTGTGCAGGAAGTCCACAAAGGCCGACTTGAGCTTGCCGAAGTCGTGGCCGTAGGTGTCCATGTGGTCGGCGTCGATGTTGGTGACGACCGACAGCACCGGCAGCAGGTTCAGGAAGGAGGCGTCCGACTCGTCGGCCTCGACCACGATGTACTCGCCCGAGCCCAGCTGCGCGTTGGCGCCGGCGCTGTTCAGGCGGCCGCCGATCACGAAGGTCGGGTCCAGGTTCGCGGCGGCCAGCACGCTGGCCACCAGGCTGGTGGTGGTCGTCTTGCCGTGCGTGCCGGCGATGGCGATGCCCTTTTTCATGCGCATCAGCTCGGCCAGCATGATGGCGCGTGGCACCACCGGCACCAGCTTGGCGTGCGCGGCCACCACCTCGGGGTTGTCTTCCTTGACCGCGGTGGAGGTGACGATGGCGTCGGCGCCGGCGATGAACGCCGCGTCGTGGCCCTTGTGCACCGTCGCACCGAACTGCACCAGGCGTCGGGTGGCGGCGTTCTCGCCCAGGTCCGAGCCCGAGACCACGTAGCCCTGGTTGAGCAGCACCTCGGCGATGCCGCTCATGCCCGAGCCGCCGATGCCGACGAAGTGGATATGGCGAATGGCGTGCTTCATGCTGTTGTCACTTTCGCGAGTTGCTCGCAGGCGGTCACCACGGCCGCCACGGCGTCGGTTTTTTTCATGTGCTGGGCCTTCTGGGCCATGTCCATCAGTTGCCCGCGCTGCAGGCTCTGCAGGCGCTGCGCCAGCGCGGTCGGCGTGAATTCGGGTTGCGGCACCAGCCAGGCGCCACCGGCGTCCACCAGGAAGCGGGCGTTGGTGGTCTGGTGGTCGTCCACCGCGTGTGGGAAGGGCACGAACAGCGCGGCCGCGCCCACGGCGGCGATCTCGGTCACGGTACTGGCGCCGGCGCGGCCGATGACCAGGTCGGCCTCGGCAAAGGCTTTGGCGGTGTCGTCGATGAACGGGGTCAGCGTCGCCTCGACACCGGCCGCCGCGTAGTTGGCGCGCAGCGCGTCGATCTGCTTTTCGCCGCTCTGGTGGATCACCTGCGGGCGCTGCTCGGCCGGGATCAGCGCCAGCGCCTGCGGCACCGTGTCGTTGAGCGCCTTGGCGCCCAGGCTGCCGCCCACCACCAGCAGACGCAGCGGGCCGCTGCGGCCGGCGAAACGCTCGGCCGGCGCGCCCTGGCGCAGGAACTCGGCGCGCAGCGGGTTGCCCACCCACTCGGCCTTCTTGAACACGGCCGGGAAGGCGGTGAACACGCGGTCGGCGATGCCGGCCAGCACCTTGTTGGCCATGCCGGCGACCGAGTTCTGCTCGTGCAGCACCAGCGGCTTGCCGGCCAGCGTGCCCATCATGCCGCCGGGGAAGGTGATGTAGCCGCCCAGGCCGACCAGCACGTCGGGCCGCACGCGGCGCACCACCTGCAAAGCCTGCCAGAAGGCCTTGAGCAGGCGCAGCGGCAGCAGCACCAGGGTCTTGAGGCCCTTGCCGCGCACGCCGCCGAAGTCGATGGTCTCCAGCGCGAAACCGCGCGGCGGCACCAGGCGGCTTTCCATGCTGCCGGGCGCGCCCAGCCAGTGCACGCGCCAGCCGCGCTCGCGCAGGGCTTCGGCCACGGCCAGACCCGGGAAGATATGGCCGCCGGTGCCGCCAGCCATGATGAGGGCGCAAGGGGCCTTGCTCATGACCTACCGCCTTTCATCAGCTGGCGGTTCTCGTAATCCACTCTCAACACGATCGCGATCGCGATCAGGTTGAGCAGGATGGCCGAGCCGCCGTAGCTCATCAGCGGCAGGGTCAGGCCCTTGGTGGGCAGCGCGCCCAGGTTCACGCCGATGTTGATGAAGGCCTGAAAGCCCATCCACAGGCCCACGCCCTGCGCGACCAGACCGGCAAACACCTGGTCCAGCGCGATGGCCTGGCGGCCGATGTGCATGATGCGGCGCGTCACCCACAGGAACAGCGCGATCAGCGTCAGCACGCCGATCAGGCCGAACTCTTCGCCGATGACCGAGAGCAGGAAGTCGGTGTGCGCCTCGGGCAGCCAGTGCAGCTTCTCCACGCTGCCGCCCAGGCCGACGCCGAAGATCTCGCCGCGGCCGATGGCGATCAGCGCGTGCGAGAGCTGGTAGCCCTTGCCCAGGGCGTGCTCTTCGCTCCACGGGTCGAGGTAAGCAAACACGCGCTGGCGGCGGAACTCGCTGGTCATGACCATCAGCGCAAACGCCGCCACCACCACCAGCGCCATGAGGAAGAACATGCGCGCGTTCACGCCCCCCAGGAACAGGATGCCCATGGCGATCACCACGATCACCATGAAAGCGCCCATGTCGGGCTCGGCCAGCAGCAGCATGCCGACCACGCCCACGGCCACCGCCATCGGGGCGACCGCGCGGAAGAACCGCTCCTTGACCTCCATCTTGCGCACCATGTAATCGGCGGCGTAGAGCAACACGGCCAGCTTGCCCAGTTCGGACGGCTGGAAGTTCATGATGCCCAGCGGGATCCAGCGGCGCGCGCCGTTGACGCCCTTGCCGATGAAGGGGATGAGCACCAGCACCAGCAGCAGCAGCGCGCCGGCGAACAGCCAGGGCGCGAGCTTCTCCCAGGTGCGCAGCGGCAGCTGGAAGGCGATGAAGGCGGCGCCGACGCCGATCACCGTGGACATGGCGTGCCGCACCACGAAGTGCGTCTGCGCGTAGTTGCCAAAGCGCGGGTTGTCCGGCAGCGCGATGGAGGCCGAATACACCATCACCAGGCCCCAGGCCAGCAGCGTGACCACGACCCACAGCAGCGGCTGGTCGAACCCGAGTTCGCGCACGGCCACGTTGCGCGTGCCGGCGTAGCTGCGGCTGGACAGGCGCACCGGCAGGCCGTCGGCACCGGCGCCCGCCAGCTCACCGCCGGGCACCAGGGCGCGCAGGCGGGTCAGCAGGGACTGCAGGCGGGCCTTCACAACGTGCCCTCCAGATCGGCGCCGTGTTCGGCCGCCAGTTCGCGCACGGCGTCGACGAAGACGTCGGCGCGGTGCTTGTAGTCGCGGAACATGTCCAGGCTGGCGCAGGCGGGCGAGAGCAGCACCGCATCGCCCGGCCGGGCGGCGGCGGCGCAGGCGCGCACCGCTTCGGGCAGGGTCGCGGCGTCCAGCAGCGGCACGCCGGCCCGCTCGGTGGCGGCCTGCACCTGTTCGCGGATGCGCGCCGCGTCGCGGCCGATCAGCACCGCGGCGCGGGCGTGCGCAGCCAGCGGTTCGGCCAGCGGCGAAAAGTCCTGGCCCTTGCCGTCGCCGCCGAGGATGACGACCAGCTTGCGGTCGGCCCCCAGGCCGCGCACGGCGGCCAGCGTGGCGCCCACGTTGGTGCCCTTGCTGTCGTCGAAGTACTCGACCTCGTTGACGATGGCCACCGGTTCGACGCGGTGCGGCTCGCCCCGGTAGTCGCGCAGGCCGTGCAGCATGGGCGCCAGCGGCGCGCCGGTGGAGGTGGCCAGGGCCAGCGCGGACAGGGCGTTGGCGGCGTTGTGGCGGCCGCGGATGCGCAGCGCGTCGGCCGGCATCAGGCGCTGGAAGTAGATCTCTTCTTCCTCGTCGGCCTTGCGGCCGCGCTGGCGGGTTTCGTCCAGCGCCAGGGCGCGCACCAGCCAGGTCATGCCGTTGACGGTTTCCAGGCCCCAGTCGCCCGGCCGGGTCGGCTGGTCCAGACCGAAGGTGGCGAAGGGGCGGGACGGGCGCTGGCGGTTGCGGCCGCCGATCTTGACCGTCACGTTGGCCGGTCGCATGGCCGACACCAGCGGGTCTTCGCGGTTGAGCAGCATCAGCGCCTGGGCGCCGAACACCGCGGCCTTGGCCTGCGCGTAGGCGGCCATGGAACCGTGCCAGTCGATGTGGTCTTCGGTGATGTTGAGCACCGTGGCCGCGGTGGGCACGCCGTCCCAGGCGCCACCGGCCGTGCCGTCGAGCTGGAAGCTGGAGAGTTCCAGCACCCAGGCCTGGGGCAGGTGCGGCGGCAGCGGCGGGGCCGGCGGCGGCGGGGCGATCAGGGTCGGCGCATCGCCGTCTTCGTCCGCCGGCGGCGGGGTTTCATCTTCGTCGACCGGCAGCAGCTCGCCCTGGGCATCGCCCGCATCGGCTTCGCCGGGCGTCGGCGCGGCGGGCGCCTCGTCCACCACCGCAGGGGCAGCCGCCTCGCTGGCAGCTTGTTCGGCGGCTTCTGCCGCGGCCTTCTCCGCGTCTTCGGCGTTGCCGCGGACCTCTTCGTCCAGCGCCGCACCCAGCACGTCCAGCAGGGCCGGGCCGATGTTGCCGGCCACCGCCACGCGCAGGCCGGCGCGCTGCAGCAGCAGGCCGGTCAGCGAGGTCACGGTGGTCTTGCCGTTGGTGCCGGTGATGGCCAGCACCTGCGGCTGGTAGGGCAGCAGCTCGCGCTGCGACAGGTCTTGCAGGGCCTGGGCGAACAGGTCCAGCTCGCCCACCCAGGCGGCGCCGTGCTGCTGCGCCCAGGCGCGGGCCGCGGCCAGCTGCTCGGGCGGCAGGCCGGGGCTGCGGCCGATCACGGCCCACTGGCCACGCGCGAGCAGGCCGTCGTCGAACGGGGCGGCCACAAACGCCGCCTGCGGGCATTCGGCGCGCAGCGCGGCCAGCGAGGGCGGGTTCTCGCGCGTGTCGGCCACGGTCACGACCGCGCCGTGGCGCACGCACCAGCGCGCCATCGACAGGCCGGAAATGCCGAGCCCGAGGATGAGGACGTGTTGGTCTTGGAGCTGCTTCATGGCAGGTTCAGCGCAACTTCAGCGTGGACAGGCCGATCAGGCACAGCAGCATGGTGATGATCCAGAAGCGGACCACGACCTGGGTCTCTTTCCAGCCCTTCTTCTCGAAGTGGTGGTGCAGCGGCGCCATGTGGAACAGGCGGCGGCCCTGGCCGAACTTCTTTTTGGTGTACTTGAACCAGCTGACCTGCAGCATCACCGACAGGGCCTCGACCACGAAGATGCCGCCCATGATGGCGAGCACGATTTCCTGGCGCACGATGACGGCGATGGTGCCCAGTGCGCCACCGAGCGCGAGCGCGCCCACGTCGCCCATGAAGACCTGGGCCGGGTGGGCGTTGAACCACAGAAAGGCCAGACCGGCACCGGCCATGGCGGCGCAGAAGATCAGCAATTCACCGGCCCCCGGGATGTGCGGCAGCAGCAGGTAGCGCGAGAACACCGAACTGCCGGTGACGTAGGCGAACACGCCGAGCGCCGAACCGACCATGACCACCGGCATGATGGCCAGGCCGTCCAGGCCGTCGGTCAGGTTGACCGCATTGCTGGCGCCGACGATGACCAGGTAGGTCATGACCACGAAGCCGAACACGCCCAGCGGGTAGGCCACTTCTTTGAAGAAAGGCACCATGAGGCCGGCGCGCGGCGGCAGTTCGAGCGTGAAGCCCGAGGTCACCCAGTCGAAGAACAGCTTGATCACGCGCAGGTTGCTGGTCTCGGCCACGCTGAAAGCCAGGTAGAAGGCCGCCAGCAGGCCGATGACCGACTGCCAGAAATACTTCTCGCGCGAGCGCATGCCTTCGGGGTCCTTGTTGACCACCTTGCGCCAGTCGTCCACCCAGCCGACGGCGCCAAAGCCCAGCGTGACCAGCAGCACGATCCAGGTGAAGCGGTTGGACCAGTCGAACCACAGCAGGGTGGACAGCGAAATCGCGAACAGGATCAGCACGCCGCCCATGGTGGGGGTGCCGCCCTTGCTGATGTGGGTCTGCATCGCGTATTCGCGGATCGGCTGGCCGATCTTGAGCGCGGCCAGCCGGCGGATGAAGTACGGCCCGGCCACCAGGCCGACGATGAGCGCGGTCATGGCGGCCATCACCGCACGGAAGGTGAGGTACTGGAACACGCGCAGGAACCCGAACTCGGGTCCCAGGCTTTGCAACCATTGCGCCAGACTAAGCAGCATGCGAGGAATCTTTCTGTTGTTCTGGTGGTGAGGGGGTCACGGCCAGCGCCTGCAGGGCCTGCACCACGCGCTCCATGCGCATGAAACGCGAGCCCTTGACCAGCACGCTGCGCACGGCGTCGGCCGGCACGCGCCCGGCCAGGTGGGCCGCCAGCGCGTCGACGTCCGCCCAATGCACGGGCACCGGTTCGCGCGCGGCGCGCAGGGCCTCGCAGGCCTGGCGCATCCAGTCGCCGGCGCAGTGCACGGCGTCGATGCCGCTGGCCTGTGCCTGGCGCAGCACCTCCAGGTGGAAGGCCAGTCCCTGTTCGCCGACCTCGCCCATGTCGCCCAGCACCAGCCAGCGCGGCGCGGGCAGTTCGGCCAGCACGCGGATGGCGGCCACCACCGAGTCGGGGTTGGCGTTGTAGCTGTCGTCGATCAGGGTGAGCCGGCGGTCGGCCAGCGCCACGGCCAGCGCACGCGAACGTCCACCGACGGGCTCGAAGGCGTCGAGCCCGCGCCCGATGTCGGCCAGCGACACGCCCGCGGCCAGGGCGCAGGCCGCGGCGGCCAATGCGTTGCGCACGTTGTGGCGGCCGGCGATGCGCAGGCGGCAGGTCTGTTCGCCAGCGGGCGAGGTGAAGCGCAGCGCCCAGACGCCATCGGTCCAGTCGGCGCCGAGGGCGCGCACATCGGCGGCGGGGTCGGTGTCGCTGAACGTCAACACCAGGCGGCCCTGGGCGAGTTCGCGCCAGACGAAGCTGTGTTCGTCGTCGCTCGGGAACACCGCCGTGCCGCCGCTGCGCAGGGCCGCGATGACGGCGCCGTTCTCGCGCGCCACGGCCTCGACCGTGCCCATGAACTCCTGGTGTTCGCGCTGCGCGTTGTTCACCAGCGCCACGGTGGGCTGGGTCAGCGCGGCGATGTATCCGATCTCGCCCGGGTGGTTCATGCCCAGCTCGACCACCGAGAGGCGGTGGGCGGCGCGCAGGCGCAGCAGCGTCATGGGCACGCCGATGTCGTTGTTCAGGTTGCCCTGGGTGGCGTGGGCCGCGTCGCCCGCGGCCGCGCGCAGGATGGACGCGATCATCTGCGTCACCGTGGTCTTGCCGTTGCTCCCGGTCACGGCGATCAGTGGCAGGTCGAACTGTTCGCGCCACAACCGGGCCAGTTCGCCCAGGGCCAGGCGGGTGTCGGGCACCTCGACGCCGGGCAGACCGGCGGCGGCCAGGCCCTGGTGGGCGATGGCGGCCACGGCGCCCGCGGCGCGCGCCTGCGGCAAAAAGTCGTGGGCATCAAAACGCTCACCCTTGAGGGCGACGAACAGGTCACCCGCCTGCAGGCTGCGGGTGTCGGTGTGCACGCGCGCGACGGCGGCAGCGGCCGACCGGTCGCCCACCACGCGGGCGCCGGTCAGCAGGGGCAGCAACTGGGCCACGGTCTTCATGCCGCCCCTCCGCTGTCGGTGCCACGGGCCTGCAGCGCGGCATGCGCCTGCTCCAGGTCGGAAAACGGTTTCTTCACACCCATGATGTCCTGGTAGTCCTCGTGCCCCTTGCCGGCGATCAGCACCACGTCGTGCGCGGCAGCGCCCTGCACGGCGCGCGCGATGGCGGCGGCGCGGTCGGGTTCGATGAGCGCAGCGCCGGGCTGCGCCAGACCGGCACGCATCTGCGCCAGGATGGCCAGCGGGTCTTCGCTGCGCGGGTTGTCGCTGGTCAGCACCGGGTGCTGCGCCTCGCGCTCGGCCACGGCGGCCATCAGCGGGCGTTTGCTGGCGTCCCGGTCGCCGCCACAGCCGATCACGCACCACAGCGCGCCGCCGCGCTCGCGCGCCAGGGGCTGCAGCGCGTGCAGGGCTTTTTCCAGCGCGTCGGGTGTGTGGGCGTAGTCCACCAGCACCAGCGGCTGATCGCCCGTGGCCGGCACCTGCTGCATGCGGCCGGGCACCGGGCTGAGCGCGGCGCAAGCCTGCACCGCGTCGGCCAGGGGCACGCCCAGCGCGCGCGCCGAAGCCAGCACGCCCAGCAGGTTGGACACGTTGTAGCGCCCCACCAGCGGCAGGCTCAGTGTGTGGCTGTGCGTTGTCTTGCCGGACGCGTCGCGTTCGCCCACCGTCAGGCGCATGCCGCTGTGGGTGAAGCCGATGTCGCGCGCAAACAGGCGGGCCGGTGCGCGCTGCGGCGCGGGTTCGATGCCCACGGTCCACAGATCCAGCGGCCGCGCCGCCAGTTCGGACGCGAGCGCCGCGCCACGCGCGTCGTCCACGTTCACCACCGCGGCCTGCAGGCCGGGCCAGTCGAACAGCGCGGCCTTGGCGGTCCAGTAGTCGGCCATGCTGCCGTGGAAGTCCAGGTGGTCCTGGGTGAAGTTGGTGAACACCGCCACGCGGAGGTGGGTGGCGTTCAGGCGCCCTTCGATGATGCCGATGGACGAGGCCTCGATGGCGCAGGCCTTGACGCCCTCGTCCACCAGCGCGCGCAGGCGCGCCTGCAGCAGCACCGGGTCGGGCGTGGTCAGGCCGGTGGAGACGATGGTCGATGCGCGCCCCGCCTGCGGCGGCAGGCCGATGCCCAGGGTGCCGACCACCGCGCAGGGGCGCTGCACCGCCGACAGCAGCTGGGCCATCCACCACGCGCTGGAGGTTTTGCCGTTGGTGCCGGTGAAGGCCACCACATCCAGTTCGCGCGAGGGGTCGCGTTGGTAGGCGCTGGCGATGGGGCCGGCCAACTGCTTGAGCCCCGGCACGGCCAGGATGCGCTCATCGCTGAAGCCGAAGGCCTCGACGCCGTCGCGCTCCACCAGCGCCGCCACGGCGCCGGCCTGCAGCGCGGCGGCCACGTAGCGGCGGCCATCGGTCGCGGCGCCCGGCCAGGCCACGAAGGCGTCACCCGCGCCGACCTTGCGGCTGTCGCACTGCAACGCACCGGTCACACGCTCGCGCAACCAGTCGGCCACGGCCTGGGGAGTGCTCAGAACGTGGGTCATGCCAATGGCTCCACCACGCCTCGCGCGACCCGCGACGCACGAGGCGCCATACCAGAGGCACCGCCGGGCGGGCTTTGCCGGACGGCCAGTGCCGCCCCCCTGGAGGGGGGAGACGCGAAGCGGCGCAGGGGGTGCTTCATATCAGAAAGACTCCTCCACGGTTTCGGTGAGGATCTGCGGCTTGACGTTCATGTCCGGCTGCACGCCCAGCACGCGCAGCGTCTGCTGCACCGTTTCGCTGAACACCGGTGCGGCCACCAGGCCGCCGAAGTACACGCCGTTGTTGGGTTCGTCCACCATCACCGCCACCACGATGCGCGGTTGCTCGATGGGCGCGATGCCCACGAACCAGCTGCGGTACTTGTTGCCGGAATAGCCCTTGCCTTCCTGCTTGTGCGCCGTGCCGGTCTTGCCGCCGACCGAATACCCGATGGTCTGCGCCTTGGGCGCGGTGCCGCCAGGGCCGGTGGCCAGCGCCAGCATCTGGCGCACCGCCACCGCGTTGGCCGCACCGAACACGTGCACCCCCGTGGCCGGCGCGTCGTTCTTGAGCAGGGAGATCGGGATCAGCTCGCCGTCGCGCGCAAAGATGGTGTAGGCCTGCGCCAACTGGAACAGCGAGGCCGACAGGCCGTAGCCGTAGCTCATGGTGGCCTGCTCGATCGGCCGCCAGCTCTTATACGGACGCAGACGCCCGCTGACCGCCCCCGGGAAAGGCAGGTGCGGCTTCTGGCCGAAGCCGGCCTGGGCGTAGGTCTCCCACATCTCGCGCGGGCTCATCTGCATCGCCATCTTGACGGTGCCGACGTTGCTGGACACCTTGATCACCTCGGCCACCGTCAGCACACCGTGCGGGTGCGAGTCGCTGATGGTCGAGCCGCCGATGGTGATGCGCCCCGGCGCGGTCTGGATCGGCGTGCTCGGCTTGACCATGCCCTTCTCCAGCGCCAGCGCGGCGATGAAGGGCTTCATGGTCGAGCCGGGCTCGAAGCTGTCGGTGAGCGCCCGGTTGCGCAGCTGCTCGCCGCTGAGGTTGACCCGCTTGTTGGGGTTGTAGCTGGGGTAGTTGGCCAGCGCCAGCACCTCGCCGGTCTGCGCGTCCAGCACCACCGCGCTGCCGCCCTTGGCCTTGTGCAGCCTGACCGCATCGCGCAGTTTTTCGTAGGCGAAGAACTGCACCTTGCTGTCGATGGACAGTTGCAGGTCCGGCCCGTCCACCGGCGGCACCACGTCGCGCACGTCTTCCACCACGCGGCCCAGGCGGTCCTTGATCACGCGGCGCGAGCCGTTCTTGCCGGCCAGCTGTTTGTTGAAGGCCAGCTCCACGCCTTCCTGCCCGCGGTCTTCCACGTTGGTGAAGCCCACCACGTGCGCGGCGGCCTCGCCCTCGGGGTACTCGCGCTTGTATTCGCGGCGCTGGTAGATGCCCTTGATGTCCAGCGCAGCGATCTGCTTGGCCACCGGCTCGTCCACCTGGCGCTTGACCCAGACGAAGGTCTTGTCCTCGTTGGCCAGCTTCTTCTTCAGCTCGGGCAGTGGCATCTCCAGCAGCCTGGCCAGATCGCGCAACTTGGGGTGGCTTTTGTCCACGTCCTCCGGAATGGCCCAGATACTCTGCGCCACCACGCTGGAGGCCAGCAGCAGGCCGTTGCGGTCGAGGATGCGGCCGCGGTTGGCCGGCAGCTCCAGCGTGCGGGCGAAGCGCACCTCGCCCTGGCGCTGGAAGAATTCGTTGCCGAACACCTGCACGTAGGCCGCGCGTCCGGCCAGACCGGCAAACGCCACCGCCAGCGCGGCGACGATGAACTTGCTGCGCCAGACCGGCGTCTTGCTCGCCAGCAGGGGGCTGGCGCTGTAGTTGATGCTGCGGCTGGGGCGCTGGTCGGCGCGCGGGTTGCTCATGGCCGAGCCTCCTGCACCGTGGACGTGCCGGCGGTCACGTACTGCGTGATGCCGGGATTGACCGGGCGCATCTGCAGCTCGCGCGTGGCCAGCTGTTGCACCCGGGCCGACGTGGCCTGCTCGCGCTTTTGCACCTGCAGCTGCTCGTGCTCCGTCGCCAGGCGCTTGGCCTGCGCGTTCGCCTTGTCGATGGCGGTGTAGAGGCGGCGCGATTCGTACTGGGTGTGCACCAGGTAGAACGCGCTGACCAGCACGGCCACGAGCAGCATGAGGTTGAGCCGGATCATAGGCAGACCCCCACGCTCGTCGCTGCGCGTACTTCGCTGCCCCCCATGGGGGCGCGAGCTTGCTGGGGACGGCCCTGAGCTGCGGCCACGAAAGCCCCCACGCTCGTCGCTGCGCGCACTTCGCCGCCCCCCAGGGGGGCGCGAGCTTGCTTGGGGCGGCCCTGCGCGGCGGCCACGAAAGCCCCCACGCTCGTCGCTGCGCGTACTTCGCTGCCCCCCAGGGGGGCGCGAGCTTGCTTGGGGCGGCCCTGCGCTGCGCTCATACCGGCGCTCCCGTGCGCTCGGCCACCCGCATCACCGCGCTGCGCGAGCGCGGGTTGGCGGCCACCTCGGCGTCCGACGGCATGAGCCGGCTCACGCCGGTCAGCGGCATGGGCCGCGGCTCGGCGAACGGCACGCGGCGGTCCACCACAGCGCGCGAATGGCGCGCCATGAACTGCTTGACCATGCGGTCTTCCAGCGAATGGAAGCTGATCACCACCAGCTGGCCCCCGGGACGCAGCACCTGCAGGCTCGCTTCTAGCGCTTGTTGCAGCTCTTCAAGCTCGGCGTTGATGAAAATCCGAAAAGCCTGAAATGTGCGCGTTGCAGGGTCCTTGCCCGGCTCGCGGGTTTTGACCGCGCCAGCCACGACTTCGGCCAGCTCGCGGGTGGTTCGAAGAGGGCCCCGTTCCTGTCGGCGACGATCAATCGCCTTTGCAACCTGTTGAGCAAACCGTTCTTCGCCGTATTCACGAATGACCTCCGCGAGGGTGGAAACTTCGGCCGTTTCCAGCCACTGGGCAACGCTCTGGCCGCGCGTGGTGTCCATGCGCATGTCCAGCGGGCCGTCGCCACGAAAAGAAAAACCCCGCTCGGGGTCGTCGATCTGCGGCGAGCTCACCCCCAGATCCATCAGCACCCCATCCACGCTGGCGGGCTCCAGCTCGCCGAGGTGACAGAAACCTTCGTGCCTTATGAAAAAGCGGCCATCGCGGGCCGCCATTTCCTGGGCCACCGCCACCGCTTGTGGATCCTTGTCGAAGGCCGTCAGCCGCCCCCGCTCCGACAGCTTCGAGAGGATCAGGCGCGAGTGCCCGCCCCGCCCGAAGGTGGCGTCGACATAGTGACCGTCCGGTTGGAGGGCGAGCGCGTCCACGGCCTCGCTCAGCAGGACGGTCTGATGGGTCCAAGCGTCTTGCACCAGCATCCTCAGAAGGAAAAATCTTTGAAAACGTCGGGCATCTCGGCCTGCATGGCCTCGGCCTCTTGCGCCTGGTAGGTGGCGGCGTCCCACAGCTCCAGGTACGAACCCATGCCCAGCAGCACCGCGTCCTTGCTGATGCCGGCGGCCGCGCGCAGTTCGGGCGAGACCAGCACACGGCCCGAACCGTCCATTTCCAGGTCCATGGCGTTGCCCAGGAAGATGCGCTTCCACCACTGGGCCTGCATGGGCAGCGCGGCGATGCGCTCGCGGAAACGGTCCCACTCCAGCCGGGGGAAAATCATCAGGCAGCCGTGCGGGTGCTTGGTGATGGTCAGCTGTCCCGCCGTCGCGCCCAGGGCGTCACGGTGCCGGGTCGGCACGGACAGCCGCCCCTTGGCATCGAGACTGAGAGAAGACGCACCCTGAAACACCGCTTGGGACCCTTAGAAGGCAGTTTTCACCACTTAATTGCACTTTTTCCCACTGTATCAGGAAAACACGGTCATTCAAGTCCGCGCATTCGGAATTTTGCTTGTAAATCAACCACTTAGCGCCGACTCTGCAGCCAGTCAGTGCTGGAAATTTGAGCAAAAGCAAGCACTTACAAAGGGGTCTGCAGGTGAAGCTTGAAGACCCCGCGGGCCACAGGACTTTGTAACCAGGCGCACGCGCTCCGATGAGCGGTGGGTGCGACGTTCCCGCGCCGCCGAGTCCTCCGCAACGCACGCCCATAAAAAAACCGCGCGCCGGGGGCACGCGGTCTGGAGCGGGTCAGCGCGTGGTCAGAGGATGTAGCGCGAGAGGTCCTCGTTGCGGCTGAGTTCGCCCAGGCGACCGTCCACATAGGCGGCGTCCACCGTGACGGTCTGCCCTTCCAGGCGCGTGGCGCCGAAGCTCACCTCGTCCAGCAGGTGCTCCATCACCGTGGCCAGGCGGCGCGCGCCGATGTTCTCGGTGCGCTCGTTCACATCGCAGGCGATCTGCGCCATGCGGCGGATGCCGTCGGGCGTGAAGTCCAGCGTCACGCCCTCGGTGGCCAGCAGCGCCTGGTACTGGCGCACCAGACTCGCGTCGGTGCGGTTGAGGATGCCCTCGAAATCCTCCACCGACAGCGACTGCAATTCGACGCGGATCGGAAAGCGGCCTTGCAGCTCGGGAATCAGGTCGCTGGGCTTGGACAGGTGGAAGGCGCCCGAGGCGATGAACAGAATATGGTCGGTCTTGACCATGCCGTACTTGGTGGACACGGTCGTGCCTTCGACCAGCGGCAGCAGGTCGCGCTGCACGCCCTGGCGCGAGACCTCGGCGTTGCCCCCTTCGCCACCGCGTGAGGCCACCTTGTCGATCTCGTCGATGAAGACGATGCCGTTCTGCTCGGCGTTGCGCAGCGCCAGCGTCTTGATCTCTTCCTCGTTGACCAGCTTGCCCGCCTCTTCGTCCACCAGCAGCTTCATCGCCTCGGCGATCTTGAGCTTGCGGGCACGGCGCTTGTCCTGCCCCATCTGGCTGAACATGCCGCGCAGCTGCTCGGCCATGTCTTCCATGCCGGCCGGCCCCATGATTTCCATGGTCGGGCGCGGCTCGGCGAGGTCGATCTCGATCTCGCGCTCGTCCAGCTGGCCTTCGCGCAGCTTCTTGCGAAAAGCCTGGCGCGCGGTGTTGTCGGTGCTGGCGGCGGGCTCGAAGCCCACGCTGCGCGGCGGCGGCACCAGCACGTCCAGGATGCGCTCCTCGGCCGCATCCTCGGCACGCGTGCGCTGCTTGCGCATCTCGGCCTCGCGCGTCTGCTTGACGGCGATCTCGGCCAGGTCGCGGATGATGGCGTCCACATCCTTGCCCACGTAGCCCACCTCGGTGTACTTGGTGGCTTCGACCTTGATGAAAGGCGCGTCGGCCAGCCGGGCCAGGCGGCGCGCGATCTCGGTCTTGCCCACGCCGGTGGGGCCGATCATCAGGATGTTCTTGGGCGTGATCTCGGGCCGCAGCTTGTCGTCAACCTGCTGGCGGCGCCAGCGATTGCGCAGCGCAATCGCCACGGCACGCTTGGCGCCCCGCTGGCCGATGATGTGGCGGTCGAGTTCGGAGACGATCTCCTGCGGGGTCATGGAGGACATGGGTTGGGCCTGGTTCGGGAAGCGTCGGTACGGGTCCGGGTCGGCGGTGCGCACAAAGCCTGGCGTCGGGCGCGCGCCCAGACTGTCAGAGCACTTCCACCGTGTGGTTCATGTTGGTGTAGATGCAGATCTCGCCCGCAATGGCCAGCGATTGCCGCACCACGTCTTCGGCGCTGAGCGCGGTGTGCTGCACCAGCGCCCGGGCGGCCGCCTGGGCGTAGGCGCCACCGGAGCCGATGGCCACCACGCCGTGCTCGGGCTCCAGCACATCGCCGTTGCCGGTGATGATCAGCGCCGCGCTGCGGTCGCCCACGGCCAGCATGGCTTCGAGGCGGCGCAGCACGCGGTCGGTGCGCCAGTCGCGCGTCAGCTCGATGGCGGCGCGCACCAGATGACCCTGGTGCTTTTCCAGCTTGGCCTCGAACCGCTCGAACAGGGTGAAGGCATCGGCCGTGGCGCCCGCAAAACCGGCGAGCACCTGGTCGCGGTAGAGCTTGCGCACCTTGCGCGCCGTGCCCTTGACGACGACATTGCCCAGGGTGACCTGGCCATCGCCACCGATGGCGACCTGCACACCCTGCGGCGTCTCGCGGCGCACGCAGACGATGGTGGTTCCGTGAAAAGTTTCCATAGAAGAGAGAAATGTAGGCAACGACGCCAAACTCAAGCCCGCCTCGTGAAATGAGGGGAAGTCGTTCCAGGGCGCCGCGGAACCGGCTCTGCCGGGCCGCCAGCGCCGCCCCCTGGGGGGTGACGCCGCAGGCGGCGCGGGGGGGACCAAAACTAATCGTTCCGCACGACCACCTTGGCGTATTCGGTGATGCCGATGACGTGGAAGAAAGCCGACACCAGGCGGTGCGCGTCCACGAACTGGATCATGCGGCCCTCCGTGTGGTGACCGGTGACCCAGTTCAGCAAGGTGCCGGCGGCCGAGAAGTCCACCCGGATCAGGTTGCGGCAAGAAATGATCATCACGTCCGCGCCCTGCAGGCGGCGCTCCAGCGTCTCCAGCGTGGCCTGCGGATCGCCCCGGATTTCACCCGACAGCTCGACCAGGCCCAGGTTGTTGAATTCGGAACCCTGGCTGTCCAGGACCGAGTCGTGAGCAAAGCCCGAGGGCACCTGCTCCAGCATCGCCTCGCCCAGCACCGAGCCACCTTCTTCGTCGGACGTGCCACTGGACAGCGCCTGAAAGTGGCAGCGGGGCCTTTCCCAGCCGGGCGGCGACACCTCGTAGGTGACGCAAAAATCCAGCGCGGTGAGCTCGAACTCGTCGGGGCGGTTCATCACGCGCAACACCGCCATGCGCAGTTCCCACCACAGCTGCTCAATGTCGCGCCGCCCCGACGGGGTCAAGGTCTTGAGCAGTTCGCGCAGCTCGGGAGAGCCCTGGAACCGCAGCTCCACGTCCTGGTCGCCCCAGAGGGTGAAGATGCCCAGCATCGCGCGCGCGGCCTTGACGTCGATGGACTCGATCGGCGACCAGTCGAGCACCCAGGGCTGGCTGGCGCGCAAGAGCACGTTTTGCAGCGTGCCCACGGCGTGGGCATCGATGTCGTTTTCACAGACCCAGACGGCCCGGCTCGGACCGGTCGAAGGCTTGTACACCTTGCCGGTCATGCTGGAGACCAGGCTGGGCATGTCGAACCATTGCGGCGCCGACCGGCCAAAGCGGTTGACAAAGTCCACCGCCTGGCTTTCGAACGGCGCCAACTGGCCGGTGGCCCGGTAGAGGTCGAACAGCGCCAGCCAGTCGTCCAGCTGGTTCAGGCGCGCATCGCCCCCCCTCAGGGTGTCGAGCAGGCCTTGCTCGGCGCCAGCGTCATCGCCATTGGCAAAACGGATGGCCGCCTCCTCCACCTCGGGATCCTGGGCAATCTCCTGGACGTCCAGCGCGTAGAAGTGCGAAGCCGAGAACACGGAATTGCCGCTGGCCTCGGCCGAAGCCGATTTGGCCGCCATGAGGCCGGTGCGGGCCGTGGACGGCACAGGCGCCGGAGGTGGCGGCACCTGGTCGGGCGGCAGGCTCTCGCCCGGGTGGCTGTAGCTGCCCCGCGCCTGTTGGACAGCCGGGGCCGACGGCGGCCGGCGGCCTGCCACGCCCGGCTCCGGCCGGGTCGAAGCCTCGCCGGACGGATCTTCTGGCAACGGCGATGGCTCGGTTTCGTTGTACTGGGCCTTGCGGCGCTGTGCCTCGGCCTTGGCCGCGGGGGACACCTTGGCCACACCTTCTTTGCGATCGAGCGGCGTGCCCCCGGTGGTGTGCGCCCCCGAATTGAGGCTCGAACCCGTGACCAGGGAGTCCGGGCCCTTGGTTTTCCACCACTGCATCGACATCTGCGCTTCGATCTCGTCGATCTTCTTGAGCGTCATGGCCCGGTCGTCCGGCTTGGACGGCAAGCTGCTCTGGAAAAACGAGGGCCGCACGCCCTGGGCGCTCTCACCCATGCCTTCGCGGCTGCGGATCTTGCGCAGCATGTCGAATTCGCGCTTGCGCACAAAGTCGTTGCGGCGCTTGCGCTCGATCATCTCCTTGAGCGCGGCCTTGCTGTATTCGCTCTCGCGGTCGGCTGCACGCGTGTCCAGGTCCGACCAGCTGGTGGTCGGGTGGCGCACGAATTTCACCACCTTGGACAGGAAGCCGCCGTTGGAATCGTCCTTGGACATGAAGACTCAGCGTCGATTCGGAAAGAAGAGATGCGGGGAGCGGGTGCGGGAATCAGTCTCCGAACATCTTCTGCTTGAGTTCACGGCGCTGCTGCGCTTCGAGCGACAGGCTGGCCGTGGGACGCGCCATCAGGCGGCCGACACCGATCGGTTCACCGGTCTCTTCGCAATAGCCGTAGTCGCCCGAGTCGATGCGGGCGATAGCCTGCTCGATTTTCTTGAGCAGCTTGCGCTCGCGGTCGCGGGTGCGCAGTTCCAGCGCGTGTTCTTCTTCAATGGTGGCGCGGTCGGCCGGGTCGGGCACGACCACGGTGTCTTCGCGCAGGTGCTCGGTGGTCTCGCCAGCGTTGGCCAGCATGTCGGCCTTGAGCAACGACAGCTTGCGGCGGAAAAACGCCATCTGCACATCGTTCATGTACTCGCTGTCGGGCATGGCCTGCACGTCCTGGTCGGTCAGTTGGTCGACAGACAGGGTCTTCCAGTTGTTGGCCCGCTTGGGGTCTTTCTGGATGCTGGAGGGCGCGGGAGGGGTCATTACACGGTCGTTCATGGTGGAAAAGGTCGCCTTCGCGGCATCGGGGGCATGGGTGGGCACCACGGCGGCCTGGGTCATCTGCTCCATCATCACCTTTTTGGCCGCGCGTTTGCCCAATGGCCTCGGCGTGGGCTCAACCACAGCCGGAACGGGCGTGGCGGCGGCTTTGCTGGTTTTGGAGGGCGCAGGCGCAGCGGCGCGTGGCGGCGGGCTGACCTTGGCCGGCGTCTTGGCGACGGCCTTGGGTGCGGGGACCGCTTTGGGGGCGGGCTTGGAGGGCTTGACAACGGCCGGGGCCGCCGCCTTGACAGGGACGGCCTTCTTGGCAGCGGCCGGTTGAGGCACCGCAGCCTTGACGGCCGGCTTGGGGGAGGTCTTGGACACGGCCGGGGCTGCGGCCTTCTTGGCCACAGGTGCTGCAGCGGGTTTGGCCGCCGGCTTGGTGGCCGCTTTCGCGGCGGGTTGGACGGTGGGTTTGGCGACCGACTTCTTCGCCTCAACGGCCTTGGCTGCGGTTTTACCCGCAGCCTTGCTGACCACCGCAGGCGCTGTTGCCTGGGATGCGTGCCCCTTGACCGCCGTTGTGGCGGTTTTGGTGGATTTCGCTGTCCGGGTGGCCGGGGCTTTCACAAGGGGTCTCCTCTCAGTGCCTGACGAAGCCTGCTCAGGGGGCGGGACATCGCGGCCCTTGGCAGCCGCAGTGTCCGGTGTGGTCGGCAAAGCCGACCCTCTTGTGGTTATACCCCGTTTGCGCTGCGTCACCGGCGAGCGCTCGGCCCGCAGGCTCACGGCAGGCCTGGCCGGACGCGGGGCGTCCGGCTTGGGCGGCGATTGTAACGACGGCGCAGCAGTGGGCACTGACATGCCCAAGGACGGGAAGCCCAGGCGTTGGAGAAGCGAGACAAAGAACACGGCGGGCCTGCTTTCTGAGGTGCGCAGCCGACGCGGCGGCTCAGACCAGCGCCTGATCGAGGCCCTGGACCAGGATGTCCTTGGGCAGGTCGATGCCGATGAAGACCATCTTGCTCATGCGGGCCTCACCCTCGGCCCAGACCGGCCCCAGGTCGCTGCCCATGAGCTGGTGCACGCCCTGGAAGATGACCTTGCGGTCGGTGCCCTGCATGTTGAGCACCCCCTTGTAGCGCAGCATGCGCGGGCCATAGACCTGCACGATGGCGCCCAGGAAGTCTTCCAGCTTGGCGGGGTCGAAGGGTTTGTCGGCCCGGTAGACGAAGCTTTTCACGTCGTCGTCGTGGTGATGGTGGTGACCGTGGGCGTGATCGTGCTGGTGCGAGGGGTGGTTGCAGGCTTCCCCGGGCGCGTGGTCGTGGTGCTCGTGGCCATGATCGTGGTGCTCGTGGCCATGATCGTGGTGGTCGTGATCATGCTCGTCATCGGTCTTGAGGAAGTCGGGGTCGATGTCGAGCTTGGCGTTCAGGTTGAAACCGCGCAGGTCGAACACCTCGCTCAGCGCCACTTCGCCGAAGTGCACCGTGCGCATGGGCGCGCGCGGGTTCATGTGCTTGAGTCGGTGGATCAGCGCGTCCACGTCGTCCTGGGACACCAGGTCGGCCTTGCTGATGAAGATCTGGTCGGCAAAACCCACCTGGCGGCGCGCTTCCTGGCGGTCGTTGAGCTGCTGGGCGGCGTGCTTGGCGTCCACCAGGGTCAGCACCGAATCCAGCAGGTACTGCTCGGCCACCTCGTCGTCCATGAAGAAGGTCTGCGCCACCGGACCGGGGTCGGCCAGACCGGTGGTCTCGATGACCACCCGATCAAAGTCCAGCTCACCCTTGCGCTTTTTCTGTGCCAGATCGGCCAGCGTGGCGCGCAGGTCGTCGCGGATGGTGCAGCAGATGCAGCCGTTGCTCATCTGGATGATGTTTTCCTGCGTGTCGGCGACCAGGATCTCGTTGTCGATGTTCTCTTCACCGAACTCGTTCTCGACCACCGCGATCTTCTGGCCGTGCGCTTCGGTCAGCACGCGCTTGAGCAGCGTGGTCTTGCCCGAGCCAAGGAAGCCGGTGAGGATGGTGGCGGGGATGAGCGACATGGCGGGTTCCGTTAGCAAAAAGCAGGCCGGGAGTGTAGTGCAGAGACGAAAAACCCACGACAGCACCGTCGATCCGCCGCCGAGCCGCCCCAAGGCGGATCAGCCCCTCGGGGGCAGCGACCCGCGCAGCGGCGGAGCGTGGGGCTCACAGCTTCCTCATCACCACCAGCCCCTTGAGGTACTCGCCCTCGGGGAAGTTGATGGTCATGGGGTGGTCGCAGGCGCCGCCCAGGCGCTGCAGGATGGCGCCGTCCACACCGGCGTCCAGCCCGGCCGAGGCCACGATCTTGTGGAACAGCTCCACACCGATGCCCCCCGAACACGAGAAGGTGAACAGCACGCCCCCCGGCGGCAGCAGCTTGAACGCCAGGCGGTTGATGTCCTTGTAGGCGCGGGCGGCGCGTTCGGCGTGCGCCGCCGTGGGGGCGAGCTTGGGCGGGTCGAGCACGATGGCGTCGAACTGCCGCCCTTCGGCCACGAACTGCCGCAGCGAAGCGTTCACATCGGCATCGAGGAACGTGGCCCGCGCCGGATCCAGCCCGTTGAGCAGCAGGTTGGCGCGCGCCTGTTCCAGCGCCGGGCCGGACGAGTCGATGCTGGTCACGTGCCCGGCGCCGCCGGCCAGGGCCGCCACCGAGAAACCGCCGGTGTAGCTGAAGCAGTTGAGCACCTGCGCGAATTGCAGGCGCTTCGTGTAGTCGTGCAGCGCCAGCCGGCTGTCGCGCTGATCGAGGTAGTAGCCGGTCTTGTGGCCCAGTGCGATGTCCAGGCCCAGGCGCCAGCCGTGCTCCTCCAGTTCAAAGGCGGTGGGGCCGTCGCCGCGCAGCCAGCCCGTCACCTCCGGCAGGCCGTCGAGCGCGCGCGAGCTGGCATCCGACCGTTCGTACAGGCGCGTGCAGCCGGTCAGTGCCAGCAACGCGTCGGCGATGGCGTCTTTCCAGCGTTCGACGCCCGCGGCGCCGAACTGCGCCACCAGGGTGTCGCCGTAACGGTCGACCACCAGACCCGGCAGGCCGTCGGATTCGCCATGCACCAGGCGCAGGCCGTTGCTGGCGATGCCCATACGCTCGCGCAGGGCGATGGCGCGGCGCAGCGTGTCGTGAAAAAAGGCGGCGTCGATGCGCTGGGTCTGGTCGAAGCTCCAGGCGCGCACGCGGATCTTGGAACTGGGCGAGTACGCGCCCCAGGCGAGGAACTCGCCCTCATGGCTGTCCACGCGCACGGTTTCGCCGGTGTCGGCGCCGCCCTTGGCGATGGCGCCGTCGAACACCCAGGGGTGGCGGCGTTGCAGCGAGCGTTCTTTGCCGGGCTTGAGTCGGATGGTTTTCATCCTGCCTATTGTCCCCCCCGCGCAGGAACGAGGCTTCCCCCCGCGCCGCCTGCGGCGTCACCCCCCAGGGGGCGATGCGAGTGGCCCGGCGAAGCCGGTTCCACCGCATCCTCGAACCAGACACGTCGCGCCGCCGAGGGGATGGTGCGAGGGAGGGGCATCCGTTCCAGGGCGCCGCGGAACTGGCTTTGCCAGGCCGCCAGTGCCGCCCCCTTGGGGGTGAAGGGGGGGGGGGGGAAGGTTCTACGTCAAGGTCTCAGGTAGACGAAACCCTCGCGGGCCTGCAGCTTGGCGACCTCGGCCACGCCGGAGGGCACGATCTTGGCTTCGAGCACCACCTTGTCGGCGTCGATCTTGCGCGAGGCCAGGGTGTTGTTGCAGACGCGGAATTCCACGCCCTTGGCGGCCAGATCGGCGATGGCGCCGGCGAAGGGCTGCTCCATCTGGTTGGTGGCGCCCTGCAGCAGGAAGTCGATGCCCAGCCCGTGCGTCACCACGACGATCTTGACCTTCGGGTCGGCCGCCAAGTGGTTGCGGATGTTGTTGACCGCACGCGAGGCCTGCGGAATGCCCTCGCTGAGGTGGTAAACGGTCTTGATGACGTCGTCGGCCGCGTGCGACGGCGCGGCAGCTGCCATGAAGAGGGCGAGCAAAGCGGCCTTGAAGGCCATCAGCAGTCGGGGCATGTCGTCTCCAGTCAGGGGGATCACATTAAAAAGAAGGAAGCAATAATATTTGCAACCAACATTTTTCATCACCCCACCCGGTTGCCACAGCGGGTATTCCCGGTGGACGCGGCGGCGCCCCCCTCTCAGGACTTGGCCGGGCCGCGGCCCTTGGCGCGGGGATGCGCGGCGTCGTACACCTGCGCCAGGTGCTGGAAGTCCAGCCGGGTGTAGACCTGCGTGGTGCCGATGCTGGCGTGGCCCAGCAGTTCCTGCACCGCGCGCAGGTCACCGCTGGACTGCAGCACGTGGCTGGCGAAGGAGTGGCGCAGCATGTGCGGATGCACCGGCGTGGATAGGCCGGCCAGCATGGACCGGCGCTTGAGCCGCACACGGATGTGCTGGGGCGTCAGGCGCCGGCCGCGGCTGCCGATGAACAGCGCCGGGTCGTCCTTCGCCCAGTCGCCCCGCACGGCCAGCCACTGCGCCAGCGCGGCCAGCGCCGCGCGGCCCACCGGCACGCTGCGCCGCTTGCTGCCCTTGCCCAGCACATGGGCTTCACCAGCTTCGGCATCGATCCAGCCACGTGCGGTGCCACTCGCGGCCACGTCCAGCCCCACCAGTTCGCCAATGCGCAGGCCGCAGCCGTACAGCAGCTCGGTGATGCAGCGGTCGCGCGCTTCCAGGCGCGGGTCGTCGTCTGCCTGCACATGCGAGGCGAGTTGCACCGCGTCGTCCACCCCCAGCGCCTTGGGCAGGGGTTTGCCGGCCTTGGGGGCACGCACGTCCTGCACCGGGTTGTGCTCGATCAGGCCCTGGCGGCCCAGCCAGACGTAGAGCCCGCGCCAGCCCGAGAGGATGAGCGCGATGCCGCGCGCGCTGCGGCCGCCGCTGTGCATCTGCGCCACCCAGCGGCGGATGTGGGCGTTCTGCACCTGGCGCAGGGCCACCCCGGCGGCCTGGGCGTTCGCCTGCAGTTTGTCCAGGTCGGCGGTGTAGAGGATGACGGTGCGTTCGGCCAGGCGTTTTTCCACCCGCACATGGTCCAGGTAGGCCTGGACCAGCTCGGCGTCGGTGGCCGATGCGTTCATGCCCGCGCACGGCCTGCCGCCGGGCCGCCCCAGGGCAGGCCAGCCCCCGGACTCGGCAAGGACCGGGTCCCTCCCCGGCCCTGGGGCAGCGCAGCACACGGCGTGCCCAGCGTGGGGGTCATGGTCTCAGCCGGGTGAGAGCGGCGGCCGTCAGCTCGCCGATGCGTTCGAGGAAGTCGGTGCCCATGTCGGCCGCGAAGCGGTGCACATCGGGCGAAGCCAGCACCAGCAGGCCAAACGCCTGCGGGCCGTCACCGGCGCGCAGCGGGATCAGCGCCAGCGACGCGGCCGCCGCCGGGTCGGCCAGCCAGGTGGCGGCTTCCAGCCCGCGGTTGGCACCGCAGTAGGGTTTGGACAGCGACGTCGCAAACGCCGGCGCGTCTGCGCTGGCGCCCTGGGCGCAGGGCAGCGCGGCAAAGCCCGGCGCCACGCCCCAGACCTTGACCACCGCCTGCGGCACGCCAAAGTGTGCGGCCACGCCGTCGGCCACCACCTCAGGCAGTTCGGCCGCCTCGCGGGTGTTGAGCAGTTGCAGCGTCCAGCGCTGCAGGCGGTCGGCGATGGCGGTGTTCTCGTGGCCGTGCCGGATCATGTCGGCCGCCTTCATCTCCAGCCCCTTGATCTTCTCGCGCAGCATCTCGGCCTGGCGTTCCTGCAGGCTCACCGCGCGCTGGCCGTGCGGGCTGGTCAGCTGCACGGCCGCCAGCAGGCTGGCGTGGCGCTCGAAGAAGTCGGGCGTGTTGGCCAGGTAGTTGGCGATGTCGTCTTCGGTGATCGGGGGAATGGAGGCTTCGGTCATGGTGGTGTGCGGCAAAGGGTTCAGGCCAGGTCGGGGACGTCGATCTCGCCCTCGAAAACGGAGGTGGCGGGGCCGGTCATGAAGACCGGCGCGTCGTGCCCGGGGGTGTCCTGCCATTGAATGGTCAGCACGCCGCCGTGGGTCTGCACGTTCACCGTTGCATCCAGCAGCCCCAGGCGGATGCCGGCCACCACCGCCGCACAGGCGCCGGTGCCACAGGCCAGGGTCTCGCCCGTGCCGCGCTCGTAGACGCGCAGGCGCACATTCGAGCGGTCGAGCACCTGAAGGAATCCGGCGTTCACCCGGGCGGGGAACTGCGCATGGCGTTCGATCTGCGGGCCCCAGGTGGCCACCGGCGCGGTGTCCACATCCTGAACCAGCAGCACCGCGTGCGGGTTGCCCATGGACAGCACGGCCACCGGGGCGACATCACCACCTGCCAGCGGCAAGGCCCAGCGCTCGAAGTTGCCCATCGGCGCGGGTGTCTGACCCGCGGCGTCGAAGGGCACGCGCGCCAGATCGAAGATGGGCGCGCCCATGTCCACGGTCACACGGCCGTCGTCGTTCAGGCGCAGGCTGATCTCGCCGTTTTTCACCTTCACGCGCACCGGATTGCGATCGGTCAGGCCCTGATCGCGCACATAGCGCACGAAGCAGCGCGCGCCGTTGCCGCAATGCTCGACCTCGCCCCCGTCGGCGTTGTGGATCACGTATTCGAAGTCCACGCCGGCCGAGGGCGCGGGGCGCACCGACAGGATCTGGTCCGCACCGACGCCGAAGTGGCGGTCGGCCAGGAAACGGTACTGGGCCGCGCTCAGGCCCAGGCGGCCACGGGTCTCGTCGAGCACGACAAAGTCGTTGCCCGCGCCCTGCATTTTGGTGAAGTGCACTCGCATGGCCGGATTATCGGCCCAGGGCGGTGCGCCCCGCGGTGGGTCGCGCCGCAGGGTGGTGCACTTCGCGGCGGTGCGTGTGCACCAACGCCAGCCGGCGCGCACGGCGGCCAGCCATCTGTGCACAAAGCCGGTGCCGTTTTGTATGCAATCTTGTGCGGATTGCATACAAAACGGCTGGCACGGCTCGTGCAAGACGGCATGGCATGGACGCATCCCCACCCGCCCCCTTCGCCGCCGTCGAACTCGTGGCCCTGACCAAACAGTACGGCCCGGGCGCCACCGCGGTCGACGCCATCGACCTGCGCATCGCCGCCAACAGCTACTGCTGCCTGCTCGGCCCCTCGGGCTGCGGCAAGAGCACGACGCTGCGCATGATCGCCGGCCACGAGAGCACGACCAGCGGCGACATCCTGCTGGAGAACCGCAACATCACCACGCTGCCCGCCGCCGCGCGCGGCACGGCCATGATGTTCCAGAGCTTCGCGCTGTTCCCGCACCTCTCGGCACTGGACAACGTGGCCTTCAGCCTCAAGATGAAAGGCGTGGCCAAGGCCGAACGACTGGCCCGCGCACAGGACCTGCTGGAGCGCGTGGCCATGGGGCATCTGGCGCAACGCAAGCCGGGCGAACTCTCGGGCGGCCAGCAGCAGCGCGTGGCGCTGGCGCGCGCCCTCATCACCCAGCCGCGCGTGCTGCTGCTGGACGAGCCGCTGTCCGCGCTCGACCCCTTCCTGCGCGTCCAGATGCGCGCCGAACTGCGCCACTGGCAACGCGAACTGGGCCTGACCTTCGTCCACGTCACGCACAGCCAGGAAGAGGCCATGGCGCTGGCCGACACCATGGTGGTGATGAACCATGGCCGCATCGAACAGGTCGGCTCGCCCCACGCCGTCTACAACCGCCCGGCCAGCGAATTCGTCGCCCGTTTCATGGGCGGCCACAACGTGCTCAACACCACCGCCGGCAAGGTGGCGGTGCGCAACGACCACATCCGCCTGGCGCCCGCCAGCAGCACCGGCTGGCCCGCCACCGTGCAGGACGTGGAGTACCAGGGCACCTACGTGCTGCTGGGTCTGGCGCTGCAAGGCGATGCCGCCACCGGCCCGGTGTCGGTCATGTTGCCCGAGGCCGATTTCGTGCAGCGCCCTTACGCCCCCGGCGAATGCGTGGACCTGAGCTGGGACCCGGCCCAGGCCCATGCGCTGGCCGCCTGAGCTTCACCTTTTCCTCTCTCCCCTCCCCACCCACCCTAGGAGTTCTCCCATGTCCGATTCCACCGACATCCAAACCGCCGGCCTCTCGCGCCGCAGCCTGCTGCAAGGCACCGCCGGCATGGCCGGCATCCTGGCCAGCGGCCTCTCGCCGGCCATCGCGCAGGAGAAGATCACCCTGCGCTACCTGGGCACCGCGGTGAACCAGGACAAGACCATCGCCGAGAAGTTCGAGAAGGACACCGGCATCAAGATCCAGTACGTGGCGGTGACCACCGACGACGTGACCAAGCGCGCGGTGACCGCGCCGAACAGCTTCGACCTGATCGACACCGAGTACTTCTCGCTCAAGAAGATCGTGCCCACCGGCAACCTCAAGGGCATCGACGTCAAGAAGATCAAGAACGCCGACAAGATCACCCCGCTGTTCACCACCGGCATGGTGGCCGGCAAGGCCGTGGGCGACCAGGGCACCGCGCCCAAGAAGGTGATCTTCCTCGAAGGCGAGAAGAGCAAGGTCTTCGCCAAGGCGCCGACCCAGTTCATGAGCCTGATTCCCACGGTCTACAACGCCGACACCCTGGGCATCCGCCCCGACCTGATCAAGCGCCCCATCTCCAGCTGGGCCGAGCTGCTGAACCCCGAGTTCAAGGGCAAGGCCGCGATCCTGAACATCCCCAGCATCGGCATCATGGACGCGGCCATGGTGGTGGAAGCCATGGGCATCCACAAGTACAAGGACAAGGGCAACATGACCAAGGCCGAGATCGACCTGACGATCAAGACCCTGATCGAAGCCAAGAAGGCCGGCCAGTTCCGCGCGCTGTGGAAGGACTTCAACGAGTCGGTCAACCTGATGGCGTCCGGCGAAGTCGTGATCCAGTCCATGTGGAGCCCGGCCGTGACCGCCGTGCGCACCAAGGGCATTGCCTGCAACTTCCAGCCGCTCAAAGAGGGTTATCGCGCCTGGGCCGCCGGCTTCGGTCTGCCGGCCACCCTGTCGGGCCGCAAGCTCGATGGCGCCTACGAGTTCATCAACTGGTTCCTCGACGGCTGGGCCGGCGCCTACCTCAACCGCCAGGGCTACTACAGCGCCGTGCTGGACACCGCCAAGTCCAAGATGGAAGCCTACGAGTGGGCCTACTGGATGGAAGGCAAGCCCGCCTCGCAGGACATCAAGAGCCCCAACGGCGACGTGCTGGCCAAGGCCGGCGCGGTGCGCGACGGCGGCAGCTACGAAGCGCGCATGGGCGGCATCGCCTGCTGGAACGCGGTCATGGATGAGAACGAGTACATGGTGAGGAAGTGGAACGAGTTCGTCGCTGCGTGACGAACTCTGCCCCCCGCGCCGCCTGCGGCGTCACCCCCCGGAGGGGGGCGCCACTGGCGGCCCGGCAAAGCCGGTTCCGCGGTGGCCTGGAGGGGGCTTCGCTGCGCTCGCCGCGAAGTCTCGCTCCAAGCTCGCTTTCTTCCCTTGATTGGTTTTCTCCATGAGCAGCACACCTACCGCCACCGCCGGACCTGTCGCCGACAGCCCGAACCGCACGCTGCACGCCTGGTGGCAGGCGGCGCCGTTCACGCTGGTGTTTGTGCTGTTCTTCCTCATTCCGCTGGGGCTGATCGTGATGGTCAGTTTCTGGGATTTCAACGAGTACGAGCTGCTGCCGGCGTTCACGCTGCGCAACTACGTCGCCATCTTCGAAGGCTGCTCCACGCTCACCGAACATGGCGATTTCTGCGTCTCGCTGTCCACCTACCTGTCCACGCTGAAGTTCAGCCTGCTGGTCTGGAGCATCACCCTGGTGCTGGGCTTTGCAGTGGCGTACTTCCTGGCCTTCCATGTGCGTTCGCCGGGCATGCAGACGGCGCTGTTCATCCTGTGCACCGTGCCGTTCTGGACCTCGAACGTGATTCGCATGATCTCGTGGGTGCCGCTGCTGGGCCGCAACGGCCTGGTGAACCAGAGCCTGCAGGGCATGGGCCTGATCGAGACACCGATCGAGTGGCTGCTGTTCTCCGACTTTTCGGTGGTGCTGGCCTTCGTGCACCTCTACACCATGTTCATGATCGTGCCCATCTTCAACAGCATGATGCGCATCGACCGCAGCCTGCTCGAAGCGGCCAGCGACGCCGGTGCCAGCGGCTGGCAGACACTCTGGAACGTGATCGTGCCGCTGTGCAAGACCGGCATCATCATCGGCTCGATCTTCGTCATCACCATCGTCATGGGCGACTTCGTGACCATCGGCGTCATGGGCGGCCAGCAGATTGCCTCGGTCGGCAAGATCATCCAGGTGCAGACGTCGTACCTGCAGTTCCCGCTGGCCGCGGCCAACGCGGTGATCCTGCTCGCCGTCGTGCTGATGATCATCTGGGGCCTGACGCGCCTTGTCGACATTCGCAAGGAGCTGTGACCATGCAAGCCCGAGTCTCCGATGCGCGTGCCGCCGGCTTCTGGCCACTGGCCGCGGTCTTCGCCCTGTTCGTGCTGTTCATGTACGGCCCGATGTTCGTCATCTTCGTGCTCTCGTTCCAGGGGCCGGAGGGTGGCCTCACCTTCCCGCTGCGCGGCACTTCGCTGCACTGGTTCCGCCAGCTGGCCGAGGGCCTGGGCACGGTGGACATCGGGGCCGCGTTCACCCGCTCGCTGGTGCTGGGCGCGGTGGTCATGGCCTTCACCGTCGTGCTGTCGGTGCTGGCCGGTCTGGCGTTCCGCAAGAAGCTCAGCGGTGGCAATGCGCTGTTCTACGTGACCGTGGCCAGCCTGATCATGCCGTCCATCATCGTGTCGCTGGGCATCGGCCTGCAGTTCCGCCTGCTGGATGGCGGCCTCAAGTGGCTGCTCGAAGCCGTGGGCGCCACCACCACGCTGGAGGAGTACGGCACCGCGCTGGGCCTGTTCACCTCGGCCCTGGGTGCGCACCTGACCTGGACGCTGCCCTTCGGCCTGCTGATCATGTTCGCGGTGTTCAACCGTTTCAACCCGGCGTACGAAGAGGCGGCGCGCGACCTGGGCGCCACGCCCTGGCAGACCTTCCGCCACGTGGTGCTGCCCCTGATCGGCCCCTCGGTGGTCGGCGTCGGCATGTTCGGCTTCACGCTCAGCTGGGACGAGATCGCCCGCACCTCGCAGGCCATCGGCGACGTCAACACCCTGCCGCTGGAACTGCAGGGCCTCACCGCCACGGTCACCACGCCGGCCATTTACGCGCTGGGCACCGTGACCACCGTGGTGTCGTTCGCGGTGATGGCGGTGACAGTGGGCCTGGCCCTCTGGCTGAAGAAGAAATGAAGCCAGCCGCGACGCCGCTGTCCGACCAGGCGATCTACGAGCGCATGGTCTCGGCCATCCTCAACCACCAGCTGCCCCCCGGCACCAAGCTGGTGGAGGACCGGCTGGCGGCGGCCTTCGGCGTCTCGCGCACGCGCATCCGGCCGGTGCTGGTGCGGCTGGCCAACGAAAAAGTGGTCACGCTCACGCCCAACCGCGGTGCGGCGATTGCCGAACCCAGCGAAGCCGAAGCGCGCGAGGTGTTCGAGGTGCGGCGCATGATCGAGCCGCTGCTGGTCGAGCGCTTCATCGCGCGCGCCACCGCGGCCCACATCCAGGCGCTCAAGCACTGCATCCGCGACGAGGAAGCCGCACGCAAGGCCGGCGACATGCGCCGCGCCATCCGCCTTTCGGGCGACTTCCACCTGCAGATCGCCGAACACGCCGGCCACCAGACCCTGGGCGGCATCCTGCGCGAGCTGGTCTCGCGCACCTCGCTCATCCTCATGGCCTACAGCGCGCCGCACATCCAGGCGCGCGACGACGCCACCGCCTGCGGCTGCCAGGAACACCGCGCCCTGCTCGCGGCCATCCAGCTGCGCGATGCGAAAGAGGCCGCGCGCCTGATGCGCGAGCACCTGGATCGGCTTCAGGCGCAGCTGAGCTTTTCCGCCACGCCCGAAGCGGCGCCCGACCTGCTGGCGCTGTTCGGAGGCACATGAAAGCCCCCCTGCGCCGCTTCGCGGCTTCCCCCCGATGGAGGGACCACAGCTGCGGCCTGGCAGAGCCAGTTCCGCGGTGTGTCCCGAACAGCGCCCCTTCGCCATGAAGCGTCTACTGGTCATCAACCCCAACACCTCGGAGCGCGTGAGCGCCCTGCTGCAGACGCACGTGCAGGCCGCCGCCGGCTCGCATGTGCTCGTCAAGACCGTCACCGCCCGCTTCGGTGCGCCCTACATCGCCGACGAGGCCAGCTATGCGGTCGCCGGCCACGCCGCGCTGGACGCCTGGGCCGCCGCCATCGCAGGCCCGGAAGCGGCGCCCGACGCGGTGCTCATCGGCTGCTTCGGCGACCCGGGCCTGATGGCACTGCGCGAATCCAGCCCGGCGC
>NZ_JASJOY010000060.1:0-5565 GCF_031426985.1 Hydrogenophaga sp.
GGCGGCTGGCCTGACTGAGCCCCCACGCTCCGCCGCTGCGCGGGTCGCTGCCCCCAAGGGGGCTGGGCCTGCCTTGGGGCGGCCCGGCGGCTGGCCCACCTGAGCCTTCTCGCTGCATCTCTGCGTGCGCCGCACGTTTGCTCACAAACGGATACCGGGCACTTAAGGGTCGCTTCATCAGCCCTGCTTCCAATGGCGCCACCAGCGTGTGCTGGGTGCTATCAAAAGGAAGTGTTCATGAAGTCTCTGATGTTGTCGATCGCCGCGGTGCTGGTCTCGGGTGCGGCGCTGGCCGGCCCCGCCTGCAACGTGCCCAAAGACCAGTGGCTGCCCGAAGCCGGGTTCAAGAAAGACCTGCAGGCCCAGGGCTACCAGATCAAGACCTTCAAGGTCAGCAAGGGCCAGTGCTACGAGATCTACGGCTTTGACAAGGCCGGCAAGAAGGTCGAGATCTACTTCGATCCCGCCACCGGCAAGCCCATCGAAAGCAAGTGAGCGTGACCGCGCACGTACCCGCCCCGCAGCGGGTCTGGGACCCGTTCGTGCGGGTCTTCCACTGGTCGCTGGTGGCCTGTGTGCTGCTCAACAGCTTTGTGGTGGACGACGGCGAAGACCTGCACCAGTGGTTGGGCTACCTGGCGAGCGCGCTGGTGGTGCTCCGCATCGTGTGGGGCTTTGTCGGCACGCGGCACGCCCGCTTTGCCGACTTCTGGCCCACGCCGGCGCGGGTGTTGCAGCACCTGCGCGCGCTGCGGGCCGGGCGGCTGGACCAGCACGCAGGGCACAACCCGCTGGGCGCGCTGATGATGCTGGCGCTCATCTCGCTGGTGCTGGCCCTGGGGCTGACGGGCTGGTTGCAGACCACCGACACCTTCTGGGGCGAAGAGTGGTTGCAGGACCTGCACGAGGCCGTGGGCGAGGGCCTGCTCATCGCGGCCGGCCAGCACGCGGCCGCGGCCCTGGTCATGGGGCGCATCGAGCGCACGCGGCTTGTCAAGGCCATGGTCACGGGTGTGAAAGAGCGCTATTGAGACCGGTGCGTGGCACACTGCCGCGCACCATGTTCCGCATCGATCCCGCCGAGGTTGCATTCACCGCCATCCGCGCCCAGGGCGCTGGCGGCCAGAACGTCAACAAAGTCTCCAACGCCGTGCACCTGCGCTTCGACGTGGCCGCGTCGTCGCTGCCCGAAGCGGTCAAGGCGCGGCTGCTCGCGCACGCGGACCAGCGCATCACCGAGCAGGGTGTGATCGTCATCAAGGCCCAGACCAGCCGCAGCCTGGAGCAGAACAAGGCCGATGCGCTGGAGCGCCTGCAGGCGCTGGTGAACGCCGCCGCCCACGTGCCCAAGGCGCGCAAGGCGACGCGGCCCACCCGGGCGTCGCAGCAGCGGCGCCTGGCCGGCAAGGCCAGCCGTGCGCAGATCAAGCAGGGGCGCGGCCGGGTGAGCGGGTCCGATTGAATGGGCGCGCTTAAGCGGTTTTTAGGATTCTCTTAAGCGCTATTTAGCGGCGGGGCCGCGCGCGGATTTTTAGACTTTCTTCCCATGGCAGGCGGCGCATGGGGCGCTGTCACCAGGCAGCAAACGCGGACCCGATCCGCTCAAGGAAGTCTTCTCATGCAGTTCACTCAACAGGAAATGAAACAGCTGGCCGCGGCCAGCATGGCCCGCTCGCGCGAGGACCTCTACGCCGGCATCCACAAGGCCTTGCGCGCCGTGATGACCGACTGTCTGCTGGCGGTCGGCCGCGCCGACCCGACGGACCCGCAGGACGTGGCCGACGCGCAGGCGCGCGTGTGCGCGCTGATGGACCTGTGCGCGGCCCATGTGCAGCACGAAAACACCTTCGTCCATCCCGCCATCGAGGCCCGCACGCCCGGTGTCAGCGATGCGGTGGCACAGGAGCACGTCGAGCACCAGCACCAGATCGACCGGCTCCGTGCGTTGGCGCTGCAGCTGAGCGCGTTGGAGTCGGGCCTGCGGGAGGGCGCCCTGCACACGCTGTACCTGGAGCTGTCGCTGTTCGTGGCCGACAACTTCCAGCACATGCACGTGGAAGAGACGGTGCACAACCGCGCGCTCTGGGCCGCCTATTCGGACGACGAACTGCGTGCGATCCACGGCGCGCTGGTGGCGACCATTGCCCCGGCCGAGATGATGCAGGTGATGCGCTGGATGCTGCCCCACCTGCACGCCCCCGAGCGGCTGGCTTTCTTGAGCGGCATGCGCCAGGGCGCGCCGGAGCCGGTGTTCCGCGCCGTGCTCGATGGGGTGCAGCCGCACCTGCGCCAGCCCGACTGGGCCAAGCTCACCCGGGGCCTGGGGCTGCCCGCGGTGCCGGGCCTGGTGACGGGGGGGTGATCCGCCCGCGGCCGGGCTTCAGGCCGGCGTGGCCTGGAGCTCGACCGGCCGGTCCAGGTGCAGGCGAAAGCGGCCCCGGCCGGTTTTCTCGATGCGCAGCGCCGGGCACTGTTCCTGCAGGCGGCGCGACAGCAGCAGCAGGCGGGCTTCGAGGTTGTCGACCACATCGGGCAGGCCCAGCTGGGGATCGAGCCGCAGCTCGCGGTTGCAGAACTCGTGGCGACCGCCGTGCAGGTGGTCCCGCAACAGCTTCCACAGGATGGCGCCGGCCACGCCCTTGATGAGGTAGGCGTTGTTGATGAAGACGCTGTGGTTGACGGGGTAGTAACGCACCTGCAGCGCAGGGCCTTGCGGCACGGCGGGCCGCACGGCGCTCGGGACGCTGCCCGGCCCCGGGTCGGCGGCGGGCTCCGGCGCTTCCTGCAGGCGGTCGATGCTGGCGGCCAGCTGGCCGCCGAGCAGGACCAGCAGGTCCTCGTCCTCAAAGCCAAAGCGCAGGTCCTGCGGGCTTTCCACGAACAGCACGCCCAGCACCCGGTCCCCCGAACGCAAGGGCACGGCCAGCTGGCTGTGGGGTTCGGGCAGGCCGGGGTAGGGGATTTCGGTGCCCTCGGACGGCGCCAGGCCGTGGTCCTCCAGGCCGCTGCGCACCGCCTGGCTGTAGAGGTAGGCGCTGGTCATGTGCACGATGCGCACCGGCGTGCCTTCGCGTGCGGCCACGCCAATCACCCCGTCGCCCAGCGCGATCTCGGAACCCACGCCGGAGGTGGCGTAGCCGCAGCTGGCCACGGTGTAGAGGCGTTGCGTGGCCGGGTCGATGATCAGCACCATCGCATGCGCGATGTCCAGATCGCGTTCCAGGGTCTGCAGCGTGGCTTCCAGGGCGGTGTCCAGCGTCGTGGCCTGGGCCAGGCGTTCGCTGCCGCGGCGCAGGGCGCCCAGCAGGCTGCAGCGGGGCGCCGCGCCGGGCAGGGGCTGGCCGTCGACGCGTTCGATGTCGAGCACCTCGTAGAGGTCGGCGCCGCGCAGCACGAACACGCTGGCCATGCCGCTGTGCGAGGCGATGCCCGCGAGCTGGGCCTTCATGCTCTCGAACACCGGGCCGCCGGTCTCGGTGCGCAGATAGCGCAGGTGCAGCCGGTAGAACTGCGCCGTCACCGGGTGCAGCAGCAGCACCGTGGCGCGTGGGTGCTCCAGGATGTTGCGGCGCGTCTTGTTGAAGAACTGGAACGAGAGCGCCACGTGGCGCTCGTCCACGTAGAACACCTGCGAGATGTAGGCGACGTTGGGCGTGCCGTCGGCGCCGGTGGTGGCCATGATGGCCGGAATCGCGCCCTCCAGGCAGGGCCGCACCTCGCCCAGGGCGACCGCTTTCATGGCGCCACCCGCAGCGGTTGCCCCGCCTGGGGCCCGGGGGTCTGGTCGAAGGCCTGCTCCGGCGCGAAGGCGATGGCGCTGAGGTCCTCGAAGCGGTGCGCCAGCATGGCGGCGGCGAAGTCGGGCGAGAAGCCGATGCGGCCCAGCTCGCCCTGCATGGCCTGCAGGTAACGCTGCAGGGCGGGGGCGTCGTCGGGGGTGACCTCGCGCAGGCGCGCGCGGGTGGACTTGACCTGCACCGTGCGGTGGCTGTGCGGTTCGCTGAACACCACGGCGACGCGGCCGCTGCGGGCCACGTCGCGCAGCAGCTGGGCCGACTGCCCGCGGTTGAGGAAGACCGTGATCTGTTCGCCCTGCGGGCCCACCTGGCTGCCCACGGCGCGCATCAGGCTGGGGGCCAGGTCGGGGCCGCACGAGCTCACGATCACCGACACGCCGCGCGCCATCATGGCCAGCAGCTCCGGGGTCAGCAGCGGGGTGGGTCCTGGGGTTTGCACGTCAGCAGCGCCGGTGTCGGACAAGCGGGTGATGATAGTGACCGGCCCGCTCAAGGCCAAGCCCGGGCTGCCGTCAGCGCGCCTTGAACACCGCCAGGTCGGTGTGCACCGTGGCCAGCGGGAAGCGCTGGCCGGCCCGGTGGTCTTCGATGCAGCGCAGCACCAGCGGGCTGCGGTGGCGGTCGGCGCTGGCGCGCACTTCGTCGGGCGTCATCCACAGCGTGCGCACGATGCCCGTGTCCAGCGGGCGCTGCGCATCGAAGGCGCCCAGCTCGCCGCAGTAGGCAAAACGCAGGTAGGTGATGTCTTCGTCGGTGCTCTCGCGCTGGAAGCGCGAGAGGTAGATGCCGACCAGGGCCGTGGGCGCGAAGCCGAACGCGGTCTCTTCCAGTGCCTCGCGGGCCACGCCCTGCTCGGGGCTTTCGCCCGGGTCCAGGTGGCCGGCCGGGTTGTTCAGGCGCAGGCCTTCGGGCGTCTCTTCTTCCACCAGCAGGTAGCGGCCCTCGCGTTCGATGATCGCGGCCACGGTGACACTGGGTTTCCATCGGGTGTTCATGCGCCGGATTATCCCGACCGACCGAGCGGTCGGGTTTCCCTTTGAACGGGAGGGCTTGCCGCATCATGAAATGTCAACCGCGGCAATGGCGGTCCGATGGCTGGATCCTCCGTGCAAACCCTGATGTGACAACGGTTTGCGCGGGCCGGAGGGCTGGAACCCATCGGTTAAGCTGGCCCGCAATTTGTTCACGAGTGAGTGAGGACTGATCCATGACTTCTGGCGCATCGACCGATACCGCCGCGGCCAGCGCGGCCGCACCCGCAGCGCAGCGCATTGGCGTGCCGCGCGAGATCTTCCCTGGCGAAAAACGCGTGGCCACGGTGCCCGACGCCGTGGTCAAGCTGGTCAAGCTGGGCTTTGCCGTGGTGGTCGAAAGCGGCGCGGGCGTGCAGGCCAACTGCAGCGACGACGACTACCGCGAAGCCGGTGCCAGCATCGCCGGCTCGGCCGCCGAACTCTGGAACAGCGCTGACATCGTCTTCAAGGTGCGAGCCCCCACGCCGGACGAGGTGGCCCTGATGCACGCCGGCCAGACCCTGATCGGTTTCATCTGGCCGGCCCAGAACCCGGATCTGATGCAGCAACTGGCGGCGAAGAAAGTGACTGCGCTGTCGATCGACGCGTTGCCGCGCACGCTCAGCCGCGCGCAGAAGATGGACGCGCTGACCTCGATGGCCGGCGTCAGTGGCTACCGCGCCGTGGTCGAGGCGGCCAACGCCTTCGGCCGCTTCTTCAACGGCCAGATCACCGCCGCGGGCAAGGTGCCGCCG
>NZ_JASJOY010000061.1:0-3261 GCF_031426985.1 Hydrogenophaga sp.
ATCGTGTTGCTGCTGGCGAAAAAATTAAAGTAGAACAGATTGCTGCGGATGTGGGCCAGGAAATCGTGATCGACCAGGTTCTGGCTGTCGGCAACGGCACTGAACTCAAGGTAGGCACGCCCCTGGTTTCCGGCGCAACGGTCAAGGCCACGGTGGTGGCGCACGGTCGGCATGAGAAGGTCACGATCTTCAAAATGCGCCGTCGCAAGCACTACCAGAAGCGCCAGGGCCACCGTCAAAATTTCACCGAGCTGCAGATTGCTGCAATCGCTGCCTGAGGAGTAATTTGAAATGGCACAGAAAAAAGGCGGCGGCTCTACGCGAAACGGGCGCGATTCCAAGCCCAAGATGCTCGGCGTGAAGGCCTTCGGTGGTGAACTGGTGAGTGCTGGTTCCATCATCGTGCGTCAGCGCGGCACCAAGTTCCACCCCGGCACCAACGTCGGCCTGGGCAAGGACCACACCCTGTTTGCCACGGTTGAAGGTCACGTCAGCTTCGCTGTCAAGGGCGAACTCAACCGCCACGTCGTGAGCATCACCCCCGTGTGATGCGGCGGCCCTCTCGGGCCACCGAACGGATGGCAGCATCCCAGTGGAAAGGCCCGCCTCACGCGGGCCTTTTCTGTTTGAATTTTCACAAGAGCTGATCATGAAATTTGTGGACGAAGCCACGATCGATGTCGCTGCGGGCGATGGCGGCAACGGCTGCGCGTCGTTCCGGCATGAGAAGTACAAGGAATTCAGCGGGCCCGATGGCGGAGATGGCGGCCGGGGCGGCCATGTCTACGCCGTGGCCGACGCCAGCTTGAACACACTGGTGGATTTTCGCTACACGCGCCGTTTTGAAGCGGAGCGCGGCGAACACGGCAAAGGTTCGGACATGTTCGGCGTCAAGGGCGATGACATCGTGCTCAAGATGCCGGTGGGCACCATCATCAGCGACGCCGAGACCGGCGAGGTGTTGTTCGAACTGCTCAACCCGGGTGAGCAGATCACCATCGCCAAAGGGGGTGATGGTGGTTTTGGCAACATGCACTACAAGAGCTCGACCAACCGCGCGCCGCGTCAGAAAACGCCGGGCTGGCCGGGTGAGCACAAGGCTCTCAAGCTGGAACTCAAGGTGCTGGCCGATGTGGGTCTGCTGGGCATGCCCAATGCCGGCAAGTCCACGCTGATTTCTGCCATTTCCAATGCGCGGCCCAAGATCGCCGACTATCCGTTCACGACGCTGTACCCCAACCTGGGGGTGGTGCGTGTGGGGCCGGAGAAAAGCTTTGTGGTGGCCGATGTACCGGGGTTGATCGAAGGCGCCTCGGAAGGCGCCGGTCTGGGTCACCAGTTTTTGCGTCATTTGCAGCGCACCCGCGTGCTGTTGCACCTGGTGGACGTGGCGCCGTTTGACGATGCGGTCGACCCCGTGCAGCAAGCCAAGGCCATCGTGGCCGAGCTCAAAAAATTCGACCCTGCGCTGCACGCCAAGCCGCGCTGGCTGGTGCTCAACAAGCTGGACATGGTGCCGGCCGAGGAGCGCGAAGCGCGCGTCAAGGACATCGTCAAGCGCCTGAAGCACAAGGGGCCGGTGTTCGAGATTTCGGCGTTGACCCGCGAGGGTTGCGAGCGCTTGGTGCAACTGGTGTATCAGTACCTGGCGCAGGAATTTCAGTCGCATCAGGCGCCTGTGGTGGTCGATCCGCGGTTCGCCGACGGCGACCCGCGCGGTGTCTGATTCGAGGCCGGTCTTGTCCATTTCCCACGCAAACCAGCATGAGCGAAACCTTGATTCCCGTGAGCAGCCCGGCGTCTGAGACCAGTGTGTTGAAGGCGGCTCGCCGCATCGTGGTCAAGGTGGGCTCCAGTCTGGTGACCAACGAAGGCCGCGGGCTGGATGAGCAGGCCATCGGCCAGTGGAGCCAGGAGCTGGCCGCGCTGGTCCAGCAGGGGCGCGAACTCATCATGGTCAGCAGCGGCGCAGTGGCCGAAGGCATGAAGCGCCTGGGCTGGACCAGTCGCCCGAAAGAAATCCACGAGCTGCAGGCTGCGGCTGCTGTGGGGCAGATGGGCCTGGTGCAGATGTACGAGACCAAGCTGCGCGAGTGCGGTGTCGGCAGTGCCCAGGTGCTGCTGACGCACGCCGACCTGGCCGATCGTGAGCGTTACCTCAATGCGCGATCCACCCTGCTGACGTTGCTGCAGCTGGGCGTGGTGCCGGTGATCAATGAAAACGATACCGTGGTCAACGACGAGATCAAGTTCGGCGACAACGACACGCTGGGGGCGCTGGTGGCGAACCTGGTGGAGGCGGATGCGCTGGTGATCCTGACCGATCAGAAGGGCTTGTACACCGCGGACCCGAGGCGCGACCCCGCTGCTCAGTTCGTGCACCTGGCGCGCGCAGGCGACCCACAGCTCGAAGCCATGGCCGGCGGTGCCGGCTCGGGCATTGGCAAGGGCGGCATGATCACCAAGATCCTGGCCGCCAAGCGGGCCGCCGGCTCCGGTGCCTCCACTGTGATCGCCTGGGGGCGTGAGCCGCGCGTGCTGCAGCGCTTGTGCGAGGGTGAGGCGATCGGCACCTGCCTGGTGGCACAGACCGCCAAACAGCAGGCGCGCAAGCAGTGGATGGCCGACCACCTGCAGATGCGGGGTTCGGTGGTGGTGGACGCCGGTGCGGTCGGGAAGATCGTCGGTGAGGGCAAGAGCCTGCTGCCGATCGGCATGACGGCGGTCGAGGGTGATTTCTCCCGCGGCGACGTGATCGCCGTGCGTGGGCCCGATGGTGCGGAAATCGCCCGTGGTCTGGCCAACTACGCCAGCCCGGAGGCGCGCCTGATCTGCCGCAAGTCGTCGGGCGACTTCGAGCGTTTGCTGGGCTACGCCGCCGAGCCCGAGATGATTCACCGCGACAACCTGGTGCTCACGCGGGCCTGAAACCCACCACCACCACCGCTGCGCGGCGGCGGCGGGGTGGCGGGCTTTTTTACTTCAGGCCAGCGTGTGGCTGTCGCGCCTGGGGATCGGGGTCGAAACTGGCCCCGGGAGGCAGCTCCAGCCCGGCGGGTGACGGCATGGCGGGCGACCAGGGCTCTGACGGCTCAGCCGACCGCGGCGCACGGCTTCCCGCGCGCAGATAGCGGTTGCGGTGGTCGTTGCGCGGCAGGTAGCGGGCCAGCTCGGTCAGCGCCATTTCGTACACGCCGCGCTTGAATTCCACCACCACGTCCAGCGGCACCCAGTAGTCGTGCCAGCGCCAGGCGTCGAACT
>NZ_JASJOY010000062.1:0-1091 GCF_031426985.1 Hydrogenophaga sp.
TGATGCTCGTGCTGCTTGAGTTCCCGGCGCTGGTGATCGGCGTCCTGCTGGCACGGCGCGGCGAGCCCGGCACACCTTGGGGAAAGGTGCTTCATGAGGTGCTCGCTGGCAAGAGCATCGTGCTGCTGTTGGGAGGACTGGCCATCGGCTGGTTCGCAGGCCCCGGCGGCATCGAGCCACTGGATCGCCTGTTCTTCGACCTGTTCAAGGGCGTGCTCGCGTTTTTCCTTCTCGAAATGGGCCTGGTGGCGGCGAGCCGCTTCGGCGAACTGCGCCGCGCCGGGCCATTCCTGCTCGTCTTCGCTACCGTCATGCCGCTCTTCTCCGCCGGCCTGGGCCTGGCCACCGGCGCGTTGCTGGGTCTGTCCGTCGGTGGCGTGACGCTCTTGGCCACGCTGTACGCCAGTGCGTCCTACATCGCAGCGCCTGCGGCCATGCGGCTGGCAGTTCCACAAGCCAATCCGGCCCTGTCGATCGGCGCGGCGCTGGGCATCACTTTTCCGTTCAACCTGCTGGTCGGCATCCCGCTGTATCACCGGCTCGCGCAGCAAGTCGTACAGTGAGTATGTAATGCAATTACCGGAAACAGGCATGATCAAACTGCTGACCGTCGTGTGCGAGGCCGCGCTTGAGACCACGCTTCTGCGCGACCTCGAGTCGCTGGATGCGCGAGGCTACACGGTGACCGACGCGCGCGGCAAGGGCAGTCGGGGCCGGCGTGACGCCACCTGGGGCCCGCACGCCAACATCCGGATTGAGGTGCTGTGCAACGCGCAGACCGCCAGCGCCATCTGCAAGGCGTTGCGCGAGCGTTACTACGACAACTACTCGATGGTCCTGTTCGTGGCTGATGTCGAGGTGCTGCGGCCGGAGAAATTCTGACCCAAAAATGTCCCGAAAGCCCACTATGCCCATCGCCGGGAAGGCCCGACTGGCCGTCGCCGCGCTGCTCGAGCTGGCGCAGGAGCCGGGCCTTCAACCATTGCCCATGTTCAGTGCACGCTTGCGTGTGTCCGTGTCCTGCCTCGAACTCCTGTTGTCGCGGCTGCGGCGAGGCGGGTTGGTTCGCAGCACACGCGGCCCGGCGGCGT
>NZ_JASJOY010000063.1:0-23803 GCF_031426985.1 Hydrogenophaga sp.
AGGTCCTGACGCCAGCAATGGTGTGGGGGTTCGAGTCCCCCCCCGCGCACCACCTCACAGACGACCAGATCCTCACCGGTTGACCTTTGTGGCCGACCGCCTTCCCTGATTGGAGATAACCATGACCGTGACTGTTGAAACCCTGGAAAAGCTCGAGCGCAAGATCACGCTGACGCTGCCGGCCGACGTGATCCAGAACGAGGTGACCAAGCGCCTGAAGGAAGTGGCGCGCAAGGTCAAGATGGACGGTTTCCGTCCCGGCAAGGTGCCCATGAGCGTGGTGGCCCAGCAGTACGGCTACTCGGTGCACTACGAAGTGATGAACGACAAGGTCGGTGAGGCCTTTGCCGTTGCCGCCAACGAAGCCCAGCTGCGCGTGGCCGGTCAGCCCAAGATCACCGAAAAGGATGGCGCCGCCGAAGGCGAGCTGGCCTTTGACGCTGTGTTCGAGGTGTATCCCGACGTCAAGATCGGCGATCTGTCGGCCGCCGAGGTGGAGAAAGTCTCCGCTGAAGTGACCGATGCCGCCATCGACCGCACGCTGGACATCCTGCGCAAGCAGCGCCGCAGCTTTGCCCAGCGCGCCGCCGACCAGGCCGCTGCGGACAGCGACCGCGTCACCATTGACTTCGCCGGCAAGATCGACGGCGAGGCCTTCGAAGGCGGCAAGGCCGAAGGCTTCCAGTTCATCGTTGGCGACGGCCAGATGCTCAAGGAATTCGAAGACGCCGTGCGCGGCATGAAGTCGGGCGAGTCCAAGACCTTCCCGCTGGCCTTCCCGGCCGACTACCACGGTAAGGATGTGGCCGGCAAGACCGCCGACTTCCTGGTGACGCTCAACAAGATCGAAGCCGCCCACCTGCCGGAAGTGGACGAGGCCCTGGCCAAGTCCCTGGGTATCGAAGAAGGCACGGTCGAAGCCCTGCGCGCCGACATCAAGAAAAACCTGGAGCGCGAAGTCAAGCACCGCGTGCTGGCCCGCAACAAGCAGGCCGCCATGGATGCGCTGGCCGCCGCGGCCGAGCTGGACCTGCCCAAGTCCATCGTGCAGGCTGAAGCCGACCGTCTGGTGGAAGGCGCCCGTGCCGATCTGAAGCAGCGCGGCGTGAAGGATGCCGACAAGGCGCCGATCCCCGAAGAGCTGTTCCGCCCCCAGGCCGAGCGCCGCGTGCGTCTGGGTCTGGTGGTGGCCGAGCTGGTGCGTTCCAACGAACTGCACGCTACGCCCGATCAGATCAAGGCACACATCGAAGAACTGGCCGCTTCCTACGAAAAGCCGGCGGACGTGGTGCGCTGGTACACCAGCGACAACCGCCGCATGGCCGAAGTCGAGGCCATCGTGATCGAGAACAACGTGACCGAATTCGTGCTGTCCAAGGCCAAGATCACCGACAAGGCGATCGGCTTTGACGAGCTGATGGGCCAGGCCTGAGCCTGACCGGGTTTCCGGACACAAAGGGCGGAGCGATCCGCCCTTTTTTTTGTCGGGGGCTTGCGTTCTGCGCCGGGCGCGCAATATGCAGCCAAGGCCGAAGTCCGACACGCCATGGCGGCCTTGTCGGGTTGGTTACAGTAGCGTCACATCGCAACGCATTACACGGAGAAACGCATGAGCGCAATGGACATTCAGGGTCTGGGCATGGTGCCCATGGTGATCGAAACCTCGGGTCGTGGCGAGCGTGCCTACGACATCTATTCGCGGCTGCTCAAGGAGCGGGTGATCTTTCTGGTGGGCGAGGTCAATGACCATTCGGCCAATCTGGTGGTGGCGCAGCTGCTGTTCCTGGAGAGCGAAAACCCCGACAAGGACATTTCGTTCTATATCAACTCGCCCGGTGGCTCGGTCAGCGCCGGCATGGCGATTTTCGACACCATGAATTTCATCAAGCCGGACGTCTCCACGCTGTGCTGTGGCTTCGCCGCCAGCATGGGCGCGTTCCTGCTGGCCGCCGGCACCAAAGGCAAGCGCTTCTCGCTGCCGAACTCCAAGATCATGATTCACCAGCCATCGGGCGGCAGCCGTGGCCAGGCCACAGAGATCGAAATCCAAGCCCGCGAGATCCTCAAGACCCGCGAGCAGCTCAACAAGATCCTGGCCGAACGCACCGGGCAGCCGCTGGAGCGCATTGCCCGCGACACGGAGCGCGACTACTACATGTCGGCCGCCGAATCGGCCGAATACGGCCTGATCGACAAGGTGATCGACAAGCGCGCGGCCTGATTCGCCTGCTGAAGCCCAAAACCCGGCCCCAAACGCCCGGATTCGCACCAAAAAGGGTGCTTTTCGGGCGTTTGGGCCCATGGGGCGTTGGACTATCATTGTTCTCGACGCCCCCATTACCGTCTACCTGACCTCCTTCCATGGCCGACAAAAAAGCCGCCTCCAGTGAAAAAGCGCTCTACTGCTCGTTTTGTGGCAAGAGCCAGCACGAGGTCAAAAAGCTGATCGCCGGCCCTTCGGTGTTCATCTGCGATGAATGCATCGAGCTGTGCAACGACATCATTCGCGACGAACTGCCGGGCCTGGACGCCGTCAAGGCGCAGGGCGACGACCTGCCCACGCCGGCGCAGCTCAAGTCCAACCTCGACCACTATGTGATCGGCCAGGACAACGCCAAGCGCGCGCTGGCCGTGGCGGTCTACAACCACTACAAGCGCCTGCGCCACAAGCAGACCGCCCGCAAGGACGACGTGGAGCTCGCCAAGAGCAACATCCTGCTGATCGGCCCCACGGGTTCGGGCAAGACCTTGCTGGCCCAGACCATGGCACGCATGCTCAACGTGCCGTTCGTGATGGCCGATGCCACCACGTTGACCGAGGCCGGTTACGTGGGCGAAGACGTGGAAAACATCGTGGCCAAGCTGCTGCAAAGCTGCAACTACGACGTCGATCGCGCCCAGCAGGGCATCGTCTACATCGACGAAATCGACAAGATCACGCGCAAGTCCGACAACCCGTCCATCACCCGTGACGTGTCGGGTGAGGGCGTGCAGCAGGCCTTGCTCAAGCTGGTGGAAGGCACCATGGCCAGCGTGCCGCCGCAGGGCGGGCGCAAGCACCCCAACCAGGACTTCCTGCAGGTCGACACCACGAACATTCTGTTCATCTGTGGTGGCGCCTTCGCGGGGCTGGAAAAAATCATCGAAAACCGCACCGAGGCGTCCGGCATGGGCTTCGGTGCCGTGGTCAAGAGCAAGCAGCAGCGCAGCCTCACCGAATCGTTCAAGGACATCGAGCCCGAGGATCTGATCAAGTTCGGCCTCATCCCCGAACTGGTCGGACGCCTGCCGGTGATCGCCAGCCTGGCGGAACTCAGCGAGGATGCGCTCGTCGAAATCCTCACCGAACCCAAGAACGCGGTGGTTAAGCAGTTCTCGCGTCTGCTGTCCATGGAAGGTGCTGAGCTCGAAGTCCGGCCCGCAGCACTCAAGGCCATCGCCCGCAAGGCGCTGGCGCGCAAGACCGGCGCACGTGGTCTGCGCTCGATACTGGAAAACGCGCTGATCGACACCATGTTCGATCTGCCAGGCATGAGCAACGTGGAAAAAGTGGTGGTGGACGAATCCACCATCGAAGAGAACAAGGCGCCTCTGCTGGTTTACCGCGAAGCGGCCAAGCAGGCCTGAGCGGTCTTTCGTTGCATCCGGGGGCGGGCGTCCATTCACGGCGTCCGCCACCCAGCCCAATCTGTTGAGGTTCAAACATGTCCGGACAAATCCCACTGCCCAGCACGCCGGTTGACCTGCCCCTGTTGCCTCTGCGCGATGTGGTGGTCTTCCCGCACATGGTCATTCCTCTGTTCGTGGGGCGCCCCAAGAGCATCAAGGCGCTGGAATCGGCGATGGAGGCCGAGCGCCGCATCATGCTGGTGGCGCAGAAGGCCGCGGCCAAGGACGAGCCGTCCACCGACGACATGTTCGAGATGGGCTGTGTCGCCACCATCCTGCAGATGCTCAAGCTGCCCGACGGCACGGTGAAAGTGCTGGTGGAAGGTGTTCAGCGCGCCAAGGTGCTGGCCATTCGCGATGGCGAGAGCCACTTCGTGGCCAGCGTGGCGCCGGTCGATCCGGTGCAGGAGCGCTCGGAAGCTCACGCCACAGAACTCGAAGCCCTGCGCCGCGCGGTGATGCAGCAGTTCGACCAGTACGTCAAGCTCAACAAAAAGATTCCGTCCGAGATCCTGACCTCGATCTCCAGCATCGACGATCCGGGGCGTCTGGCCGACACCATTGCCGCCCACCTGCCGCTCAAGCTCGAGTCCAAGCAGGTGGTGCTGGATCTCGACCCGGTCAACAAGCGGCTGGAAAACCTGTTCGAGCAGCTCGAGCGCGAGGTCGACATCCTCAACGTCGACAAGAAGATCCGCGGTCGCGTCAAGCGCCAGATGGAGAAGAACCAGCGCGACTTCTACCTGAACGAACAGGTCAAGGCGATCCAGAAAGAGCTTGGCGAAGGCGAAGAGGGCGCCGACATCGAGGAGATCGAGAAGAAGATCAAGCTCGCCAAGATGCCGGCCGAGGCCCGCAAGAAGGCCGACGCGGAATTCAAAAAGCTCAAGCTCATGTCGCCCATGTCGGCCGAGGCCACCGTGGTGCGCAATTACATCGATGCGCTGGTGGCCCTGCCCTGGAGCAAGAAGACCAAGATCAAGCACGACTTGGCGCATGCCGAGGACGTGCTCAACGAAGACCACTACGGTCTGGACAAGGTCAAGGACCGCATCCTCGAATACCTCGCGGTGCAGCAGCGCGTGGACAAAGTCAAGGCGCCGATCCTGTGTCTGGTCGGCCCACCGGGCGTGGGCAAGACCTCGCTGGGGCAGTCGGTGGCCAAGGCCACCGGTCGCAAGTACGTGCGCATGGCGCTGGGCGGCATGCGCGACGAGGCCGAGATCCGCGGCCACCGCCGCACCTACATCGGCGCCATGCCGGGCAAGGTGCTGCAGAGCCTGTCCAAGGTGGGCACACGCAACCCGCTGTTCCTGCTCGACGAGATCGACAAGCTGGGCACGGATTTCCGTGGCGACCCGTCGGCTGCGCTGCTGGAGGTGCTGGACCCTGAGCAGAACCACACCTTCGCCGACCATTACGTCGAGGTCGATTTCGATCTGTCGGACGTCATGTTCGTGGCCACCTCGAATTCGATGAACATTCCGCCGGCCTTGCTGGACCGGATGGAGGTGATCCGCCTCTCGGGTTACACCGAAGACGAAAAGACCAACATCGCGGTTCGCTATCTGCTGCCCAAGCAGGTCAAGAACAACGGCATCCGCGAAGGCGAGATGGACGTCAGCGACGAAGCGGTGCGCGACATCGTGCGCTACTACACCCGTGAGGCGGGTGTGCGGTCGCTCGAGCGCGAGCTCTCCAAGATCTGCCGCAAAGTCGTCAAGGGCTTGTTGCTCAAGAAGTACACGCCGACGGTGAAGGTCACGGCCGAGAACCTGAGCGATTTCCTGGGGGTGCGCAAGTACACCTACGGTCGCGCCGAGCAGCAGAACCAGGTGGGCCAGGTGGTCGGTCTGGCCTGGACGGAGGTGGGGGGCGACCTGCTGACCATCGAGGTCGCCATCATGCCCGGCAAGGGTGTCATCACCCGCACCGGTTCGCTGGGCGACGTGATGAAGGAGTCGGTGGAGGCCGCGCGCACCGTGGTGCGCAGCCGCGCGCGCATGTTGGGCATCAAGGACGAGATGTTTGAGAAGCGCGACATCCACATCCACGTGCCCGATGGCGCCACGCCCAAAGATGGGCCCAGTGCTGGTGCGGCGATGACGACGGCCCTGGTGTCGTCGCTGACCGGCATCCCGGTGCGCGCTGACGTGGCCATGACCGGCGAGATCACCTTGCGTGGCGAGGTCACGGCGATTGGCGGGCTGAAGGAGAAACTGCTGGCCGCTCTGAGGGGCGGTATCAAGACCGTGATCATTCCCGAAGAGAACGTCAAGGACTTGGCCGACATTCCCGACAACGTCAAACAAGGGCTGGAGATCGTGCCGGTGAAATGGATCGACAAGGTGCTGTCCGTTGCATTGGAGCGCGTGCCCGTGCCCCTGACCGAGGAAGAGGTCGCGGCCCAGTTGGCTGCGGCTGCAGGGCGCCCTCCCGCGTCCGCACCGGACGCTGTGAAGCACTGAGCAAAAAATGCGGGGCACTTGAAAAACCCGCGTTTTTTGCGCTAGAATTTCAGCTTCTGACGAACTTCACCAAACGTCAGAAACATGCGGGAATAGCTCAGTTGGTAGAGCGCAACCTTGCCAAGGTTGAGGTCGCGAGTTCGAATCTCGTTTCCCGCTCCAGTTTGTAAAAAGGGAAGCCCAGCTTCCCTTTTTTATCGAAGGCGATGGCCCAGTTGTCGAGCTTTCGGATCGGGCGCGATAGCAAATCGGTTATGCAACGGATTGCAAATCCGTCTAGCCCGGTTCGACTCCGGGTCGCGCCTCCAGTCACACTGGACTTTTATTGCGGGAATAGCTCAGTTGGTAGAGCGCAACCTTGCCAAGGTTGAGGTCGCGAGTTCGAATCTCGTTTCCCGCTCCACACTCCACAAACGGGAAGCCTGGCTTCCCGTTTGTCTTTGTGGTCCCATTCCCTGGTGTTTCAGGAGTCGTTGGGTGAACCTGCGACAATCGCCCGCTTGCCTCGATGGTGGAATGGGTAGACACAGCGGACTTAAAATCCGCCGGCCTTAACGGGCTGTACCGGTTCAAGTCCGGTTCGAGGCACCAGCAGGCCCTAGGCTTTTTCCGGCGTCGCCGGTACAGTGAGTTTCCATGACACGATACAACGCGCCCTTCGAGATCCATGTGCATGGAGATGTGCCGCTGCGGGATGACGTGGTTTACGGCCAGATCCAGGACGCGCTCAAGCCCCTGTGGCAGTACGCCGGGGCCCGCTCGCTGGCTGCAGCGGCCGAGAGCGCTTATGAAGATGAGCCGGGTATCCGTTTCGACGCCGAGGCCCATGTGCTGCAAATGTGCTGGACGGTCCCTGGTGACGAGGATTTCCGTCTGGTGATCGAAGAGGCCTGCATGGGGCTCAACGAGATCGCTTCGGCCGGCGCGCCGCTCGAAGTTTCGTTCTACGACACCGAGTTCGACGAAGAAGAAGCTCCTGAAGACGAAGAGGCTCGCGACGATTTCATGATGTGTTTTGTCGGGCCGACGCCGGCTGCCATCATGCAGGTGCAGCGTGACCTGCTGGTGCAGGACGTGGTGCACATGATGGAGCGGCATTTCGATGCGTCCGAGCTGGGCGAGGTGGTGGAGGCCATCGACAAGCTGTTCAACCAGCGCTTTGACGCTCTGGTCAATTCCATGCAACTGGGCAAACCCCCGCGTGGTTATGGCGGTCCGTCGGGCCATGGTGGCCCGCGCAAGCCCCGCCATCTGCACTGAGGACTGAGCGCTGCGCTCCGTTACGCCCTGGCCCTAGACTGCCATGGACGGGCGCCGGTCCGCGGCGCCGCTGGAGCGGCCATGGTCATGGTCATGTTTGCATCCGATGCCTTGAACCCAGGCGTGCGCAAGCGCGAGGTGTTCGGTTGGGCGATGTACGACTTCGCCAATTCGGGCTACACCACGGTGGTGCTCACAGCGGTTTTCGCCGCGTACTTTGTTGGGGCGGTGGCGGGTGGTGCGGAGTGGGCGACGTTCGCCTGGACGCTCGCACTCGGTATTTCCAACGCGATCGTGATGTTCACCATGCCGGTGATCGGTGCCTGGGCCGATCGGCGTGGGGCCAAGAAGCGCCTGCTCGTGTTCTCGACCGTGGGTTGCGTGCTGGGGACGGCCGCCCTGGCCGCGGTGGGGCCCGGGGCCGTGCTGCTGGGCATGCTGCTGGTGGCGATTTCCAACGTGTTTTTTGCCTGGGGCGAGTCCCTCGCGGCGGCGTTTCTGCCGGAGCTGGCGCGTCCCGAAGCCATGGGCAGGGTCAGCGGTTGGGGCTGGAGCCTGGGCTATCTGGGGGGCATGCTGGCGCTGGGCCTGAGTCTGGCCTACGTGCTGTGGGCTCAGTCGCAAGGCCAGCAGGCGGCCGACTTCGTGCCGGTGACCATGTGGATCACGGCGGTCTTGTTTGGCGCCGCGGCGCTGGTGACCTTCTCGCTGCTGCAAGAACGGACCGGGCGCACGGGGGCGGCGCTGCCCGAGGAGCGATTGGCCGGCGAGCGCAACGCGCTGCGCCAGTTGCGCCGCACCTTTGAACAGGCCAGGGACCACCGCGATTTCATGTGGCTCCTCGGCTGCGCGGTGGCCTATCAAGGGGGCGTTGCAGTCACCATCGCGTTGGCGGCGATCTACGCCGAGCAGGTGATCGGCTTCGTCCAGCAGGAGACGATGGTGCTGATCTTTGTGCTCAACATCGCGGCGGCTCTGGGGGCCTTCGCCTTTGGGTATGGACAGGACCGGCTGGGCCACAAGCGGGCGCTGGCCGTCACCCTGTTGGGCTGGGTCGCGACCTGTGTGATCGCCGCCCTGACCACCACCAAAGGCGGCTTCTGGTACGCCGCCGCCATAGCGGGGGTGTGCATGGGGTCCAGCCAGTCGGCCGGGCGGGCCATGGCGGGGCTGCTGGCGCCACCCGCACAGCTGGCCGAGTTCTATGGTCTGTGGACCTTCGCCACGCGGCTGGCGAGCATCCTGGGGCCGCTGAGCTACGGTGCCATCACCTGGGCCACGGGCGGCAATCAGCGGGTGGCCATTGCCGCGACGGCGGTGCTGTTCCTGCTGGGCCTGCTGCTACTGTGGCCGGTGGACATGGCGCGTGGCCGTGAACGGGCTTTGCTGAGCAGCGCTGGGCGCGGATGAGGCACAGGTTCAGCAGGACCAGAGCGCGGCGGGTGTGGCAAGGCCCAGCCAACGCAGGGCCACGGCGCTGAGCGCCTCAGGCTGGCTGGTCGAGAGCAGGGTCAAGCGGGGCAGGGGGGCGCTGGACAGCGGAGCACGATCGTGCAGCACCTCGCGGGTGCGGCGGGCCACCGGCGCACCGGTTTCCACCAGTCGCACCGAAGGGCCGCACAGGCCTTGCAGCAATTCGGCCTCGAACGGGTAGTGCGTGCAGCCCAGCACCAGGGTGTCGATCGGCCCGTCGGCCGGTGCCTGCTGCTGCAGTGCCGACACGTAGCGCTCGCACAGCGTGCGGGTCAGGTCTTTGTCACCCCGCTCGATGGCGTCGGCCAACCCGTCGCAGGGCTGGTTGTGGAAGTGCGGGCGGTGCGCATCGCCGCCGTGCTCCAGCCGTTCTTGCAGCTTGTGGTATCGGCCGCTGGCCAGCGTGCCGCGGGTGGCCATGACGCCGATGTGCCGCGTCTGGCTCAATGCGGCGGCGGGCTTGAGCGCCGGCTCCACGCCCACGAACGGCAGGTCGTGGTGGGTGTGGCGCAACGCGTCGATGGACTGTGCCGTGGCCGTGTTGCAGGCCACCACCAGCGTGTCCAGCGGGTACTCGCTGCGCAGCTGCCCCACGATGCGCTGCGAGCGCTCCGTCACCTCATCGGCCGTGCGCTCCCCGTAGGGGGCGTACGCACGGTCGGCCACGTAAACGAAACGGGCGTGGGGCAGCTCGGCCAGCAAGGCCCGCAGCACGCTCAGGCCGCCGACCCCGCTGTCGAAAACGCCGATGGTGTGGCCGTGCTGGCTCAAGCGCTGGCGACGGTGATGCCCTTGAACTCGCCCGAGGCGATGCGCTGGCTCCACTCGGCCGGGCCGGTGATGTGGGCGCTGGTGCCGCCGGCATCCACCGCGACGGTCACAGGCATGTCCACCACGTCGAATTCGTAGATGGCTTCCATGCCCAGGTCGGCGAAGCCCACGACCTTGGCGGTCTTAATGGCCTTGGAGACCAGGTAGGCGGCGCCGCCCACGGCCATGAGGTAGGCCGACTTGTGCTTCTTGATCGCCTCGATGGCGACCGGGCCGCGCTCGGCCTTGCCGATCATGGCGATCAGGCCGGTCTGGGCCAGCATCATGTCGGTGAAGCCATCCATGCGGGTGGCGGTGGTGGGGCCGGCGGGGCCGACGGCCTCGTCCTTGACCGGATCGACCGGGCCCACGTAGTAGATGACGCGGTTGGTGAAGTCCACCGGCAGCGGCTCGCCCTTGGCCAGCATGTCCTGGATGCGCTTGTGCGCAGCGTCGCGGCCGGTGAGCATCTTGCCGTTGAGCAGCAGGGTGTCGCCCGGCTTCCAGCTCGCCACTTCGGCGGCGGTGAGGGCGTTGAGATCCACCTTCTTGCTCTTGACGTAGTCGGGGGTCCAGGCCACGTCGGGCCAGAGGTCCAGGCTCGGCGGGTCGATGTAGGCCGGGCCGCTGCCGTCGAGCACGAAGTGGGCGTGGCGCGTGGCTGCGCAGTTGGGGATCATGGCCACCGGCTTGCTGGCGGCGTGCGTGGGGTACATCTTGATCTTGATGTCCAGCACGGTCGTCAGGCCACCCAGACCCTGCGCGCCAATGCCCAGGGCATTGACCTTCTCGTACAGCTCCAGGCGCATTTCTTCGAGCTGGCTGAGTTTCTCGCCTTTGGACGCCTTGGCCTGCAGTTCGTACATGTCGATGTCGTCCATCAGGCTCTCTTTGGCCATCAGCACAGCCTTCTCGGCGGTGCCGCCGATGCCGATGCCCAGCATGCCCGGCGGGCACCAGCCGGCGCCCATGGTGGGCACGGTCTTGAGCACCCAGTCGACCACGTTGTCACCGGGGTTGAGCATGACCATCTTGGACTTGTTCTCGGAGCCGCCGCCCTTGGCCGCCACGGTCACTTCCACGGTGTTGCCGGGCACGATCTCGGTGAAGATCACGGCCGGCGTGTTGTCCTTGGTGTTCTTGCGGGCGAACTGCGGGTCGGCCACCACACTGGCACGCAGCGTGTTGTCGGGGTGGTTGTAGCCGCGGCGCACGCCTTCGTTGATGGCGTCGTCCAGGCTGCCGGTGAAACCTTCGAGCCGCACATCCATGCCGATCTTCAGGAACACGTTGACGATGCCGGTGTCCTGGCAGATCGGGCGGTGGCCGGTGGCGCTCATCTTGCTGTTGGTCAGGATCTGCGCGATCGCGTCCTTGGCGGCGGCGCTCTGCTCGCGTTCGTAGGCGCGGGCGAGGTGGGCAATGTAGTCGGCCGGGTGGTAATAGCTGATGTACTGCAGGGCGGCGGCGACGGACTCGATCAGGTCGTTCTGGCGGATCAGGGTGGTCATGGCTGGAATCGCGGGTGGCTATGGGGGTGACGTGGGTAACCGGCGGGCGGTGTGCAGGGCGCCTGCGGTCTGTTACGGTGAGGCGGCCGCCTATTTTGACAGGTCGGCCCTCGGGCTGGCTGACGACGGGAGCCTTGCCATGAACACCGGGAAGCAGACGCGCACTGAAACCGACAGCATGGGCGCCATGGCGGTGCCGGCCGATCGCCTGTGGGGCGCACAGACACAGCGCTCACTGGTGCACTTCGGCATTTCCAGCGAACGCATGCCGCCCGAGCTGATACGGGCGCTGGCCCGGGTCAAGCGGGCCAGTGCGGTCGTGAACGCGCGTCTGGCGGGCCTGAACGCCCCGGTGGCCGAAGCCATCGTCACCGCTGCGGACGAAGTGATCGCCGGGCGCCACGACGACGAGTTTCCGCTGCGGGTCTGGCAGACGGGGTCGGGCACGCAGACCCACATGAACCTCAACGAGGTGCTGGCCAACCGGGCCAGCCAGCTGCTCGGTGGCGCGGTCGGCACGGGGCGGCTGGTGCATCCGAACGACGATGTCAACCGCAGCCAGTCGTCCAACGACGTGTTCCCGACGGCCATGCACCTGGCAACCATCGAAGGCGTGGTTCAGCACCTGCTGCCCGCCCTGGGCGGCCTGCGGCAGACCCTGGAGGCCAAGGCTCAGGCATTCGACGGCATCGTGAAAGTGGGGCGCACCCACCTGCAGGACGCCACGCCGATCACGCTGGGGCAGGAAATGTCGGGCTGGGCTGCGCAGCTGGGGCAGGCCGAACAGCACATCCGGCAGGCGCTGCCCCACCTGCACGAACTGGCCATCGGCGGCACGGCCGTTGGCACCGGACTCAACGCACCCGCCGGGTTTGGCGAGGCGGTGGCGGCCGAGCTGGCGCGCGACACCGGCTGGCCGCTGATCAGCGCACCCAACAAGTTCGAAGCGCTGGCGGCTTGCGATGCGCTGGTGCACGCCCACAGCGCGCTCAAAGGGCTGGCGGTGGGTCTGATGAAGATCGCCAACGATGTGCGCTGGCTGGCCAGCGGCCCGCGCAGCGGCCTGGGCGAACTCTCGATACCGGACAACGAACCCGGCTCATCCATCATGCCCGGCAAGGTCAACCCGACCCAGTGCGAGGCCCTGACCATGGTTTGTGTCCAGGTGATGGGCAACGACGTGGCTGTCGGGATCGGTGGCGCGTCGGGGCAGTTCGAACTCAACGTGTTTCGGCCCCTGGTGGCGCACAACGTGCTGCAGAGCCTGCGCCTGCTGGCCGATGCCATGTCGGCCTTCGACCGGCACTGTGCCCGGGGCATCGAGCCGCGGCTGGAGCCGATCGCGCGGCACCTGGCGCGTTCGCTGATGCTGGTCACCGCGCTCGTGCCTCACATCGGCTACGACCGAGCGGCGGCCATCGCGAAGCAGGCGCTGGAGGAGGGGGTCGATTTGCGGGCGGCGGCCCTGGCCTCGGGGTTGGTCACGGCCGAGGACTACGACCGATGGGTGGTGCCGTCCCATATGGTCGGTCGCTGAGGAAATCGCCCGGATGGGCGGCCCGCCGCGTGGTCAGTGGTCGGCCACCTCGGAGACCGGGTGCATGATGCGGTCGGCCATGGCGATGGCCATGGCGCTGAGCAGGAAGACGAAGTGGATCACGGTCTGCCAGATCAGCACCTTCTCGTCGTAGTTGGCGGCGTTGATGAAGGTCTTGAGCAGGTGGATCGAGCTGATGCCGATGATGGCCGTGGCCAGCTTGACCTTGAGCACCGATGCGTTGACGTGGCTGAGCCATTCGGGCTGGTCGGGGTGGCTCTCCAGGTGCATGCGGCTGACGAAGGTTTCGTAGCCGCCGACGATGACCATGATCAGCAGGTTGCTGATCATCACCACGTCGATCAGGGCCAGCACGACCAGCATGATGATGGTCTCGTTCAGGTGCGTGATGGCCTCGAAGCCGATGACTTTGCCGTCGGGTCCGAGGATGGCCGCCGCCTGGTAGCCGCTGCTCTTGACCAGCGTGGCCAGGGCCGTCTGGTTGCCGAAAGCGGCTTCGATCAGATGCACCAGCTCCACCCAGAACTGGAACACGTAGACGGCCTGCGCTCCGATCAGTCCGATGTACAGCGGCAGCTGCAGCCAGCGGCTGGCAAAGATCAGGTTGGGCAGGGCACGCGTGGTGCCCGGGGTCTTGACGGGATCGCTCATGGTGGTGGTGTTCAGGCGCAGGGCGCAGAAATTCTCAAAAAAATACGCGTGCGCGGCCTCGCGCAGGCTGGAATTGTAGGAGGCTCCACCCTGGGCTGCCGGCACCTGCGGCAAGGCCCGCCGGAGGGCATGTAAGTGGCTCGTAAGAGCTGCTGCGCACAGTCTCCCGGTTCCATTTTTCACCCCATAGCAAGGAGACAAACCATGTCCACACCGTCGTCGGCCATCGAGTCCACCCTGGTCGAGAATCGCGTGTTCGAACCCAGCGCAGCCACCGTCAAAGCCGCGCGCATCGCGGGCATGGACGCCTACAACGCCCTGTGCGCTGAGGCCGAACAAGACTTCGAAGGCTTCTGGGCCAGACAGGCCCGCGAGACGCTGACCTGGCACAAGCCCTTCACCAAGGTGCTGGACGAGTCCAACAAGCCTTTCTACAAGTGGTTCGAAGACGGTGAACTGAACGCCTCCTACAACTGCCTGGACCGCCACATGGGCACGCCGGTCGAGAACAAGACCGCCATCATTTTTGAAGCCGACGGCGGCGAAGTGACCAAGGTCACCTACCGCGAACTGCTGAACAAGGTGTCGCAGTTCGCCAATGCGCTCAAGGCCAAGGGCGTGAAGAAGGGTGACCGCGTCGTCATCTACATGCCCATGACCATCGAAGGCGTGGTGGCCATGCAGGCCTGCGCCCGCATCGGCGCGACCCACAGCGTGGTGTTCGGTGGCTTCTCGGCCAAGGCGCTTCAGGAACGCATCCGCGATGCCGGCGCCGTGGCCGTGGTCACCGCCAACTACCAGCTGCGCGGCGGCAAGGAACTGCCGCTCAAGTCCATCGTGGACGAAGGCATCGCCATGGGCGGCTGCGAAACCATCAAGGACGTGATCGTGTTCCAGCGCACGCCCACCGCCGTCAACATGGTGGCCGGTCGTGACAGCCTGATGCACGAAGTGATGGCCGGTCAGTCGACCGACTGCCCGGCCGAGATGGTGAGCGCCGAGCACCCGCTGTTTGTGCTCTACACCTCCGGCTCCACCGGCACCCCCAAGGGCGTGCAGCACAGCACCGGTGGCTACCTGCTGTGGGCCAACCTCACCATGAACTGGACCTTCGACCTGAAGGACAGTGACATCTTCTGGTGCACCGCCGACATCGGCTGGATCACCGGCCACAGCTATGTGGCCTATGGTCCGCTGGCCGCTGGCGCGACGCAGATCGTGTTCGAAGGCGTGCCCACCTACCCGAACGCCGGCCGCTTCTGGCAGATGATCGAGCGCCACAAGTGCACCATCTTCTACACGGCGCCCACGGCCATCCGTTCGCTGATCAAAGCCGCCGAGGCCGACGAAAAAGTGCACCCGGCGCGTTCCGATCTGTCCAGCCTGCGCCTGCTCGGTTCGGTGGGTGAGCCCATCAACCCCGAAGCCTGGATGTGGTTCTACAAGCACGTCGGTGGCGAGCGTTGCCCGATCGTGGACACCTTCTGGCAGACCGAAACCGGTGGTCACATGATCACCCCGCTGCCGGGCGCCACGCCGCTCGTGCCGGGCTCCTGCACGCTGCCGCTGCCGGGCATCACCACCGCCATCGTCGATGAGACCGGGACCGATGTGCCCAACGGCGCCGGCGGCATCCTGGTGGTCAAGAAGCCCTGGCCGTCGATGATCCGCACCATCTGGGGCGACCCGGAGCGCTTCAAGAAGAGCTACTTCCCCGAAGAGCTCAAGGGTTATTACCTGGCCGGCGACGGCGCGGTGCGCAGCGCCGACCGCGGCTACTTCCGCATCACCGGTCGCATCGACGACGTGCTGAACGTGTCCGGCCACCGCATGGGCACGATGGAGATCGAGTCGGCCCTGGTCGGCAAGAGCGATCTGGTGGCCGAAGCCGCCGTGGTGGGCCGTCCGGACGACCTGACCGGCGAAGCCATCGTGGCCTTCGTTGTGCTCAAGCGCTCGCGCCCCTCCGGCGACGAAGCCAAGGCGATTGCCAAAGAGCTGCGCGACTGGGTGGGCAAGGAAATCGGCCCGATCGCCAAGCCCAAGGACATCCGCTTCGGGGACAACCTGCCCAAGACCCGCTCGGGCAAGATCATGCGCCGCCTGCTGCGCTCGATCGCCAAGGGCGAGGCGATCACGCAGGACACCTCGACCCTGGAGAACCCGGCCATCCTGGACCAGCTGTCGGAAAACAACTGATCTTGATCGAGGTCCCGCCCGATGCCTACCGGCATCGGGCAACAAAAAACCCGCTGGGCAACCAGCGGGTTTTTTGTTGTGTGTGGCGTGAAGTGGATTACTTCAGGCCCAGCACCCAGGTGGCCAGCTTCTTGGCGTCGGCGGCGTTCACTTGGGTGTTGGCGGGCATGGGGATCGCGCCCCAGACGCCGGAACCGCCCTTGACGATCTTCTCGGCCAGCTTGTCGGCGGCCTTGGCGTCGCCGGCGTACTTCTTGGCCACGTCCTTGTAAGCCGGGCCGACCAGCTTCTTGTCAACGGCATGGCAGGCCATGCAGTTCTTGCTCTTGGCCAGGGCTTCGTCGGCCATTGCCGGGGCGGAGACAGCGGCCACTGCGGCCATAATCATCAGAGCGCGTTTCATGGATGTTTCCTCGTGGGTGAAAGCGAAAAGCTCGCAGGCCCAATTTTACCCAGCGCCGATCGCCTGATACGCGTGCTTACAGTTTCTTGCGGGCTTCATGAGTCCTTTACCGGAGGGTGTGATGTATTTCCTCATCGCAGGCGTGGCCCTGTTGCTACTGAAATACCTGCAGATCGGTGCCGTGGCCGACTGGTCGTGGTGGTGGGTGCTCTCGCCATTTGCGATGGCCGTGGTCTGGTGGGCGTGGGCCGACGCCACGGGCTACACCAAACGCAAGGCCATGGAAAAGATGGACCAGAAGAAGCGCGAACGCATCGAAAAACAGCGTGAGGCCCTGGGCATCAAACCCAAGCGCCGCTGACCCCAGGCGCTGTGCAAACTCCCTGCGTCCCAGAGTCCCTGACCGGTCCGTGGCTGTGGCCTCGGTGACCCGTCCATCCTTACCCGCTGCGGGATAATCTCCACCCGCTTCCAGCTCCCCCTTCACCGAACGTTCTTCACCATGCCCGCCTACCGCTCCAAGACTTCCACCGCCGGTCGCAACATGGCCGGTGCCCGCGCGTTGTGGCGCGCCACCGGCATGAAAGATGGTGACTTTGCCAAGCCCATCATCGCCATCGCCAACAGCTTCACGCAGTTCGTGCCCGGTCACGTGCACCTCAAGGACCTGGGGCAACTGGTGGCGCGCGAGATCGAGGCGGCGGGCGGTGTGGCCAAGGAGTTCAACACCATTGCGGTGGACGATGGCATCGCCATGGGGCACGACGGCATGCTGTATTCGCTGCCCAGCCGCGAGCTGATTGCCGACTCGGTCGAGTACATGGTCAACGCCCACTGCGCCGATGCGCTGGTGTGCATTTCCAACTGCGACAAGATCACCCCCGGCATGCTGATGGCCGCGATGCGTCTGAACATTCCCGTGGTGTTCGTCTCCGGTGGCCCCATGGAAGCCGGCAAGGCCCGTCTGGCCAACCCGCAGACGCAGACCATCGAAATCAAGAAGCTGGACCTGGTCGACGCCATGGTGATGGCCGTGGACAGCCAGGTCAGCGAGAGCGATCTGGCCGAGGTCGAGCGCTCGGCCTGTCCGACCTGCGGTTCCTGCTCGGGCATGTTCACCGCCAACTCCATGAACTGCCTGGCCGAAGCGCTGGGCCTGGCCCTGCCGGGCAACGGCACGGTGGTGGCCACCCACGCTGACCGCGAGCAGCTGTTCAAGCGCGCCGGTCGCACCGCCGTTGCGCTGTGCGAGCGTTACTACGAACAGGGTGACGAGTCGGTGCTGCCGCGCGCCGTGGGCTTCAAGGCCTTCGAAAACGCGATCACGCTGGACATCGCCATGGGCGGCTCGACCAACACCATCCTGCACCTGCTGGCCATCGCGCAGGAAGCCGGCATCGACTTCACCATGTCCGACATCGACCGCCTCTCGCGTTCGGTGCCGCAGCTGTGCAAGGTGGCGCCCAACACCAACAAGTACCACATCGAAGACGTGCACCGTGCCGGCGGCATCATGGCCATCCTGGGTGAGCTTGACCGCGCGGGCAAGCTGCACACCGACGTGCCCACCATCCACGCCAAGACCATGCAGGACGCGCTGGACCAGTGGGACATCGCGCGAAGCCCGTCGGACGAGGTGAAGACCTTCTACATGGCGGGCCCGGCCGGCATCCCGACGCAGGTGGCGTTCAGTCAGGCCACGCGCTGGCCCAGCCTGGACCTGGACCGCGCCGAAGGCTGCATCCGTTCGTTTGAGCACGCGTTCTCGAAAGAGGGCGGTCTGGCGGTGCTGCGCGGCAACATCGCGCTCGATGGCTGTGTGGTGAAGACCGCCGGGGTGGACGAGTCCATCCTGGTGTTCGAAGGCTCGGCCTACGTGACCGAGTCGCAGGACGAAGCCGTGGCCGAGATCCTGGCCGACAAGGTCCAGGCCGGCGACGTGGTGATCGTGCGTTACGAAGGCCCCAAGGGCGGCCCGGGCATGCAGGAAATGCTCTATCCGACCAGCTACATCAAGTCCAAGGGACTGGGCAAAGCCTGCGCGCTGCTGACCGATGGCCGCTTCTCGGGCGGCACCTCAGGCCTGTCCATTGGCCACTGCTCGCCTGAAGCTGCCGCCGGTGGCGCGATCGGCCTGGTGCGTCAGGGTGACCGCATCCGCATCGACATCCCCAACCGCAGCATCAACGTGCTGGTGAGCGACGAAGAACTCGCCAAGCGCCGTGCCGAGCAGGATGCCCTGGGCTGGAAGCCGGCCCAGCCGCGCCCGCGCAAGGTGTCGGCGGCGCTCAAGGCGTATGCGCTGCTGGCCACTTCGGCCGACAAGGGCGCCGTGCGCAACTTGGCGCTGCTGGGCGACTGAGTTCCGCTCAAGGTGCTCCGGCAACAACAGCCTCTTCGGAGGCTGTTGTGTTTTGTGACGGGTCCAAAACCGCAGGCTCCGGCCGGGTGGGGCGCAGCGTGCACAATCCCCGCCATGTTGATGCACCCCCAGATCGATCCCGTCGCCCTGCAACTCGGCCCGCTCGCCGTCCACTGGTATGGCCTGACCTACCTCGCCGCCTTTGGCCTGTTTGTGCTGCTCGGCCGCGCGCGCCTGAAGCACGAACCCTTCGCGTCCATTCGACAGCCGCAGCCGTGGACCTCCCGTGACGTCGAGGACATCCTCTTTCTGGGCGTCATGGGCGTGGTCCTGGGCGGGCGCATCGGCTACTGCCTGTTCTACAAGCCGGCCTACTACCTGAGCCATCCGCTGGAAGTGTTTGCGGTCTGGCAGGGGGGCATGAGTTTTCACGGCGGCATGCTGGGCGTGATCGCGGCCATGGTCTGGTACGCGCGCAGCCGCCAGCGCCCCTGGCTGCAGGTGATGGACTTTGTGGCGCCCTGCGTGCCCACCGGCCTGGCGGCGGGTCGCGTGGGCAACTTCATCAACGGCGAGCTGTGGGGGCGTGTGGCCGATCCGTCGCTGCCCTGGGCCATGGTGTTCCGCGGCGCGGGCGACCTGCCTCGCCATCCCTCACAGGTCTACCAGTTCCTGATGGAGGGGGTGCTGCTCTTCGTGCTGCTGTGGCTGTACGCCCGCAAGCAGCGCGCCACCGGGCAGGTGGGGGCGGCCTTTCTGTTCGGCTACGGCGTGTTCCGCTTCATCGCCGAGTTTTTCCGCGAACCCGATGCCCATCTGGGCCTGCTGTCGCTGGGCATGAGCATGGGGCAGTGGCTGTGCGTGCCCATGATCGTGGGCGGTGCCGTGATCTGGTGGTGGTGCGGCCGCCGTAGCGGGGCCTGAGACAGGCCGGGATCGACGCCCCGGCGCTTCATCTTTCAATATTGCCGGTCGCGGTGCAAGGGTAAACACCGGTGCTTGCATCCGTCCTTGTGATGAAAATTATCCGTAATTACAGGTAATCACGAATAATCACAAAGCCGGAACCATGCGACTGGTGCTCAACTCCCTGCACGACGAAGTGGCCGCCCAGCTGCGCGAGCGCATCTTCGCGGGCGAGCTGGCCCCGGGCAGCTTTGTCGACGAGCCGGCGCTGTGTGCCGAGCTGTCCATCTCGCGCACCCCGCTGCGCGAGGCGCTCAAGGTGCTGACGGCCGAGGGGCTGTTGCGGCACGAACCGCGCCGGGGCTGCTTCGTCAGCCAGATCACCGAACAGGACCTGGACGAGATTTTTCCGGTGATCGCGCTGCTGGAAGGGCGCTGTGCCTTCGAGGCCGCGCGCAACGCCACCGATGCCGACCTGGCCGCCCTGGAGCAGCTGCACGACCGCCTGCAGCGCAGCGCCAAGGCCAAGCGCATCACCGAGTATTACGAGACCAACTTCGCGATCCACGAGGCCATCATCCTGCTGGCCAACAACCGCTGGCTGGCGCAGGTGATCGGCGACCTGCGCAAGCTCGTCAAGCTGGCGCGCCTGCAGCAGCTGCACGCGCCCGGCCGGCTGGAGCAAAGCCTGTCGGAGCACATGGCGGTGTACGCGGCGCTGAAGGCGCACGATGCCGAGGGCGCCGAGGCCGCCATGCGCACCCACCTCACCCGCCAGCGCGTGGCGCTGCGCGAACTGGCCCGTCTTCAGACTTCGAGGATCTCGGCATGAACACCCGCGAATGGTTGACCGAACGCGTCGCGCGCCTGCGCACGCCCGAGCCGGCGACGGTGCGCTCCACCCAGGAGCGGCTCAAGGCCCGCCTGCGGCAAGGTGAGGAGGCCCTGTCGCCACGCGCCCTGCGGCACACGCTGGACGGGCTCAAAGCCATCGTCGATCCGCTGGTCAGCGAGGTCGAAGGCGGTCGGCGCGCGGGGGCCGTGATCGACTGGTACGCCAGCGCCACGCCGGCCCACCGGCGCGACCTGTGGCTGCTCATGAGCGAGCGTTTTGTGGCCGATCCGGCGCAGGTGAAGGCTGCGCAGGCCACCTACCTGACCACGGTGGGCACGCCCGACGAAGCCGCCGCCGAGGTGCTGTACCGCCGCGCCACGGTGTCGCCGCGGCGGCGCCTGCTGCAGCGCTTCAGCGCCCACCCGGACGGCATTCCCTTCCTGGTGAGCCTGCGGGCCGAGATGCAGCCGCAGCTCAAGTCCGACAAGCGCCTGCTCGCGCTGGACGTGGAGATGGAGTACATGTTCTCCACCTGGTTCGATGTGGGCTTCCTGGAGCTGCGCCGCATCAGCTGGGACTCGCCCGCCTCGCTGGTGGAGAAACTCATCAGGTACGAGGCGGTGCACGACATCCGCAGCTGGGACGACGTGAAGAACCGGCTGGACAGCGACCGCCGCTGCTACGGCTTCTTCCACCCGCGTCTGCCGGGTGAGCCGCTGATCTTCGTGGAGGTCGCGCTGATCAACGAGATCGCGGCGAGCATCACGCCGCTGCTGGACGAGTCCGCCGCACCGGCCGACCTGGACCGCGCCACCACCGCCATCTTCTATTCCATCAGCAACACCCAGGCCGGACTGCGCGGCGTGAGCTTTGGTGATTCGCTGATCAAGCGCGTGGTCGAGAGCCTGCACCAGGAGTTCCCGCGCCTCAAGACCTTCGCCACCTTGTCGCCGATTCCCGGTCTGCGCAGCTGGTTGAACAAAAACGCGCCGGCCGAGCTGCTGCAGGCCTGGGACGCGGCCCCCGATCTGGCCGAGAAGTCGCCGCCCCGCGTGGCCCTCAAGCAATGGGCGGCGCGCTACCTGGGGCGCGAGCTGCAGGACGGCAAGCCGCTGGACGCGGTGGCCCGCTTCCACCTGGGCAATGGCGCCCGTGTCGAGCGCCTGAACTGGGCCGCCGACCCCTCCGCCAAGGGTTTCAAACAGTCCTACGGCCTGATGGTCAACTACCTCTACGACCTCAAGAAGCTCGACAAAAACCGGACCGCCCTGGCGCAAGGCAAGATCCCGATCGCCCCGGCGATCAAGGACCTGCTGCCCTGACACACAACGCTTTCACCACAACCACAACGGAGACAACACCATGCAAGCAACAGGATTCAACCGCCGCGACGTGCTGCGCATCGCCGCTGCCAGCGCCGCCGTGTACGGCACCGCCGGCCACGCCCAGAGCACCTGGCCCAGCAAGCCCGTGACCATGATCGTGCCGTTCCCGGCCGGCGGCGGCACCGATGCCTTCGCACGTCCGCTGGCGGCGCAGTTCACCAAGCTCAGCGGCAAGTCGCTGGTGATCGACAACCGCGGTGGCGCGGGCGGCACGCTGGGCGCGGGTATTGCCGCGCGGGCCAACCCGGACGGTTACACCCTGTTCATGGGGGCGGTGCACCACACCATCGCTCCATTCATGTACCCGCGGCTGGACTACGACATCGACAAGGACCTGGTGCCCCTGATCCTGGTGGCCAGCGTGCCGCAGGTGCTGGTGGTGAACGCCAAGGCCTACGCCAACATGGATTTCAAGGCCTTCCTGGCCAAAGTCAAGGCCAACCCTGGCAAGCTCAACTATGGGTCGGCCGGCGCAGGCACCTCCCACCATCTGGCGGGTGAACTGTTCAAGCAGCAGAGCAAGACCTTCATCACCCACATCCCCTACCGCGGCGCCGGTCCGGCGCTCAACGACCTGATTGCGGGCAATGTGGACATGATGTTCGACGGACTGGGGTCGTCGGCTGGTCACATCAAAGGTGGCCGCATCAAGGCGCTGATGGTGTCGGGCAACAAGCGCAACCCGGCCTTCCCGGACGTGCCCAGCGCGGCCGAACTGGGCCTGCCCGACTACGACGTGACCACCTGGTACGGCGTGTGGGCGCCCAAAGGCACACCAGCCGATGCGCAGGCCCGTGCCATCGAAGAGATCCGCAAAGCCGCTCAGGCCGATGACGCCAAGGCGGTCTGGGCCTCGCAAGGGGCCGAGTTTCCCAACCTGCACGGCGCTCAGTTCGACGCCTTCGTCAAGGCCGAGCTGAAGAAGTGGGCCCAGGTGGTCAAGGCCTCGGGCGCCAAGCTCGACTGAACCCGCACCGAAGGCACCGCATGTCTGGACACGTTCGTCTGCTGATCGATGGCGGCGACCACAGCGCTGTGGCGTTGGTGACCCTGTCGAATCCGGCCAAGTTCAACGCCATGTCGCGCGCGATGTGGCGCGAGTTGCGGCAGGTGTTCACCGACCTGCAGCAGCGCACCGATGTGCGCGCGGTGCTGGTGGCGGGCGAGGGCGGTCATTTCTGTGCCGGGGGCGACATCGCCGAGTACACCGACTTCCGCTTCCATCCCGAGGGCCTGCGCGACTTCCACGAGAACGATGTCTGGGGCGGCCTCTCGGCCATGCTGGCGTGCGACCTGCCCATCGTGGCGCAGATCGAAGGCAACTGCATGGGCGCCGGCGTGGAGATCGCCAGTTGCTGCGACATCCGCATCGCAGGGCAGGGCGCGCGCTTTGGCGCGCCGATCGCCAAGCTGGGGTTTCCGATGGCGCCGCGCGAGGCCGAACTGGTGGCGCGCGAAACGGGGCTGGCCACGGCGCGCCAGCTGCTGCTGGAGGCGGCGCTGCTCGACGCGCCCACGATGCAGGTGCGGGGCTTTGTGCAGACGGTGATGCACGATGCCGATGTGCCGGCCGAGGCCCTGCAGCGCGTGCACCGCATCGCGCGCCTGGCCCCGCAGGCCGCCCGGCTGAACAAGCAGATGCTGCGCGCCCTGGCAGATGGGCAGACGGCCCAGGCGCTGCTGCCCACCGCCTACGACTACGCCGACAGCGCCGAACACCGCGAAGGCATTGCCGCCTTTCTGGCCAAACGCCCACCGAACTTCTGAACCTCACCCATCTCATTTCCCCATGAGCAACCAGAACCTGTTCGTCGCCTTGCGCGACGCCTTCCCCGCCGACCTGGACCGCACCGCCATCGAGACGGATGACGGGCTGCGCTATTCCTGGCGCGACCTGGACCGCGCCACCGCCATGGTGGCCAACCTGCTCGAATCGCTGGACCTGCCCCCCGCCTCGCGCATCGCGGTGCAGGTGGAAAAGTCGGTCGAGGCCATGGTGCTGTACCTGGCCACGCTGCGCGCGGGGCACGTCTTCCTGCCGCTGAACACGGCCTACCAGAGCGCCGAGATCGAATACTTCATCGGCAACGCCGAGCCGGCGGTGGTGGTCTGCAGCCCCAAGAACCACGGCTGGGTCAGCAAGATCGCCTTCACCGCCGGCACGCAGCACGTGTTCACCCTGGGCGACGACCGAACGGGCAGTCTGCTCGATCGCGCCGCCCACCACAGCGACCGCCACACGCCCGCCGTGCGGCAAGACGACGACCTGGCCGCCATCCTCTACACCAGCGGCACCACCGGCCGCAGCAAGGG